>NZ_PKKS01000023.1:0-913497 GCF_002859085.1 Pseudomonas sp. QC2
ACGACCATAGAGCATTGGAACCACCTGATCCCATCCCGAACTCAGAAGTGAAACGATGCATCGCCGATGGTAGTGTGGGGTTTCCCCATGTGAGAGTAGGTCATCGTCAAGATTAAATTCCGAAACCCCATCTGCGAAAGCAGATGGGGTTTTGTTTTGGGCGGTCGAAAACCCAAAACCGACACTTGATCCCCTGACAAATTTGCACAGTTATTTCTGAACTAGACCACTAGAATAGGCACCTAACCTTTTTTAGAGTCCGAGCCCTATCTATGCCCGATCCGGTTGATGCCCTTGAGGTGTCGGATTTACCACTGGACGACCTGGTGGCATGCCACGAGTGCGACTTGCTGATGCGCAAGCCAGTGCTCGCCCTCGGCGAAAAAGCCCAATGCCCCCGTTGCGGTTACGAGCTGTATGCTCACCGCCACAATGTCGTTGAACGTAGCCTTGCCCTGGTACTTGCGGCACTGTTGCTGTACATCCCCGCGAACTTTTTACCCATCATGCAGCTCAATCTACTCGGGCAGTCCTCTGAAGACACCGTCTGGAGCGGCGTTGTTGGCCTTTTTGATACAGGCATGCAAGGCGTGGCTGTGGTGGTGTTCCTGTGCAGCATGGGCATTCCGTTGCTCAAGCTGCTCTGCCAGTTGGCAGTGTTGCTCAGCATCCGTTGGAACATCGGCCGCAGCTATGGACTGCTGCTGTACCGCATCTACCATCACATGAAGGATTGGGGGATGTTGGAGGTCTATTTGATGGGCGTGCTGGTGGCGATCGTAAAACTCGCCGACATGGCCTCCATCACAGTCGGACTGGGCCTGGTCTGTTTTGTCAGCCTACTAATGGTTCAAGTGTTGCTTGAGGTGGTGATGTCGCCCCACCAGATCTGGCAAGCGCTCTCAGGAGAGGACGATCATGCGGGCGATTGATGCAGGCATTCTGATTTGTACCGAATGTCATGAATTGAACAAACAAGACGCTGATTCGGATGAGCAGATCTGCACGCGTTGCGGTGCGCTGATCCATGCCCGCCGTCCCAACAGCCTCACACGCACCTGGGCGTTGCTGGTCACGGCAGCGATTTTGTATATCCCGGCTAACCTGCTGCCCATCATGACCATCAATTCCTTGGGGCAAGGTGATCCCAGTACCATCATGGCCGGTGTGATCCAACTGGTGCAGCACGGTATGTTCCCGATTGCGGCAGTCGTATTCATCGCCAGCATCCTAGTACCGACGTTCAAGTTGGTAGGCATAGGTCTGCTACTGTTCTCGGTGCAGCGTCGCCAACCGCTGTCCGCGCAACAACGCATTGTGATGTACCGCTTTATCGAATTCATCGGTCGCTGGTCCATGCTGGATATCTTCGTGATTGCCATCTTGGTGGCCGTTGTAAATTTTGGACGACTTGCCAGTGTCGAGGCCAATCTCGGTGCTGCAGCGTTCGCCAGTGTGGTGATCTTGACGATGCTTGCCGCAGTAACTTTTGATCCCCGACTGATTTGGGATAACACGGAGTCGGACGACGACCATGAGTGATTTGCCTAAAGCTAAAACCCGCCCGGCCTCCAATTGGTCGGCCATTTGGGTGCTGCCCCTGATTGCCCTGATCATTGGTGGCTGGCTGGGATGGCGTGCCTATTCCCAGCAGGGCATCGATATCCAAGTGCGCTTTGAAAGCGGCGAAGGTATCCAAGTCAACAAAACCGAAGTGGTCTACAAAGGTATGCCGGTGGGCAAGGTCAAGGCCCTGGCCCTGGACGACGAAGGTAATAATCGAGGGGTGATTGCCACCATCGAGATGAACAAGGACGTCGAGCAATACCTCAAGACCAATACCCGCTTCTGGTTGGTCAAACCCAGCGTCAGCCTTGCCGGCATCACCGGCCTGGAAACCCTGGTATCGGGTAACTACATCGCCGCCAGTCCAGGCGACGGTGAGCCCTCGCGCAAATTCAAGGCGCTCTCTGAAGAGCCACCCTTGTCCGACGCCAAGCCCGGTCTTCACCTGACCGTCAAGGCCGACCGTCTTGGCTCGCTCAACCGTGGCAGCCCGGTGTTCTATAAGCAGATACAGGTTGGGCAAGTCAAAAGCTACCTGCTTTCCGAGGACCAGAGCACCGTCGAAATCAAGGTCTATATCGAACCGACCTACGCCAGCCTGGTGCGCAAACACACCCGTTTCTGGAACGCCAGTGGCATCAGCATCGACGCCAACCTGTCCGGGTTGAAGGTGCGCAGCGAATCGCTCTCCAGCATCGTTGCTGGTGGCATCGCCTTCGCCACGCCCGAGAATCGCAAGGACAGCCCGCCGACCGATCCAAGCCTGCCTTTCCGGCTCTACGAAGATTTCGACGCCGCCGCCGCCGGGATCAAGGTGAAGGTTCAGCTGGCAGATTTCGAGGGGCTGCAGGCCGGGCGTACTCCGGTCATGTACAAGGGCATCCAAGTTGGCAGCCTGAAGACCCTGAAAATCAACCCGGATCTTTCCAGTGCCAATGCCGAACTGACACTCGACCCCTTGGCCGAGGATTACCTGGTTCAGGACACCCAGTTCTGGGTAGTCAAACCCTCTATCTCCCTGGCCGGCATCACTGGCCTTGAAGCCTTGGTCAAAGGCAACTACATCGCCATTCGCCCAGGTGACAAAGGCACTCCACCACAACGCGAGTACATCGCCCGCGCCAAAGCGCCACCGTTGGACCTGCGTTCACCGGGCCTGCACATGGTGCTGTTTACCGATAACCTCGGCTCCCTGGATGTCGGCAGCCCGGTTCTCTACAAACAGGTCAAGGTCGGCTCGGTGCAGAGCTACCAATTCTCGCGCAAGAACAAACAGTTGGTGATCGGCGTTCACATCGAGAAGGAATACGAAAATCTGGTCAACGGCTCGACGCGCTTCTGGAATGCCAGCGGTGTCACCCTGACCGGTGGGCTCACCGGTGGCATTCAGGTGAAAAGTGAATCCCTGGCCAGCTTGATGGCCGGCGGTATCGCGTTTGAAACCCCGCAACCGAACGTACCGCTGAAAAAACGCATTCCGCGTTTCCGTCTGTTTGCCGACCGAGACGCCGCCAACCAACATGGCACTCTGGTCACTATCAAAGTCGACCGCGCCGATGGCATGCGCCCTGGCACCCCGGTGCGCTTCAAGGGCCTGGACGTGGGCAAGATCGAAAGTGTCGACCTCAGTGCGGATATGCAGTCGGTAGTGCTCAGTGCACGTATCACCCAGGTAGCGGACCGCATTGCGCGCGTCGGCAGCCAGTTCTGGGTAGTCAAGCCTGAGCTGGGCCTGATGAAAACCTCCAACCTCGAAACCCTGGTTACCGGGCAATACATCGAAGTGCAGCCGGCTGCGAAAAACGCTGGCCCGCAAAAGAGCTTTGTCGCGCTGGACCAGCCTCCTGAAGCCGCCCACCAGGAAGCTGGCTTGAGCCTGACACTCAGCGCCGCACGCCGCGGTTCGCTCAAGGAAGGCGTACCGGTCACCTATCGCGAAGTTACCGTCGGCAAAGTAACAGGTTACGAGTTGGGCCAAACGGCGGACCGTGTACTCATCCATGTCCTGATCGAGCCCAAGTACGCACCCTTGGTACGCAGTGGCAGCCGCTTCTGGAACACCAGCGGTTTTGGCCTCGACTTCGGCCTGTTCAAAGGCGCCACCGTACGCACCGAATCGCTGGAAACCCTGGTTGCCGGCGGCATCGCCTTCGCCACCCCAGACGGCGAGCGCATGGGCAACGCCGCTCGGCCGCAGCAAACCTTCCCGCTGTTCGACAAGTTCGAAGATGAATGGCTCACTTGGGCGCCTAAGATTCCACTCGGTAAATAGACCGAGTCGCGGCCATCGCGGGCAAGCCCGGCTCCCACATTTGACTGCGTTCCTACAGGATAAACGCAGTTAGCTGTGGGAACGGCTTGCCCGCGAAGGCGCCGGCACAAACAACACAAAAAAAGGCCCTTGGATTCTCATCCAGGGGCCTTTTGCATTTCAGCGCAAAAACTCAGACCTCATCCAACTCCGGCTCATCCGCCTGCACATTCACCGTCGCCTTCACCGCATCATGACGACGGATATACTTCCAATCCGCCTCATCGATATAAATCCCGTTTGGCCCGCTACCGCCTTCCAGGTCGATCGCCACCTGGGCGGACACCTGCGGCTTCACACTGGCGAGGATCGGCACAAAGCCCAGCTGCAAGCTGGTTTCCAGCAACGCCGCCTGGTTCTTCTCATCGATATCCGCCGCCTCGTCGAGGTAGTACGGCAAGCGCACACGCCCGGCCTGGTCGCGGTCCATCAAGTGCAGCAACAAGTACATGTTGGTCAGCGCCTTGATGGTCATGGTGGTGCCGTTGGACGCCGCGCCATCAATGTCGGTATGGATCACGGGTTGGCCATGCACCTTGGTGATCTCGAAGGCCAGCTCGAACAGGTCCTTGAGGCCCAGCTGGTTATGGTTGGCAGCCACCAGGCGCGCGAGGTATTCCTTGGCTTCTTCGTTCTTGTTGTCCTGCTCGGCGCTCTGGCTGAGGTCGAACACCGACAGGGTCTCGCCCTCTTCGTATTGACCGGCACTGTGGATAATCTGGTCGATATGCTTGAGCGCTTCCTTGTTCGGTGCCAACACGATCCGGAAGCTCTGCAGGTTGGAGACCTGACGCTTGTTGATCTCGCGGTTGAACAACGCCAACTGGTGCTCAAGGCTGTCGTAGTCGCTGCGGATATTGCGCAGGGTACGCGCAATGTCAGTGACCGCCGCGCGACGTGCCTTGCCCAACGTCAACGCTTCATCGGTGCGATGCGCATACGCATTGATCAGCAGTTGCAGGCGACGCTCGACATCATCTTCACTGTCGAACTTGGCCACGCCCTTGAGGCGCACCTGCGCATACAACGCCTCGATCTGGCCATCGGCGCGCAGCAACCCTTGCCAGCTGTCCTGATAGTCGTTGAGCAGCGGCAGCAGGTTGTCCATGGAGTCGTCGACCGGGTCCATGAACGGTGTGCCGAACGGCAAGTCCGCCGGCAACAGCTGGCGACGGCGCAACGCGTCATCCAGCGTACGCTGTTTGGCTTCCATATCGCCGATCTGGCGGCCTACCAGTTGCAGCTTGGCCGACAGTTGCTGGACGCGCTCGGTGAACGCATCGCTGGAGCGTTTCAACTCATCTTGCGCCGCTTCCATCTGCGCCAGGTTTTCCAGCTTCTCGCCTTCTTCCGCGCTTAGGGTTTGTGCGCGGCGGAAGTCTTCGAGGGCCTTCTGTGCGTCAAGTACCTGCTGGTACAGCGCTTCGGTCTGGGTCTTGCTCGCGGCGCGGTCAGACGCGACAGCCTGCTGGGTTTTCAGCTGCTTGAGTTCTTTCTCCAGTCGCTCTTTCTGGTCGCGCAACGCAGCGCGATCCGCCAAAGCCTGTAAGGCCGGTGGTTCGATGTGCGAGATGTCGATGGACAGCCCCGGCACTTCAAAACGCTCGCCCTTGAAGCCATCCAGGATCTGCTCCAGGGATTTGACCCACTGGCCGTCCTCATCCAGCGTGATGCCATGCTCGCCCAACGGCAGGCTGAACAACGAGCTGTTGAACAGGCGCATCAGACGCTCGACATCCTGCTGTGAGAATTCTTCCCGCAGTTTGGCGTAGCTGTTGTTGTCGGCGTGGTCGAGCTGCTGCTTGACCGACTTCAAGCGCTTTTCCAGGTCGCGCAGACGCTCGTCTAAATCCTCGGCGCTGAACTGCCGCGACTGCGCGAGGGCGCCCGCCAATTCATCGTGAGCATCCTTGGCCGCCAGCAGCTGTTGCTCCAGTACTTTCACGTCATCCACGAGCGCAAAGCGATGCTTGAGCACCGACAGCTCGCCCAACCAACGCTGGATCCCGCTGATTTCCCGCTCCAGGCGCATCAGCTCCTGGGTGCCGCCACGTTGGTCGTTCTGCAGCGCATCCTGCTCATTGCGGTAGTGCTCGGCCTGGATCGTCAGCTCTTCTTTGCGCGCACTGGCGTAGTCCGACCAGGTGCCCAGCAACGAATCCAGCAGTGGCGACAGGCGATGCAATTTGCCGCGCAACACGTCGCGCTGGCGAACGCCATTGGACAGCGCTTCAACCAGCGGGCCGGCCGCTACCAGCGAGTTGTAGTCCTGCTCCATGCGTCGCACATCGCGGAAGGCTTCTTCGCACGCCGCGATGTAATCCACGCTGCCAGAACGCAGGCTGTGTTCAAACGCATCCAGAAACAGTTGCTTGAGCTTGGCCGCCGTGATTTCGCGCATGTGCAGCAGGTTGATAAACAGCGCGCGGAAGGTCTTCAGGCTCTGCTCGCTGGTGGATCGCAGCGGGATTAGCGTCAGGTCCAGCGGGATCGAGGTATGACCACCCACCAACAACCGGCGCAGTTCATCCGGCTTGAGTTCGTAGGCTTTCAGGCCTTCGCGTTCCAGGTTGGTGAACAGCTCTTTCTGACGCAGGCAGGTGTCGTTCTTCTGGTAGTGAGCCAGGTCCAGCTTACCGGCGTAGGCAAAGAACTGGTGCCCGAAACCGCCGCCAGGGCCGCGCCCGACCACGCCGATCACGTGCGGACCGTGGGGCAGGGAGACTTCCACGAGGATGTAGCTGGTGTCGGTCGCGAAGTAGAAGCGCCGCGATTGCTCCAGGGTGTACTTGCCGAAACTCATGTCTGACATGCGCGCCAGGATCGGGAACTGCAAGGCGTTGATCGACGCGGATTTACCCAGGTTGTTCGCGCCATACACCGACAGCGGTTCTTCCAGCGGGAACAAGCCCAGGCTGTAGCCGGCGGTGTTCAATAGGGCGAAGCGGCGGATGCCGTAGCGTTCCTTGCTCATGCGTCGGTCTCCTGTTCTTCGGCAATGGCACGTGCCAGGGCGTCTTCTTCGCTTTCATCCGCGAAGTCGCTCAAGTCGAGTGGGTCATCGGTTTTCAGCAATTTCTCATCGCTGTCTTCGTCGATGATCACCGGTGCCGGCAGCGGCAACACGCTGTGCACGCTGGCTGCGAGGTCGCGGTCTTGTTGCACCGACAGGCACACATCGAGGAAGCGGTGCATGGGCGGCAGGAAGCGATAAATGCCGTTGTCTTCGCTGGCAAAACCCAGCTGGGTCATACGGCGCATGATTTTCTCTTCGAGTTCTTCCTGGGTCTGCACCTCGGCCTGGATAAACAGGTCGCGGTACTTCTCCAGCAGCGACGGCAACTCATCACGGCCCAGGCTGCCACCATCCAGCACGGCAATCGGGTCGCGGCCCTGATCGGCCAGATGCTCGACGATGATGAAGGTGAACAACGCCAGGCGCTGGGCGGTCTTGTTCACCTGCGCACTGGCGATGGCCGAGTCCGGCACGAAGTAGTAGAAACCACGGGTATCGCACACCAGCTCAAAGCCCAGGGCCTTGAACAGCGTGCGGTACTGGTCCTGGAAATTCGACAGTTGTGCGTACAGCTCCGGGTCGCGGCGGCTGACGTGGTAACCCTTGAACAGCTCGCGAAAGATCGGTGCCAGCTGGGACAGTTCGGATAGATCAAGATGCATAAGGCGTGCTCGCAGAATTCTCGGCGGAGTCGGTGCTGGCCGGGAGCAGGGCGAATGAGCGCAGGCTGACCTGGTGCTCGTGTGTGTGGTAATCGCGGCGTTCCAGGCGTTCGCGCTTGAAGCGCTTTTCGCGCGAGAGGCGCGAGAACCAGTACAGCAATTCGTCGGTGGCGCCGTCCGGTTCCTGCTCCAGCAGCCAGGTCATCAGGTCCGGCATCGGCAGTGCGTCTTCGCAGCGCTCGAGCATTTCCTTGACCGTGCGCGGTGCCCGCTGGGCGTCGCCCTTGTGGGATTTGTGCGCCTTGGGGAACCGCGCCGGCTTCGGCTCGAAGTTCGCCAGGGCATACACATAGGCCTCGACCTGGCTGGCACTGCCGAGGAAGGTGCTTTGCGGCCGGGTAAACATCGGCATCGCCGCCTGTGGCACCGCGTCCAGGCCTTTACGTCGGATGGCCGACAAGGCCAACGCCGCGCCACGGGTCACAGCATTATGCCGGCGCGCTTCTTCGCGCAGCGGCAGTAGCAGCTCGCGGGCATGACGCAGGGTCAGCTGGGCGCTGGTCTGCATCTCGAGGATGCGCGCGTGGGTGCGCAGCAGCATGTCGTCGTCCACCAGGTGGCCGAGGCGCTGCTGCTCGGTGAGCATGCGCAGCAGCACGTTCTCCACCTTGCGCACGCCTTGCTCGAAGGCGCCGTCGGCGTTCACCAGTTGGATCATCGGTTCGACGTATTCGTCCCAGGTCGCCAGGACTTCGGCGTAACGCTGGCGTAACGGAATCTGCCGGTCGCTGGTCTTGGCGCGGTCGGCCACGGCGGCGAGGGCCTGTTCGTCGTTGGCGAGTTTTTTCAACACGTCGCGCACGCGCATGTCGAGCAGGCGCAGCTGGCGGGCCAGGTCGTGGCCATCACGGATGTCGAAGGCGTCCTGGATATAACCGGCCAGGCGCTCGAGGTGGCGCAGGTAGGCTTCGATTTCCAGGCACAGGCCAAGCCGGTGCTCCTTGCGAAGATACGCCAGGAAGTCGTGGATCTGCGCGTTGAGCTCGAAACGGTTCGGGCTCTTGGCGACAGGCACCAGGATATCCAGGCGAATCCACACGTCCAGCAGGCTGGTGATGTCCTGGGGCGTGCTGTCCAGTTGTTGGGCCGCCAATTGCGCGCGCAGTTCGCTCAGGCTCAGGGTGCCTTGGTCGAAGTGTTCGCACAGTGGCTCAAGCAGGGCCCAGTGTTCGGCGAGGGCGCGCAAGACGCGCTTGGGTTCGATCATCGGAATGGCCGGCTGGTTGGCGATTAAAAGTCGCGATTGTACTGCATCGGGCGCGGGATTTATCCACAGCCGGTCAGTGTGCAGTGGGCGATTGTTGCCGAACAGCGGTAGAATCCCCGCTCTTTAGTTATCCACAAGTGGCCGAGCTGTGCTTATCGAGTCCCGACGTCGCGCTTACTTGACCGCCATGCAGGTGGTCAACTGGCTGCCCCGCACCGAACTGCCGTTTGCCGCGCCGTCGCGGCCCGAGCTGTTGCAGGCGCCTGAGCCCTATGAGGCGTTCGAGTCGTCGGGGGAGGAGGCGGCTGCACCGGTGGCGGTGGTCAAACCCACTCCGGAATCGCGCCCGGCCGTCGAACGGGCGAAGATCGAAGTGCCGCGCCCTTCGCCGGTGGTCAAGGCGGCCAAGGTGGTCGAGGAGGCCGCCCCGGTGGTCAAGGCCCCGGTGGTGCCGCCGCCGCGTTTCGCCCTGCAATTGCTGCGGGCCGGGCGCTGCCTGCTGCTGGTGGAGTTGCCGACCGGCGAACGCTTCCAGACCCGCGACCCCGCCTACATGCTGCTTAAGGACATGCTGCGCGCCGCCGGCCTGCCCGACAGCCCGCAAATCGTCGGCGACCCCGTACGTTGGCCGCTGCTGGTGCGTGGCACCATGGACCAGGGCCCGGAAGCCGCGCGGGACTTTGTGCAAGGCTTCGTCTCGGCACGCCTGGAAGACGAACCCTGTGTGTGCCTGTGGCTGATCGGCCTGCCCGCCGTGCGCTTTGCCGGTGAAGCCAATGCCGAAGCCTGGTACCGCGAGCTGCAGGTCGACAGCCTGGGCACGGTGTGGGCCCTGCCGGGCCTGGAATTATTAATGGAAGAGCCACAGCGTAAGGCTGATGTCTGGCAAGCCATGCGCCGGCTGATGGCGCGCTGGAAAACAACCGATGAGTGAGGCTTTATCCTTCCGCCCGATGACCGAGGCTGACCTCGACGCCGTGCTGAAAATCGAATACGCGGCGTTCAGCCACCCCTGGACCCGTGGGATCTTTCTCGACGGGCTGGGCAAGTACCAGATCTGGCTGATGTTCGAAGGTGAGCAGCAGGTGGGCCACGGCGTGGTGCAGATCATCCTGGATGAAGCGCATTTGCTGAACATCACCGTGAAGCCAGAAAACCAGGGCCGTGGCCTCGGCCTGGCGCTGCTGGAGCACCTGATGTCCCGCGCGTATGCCGCCAATGCGCGGGAATGCTTCCTGGAAGTGCGCGACAGCAATACCGGCGCGTTTCGTCTTTATGAACGATATGGCTTCAATGAAATCGGCCGTCGGCGCGACTACTACCCCGCCGTGGGTGGCCGCGAAGATGCGGTCGTGATGGCCTGCACCTTGGTCGACTAAGTCACAAAAACCACTGTGGGAGCGGGCTTGCTCCCGATGGCAGGCTGTCAGTCAATGCAGGTGTCGACTGATCCACCGCTATCGGGAGCAAGCCCCCTCCCACATTTGGATCTACGGTATGTCAGCGGTTGCCGTCGACGGGGTCGATATCCGCCAGCTCCGCCTCATCCAACCCATTCCCGCCGCCAATCTCATCCTCATCCACGATGCTCAAATCCCAGTCGGCCGGTTCACTTTCGCCGGCTTCCTGGGCATCCCGCGCACCGTCTTCATGGATCAGCGTTTCGGGGCTCATGTCATCGTCGGTCGATTCATGATCATCCGTCGAAGCGCCGGTCATCCCGGCCTCTCGCACCCGTTCGTCGGGCATCAAGTGCTCGCGCTCGCGGCGCGGGATCTCATCGCCGATCTCTGCGGTCGGTTGCTTATCGTCAAAATCCAGCTCGCGCATCGAACCCATGCGATCTTCGTTGTCATCAATGGGTTCGGGCTGGGTAGCGCCGTAGGGACGTCGTGATTCAGTCATGGCCAATCCTCATACTGTGGGGCTTATAGTGTGTGGACAGGCTCGGCTCCCCAAAGATTCAAGCTAATTTGCGTGCGGCGTGACCTGGACGAGGGGTTGTCAGTCACAAAACTGCGCATCATTCCTGAGGCTTTCCCTGATGAACGAACTACAAGACCTGCTTGATAACAACGAACGCTGGGCGGATGCGATCAAACAGGAAGATCCCGAATTCTTCGCCAAGCTCGCCCGCCAGCAAACCCCGGAATACCTGTGGATCGGCTGTTCCGATGCCCGCGTACCAGCCAACGAAATCGTCGGCATGCTGCCGGGTGATCTGTTCGTGCACCGTAACGTTGCGAACGTGGTGCTGCACACCGACCTCAACTGCCTGTCGGTGATCCAGTACGCGGTGGACGTGCTCAAGGTCAAACACATCCTCGTCACCGGCCACTACGGCTGCGGCGGCGTACGCGCCTCGATGCAAGACCGCCAGTTCGGCCTGATCGACGGCTGGCTGCGCACCATTCGTGACCTTTACTACGAAAACCGCGACGTGTTGGCCCAATTGCCTACCGAAGAAGAGCGCGTAGACCGCATGTGCGAGCTGAATGTGATCCAGCAAGTGGCTAACGTCGGCCACACCAGCATTGTGCAAAACGCCTGGCATCGCGGGCAGAGCCTGTCGATTCATGGCTGCATCTACGGCATCAAGGATGGCCGTTGGAAGAGCTTGAACACCACCATCAGTGGTTTCGAGCAGTTGCCGCCGCAGTATCGCCTGCGTCCGCTGGGCGAAGCCTAAGGGCGTTTGCGCTCGCGCCACCGGGTCATGAACGCTTGTCCCTCGGCGTTCAATGGCTCATCGCGACCGGTGACCCAGCCTCGGCAGTTCAGCTCGCGGCATTGGCAAGCGAACTGCCGGAACAGCACGTCTTCGGTGCTGGCGTAATCCATGGTCAGGAGGTCGCCGGCGAGGATCTCATGCAGGGTCCAGACCTCCAGGTAATGCAGGTCGAGAAACACGTTCGGTTCGCAGGAATGAGAGAGCAGGCCAGTGAACCAACAGTCATAGAGGTGCAGGCGGGATGACAACTGCAAAGTATGCAGGCGTCGTTCACTGAGGGCATAGCCGGAGATCTTGGCGATGCAGACGCGACTATCGAAGGCGACTTGCGCTTTGATACCGGCGCCCATGCCATCGACTGCGTGCACCACTTCGAAGTGTTTCGTCGAAGGGTAGCCCTTTCCCAGTGTGGAGTTGAAGGGGTAAAGGCACTCGCTTGCAGTGGTTTTAGCCTTTTCCATGGCTTGAGTTTTCATAACTCTCCTGGTTCAGGCTGCATCGACCTGCGGGTGGTGGCTGACTACCAGTCTTGCAGCGGATGGGTGCGGCTCAAGACTCGCTCAACATGGATCCGATTTCTACTGTCAATGTTGACAGTAGAAATCGGTTATTTGTGTACCGGCTACAGTGCCGGGGCTGCGATGGCTGGAGCAGGGGCGGCGCTTTTCAGCTGCTTCAACTGGGCTTTTATGGCCGGGGTGGCACATTTCGCGTTGGCTTCTTCCGGGGACAGGTTGCGCACCGAGGTATAAAACAACTCACAGGTTTGCTCCTTGCGCGTGACTTGCCAGGTATTTATGCACGCCTTGAGCAGCACGTTCGCATCACTCGCCGGTTTTTGGCCCATCCCGGCCTGCCAGCACGCGGCGCTCAGATCCTGGCCCATCACCTTCAGACCGGCTTCGTCGGCCTTCTGCTCGTTGCCGTCGTAGGTGTCGGGGCTGGCTGCATACCAGATGTAACTCGGGTGGTTGGCGCCCAACACCGAGACGGTTTTGCCGGCGGCCGGGCTGATCTGCGCCAGGCCCAGCACTGCCACGCTCTGCCCGTATTGTTGTTTGATCCAGCTGCGCACCGGCGCGCCGAACGCCACCATCGGCAAAGCGCCTTTGGCGGGCAGGCTCAGTTCTTGAACCATGCGCGTCTGGTAATCGGTGAAGTAGCTGTAGACGTTTTCCAAGTCCTTGCCCGCATTGGAAGGCGCGGCGATGGGCGCGATATCGATGATGGTCTGGTACGCCGGGGTTTCGGTCGCCGGGATGCCATTATCCGTGAGCAGGGTGGCCCAGCGGTCGGTGGTGGCCGATTCGAGGTAATCCTGGGCTTGAGTCAGCGAGTAGTCCGGCGGGAAATGCAGCAGCTCGATGCTTTTACGGTTTTCCAAGGCCATGCCCAGTGGCAGGAACAAGTACCAGTTGTAGGCCCACTTGCCGTCGCTGTTGAGGTTGCTGGCACCTTGATAGGCCAGGTCTGCGGTATTGAGCAACGTGGTCAGGGGCTGGCCATAACTGTCAGGCACACCGCTGAAGGTCGCCGATACCTGCCCGTCATGGGTCTTGACGCTGACTTTCGCCCGGCTGTAGCCATCCCGTTGCAGGCTCTGGTTCAGATAGTGCTCGGCAGTCTGCTCCAGCGTCCATGGCCGAAAGCAGATCACATTGCAGTTGTTGGGGAAGGCAAACAGTTGGGTTACGCGCTGAGTGCTGCCCAGCGGTACCTCGATATCGGCCTGTACGACCGCACTCGCCATCAGTGCGGCCAGGGTGAAGCACAACCTGGTCGGTTTAAACATTGTTGTTTCCTTGTCAGCGAAAGCCCGTCTGCGCGGGGTGAAAGCCCACCTCCACACAGTAGCGGCTGACCAGGGAAACCGCGTGCTAAATCAGCCGCTGTGTCGCTATTGGATAAGAAAACCTACAGGTTGAACTGTAAGGCGTTGCTTAAGTCCCCCATCGGTTTCTGGCCGCGGGCGATCATTGCGTCATCACGTTGCTTAAGGCCGTCCAGGGTCTCCAGCTGAAACACCCGGGTGATCAGCCGCAGAATCGACGCCGTGTCGTACACCGTATGGTCCACCGTGCCTTTGCGCGCGAACGGTGACACCACGATCGCTGGCACCCGCGTACCCGGCCCCCAACGGTCGCCCTTGGGCGGCGCGACGTGGTCCCACCAGCCACCGTTTTCATCGACGGTCACCACCACCACCATGTTTTTCCACTGCGGGCTCTCTTGCAGCACTTTCAAGGCGCGCGCGATATGACGGTCGCCCGAGGCTACGTCGGCATAGCCCGCGTGCATGTTCAAGTTGCCCTGGGGTTTGTAGAAGGTCACGGCGGGCAGTTTGCCGGCCTCGGCATCGGCAAAGAACCGGTTGGTGTTCGATTCATCCCCCAAACCGCCATCGCGCAGGCGTTTGTCACGCTCGGCGCGGTTTTCCGGGCCCTGCTGCTTGAAGTAGTTGAACGGCTGATGGTGGTACTGGAAGTTCGGAATCTTCGGGATGCCGCCCGAATCCTTGAATTGGTCCAGGGTCGCTTGCCACGCACCGGCGTACCAGGCCCAATCGACATTCTTTTTCGACAGCTTGTCACCGATGTGTTCGTGGGTTTGCGGCACCAGCACGTTAGGCAGATCGGCCTTTGCGTAATCCGGGTTTTCCGGGTCGCGGATCCAGGTCGGCCAATAGGGCGGGGCCAGGGTATTCACACCGTAACCATCCGGGGTCAGGGCGCTCGGACCGAACTGCGGCGGACCGGTCATAGCGCTGGCCGGGGATTTGTCCAGCGGCTTGAGACGCGGGTCGGTGGGGTCATCGCTCTGCAGCGTGGCGATCTGCGCCTTGGCTACCGATTGCGCGGCATTCGGGTAAAACGGCGCGGTGGCGCTGATCAGGTATTGATGGTTGAGGAACGAGCCACCAAACGCGCCCTGGAAGAAGTTATCGCAGAGTACAAACTCCTTGGCCACGTCCCACAGGCGCAGGGAATAACGGCTCTGGGCGTAATGGCCCATCACCAGGCCGCCTGAGTCTGCCCAGGCGACAAAACCGTCGTTCTTGCCGCCGTTGATCTGCATCTGGTTCTGATAGAACACGTGCCACAGGTCACGCGTGACCAGGCTCAAAGGCAGGTCTTCGGCATTCGGGCCCTTGAGGGCAAATGGCGCGTTGGGCAGGTTTTCCTGGAATTGCACTTCGCTGGGGTAGGTCACCCCGTCCACCGTTTGCGGGCCGACCTGCAACACGCCGCCCCAGGCCGGAGGCAGGGTGGTCAGCACACTGCCGTCGCGGTCGCGTTGCTGTGTATCGGCAGCGGAAAGCGCCGACAGTGGTTTCTCCACACCAGGGAAATCTGCAAACAGGTTGTTGAAACTGCGGTTCTCGGCATAGATCACCACCACGGTTTTCACCTGGTCGTGCAACGCCTTGTCCAGCTCTTGTGGCGTGAGCGGTCGCGCCACCGGTTTACCCGGTGCCTCGCTGGTATTGCCGCAGGCACTCAAGGTCGCGCCGACCCCCAACACCGCCGCGCCCCCGAGGAAACGCCGACGGCTGGTGTCCACCGACGGTTGCGTTACGGAATCGGGGGAAAGGCGGTCTTCGTGATCGTCACTCATTGCGCGGGAGTCCTGGCGAGATGTTGCAAGATATTTCGCAGGACGGTAGCAACGCAATGTGACGGAACGAAGACAGTGATTTGAACCAGAGGGTCACAGCAGGCGCAGTGCCAGCTGGCTGCCCGCCCGCAAGTACTCCACCTGGGCCGTCACCGCATCTTTGACAATGGCCTCACCCGTATCGGTCAGCCTGGCCTTTTTTGCATCGATCACACTGGTCTGCAACAGCTGCATGGCCACGTCGATGGATTTCTGGAAGGCGGTCACGTTGTTATGCAGGCCGAACTCTTCGATAACCGAGGCCATGCGGCGATCGGCGTCGTCTCGCAGGGTCCTGTATTCAGTGAATGAAACGTTGTCGTCCTGATAAATATCAGTGATCAACGTTTCCAGTGATTTGGAAAGGGGCGTCATCGGATCTCCTGGGTGTTAAGTGAGTAGGTGTCCGAGTCAGGTTAATCAAAGGTTTGGGTGGAGGGAGTCAGGGGTTGTCGTCGTCTGGAGTAGGACAACCCCACGCATTACATCAGAAGGAGCTTTTAGGGCATCACAGGCGGCAAATACTTCAACGTCGTCCCCAACGCCCACAGCAGGAACAACACCAGCGGCGTGTGCACCAGCAACTGCACGAAGGAAAACCCGATCAAATCCCGCGCCTTCAACCCCAGCACCCCCAGCAACGGCAGCATATAGAACGGGTTGATCAGGTTCGGCAGCGCCTCGGCGGCGTTGTAGATCTGCACTGCCCAGCCCAGGTGGTATTGCAGGTCATTGGCCACTTGCATCACGTAAGGCGCTTCGATAATCCACTTGCCGCCGCCCGACGGGATAAAGAAGCCCAGTACCGCCGAGTACACGCCCATCAGCAGTGCATAAGTGTCGTGGGAGGCGATGGAGGTGAAGAAGGTCGAGATATGGTGCGCCAGGGTCTGGCCGTCGCCACCCTTGACCACGGTCATCAGCGCCGCGATGGAGCCGTACAGCGGAAACTGGATCAGCACGCCGGTGGTGGTCGGCACCGCGCGTGCCACCGCGTCGAGGAAACTGCGCGGACGCCAGTGCAGCAGGGCGCCGGTCATGATGAACAGGAAGTTATAGGTGTTCAGCCCCGAGATCGCACTGATCGCTGGCTTGGTCGAGAACTCATGGAACAGCCAGCCCGCCGCCAGCACCGCCAGCAGGATGGTCAGCAGCGGGCTGTGTTCCAGCCATTCACCTGGACGTGTGGGGGCTTGCAGCTTGGGCAGGTTGAACGCCGGGTCGACGCCGCAGGCCTTGGCATCGCGGGCGCTGTTCGGGCCGGGTGCGGTGGCGTAGGCGATGATCAGCGACACCACGATCAACGCCAGCAACAGCACGCCGGATTGCCACAGGAAGATAGTGTCCGTGAACGGGATCACCCCGGTGATCGACAGAATCGATGGCGGCAGGCTGGCCGGGTTGGCCTGCAACTGTGCGGCCGACGACGACAGCCCCAACGCCCACACCGCGCCAAGCCCCAGGTAAGCCGCAGCCCCGGCCGCGCGATAATCCATGCGCAAATCCGTACGACGCGCCAGCGCCCGCACCAACAAACCGCCAAACACCAGGGACAGGCCCCAGTTGAGCAAGGACGCGACCATCGAGATCAACGCCACCCAGGCCACGGCGGAGCGGCCGTTCTTCGGGATACGCGCCAGGCGGTCTATCAGTTTTACCGCCGGCGGCGAACTGGCCACGACATAACCACCAATCACCACAAAGGCCATCTGCATGGTAAACGGGATAAGGCTCCAGAACCCATCGCCAAAAGCCTTGGCGGCTTCGGTCGGTGCGGCGCCCATGCCCAGGGTCGCCACGGCGACGATGATCACGGCGAGCGCGGCAAATACCCAGGAGTCGGGAAACCAGCGTTCGGCGAAGTTGGAACAGCGCAGGGCAAATCGGGCATAGCGGCTTTCTTCGATAGCATCGGCCACGAGTCTTTCCTCTTGTCTTTATTATGGTGTTGGCAGTTTTACGGCATGTTCCGCTACGGCCATTGATATGGGAATGCAGTTATCTTCATCGATCCATGAGGAAAACAAATATATCTGCCGTGATTGCCATCATCCTGCTCACCTCATAACCTGCACGCCATTTTGTTTGTCTGCCGAGCCTTCATATGACTGCCACCTTTCCCCTACAGGCGCAGCGTTTTTCCCGCTCCGACTACAAAACCCTGGGCCTGGCCGCCCTGGGCGGTGCCCTGGAAATCTACGATTTCATCATCTTCGTGTTTTTCGCGCTGACCTTGAGCCAACTGTTCTTCCCGCCGGAAATGCCCGAGTGGCTGCGCCTGCTGCAAAGTTTTGGCATCTTCGTCACCGGCTACCTGGCCCGCCCGCTGGGCGGCATCCTGATGGCGCACTTTGCCGATCACCTGGGGCGCAAGCGCGTGTTCAGCCTGAGCATCCTGATGATGGCCTTGCCCTGCCTGCTGATCGGGATCATGCCCACCTATGCACACATCGGTTATTTCGCACCGCTGATCCTGCTGGCGCTGCGCGTGCTGCAAGGCGCAGCAGTGGGGGGTGAAGTGCCCAGCGCCTGGACCTTCGTTGCCGAACACGCTCCCGCCCCTCATCGCGGCTACGCCCTGGGCTTCCTGCAAGCCGGCCTGACCTTCGGCTACCTGCTCGGCGCGCTCACCGCGACCTTGCTGGCGCAAGTCTTCACCCCGGCCGAAATCCTCGACTACGCCTGGCGCTTCCCCTTCCTGCTCGGCGGGGTATTCGGCGTGATCGGCGTGTGGCTGCGCCGCTGGCTCAATGAGACCCCGGTGTTCCTCGAAATGCAGGCCCGCCGCCAGGCGGCCGCAGAGCTGCCTTTGCGCACCGTGCTTCGCGACCACCGCGCCGTCCTGCTACCCGCGATGATCCTCACCTGCGTGCTCACCTCGGCGGTGGTCGTCCTCGTGGTCATCACCCCCACCATGATGCAAAAAACCTTCGGCATGAGCCCCAGCCACACCTTCGCCTTGAGCGCCTTGGGCATCGTGTTCCTGAATATCGGCTGCGTACTGGCCGGCCTGCTGGTAGACCGCATCGGCGCCTGGCGCGCGGTGCTGGTCTACAGCCTGCTATTGCCGTTAGGGATTGGCATTCTGTACGCCAGCTTGATCAACGGCGGCGTCTGGCTGGGCGCGGCGTATGCCGTCGCAGGCTTGAGTTGCGGCGTGGTGGGCGCGGTGCCGTCGGTGATGGTCGGCCTGTTTCCGGCGCAGGTGCGGGTGTCGGGGATTTCCTTTACCTACAACATTGCCTACGCGCTGTGGGCAAGTACGACGCCGTTGATGTTGATTGCACTGATGCCGACCAGCCCCTGGATTTGCGTGATTTACTGCGTGGTGATGGGGGCGGTGGGCGTGGTGAGTGTGGGGCTGTTTGGTAAGCGCCACACCTTGGCAGCCTAGTTTTAAGTCAAGAAGTGCCACATCAGCAACGTACCGATCAAGCCCACGACGGACACAATCGTCTGCAATACCGACCACACCCAGATCGTCTGCTTCAACTGCAAGCCAAAGTACTCACGCACCATCCAGAACCCGGCATCGTTGACGTGGCAGAAGAACACCGAGCCGGCGCCAATCGCCAGGGCCACCAACGAGCTTTGCGTCGCCGCTAACCCCGCCATCATCGGCGCGAGGATGCCTGCGGTCGTGGTGGTGGCGACGGTGGCCGAGCCGGTGGCCTGGCGCAGCGCTACGGCGATCAACCAGGCCAGCAGCAGATACGGCATGTGCGCGCCTTCGGCGACCTTGCTGATGGTCTGGCTGACGCCGGCGTCCAGCAGGGTTTGCTTGAGGCCGCCGCCGGCGCCGATGGTCAACAGCAACACGGCGATGGGGGCGAGGGCTTTGCGCAGAGTGTTGCCGACCTCGGCACGCGGCATGCCGGCGGCCCAGCCCAGGCAGATCACGGCGGCGATCACGGCCAGGCCGAGGGCGATCAGCGGTTCGCCGAGGAACTTCAAGGTCAGGCCGACCGTGCTTTCGGCCGGCAGCGCGACC
This sequence comes from Pseudomonas sp. QC2, assembly GCF_002859085.1. NCBI lineage: Bacteria > Pseudomonadati > Pseudomonadota > Gammaproteobacteria > Pseudomonadales > Pseudomonadaceae > Pseudomonas > Pseudomonas sp. QC2. Next base: position 19,199 of record NZ_PKKS01000023.1, read on the forward strand.
TTGGCCAAGGTGCTGCCCAGCATCAGAATCACCGGCAACAGAATGATCAGCAACGACACACCAAAGCTCGGCTGGCGCGGCGCTTTGGGCGGTGCGCTGAACAGCGCGCCGATGTCGGCCGGCTCATCCACATGCAGGCGCTTGGACAGCCAGTTGCCGTAGAGCGGGCCAGCGAGGATCACCGCCGGCACCGCCAGGCAGAAGCCCAGCAACATGGTCAGGCCCAGGTCGGCGTGCAACGCGCCAACCGCAATCAGCGGCCCCGGATGCGGTGGCATCAGGGCGTGCAGGGTGGTCATGCCGGCCAGCGCCGGAATGGCGATTTTCAGCAGCGGCTGGTTCGAACGTTTGGCCATCACAAAGATGATTGGCACCATCATCACCAGGCCCACTTCAAAAAACAGCGGCAAGCCGATCACCATGGCCACCAGCGCCATCACCCACGGCAGTGACTTACCCTTGCCCAGTCCTAGCAGGGTGGTGGCTATGCGGTCGGCCGCGCCGGATTCCGCCATCAACGCGCCGAGCATGGAACCCAGGGCAATGATGATCCCCGCTTCACCGAGGATCGCCCCGGCGCCTTTGCTGAACGCCTTGGCCACTTCTTCCGGCGGCAAGCCGGCGCCGACACCGGCGATGAAGGTGCCGATCAGGATCGACAGGAAGGGCGGCAGTTTGGTCGCGCTGATCAGCACAATGATGCTGGCGATGGCCAGCAGTACGCAGAGCATAAGGCGGGTGTCGTGAACCATCCACGCGGCAGTCGATAACTCCAAAACGGGACTCCTTATCGAACAGGTTGGGAAAATTGTTTCTTTTTGTTTCCTGTTCGAAAAGCATACCTGATACAACTGTGCCAGAGCGTTCAAGCGCACTTTTGGTGCATTTAAAGGTAACAATGGCTTGGCGTGCAGATGACAATTTTGCAACCCATGCCGATGGATCCGGCCTATCGCTCTATGATCCTCGTGCCCCTGCGTAAGAGCCCGCTCGCCGGCAAGGCCCACGAGAACATTTACCACCACGAGGATTTTCCATGAGCGCAGGACACAACCACGCCAAGGTACGCGCCGGTCACGAGCGTCTGTTATGGCTCGCCCTGGGCCTGACCGGCAGTTTCATGGTTGCCGAGGTCATCGGTGCATTTATCACCGGCAGCCTGGCGCTGTTGTCCGATGCCGCGCACATGATGACCGACGCCCTGGCCCTGGGCATTTCCCTGGTGGCAATCCAGGTGGCCAAGCGTGCCGCAGACCGCAAGCGCACCTTCGGCTATGCGCGTTTCGAAATCCTTGCCGCGGCGTTCAATGCGCTGCTGTTGTTCGTCGTTGCGTTCTACATTCTCTACGAGGCGTATCAGCGGCTGCAGGCGCCCGCCGAGATACAGTCCACCGGCATGCTGGTGATTGCCGTACTGGGGCTGATCGTCAACCTGATTTCCATGCGCCTGCTGAGCGCCGCCAGTGGTGAAAGCCTGAATGTGAAGGGCGCATACCTGGAGGTCTGGAGCGATATACTCGGTTCCATCGGCGTGATCATCGCGGCGCTGGTGATCCTGTACACAGGCTGGGGCTGGGTCGACTCGCTGGTCGCCGCGGCCATTGGTTTCTGGGTGTTGCCACGCACGTGGACGTTGCTCAAGGAAAGCATGAACGTGCTGCTGCAAGGCGTGCCGGACGGCATTGACATCGAACAGGTGGAGCAGGCTATTCGCGGTGTGCGTGGGGTCAAGGATGTACACGACCTGCATATCTGGGCGCTCACCAGTGGCAAGAATGTGCTGAGCACCCATCTGGTGGCGGATTCGGCGCTCGGCACGGAACAACAAATCCTCGTCCAAGTGACGGAACTGCTGCATGAGAAATTCGATATTTCCCATGCGACCATCCAGGTCGAAGGTGCCGGCTTTGCGCATGACGAACATGACGAGGTGCATGCCTGATCCTGGCTAACGGATTTGTAATGTTCTGCACACCGCTCTGATAAGTACCGAAAGCTACAGTGCCCCGGCTTGGATTTATCCGCCATTTCATGGGCCTGGAACTCTCGTTATGCCAATTCGCGCAAGAACATTTCTGTGGTCGATCGTCGTGTTTCTGGCGACGGCACAAGGGGTCGGTGCACAAACCCTGACCCTCGATGCGGCCCTGCAAACCGCCTTTGCCAACAACCCTGACCTGGCGGCCGCGCAATGGGAAATCGACATTGCACAGGGCGGCCGCCAGCAGGCGGGGTTGATCCCGAATCCGGTGGCCTCCTGGGATGCCGAAGACACCCGTCGTAACTCCCGCACCACCACCGTTAAGCTCAGCCAGACCCTGGAACTGGGCGGCAAGCGCGGTGCGCGCATCGACGTTGCCACCCTAGCCCAGAACGCCGCCGCGCTGACGTTGGAACAGCGCCGCAACACCCTGCGCGCCGAAGTCATCGACAACTACTACGGCGCGCTTCGCGCCCAGGAACGCCTCGACCTGGCGCAGCGGTCCATGGCCGTGGCCGAACGCGGACTGGCCGTCGCCAACGGTCGTGTCACCGCTGGCAAAACCTCGCCGGTGGAAGCGACCCGCGCGCAGGTGCAGTTGTCGGAAATGCGCCTGGAATTGAACCGCGCTCAGATAGGCCTCACCGATGCTTATCGCCGCCTTGCCGCGAGTACCGGCAACGCCGTGCCGGACTTCCAAGTCGTTGCCACACACACCCAATCCACGCCTGCCTTGCCGCCCGCTACCCAATTGTTGGCGCACCTCGAACAAACCGCTGAACTGCGCCTGGCCGAACTGAACATCCTGCAAAACGAAGCCAGCGTCGGCCTGGAAAAAGCCCAGCGTATTCCCGACCTCGACGTGTCCATCGGCAGCCAATACGACGCCAGCGTGCGTGAGCGCGTGAACCTGGTGGGGGTGTCGATGCCGATCCCGCTGTTCAACCGCAATCAGGGCAATGTGCTGGCGGCCACGCGCCGCGCCGATCAGGCCCGCGACCTGCGCAACGCCGCCGAACTGCGCCTGCGCACCGAAACCCGTCAGGCCCTCGACTTGTGGCAAACCGCGAATACCGAAGTGCGCGCCTTCAACCAGCAGATCCTGCCCGCCGCGCAAGAGGCGGTGGACAGCGCCACCCGTGGCTTTGAGATGGGCAAGTTCAGTTTCCTCGACGTGCTCGACGCCCAGCGCACCCTGATCGCGGCCCGCACCCAGTACCTCACGGCCACCGCCCAGGCCACCGACGCCTGGGTGCGTATCGAACGAATTTACGGCGACCTCGCCCGGTTTTGATTTTTCCTGGAGTCCCCTATGAACAACACCCACGGCGTGGCGCTTGCCGTCGCCTTGAGCCTGATGCTGTGCAGCTTTGCTAAGGCCGAGGAAGAAGAAGGCGAACTGGAACTCACCGAGCAGCAGATTCAGGCCGCCGGCATTCAGGTCGCCCAGGCTCAACCGCGGTCTATCAGCACGTTGCTGGTGCTGCCGGGAGAAGTGCGTTTCGACGAAGACCGTACCTCCCACATCGTGCCGCGTGCGGCGGGCGTGGTGGAGTCGGTCAAGGTCAACCTCGGCCAGTCGGTGAAGAAAGGGGAGCTGTTGGCGGTGATCGCCAGCCAGCAGATTTCCGATCAACGCAGTGAGTTGGCCGCCAGTGAGCGGCGCGTCGAACTGGCCCGCACCACCTTCCAGCGAGAGCGGCAGTTGTGGCAGGACAAGATTTCTGCCGAGCAAGATTACCTGCTGGCGCGCCAAGCGCTGCAAGAAGCCGAAATCGCCCTGAACAACGCCCGCCAAAAGATGACCGCATTAAGCGGCAGCGCCGTACTGGTCGGCGGCAATCGCTACGAACTGCGTGCGCCCTTCGCCGGCGTCGTGGTGGAAAAACACCTGGGCGTCGGCGAAGTGGTGAGCGAGACCAGTAATGCCTTCACCCTCTCGGACCTGTCCCAGGTGTGGGTGACCTTTGGTGTATTTCCCAAGGACTTGAACAAGGTACGCGTCGGCAAGCCGGTCAACGTCAGCTCCACCGAAATGGGCACCGAGGTGCTCGGCACCGTGGCCTATGTCGGCAACCTGCTCGGCGAGCAGACACGCACCGCCACTGTGCGCGTGAGTGTGCCCAACCCCGATGACGCCTGGCGGCCTGGCCTATTTGTCAGCGTACAACTGGCCACCGACACGTTCCAGGCCAAGGTTACCGTGCCCCAGGAGGCGATCCAGACCGTCGAGGACAAACCCTCGGTATTCGTGCGCACCGAGCACGGTTTTGTCACCCGTCACCTGGAACTCGGCGCGAGCGAAAACGGCTACGTCGAAGTGCGCCAGGGCCTCGATGCCGGGGCGCAGGTGGCCACGGTTGGCAGCTTCATCCTCAAGTCCGAACTGGGCAAAGGCTCGGCCGAGCACGCCCATTGATCCTGCGAGTGATTTCCCATGTTTGAGCGCCTTATCCAATTTGCCATCGAGCAGCGCATCATCGTGCTGCTGGCGGTGCTGTTGATGGCCGGTGTCGGCATCGCCAGCTATCAGAAGTTGCCCATCGACGCGGTGCCCGACATCACCAACGTGCAGGTGCAGATCAACTCGGCGGCGGCCGGGTTTTCACCGTTGGAAACCGAGCAGCGCATCACCTTTCCCATCGAAACCGCCATGGCCGGTTTGCCCGGCATGCAGCAGACCCGCTCGCTGTCGCGCTCCGGTTTGTCCCAGGTGACGGTAATTTTCAAGGACGGCACCGACCTTTTTTTCGCCCGGCAATTGGTCAACGAGCGTCTTCAGGTGGCGCGCGAGCAATTGCCCGCCGGCATTGAAACCGCCATGGGGCCTATTTCCACCGGCCTCGGGGAAATTTTCCTATGGACCGTGGAAGCCAAGGACGGCGCGCTCAAGGACGATGGCACGCCCTACACCCCGACCGATCTGCGGGTCATCCAGGACTGGATCATCAAGCCGCAACTGCGCAACGTGCCGGGTGTGGCCGAGATCAACACCATCGGCGGCTTTGCCAAGGAATACCAGATTGCGCCCGACCCCAAGCGCCTGGCCGCCTACAACCTGACTTTGAATGACTTGGTCACGGCGCTGGAGCGTAACAACGCCAACGTGGGCGCGGGCTACATCGAGCGCAGCGGTGAGCAATTACTGATCCGTGCGCCCGGGCAGTTGGCGTCCATCGATGACATCGCCAACATCGTCATCACCAGCTCGGACGGCACGCCGATCCGCGTGCGCAATGTGGCGCAGGTCGACATCGGCCGTGAGATGCGTACCGGCGCTGCCACGGAAAATGGCCGCGAAGTGGTGCTGGGCACGGTGTTCATGTTGATTGGCGAAAACAGCCGCAGCGTGTCCCAGGCCGTGGCGAAAAAACTTGAAGAGATCAACCGCTCGCTGCCCGAAGGCGTCGTCGCGGTCACCGTCTACGACCGCACCAACTTGGTCGAAAAAGCCATCGCCACCGTGAAGAAAAACCTCTTCGAAGGTGCGCTGCTGGTGGTGGCGGTGCTGTTCCTGTTCCTCGGTAATATCCGCGCTGCGCTGATCACCGCGATGGTGATTCCGCTGGCGATGTTGTTCACCTTTACCGGCATGTTCACCAACAAGGTCAGCGCCAACCTGATGAGCCTCGGCGCGCTGGACTTCGGCATTATCGTCGACGGCGCGGTGGTGATCGTCGAGAACGCGATTCGTCGCCTCGCGCATGCGCAACAGCGTCATGGCCGCCTGCTGACCCGCAGCGAGCGCCTGCATGAAGTCTTCGCCGCCGCCAAGGAAGCGCGGCGGGCGCTGATCTTCGGGCAACTGATCATCATGGTGGTGTACCTGCCGATCTTCGCCCTCACCGGGGTGGCCGGGAAGATGTTCCACCCGATGGCGTTTACCGTGGTGATTGCCTTGTTGGGCGCAATGATTCTGTCGGTGACCTTCGTGCCGGCGGCGATTGCGCTGTTTGTGACCGGCAAGGTCAAAGAAGACGAAAACTTCGTCATGCGCAGCGCACGCCGGGTCTATGCGCCGGTGCTCGATTGGGTGATGGCGCGCCGGCCGCTGGTGTTCGGCTTGGCCGTGTTGACCATTGTCGCCTCGGGCGTTGTCGCCAGCCGCATGGGCAGCGAATTTATTCCCAGCCTCAGCGAAGGTGATTTTGCCCAGCAAGCCTTGCGTGTGCCAGGCACCAGCCTGACGCAGTCGGTGCAGATGCAGCAGCAACTGGAAAAAACCTTGATGGCCCAGGTGCCGGAAATCGAGCGGGTATTCGCGCGTACCGGTACCGCGGAAATTGCCTCCGACCCGATGCCGCCGAACATTTCCGACAGCTACGTGATGCTCAAGCCCAAGGACCAATGGCCCGATCCGGACAAGTCCCGCGAGACCCTCATCGCCGACATCCAGCGCGCCAGTGCGATTGTGCCGGGCAGTGCGTACGAGTTGTCGCAACCGATCCAATTACGTTTCAACGAGCTGATCTCCGGGGTGCGCAGCGATGTGGCGGTGAAGGTGTTCGGCGACGATATGGACGTGCTCAACAAGACCGCCGGTGAAATCGCCGAGACCCTGCAAAAGCTCAGCGGCGCCTCGGAGGTCAAGGTTGAACAAACCTCCGGCCTGCCGGTGCTGACCATCAATATCGACCGCGACAAGGCCGCGCGTTTTGGCCTGAATGTGGGCGATGTGCAGGACACCATTGCCGTCGCTGTCGGCGGGCGCCAGGCCGGTACGTTGTACGAAGGTGATCGACGTTTTGACATGGTTGTGCGTTTGTCCGACGCGCTGCGCACCGATATCGATGGGCTGTCACGGCTGTTGGTTCCGGTGCCGGGTAACGCGTCTGGCCAGCTGGGTTTTATCGCCTTGTCCCAGGTCGCCAGCCTGGACCTGGTGCTCGGCCCGAACCAGATCAGCCGCGAGAACGGCAAGCGCCTGGTGATCGTCAGTGCCAACGTGCGTGGGCGGGATATCGGCTCATTTGTGGAGGAAGCCGAGGCGGCGTTGATTGCCCAGGTGAAGGTGCCGGCGGGTTACTGGACCACCTGGGGCGGCCAATTCGAACAATTGAAAGAAGCGTCCGAACGCTTGCGCATCGTGGTGCCGGTGGCGTTGCTGCTGGTGTTCGGGCTGCTGTTCATGATGTTCAACAACCTCAAGGACGGCTTGTTGGTGTTTACCGGGATTCCGTTCGCCTTGACCGGTGGGATCATGGCGCTGTGGCTGCGGGATATTCCGCTGTCGATCTCGGCGGGGGTCGGCTTTATTGCCTTGTCCGGCGTGGCGGTGCTGAACGGCCTGGTGATGATCGCCTTCATCCGCAACCTGCGCGAGGAGGGGCGTTCGTTGTCGATGGCGATCAACGAAGGCGCGTTGACCCGGCTGCGTCCGGTGCTGATGACGGCGTTGGTGGCGTCCCTCGGGTTTATCCCCATGGCACTCGCCACCGGCACCGGCGCCGAAGTGCAGCGGCCGCTGGCGACGGTGGTGATCGGCGGGATTATTTCGTCTACGTTGCTGACCTTGCTGGTGTTGCCGGCGTTGTATCAGTGGGCCCATCGCAAGGAAGAGGAAACACCAGGCGGAACCGCGTAAAACGGCCCGGCTGGCTGCTGACGTCGGCGTGCCCCTGATGCAGGTGCATGATCGACTGCACAATCGCCAGCCCCAGGCCGGTGCCGCCTTCGGCCCGGGTGCGGCTGCTGTCGGCGCGATAAAAGCGCTCGAACAGGTGCGGCAGATGATGGGCTTCGATACCGCGCCCCGGATTGCCCACCGACAGCGACACACTCTGGTCGTAGCGTTCCACCAGCAGCAATACGCTGGAGGCACTCGGGGTATGGCGAATGGCATTGGACAGCAGGTTGGAAATGGCGCGCTGGATCATCAGGCGGTCCCCCGTTACCCAGGCATCGCCGCGCAGGCTCAGGGTGACGTGTTTGTCCTCGGCGCTGAGGGCGAACAACGCCATCACCCGCTGCGCTTCCTGTGCCAACGACACCGGGGCAAACTCGGCCCGCGCCGCCGGGTGGCTGACCTGAGCCAGGAACAACATGTCGGAGACCATCCGCGACAGGCGCTCCATTTCCTCGGTACAGGATTCCAGGCTGGCCTTGTATTCCTCCGAGGGCCGTTCACGGGACAGGGTCACCTGCGCCTTGCCCATCAGGTTGGTCAACGGTGCGCGCAGCTCGTGGGCGAGGTCGTCGGAGAACTGCGACAGTTGCTGCACGCCGGCATCGAGCCGGTGCAGCATGAAGTTGATACCCTGGGCCAATTCGCCCAGCTCCTTGGGCAAGTTGTCCAGCTCCAGGCGATGGGTCAGGTCCTGGGTGCTGACCTTGGCCGCCACGCGGCTGAACTGCTGCAGCGGCGCGAGCCCGCGTTGCACCAGCCACCACGCGCCCATGCCGATCAGGATCAGCAGCATCGGCAGAACGATCACCGTGGAGCGCAGGTAGGCACTGAGTAACGCTTCATCGTCGGAGCGGTCCAGCGACAGCAACACACGCACGTTTTCGCCACTGCTCAGCGGCATCAGGCGGGTGGCGCTGAGGATGCGATTGCCTTGGCCGTCGACCCAGTTCAAGTACGCCAGGGTGTTGCTGGCGGGCACGTCCAACAACAGCGGCTGCTGCGGTTTGGCACCGACACTCAGCAGCACCGGCGCATCCGGTCGTGCGCCGATGATGGTCAGGTAGATGTTGTCGTGGCCCATCACCAGGTCCAGCAGCGAATGGGGGCGGTCGCTGATGTCGTGGGCGTCGAGGCCCTGGCCGAGGCTGTGCTCCAACTGCTCCATTTTGTTTTCCAGGCCTTTGCGCGCGAGCTTGTCCAGCTCGTGGGTCAGGGCCAGGTACGCCAGGGTCGCCAACAGCACGACGAGGCCGGCGCCCATCAGGCTGACCGTCAACCCCAGGCGCATCGACAGGCTGCTGGTCCTCATGGGCGCGCCTCCAGCACGTAACCCACGCCGCGAATGGTGTGGATCAACTTCACCTCGCTCTGGTCATCGACCTTGCCCCGCAGGCGGCTGATCGAGACTTCCACGACGTTGGTGTCGCAGTCGAAGTTCATGTCCCACACCAGCGAAATAATCTGCGTGCGGGTCATCACTTCACCGGCCTGGCGCATCAGCACGTGCAGCAGCGCGAATTCCTTGGTGGTCAGGTCGATCCGGCGGTCGCCGCGATAGGCGCGATGCCGGCGCGGGTCCAGTTCCAGGTCCGAGACGCGCAGGACGTCCGGCACTGGGATGTGTTCGCTGCGTCGCAACAGGGTGCGCACTCGGGCCAGCAGCTCGGGAAACTCGAAGGGTTTGACCAGGTAGTCATCGGCGCCCATGTCCAGGCCCTTGATCTTGTCGGCCAGCCGGCCGCGCGCGGTCAGCATCATCACGCGCTGGTTGCCGTCGCGGCGCAGTTGTTCCAGCACTTCCCAGCCGTCGGTGTTGGGCAAGTTGACATCCAGGATCACCAATTCGTAGCGGTGTTGCCGGGCCAGGTGCAGGCCATCAATACCGCTGGCCGCGCAATCGACGACATAACCGCTTTCGGTCAAGCCTTGCTGCAGGTAGTCGGCGGTTTTCTGCTCGTCCTCAACCACAAGGATACGCATGGGGGGTTACCTTCAAAGAAAACGGAAAGGGGGCATGGCCTCATAGCGAGGCTGGGTAGGCTGTAGGAAAATTCTGAACCGTGAAGTAGCTTTAGGGTCAAGCCACGTCAGGCGGGTGCGACGATTCGTCACTGAGTCGGCGCACAAAAAAAACGCCCCGTCCGGGGCGCAAAAATTCATCTCTGTTCCAAAGGAGCTACACAAAAGCCGCAGAGATGAGATGTGTTCGGTGTGCAGTGTAAAAAGTGCAACTTAACGAGAAGGTGAGGCCGATATTACAGTTCTGACAGACTTCAACCTGTGAACAGATGTAGGCCATCGGCAAGTGAATGTAAGCGCTGTGCCTTAGAGCACCGCCATTGGATACTCGACAATCAATCGAACTTCTTCCAGGTCCGACTCAAATGCACTGGAGCGCACTGTGGCCTGGCGAAGTCGCAGCGATAAGTCCTTTAAGTTGCCAGCCTGTACGACATATTTGGCCTCGATATCCCGCTCCCAGCGGCGCTGATCGGTGAGTGGATCACCTGCCGCATCGCGACGCATGTACACCGCGTTGGCGTTGCTGTAGTCGGCGCCAGTGCCTTTGCCATAGCGGGTCATGAACGACAGGCCGGGGATGCCGAACGCCTGCATGTCCAGGTCGTAGCGCACCATCCACGAACGTTCCTTGGGCGAGTTGAAGTCGCTGTACTGGATCGAGTTGTTCAGGAAGATCGAGTCCGACTGGCGCAGGTAATCGAAGTCGTCATCGCCGTTGTTGCGCTGGTGTGATACGGCCAGGCTGTGGGCGCCGACCTTCACCCCAAGCCTTGCGCTCCAGATGTTGTTGTCGAATTCACCCAGGCGTTTCTTACCTTCGTCCACGGCTTTGTAGTAGTTGAAGTCGCCGAACAGCGAGACGTCTTCATTCAGCGGATAACTGGCGGCGCTGCCGAAGTAGTACTGGTCCCAGGCATCCTTCAGGCGGCTGCTGTAGAGGCTGACACTGAGGTGTTTGTTGACGCTGTAATCACCGCCGAAATAGCCGACCCAGGGCGAGTCGACCTGCCCCGCGTAAAAGGTCGCAAAGCCTTTGTTCATGCCGCTTTCGGTCGGTTGGCTCATGCCGCTCAAGCGTCCACCCTGCAGGGTCAGGCCCTCCAGGCTGGTGTTTTGTGCGGTCACGCCACGAAAGCTTTCCGGCAAGACGCGCGAATCGCCGTAAGCCACCACCGGGGTCAGCGGGAATACGTCGCCGGCCTTGATCACGGTATCCAGCACACGCAATTTCGCGGCGCCGCCGAATTTGCTGTAGTTGTCCTCGGGGTGGTTTTCGCTGTCCACTGGTAGAACGCCGAACGAACCCTTGCCGCCGCTGCGACCGGTGCCCGAGTCGAGTTTTACCCCGACCATGGCGAACGCATCCAGGCCGAATCCTACGGTGCCTTGGGTAAAGCCGGATTCGAACTTGCCGATCAATCCCTGGGCCCAGGCTTCGGAATAGCCATTGCCGGTGGGACTGGACTGGCCCTTGCGGTCATCGCGGTTGAAGTAAAAATTACGCGCCAGCACGTTGAAGCTGCTGCCTTCGATAAAACCTTCGGGTTTGTCTTCCACGGCCACGGCGGCCAGGGGCAAGGCGGCGCACAGTGAAAGGGGAAGGCTGAAGTGACAGATACGCATGGTTTGCTCCTCGGTAATGGCAGTTATCAGCTTCTTATGAGCGGGCGTTCTTATTGATCTGGCCCGGGCTGATAGTTGCAAACCGTGGATAACGATGAAGTGGCAAGAACATTACAATTCTGGAAGCTCACGCGTATCTAACAAATAAGTAATGTTCTGGTGAAGGTGGCGTCAGGGTCCGCTGGTTAGTCTCGGCACTTAACGATCAGTCGAGGAACTAACCATGAACTTTTATACCGTTGGCCTGGGTGTGTTAACTGCAATCTTGTCGTTCGGCGCATTGGCCGAAGGTGGGGGCGACCGTACGTTTGCGCTGATGATGGAGCGCAATCAAAAAGCCATGGCCGACTACGCGGCCAAGAAAGGCAAGCCGGCACCTGAGGTACAGGCCTATCGCTATGGCATGGCGCTGGACATCGCCAAGGTGGTCAATGTCACGCCGCCGATCCGCTCGTGCAACCCGGTGCCGTCGCGCATGACCTATGAAGACTCCAGCGGCAAGCTCAATACCCTTGAGTATCAAGTGATGGGTGTGTGCCGAAATAACGGCAGTTGATGGATCCAAAAATATAGTTGGGGCCGGGGCTCAAGCCCTCTTAAGAAAATCCTGGAAGCGCCGATGCAGGTCAGATTCATCTCCCCCCATTTGGTCATCGGTGCCCCATGTTTAACACCCGTTTGAAGCAGGAGCTGTCGGCTCTTCGCGAAGAATTGTCCAGCTTGGATCAGGTCAAGGAGAGCCTGGAAAGTGAAATGCTGTGCCTGACGCTGGACGCCGAAGGCCGGGTGGAGTGGGCGAATGCCAACTTCCTGCAGGAATTGGCCTACCAGAGTGGCCAACTGTTGGGGCGCGCGATTGAAGACCTGGTGCCGACGCATGTGCGCCAGGATGAATACCAGCTGCGCTTCAAGAACGCCCTGCTGCGCGGTGAGCATTTCGCCGGCACCGTGCGCCTGATGCGTGGCAATGGCCAGGAAGCCTGGCTGCGCTCGATTGTGCAACCGGTGCGCAGTTCCGATGGGCGCATCAAGCATTTTTCGATGTATTCCAGCGACCTCACCCGCACCATCGAGGCCTCCCGCGAGCATGAAAACCTCATGAACGCATTGGTGCGCTCTACGGCCGTGATCGAGTTCGACCTGAACGGCCACGTGCTGACCGCCAATGACCGTTTTCTCGGCGGCATGGGTTACAGCCTGGCGCAGATCCAGGGCAAACATCACCGGATATTCTGCGAGCCGGAGGAATACAACAGCACCGAGTACCAGGACTTCTGGAAACGCCTGAACGCCGGTGAGTTCGTCGCGGCGCGCTTCAAGCGGGTCGACAGCCATGGCCGTGTGGTGTGGCTGGAAGCGACCTACAACCCGGTGCTGGACGCCAATGACCGGCTGTACAAAGTGGTCAAGTTCGCCACGGTGATCACCGACCAGGTCAACCAGGAACAGGCGGTCGCCGAAGCGGCGAGCATTGCCTACAGCACCTCGCTGCAAACCGACAATAGCGCCCAGCGTGGTACCACTGTGGTGACCCAGGCCGTGGATGTGATGCGCGACCTGGCCAGGCACATGCAACAGGCCGGTGACGGCATCGAGGCGCTGAACGCTCAGTCTCAAGTGATCGGCAGCATCGTCAAGACCATCAGCGGTATTGCCGAGCAGACCAACCTGCTAGCGCTCAACGCTGCCATCGAAGCGGCGCGCGCCGGTGAGCAGGGCCGTGGTTTTGCGGTGGTGGCCGATGAAGTGCGGCAGTTGGCATCGCGGACCAGCAAGGCGACCGAAGAGATCGTCGGCGTGGTACGTCAGAACCAGGACATGGCCCGTGAGGCGGTGGCCCTGATGACCGACGGCCGCCTGCAAGCCGAGCAAGGCCTGGCCCTGGCCGCCGAAGCGGGCACGGTGATCGTGGAAATCCAGGACGGCGCCCAAAAGGTGGTCAGCGCAGTCGGGCAGTTTGCCAACCAACTGTCCACCTGACCCGTGGGGCGCTTGCTTGAGGTTGCGTAGGTTTTTTCCGCGCCGAAAGCCGCCTGCGCTGTTGTGCTCCTGATGCCCTGCGCAGCCCGCACTGAGCGCATTTCACGTCGGGATTTCAGCGCCCGAGCATCTTCACCCAACGCGACGGTGGCATGCCGTAGGTGCTGCGAAATTGCCGGGTCATGTGGCTTTGGTCGGTGAAGCCGGCGGTCAACGCCGCGTCCACCAGCGATTGGCCCTGGGCGAGCAGGCTGCGCACCAGGTCCAAGCGGCGCATGGTCAGGTAGCGGTAGGGGCTGGTGCCGAACAGCAAGCGAAAATCCCGTGACAAGGCCCAGCGGTCGCGGCCGGCGTGGTCGGCCATTTCATCCAGGGTGATGCTGCGGCCCAAGGCGCTGTGGATAAATTCCCTGGCGCGTTCGGCGGCGACGTAATCGAAGGCCTTGCGGCTGACGATCCCACCCGAGACGTTGCTGAGCGCGTGGGCCAGGTCGAACAGGGCGTCCTGCTCCTGCAACGGGTCGAGAGGGTTATCCAGGTTCTGCAGCAGCACTTCGCTGGCACGAAACAGCCTGGGGTCCGTGGAGAGGCCACTGGGGATAAACGGCAACGGCTTGCCGCCGAGGATCTGCTGGATCAGCGACGGCTCTACGTAAATCATCCGGTACTTGAAGCCCTCGTCACTGCCGGCGTGACCATCATGGGTTTCATCGGGGTGCAGCACCATGGTCATGCCGGGCAGGCTGTGGATCATGTCGCCGCGATAGTGAAAGCTTTGCACGCCAGTCAAGGTCCGCCCGATGGCGTAGGTGTCATGGCGATGCGGGTCGAAGGCGAAACCGGCAAAGTACGCCTCGATACGGTCCAGGCCACTGGCATGCGGGGCGCGGTGCAGCCAGTCGAGGGTGGCGGTGGGTTTGCCCATGGTGACTTGTCACAAAAAAGAGGTGGGAACACGTTAACTGAGTCTGCACCCCTTGTCTGCCGGGGTCTTGTACGATTGTGCAGGGCGGGGGCGGGGCCCATGATCGCCGTTCCTGCCTTGTGCTGATGGACCTGCCGCCCATGGAATTCCTCAACACCGCGCAATTGGCTCGACCGCTTTGCTGGGGGTTGCTACGTGCTGTTCGGTGCACATTTGGTAGCGAATCGCTGACGGCCCGTGGTAAGAAGCCTTACTTTCAACAGTGAGGCCGATCATGAGCAAGGTGCGGGTAGGTATTATTTTTGGTGGCCGTTCGGCGGAGCATGAAGTCTCGTTGCAATCGGCGCGCAATATTGTCGATGCGCTCGACCGTACGCGCTTCGAGCCGGTGCTGATCGGTATCGACAAGGCCGGCCACTGGCACCTCAACGACACCTCGAACTTCCTGCTCAACCAGGAAAATCCGGCCCTGATTGCGCTCAACCAGTCCAATCGCGAACTGGCTGTCGTGCCCGGCAAGGCCAGCCAGCAACTGGTGGAAACCTCAGGCACGGGCCTGTTGGAACATGTCGATGTGATCTTCCCCATCGTCCACGGCACCCTCGGCGAAGACGGCTGCCTGCAAGGACTGTTGCGCATGGCTGACCTGCCTTTCGTCGGCTCCGACGTACTTGGCTCGGCGGTGTGCATGGACAAGGACATCAGCAAGCGCTTGCTGCGCGATGCAGGCATCGCCGTTACCCCGTTTATCACGCTGACCCGCAGCAATGCCGCGCGCACGTCCTTCGATACGGCGGTGAACACGCTCGGCCTGCCGATGTTCGTCAAACCGGCCAACCAAGGTTCGTCTGTAGGCGTGAGTAAAGTCGGCACCGAAGCCGAGTACCACGCTGCCGTTGAACTGGCCCTGGGCTTTGATGAAAAGGTGTTGGTTGAGTCCGCCGTAAAGGGCCGTGAAATCGAATGCGCCGTGTTGGGCAATGAGCACCCCATCGCCAGCGGGTGTGGTGAGATCGTGGTGAGCAGCGGTTTCTATTCCTACGACAGCAAATATATCGACGACCAGGCCGCCCAAGTGGTGGTGCCGGCCGCTATCAGCCATGACGCCAGCGAGCGCATTCGTGGACTGGCCATTGAGGCGTTCGAGGTGCTGGGCTGTTCCGGTTTGGCGCGGGTCGACGTGTTTCTCACCGACGACGGCAACGTGCTGATCAACGAAATCAACTCACTGCCCGGCTTCACCCGTATCAGCATGTACCCCAAGCTGTGGCAGGCAGCGGGCATGAGCTACAGTGAACTGGTGAGCCGCTTGATCGAGCTGGCGCTGGAACGGCATGCGGGGCGCAAGGGGTTGAAGATCAGTCGCTGAACCACCCCGGGGGCCATGTAGTGAGCGGGCTTGCCCCGCGCTGGGCTGCGAAGCAGCCCTAAAACCATCCCCCTCAAATTTTCCTGACCCACCTCAGCGGTCCTCCTAGGGCTGCTTCGCACCCCAGCGCGGGGCAAGCCCGCTCACTACATGCTCAGTCGCCGACTGCTTCGCCTTCACGTCGAGGGTCGGCGCCGCCGCTCAGCGACACCTTGCCTTGGGCATCCCGCGTGCGGACGATGGCCTGTATGCCGCTGGTCATATCGATCTCGCTGAGCATATGGCCCTTGTCCTTGAGTGCCTGCTTCAACGCTGGGCTGAACATACCGGTTTCCAGCTCGGTCGCACCGTTGCGACTGCCGAAATTGGGCAGGCTGATCGCGGCTTGGGGGTCGAGTTTCCAGTCGAGCATTGCCACCAGGGACTTACTCACGTACTCGATGATTTGTGAGCCGCCGGGAGAGCCTACCGTGGCCAGTAATTCGCCGCTTTTGCGGTCGAACACCAGGGTCGGTGCCATGGCCGAACGCGGGCGCTTACCGGGCTCCACACGGTTGGCAACACGTTGGCCGTCCTCTTCGGGGATGAACGAAAAGTCAGTCATCTGGTTGTTGAGCAAAAAGCCCTGGACCATGACGTGGGAGCCAAACGCGGCTTCCACCGTCGTGGTCATCGAGACGGCCCCGCCCTGGTCATCCACCGCCACCACTTGCGACGTGGAGATGCGCAGCGGCGAACGGTCCGGCGCGTACGCCACCTGGATGCCTTCAGGCGTGCCCGGCTTGGCGATGCCCATGCTGCGCTCGCTGATCAAGGCGGCCCGTTTGGCCAGGTAGTCCGGGGCGACCAGGCCAGCGACGGGCACGGGGACAAAGTCCGAGTCGGCCATATAAAGCGCGCGATCAGCGAAGGCCAGGCGACCGGCTTCGGCGAGCAGGTGCACGGCTTCGGGTGTGGGTTCCAGGCCTGCGGGTGATGGGCTTTTCACGGGTTGCATCGCGGCGATGGCCAGGCTTGGATCCTGGGCTTGCAGTGCTTGCAAGGTACCCAGGATTTGCGCGATGGCGACCCCGCCCGAGGACGGTGGTGGCATGCCACAGACTTTCCATTGCTGGTAGTCAGTACACAGCGGCGTGCGTTCCTTGGCGGTGTAGCCCTTCAGATCCGCCACGGACAGGCTGCCCGCATTGCGATGACGCTGCACCTTGCTGGCGATCTCCTCAGCGATCGAACCGTGGTACAGCGCGTCCGGTCCTTCCTTGGCGATGCGTTTGAACACCTCGGCCAACGCCGGGTTTTTCAACAGCGTACCGGTGGCTTTCGGCGTGCCGTCGGCATTCAAAAAGTACGCCGCCATTTCGGGCGATTGCGCGATGTAGCGGTCGGCCGCGATCAAACTGTGCAGGCGTGCAGAGATGGCGAAGCCGTTTTCCGACAGCCGGATTGCCGGTTCGAACAGCTTGGCCCATTGCAACTGGCCCGTCTTCTTGTGTGCCATCTCGAGTGCACGTAGTACCCCAGGCGTACCGACTGAGCGCCCGCCCACCTGTGCGTCGGGAAACGCCATCGGCTTGCCGTCGGCCTTCAGGAACAACCGCTCGGTCGCCCCGGCCGGTGCGGTTTCACGGCCGTCATACGCATGCACGCTTTCGCCGTCCCACAGCATGATGAACGCGCCGCCGCCGATGCCGGATGATTGCGGCTCTACCAGCGTCAGCACCGCCTGCATCGCAATCGCCGCATCAATCGCCGAACCGCCCTGGCGCAACATCTCGCGCCCCGCCTCGGCGGCCAGGGGGTTGGCCGCTGCTGCCATATGGCGCTCGGCGTGTTGGGCCGTCAGGTCGGTGCGATAGCCGGAACCCAGCTCGGGTGCCGGCGGCTGTTCGTTGACGGGGGAATGGCAGGCAGTGAGCGCGAGGGCTGCGGCAATCACTGACAGTTGACGGCGGGAAATTGAAAACACGCGCTGAACTCCGTTCATTTTGAGAATGATCTGTTGTCCTTGGGGACTGCGTTTTACCGGTAAATCGTGCCGTGCGGGTTGGCTCCGTGTGGCGGGAAATCACCCGCGTACAGGTGAACGGTCTGTTCGAGTGCATGAAGCTGCCGTCGTGATTAGTCACACGTGGAACCAAATAAAGCCGGGGCCCACTAGACAGCTGTGATTGATTTCGTTCGGGAGCACTACCATGCACATAGAACTCGACCCTCTTAAGAAATTACAGCACGACCTTAGCAAGTTTTTGCCGAGGTGGAGCCAGGAGTCCCACCCGCGCAGCCCCCCGCCATTGTTGCCGAACATGTCGCTGAACCACTATCGAACGCTGCAACCGACCTCGATGCAGTTCTATGTCGGTCTCAAAGACGGGAAGGTACAGGCTGATACGACCCTGGCAGGGCGTGATATCGCCCATCACCTCAACCAGCCGAATAAACATTATGTGACCGACGGTCCTTCTGCCGCTGGCAGCCAGACCTTGCGGATGAAGGATGAGCGCCAGTATCTGTTTCATATTCAGTCCACGCCGGCGGTTGCTGCGGTGTTCAAAAGCAGTCTTCCTGATGCTTGCGGCGGTGCCGTCGATAGCCCCGGTCGTGCTCATATCGGGAGTGTCAGCGCTGTTCAAACGACTGTAGAGGGCCAGCAGTTCCGTCTGGAGGGCGGGCGACTGTTTCGCTTTGAACCCCTCACGTTGTCCTGGACGCCCGACACGGATGCCCGTGCATTCAGCCGTATTGGCCTGACGAAAGAAGGGCAGTTGCTGAAGACCCCCGAGGGGTTTGCAGACAGCAGCGCGCAAGGGCGCATGACGGCGCTGCTGAGTCAGTCCCAGCAGGGTTCGTGCGTGCATCTTCAGGGCGTTGGCGCGCAGGTCCTGCACCCCGTCGATGAGGCTGGATTAGCTGTGCAGCTCACGCGTATTGGGGTGTCGGGAAGCACGTTGTACGGCGCTACCTCGGACGGTGAGTGCGTCTTTGCAGACCTGCGCACGGCGCAGGGTCACGCGCTGCCGATGGTCCCGCAACCGGTCGACTCGCTGGAGCGGGCGTTGAAGGGGGCCGTCAGTGTGGAAGGTTTCTTTCATGATGACGCGGGGCAACTCAATGCCCAGGTTCGCGACGCACGCCAGCAATTGCACAGCGTACCCTTGAGTGAGGGCAACGCACTCAGCCCGCAATGGAACCTCAGCGATGTGTTGGTCAAGGGGATCGAGAAAGGTCTGCCGCTGCCCGGCCTGCAGGCGCTGGCGGCGGCGGTTGATCTCGGGCAACGGGGCAAGGTTGCGCTGGATGCCGGCAGTCTGCTGACGTGGGATGACGCGGCCCAACGCTGGGAAAACGCGGCCCAACCGGATCTCGAGCATCTGGAGCGGGGGTTGGATGGTCGCGCCTATGTACTGCAAGACGGGCAGTTGAAAGCGGTGGCCATCAGTAAAGTGCGCGACCCGTTGATTGAAGGGGCCAGCCATGATCTGGCGGCTCTTCCTGCGCCGCGCCCGCACGTCTCCCTGGACGAGGTACTCGCGGGGGATAGCCACCGGCGCGTGACGGGATTCGCCGTGGCGGATGGCCGTAATTTTGTCACCGTGGACCAGGATAACCAGCTTCAGGTCCATCAAGACGGGGTCTCCAGGCCGTTGCCCCTGTCCCCGCCGATTGACATAAAGACACTGGCGTTGGATCACGAGGGCAATCTTTATGCGCACACCCGGGGTGGCGAGTTGTTCAAGGCGGATCATCAAGCCTGGCAAGGCAATACCGCGATTGCGCAAAGTTGGCGCAAGGTTGAACTCCCGGATCGACACCCTTTGGAGTCGCTGCGGATGGGCGCCGATAAGCACTTGGTGGGCGGTTGGAATAAGCAGCTCCACCGACTGGATACGGCCACCGCCAGTGCGATGGAGTGGGGCCCGGTGTTATCGACCACCCCGGCACCGTCACTGGCCGACAAGTTGGCGGGCATGCAGGTGCGTGCACCGTTTTCCGGCGGTGCGCTGACGGTAAGCAGCAACGTCATGGGGCAAACGCGGGAGGGCATGCCGCTCAAGCGCGATTTTTTCCAAGGGGTCAAGGCGCACTTCCACCCTTTGCAATCGCTCAGCCAAATGGGTAGGGATATACAGCAACACTTCAAAGGCCGGCGGGGGCTGGAGCCGGTCTATGCGGACGGTAAGCGCTTGCACGACCAGCTCCAGCCCCTGGCCCAGAGCAAGCCGGTGCCAACTGATCTGGAGGCGCGGCTCACGTCCCTGAGCGGGCCGGGGCCGCGGCAGGCAGTGGCCGGGCAGATCCGCGACGCACTGACCACGGTCGAAAAAAGCAGCCAGTCCAGCGCTCGCCGCCTGGGGGATACACACGGGGTCGCGTTTGACCCTCGGCCCACATTGAGCAGGGCGACGATTAACCCTGGTTCAACGCTGCATCAGCTGTATGAGGCGTTCAAGCGGGTCTCTCCGTCGGCGGAAAAGTCGACCGCTGTGATGTTGGCCAACTTTGAGGGACAGAACCTTGCGCTTCCCGCTTGGCAGCCAGGACGCAAGCGCGACCTGGACCATCCCTCGGCACTTATCGAGGGCGACCTGATTCATCATGCGAACACGCTCAAGCAATTGGCGGACCTGGCTCAAGCGCTTGACGGTATGTCAGGTCATAGCCCAACTGCCCTGGCGCGTATTGAAACGTCGCTGAACGACATCATGCAGGCGTTTAAAGACAGCCCTGTACACACAATGGCCAGCCAGGGTATCGCCAGTTACGGTCAGGCGGAGTCGCTGTACGGTAACTTCAAATTGTTGGCCAAGGACCTTGGAACACCAGGATCGGCTCTTCACTGGCATCTCTCGGGCCTGTTGGGGATGCCCTCCGATGCGTCCATCAAGGAGGCAATGACCCAGCAGGTACAGCAACTGGGCAGTGGCCAGGCACTTGCGCCTAGCCGCACCCAAGGTAAAAGCCTGGGGTTGATGGTGACGGGGATAAAGCCCATGGCATCCGTGGAGTTTTTTTTGGGAGCCTCCAAGTCTCACACCCACGGCGTGAGTATCAGCCGTACCGACAAAGGTGCTCGGGTTGAGATCAGTGCGGACGATATGCGGCGACTCGCCGGTTCGGTGGGCTGGGGGCAGACACTAGGCACCCGGCCGGGGCCGGTGGGTCCTGGTTTCAGGGTCGCTGGGGAACTGACCGCGGCGGTGGCCAAGACCACCGGGGCGAGCATCGAATTTGACGTCAAGGAGGCAGATTTTGGCAAGATGATGTCGATCCTGACCGGCGAGAAGGGCACGGTCTACGACTTGCTGGCGCTGGGTGACGAGCACGCTGCCGGCACGAGTTCGAAGCTCAGTGGTGATGTAAGCCTGGACGCGCTCGCGCAATTGCGCTTGATATACAGCCCGCAGGAAAACATCGCCGAGCTGGACTCAGTGATTCGCGCCGGCATCGGTTGGGTGGGCAACCTCAATCTCGCGCATGCGGACAAGAGTCAGTCCACCACGCACACCGCAACGGGCGCCAGCCAATCGACGTCAACCAGTGCGCAACTACTCAGGCAGGGCGGCATGGGGGCCAATTTCGCGCCGGTCAATGTATTGACGTTTGGCAATCTCGAAAGCGGTGGGCCGAGCGTGGTTGGGTTTGCGTTGCCGGAGCTCTCGGTCATGGTGAAGTTTGATCGGGGGGAATCGCAGGCCTTCAGCTTTACTTTCAAGCATCCGGAGCCGGTCACTCAGTCGCAGATTGATGACCTCAAACGCAGCGTCTCGGCCTATTCGTCGACCTTCAAGCATGATTTGGCGGGCATTGATCAGTCGGGCACTACAGCGGATCAACAGTTGGCTACAGTGCAGCGATTTCTCGCGGCCCATCCGCCCATGGCGACCAAGCCGGACGCTTACCATGCCATCAGCCAGTCGCTGGATAAGTTGATGACCCAGCAAGACCTGGTGAAAAACGGGCTGCGCCAACTGGCGTCGGTCGAGTCCTCCGTCACACGCGTGGGGCTACGCGACGATGGGCGTCATGCCTGGCTGGATGATGTGGCGCCGGCCAATAAAGCGGCCATTGAACAGTGGTTAAAGGACGACCCTCAACTTGCCCGGGTGATCAATCAGTTGCAGCACGGTGAGGGCACCTCGGTGAAGCTCGGCATGGAGCTCAAGCCGCAGGTCCTGCGCACGATAGAGCGTCGCCATCTTGCCGGTGACAATACCGAGCCGCTGATCCGGCAGGCCCTGAGTGATCGTCGCAACCTGCGGGTTAAAAGCATGAGCCTGAGCTACACCGCCACCCAGTCCCATGGCATGTCCATACCCGCCGGGGCGAATCTCAGCTTTTCCAGCAGTGCCGGCTTGAGTTACACCCAGAAGCGTGTGAATGCTGACCTTGAATACGGAGTGGACCCCGATAAACCGTTGCGAATGAACCTGAACGATACGTTGGACAGCTTGCCCAGGCATGACCTGACCATTGACTTGGCAGACCAGCGCGTGAGGACACAAAAACCAGCAGTGATCTGAATCACCTCCTCTCTACGGCGGCACCGGCACTTTTCACGAGGCATAAAAAAACGGCTTACCTTTCGGTAAGCCGTTTTTAGTACTTGGTGGCTACACAGGGACTTGAACCCCGGACCCCAGCATTATGAATGCTATGCTCTAACCAACTGAGCTATGTAGCCAAGTGGCGCGCATTATTCGCGTAGAACGGGAATGCGTCAAGTATTTATTTTGAGTTTTTATCTGCGCTTTCAACTGTTTAAGCGAAATCACGGGTTCGGACGACGAGTGGTTCGCGATTCACCCTGTCGCGTACCAGAAAAGCCTGATCGCGTTGGGCAGATATCCCTGCCGCCCAACGCGTGGCCTGACGTTAAGGAAACTTCGGGTTTTGAGTGGCGCGTTTGAGCTGTTCGCGCGCCCTTGATAGGCGCGAGCGGACGGTGCCGATAGGAATGTCCAGTGCGTCAGCGGTGTCCTGGTAGCTGCCGTCGGTTTCCAGTGAGGCGTAGAGCGTCTTGCGCATTTCGATTGGCAGGTGGTCGATGGCACTCAGGGTTTTTTCCAGGCGCCGGTTGATTTCAAACTCCCAATCCAGGTTGTGGTTATCCTCTTGGCCATGCCAGAGCGACTCGTCAAATTCGCAATGCACCGGCTTGGCGTACAGGCGCCTGAAGTGGTTGCGTATGAGGTTTTGCGCGATGCCGCACATCCACGTGCTGAGCGTGGCATTCCCGCTGAAGCGCTCGCGGTTGCGCCAGGCTTCCAGGTAGGTCAATTGCAGAAGATCGTCTGCATCTTCGGGGTTGAGTACGCGTTTGTGAATGAAACGCCGAAGTTTTTTTTGTTGGTCGTCTGTCAGGTGATGCATGAATTGAGGCGAGCTGCCAACGAGGTGCGCTAAGGCTTCAATAGGGATATTCATGGTTTTTTCCTTGGTGTAGACGCAGTCGAAAGGGTGTCGACGGGAACCCCTTTTGCACTGGCTGTGCCAAAGAAAATTTTTTATTAACGTATTGATTTATATAAATAAATATCTTGTATTGATGCGATTTTGTGCAGCGCCTTGCATAGACCATTGAAGGCTTGTGCAAGTCTTTTCAAAATGGCCGTGCAATCGTCTATTGATGGAACCGCATGGTCGGGTCTTGCCACACAGGGAAACACTCTTCCTGTTCGGGCCTGTCCATGAAAGTTGAATTTTCCCCCGATGTGCAACCGGTCCAACAGCTGGATCAGCCTGCTGTCATCCAGTCCTCCGTTCCTGCGCCCGTCAAGGGCATGGATGAACTCGCTTTGCTGTTCAACCAGGAAGTGGACACTAACAGTCGCACGTTGGGTGAGAGGAAGATTGGCGTGCGCGTACTCCCATCCGAGCAGCTTGCGCATATCTATGATCAGTTGGGCCATCCAGCCCAGGCGACCCTGGCAAGTTTTTCACGTCGCATCCGCTGGCAATTGCTGCAGCAACCGAATGTCGACAAATTGCTGGAACTCGCGGGCGGGGACCCGGCACGCGCGTTTGTGGTGCTCAAGTATGTGGCGGCCCAGGCGGACACCGAGGTGCGCCCGTCGGAAGCGGCCTTGGCGCGTGATGCGATTGCCAAGTTGGAGGTCCGTTACAAAGGGGAAATCCAGGCGGGCCTGAACATTGCCGTGGCGTTGCAGGCGGCCTCTGTCGACCCTCAGGAGCGCCAGGCGCTACGCACGCTCTACTATGCCAGTGTGGTCACACGTCAATCGTTGGCGACGATGATGCATGCGCTGCTGGGCGTGTACGGCGGCGACCGGTTTGCCGACGGGCTGAAGGTGATGCGAAAGGCCTTGGCGGACGATATCGCGGCCAAGGTGTCGTCAATGCCGACACCTCTGTTGCGTACTTTGCTACTGGGCCTGCAAAGCTGTGGGCAGTTGAGCGGGGTGCTGGCGGGGTGTCACGCGCTGCTTCAGCGCCTGGGCATCGATCATGACGCTGTGGGTCTGCTGCAGCGCCTGTTGGGTTTCGCCGGCAGCGGCATTTCGACTGCCGAAATCCTAAGGTTTGGGGATGATTTTGGTGGGGCGTCGGAACGCCAGAAATTGTTGTCTCTGAATGCGCTTTACCCCTTGGTCCAGCAATTGCCATTGGCGTTGTGGCTCGATAGCCGAGTACGTGAAGAAACCCTGCGTGGCTTCCTGGCAGTGATGGGAGAAATGGAGCGGATTGCGCGTGGTCCTGCACGTTTTCCCGATGAGCTGGGGCCCCTGGCGTGACTGCGCTTTCGGCCATCAACCGGTTTTTGCTCAAGGTAGCGCAGCGCGCCGAAGTGCTGGGCGCCGTGGTGGTGATGGCCATCGTATTCATCTTCATCGTGCCGCTGCCTACCTGGCTGGTGGACATTCTGATTGCGCTCAATATCTGCATTTCGTGCCTGTTGATCGTATTGGCGCTGTACCTGCCGGGCCCCCTGGCATTCTCGTCGTTCCCCTCGATTCTGCTGTTGACCACCATGTTTCGCCTGGCGCTGTCGATTGCGACAACGCGCCTGATCCTGTTGGAACAGGATGCCGGTGACATCGTCGAGGCCTTTGGCAATTTCGTGGTCGGCGGCAACCTGGCGGTGGGGATGGTGATCTTTCTGATCCTGACCCTGGTCAACTTCCTGGTGATCACCAAAGGCTCGGAGCGGGTGGCCGAAGTGGCGGCGCGTTTCAGCCTGGATGCGATGCCCGGCAAGCAGATGTCCATCGACAGCGACTTGCGCGCCGGTTTGATTGACGGCATGCAAGCCAGGGACAAGCGGGAGCAGTTGTCCCGTGAGAGCCAGTTGTTCGGTGCCATGGACGGGGCGATGAAGTTCGTCAAGGGCGACGCTATCGCCGGCTTGATCATCGTCGTGGTCAACCTGTTGGGCGGTTTCTCCACGGGCATGTTCCAGCACGGTTTGAGCGCCGCCGACTCGATGGCGCTGTACTCGGTGCTGACCATTGGTGACGGCCTGATTGCGCAGATCCCGGCGCTGCTGATCTCCCTCACTGCCGGCATGATCATCACCCGTGTGGCGCCGGATGGGCGCAAGGGCGTCAGCAATATAGGGGCCGAAATTGCCCGGCAGATGACCAGCGAACCCAAGAGCTGGATGATCGCTTCGGTAGGGATGCTTGCCTTTGCCGCAGTACCCGGCATGCCTACCGGGGTGTTTATCCTGATAGCGCTGATCACCGGCAGCTTGGGGTATTACCTGGCGCGTCAGCGCCAGCGGCAAGAGCAGCCGGAAGCTGAAGTCGCCGACGTGGTGCGTCCCGAAGAGAACGGTCGTGAGGACTTGCGTGGGTTTGATCCATCGAGGCCCTACCTGTTGCAGTTCTCCCCAGCGCTGCGGGGGACGCCTGAGGTGGCTGATCTTGTGCACTCGATTCGCCAGGCGCGAAATGCGCTGGTCGCGAACATTGGCCTGACACTGCCACCGTTCGAGGTGGAACTTGATGACTCGCTGGCCGACGAGGAAATGCGCTTCTGTGTGCATGAGGTACCGATGGTCAAGGCGTCGGTGGTCAACCTCGTGGCGGTTGAGCGTAAGGCGCTGACGGTTGAGCCTGAACACGGCATACCGGGGCTGGCAGAGCGCGATGAACAACATTGGGTCTGGTTACCGCTGGGCGATCCGCTGCTCGATGATCCGCAGTTGGAGCGCTTCACCGCCGCGAGCCTGATTGTTGAGCGCATGAAGCAGGCCATGATGCTCAGCGGGCCGCAGTTCCTGGGAATTCAGGAGAGCAAGTCAATCCTCAGTTGGCTGGAGCACAACCAGCCGGAATTGGTCCAGGAGCTGCAGCGGATCATGCCGCTGTCACGTTTTTCGGCGGTGTTGCAACGCCTGGCCAGCGAGGGTGTGCCGTTGCGCGCGGTGCGGCTGATTGTCGAGTCGCTGATCGAGTACGGTCAGCATGAGCGTGAACCGGACGCGTTGGCCGACTATGCGCGCATTGCGCTCAAGGCGCAGATCTACCATCAGTACAGCGAAGCCGACGGCCTGCATGCCTGGTTACTGTCGCCGCAGGCGGAAAACATCCTGCGTGAGGCTCTACGCCAGACCCAGACTGGGGTGTTCTTTGCACTCGACGACGAACACAGCGCGGCGTTGGTCAACTTGCTCAATCAAGCCTTTTCGGTGCGCCCCAAACTCAAGAGCGTGATGCTCGTCGCGCAGGACTTGCGCAGCCCTTTGCGTACGTTGTTGCTGGAAGAATTCAACCACGTACCGGTGCTGTCTTTCGCCGAGCTGGGCAGTACCTCCAAGGTCAAAGTGCTGGGGCGCTTCGACCTTGGCCAGGACGAGTTGATGCGCGGGGCGGTGGCATGAGCGCTGGACGATGTCCCGCAGGGAGGGCGCGATGATGTTTGAGTTGCGAGTGCTCGATGGGCTGCATCAGGGCGCTGCGTTGCCCTTGTTTGGGGAGCAGTGGAGCATCGGTGCCCACATCGATGCTGACCTGGTGCTGAACGATCCGGGTATCGCCGAGCACCATGCGTGGCTGAGATTCATCGACTCGAACTGGTCAGTGCAGGCCGAGGCAGGACTGTTGCATGGGGCTGATGGTCAGTTACTGGCACAGATCGCACGCTTGGCGCCGAACGTCACATTTTCGGTGGGAGGCGTGCGGCTGTGTGTCACCTCGGCCGATCAACCCTGGCCCCAGGCGCCGGCCCCTGCACCGGTAGCGTCGTCCCAGGTCAATGACCCGGCGCGGGTACTTAAGTTATCGACCATCACGCACTCGCAGCAAAAACGCCTGATTACCTTGGTATTGGTGGTGACGGCCATCTTCATCGTGGTGGGGATGGCCTCCACTGGAGAGCCTGAGGCCCAGGCTTCCTTGATGCCGCCGGTTGTTCAGAAACAGGAACTGGCCTCGCCGTTCGAAGTGCGCCAACAGTTGTTGAAGATGCTCGGCGAGCGTGAATTGAGCCAGCGCGTCAATTTGCAGGTCATCAATGGGCAGGTCGCGCTCAGTGGGGATGTCTCACAGGATGATGTCGAACTGGTCGCGCGCATGCTCAACCGTTTTGGCGAGCAATTTGACAGCGCGGTGCCGGTGATCAGCCGTGTGCGCGTACGGGATGGGGCGTTGCCGTTCAAGATTGTGCAGATCGTGGGTGGGCCCAATGGCCATGTGGTCCTGGAGGAGGGCAGTCGGCTGTTTGTCGGGGATGAAGTGGATGGCCTGCGCCTGGTGCTGATCGACAACAGCAAAGTGGTTTTTGACGGCGTACAGCGTTATGAGGTGCGCTGGTGAACGCGCAACTGCAAGCGCGTCTCGACGCCTGGCAGCAGCGCCAGGCCCAGTCGCTGGCGACCTTCGCGCCCGTGACGATGCGGGGCCGCATCCAGCGCGTAAATGGCATGTTGTTGCAGTGTCGACTCCCCCAGGCGCGTATCGGTGATTTATGCCGTGTGGAGAAAAAGCCGGGCGACTATATGCTCGCAGAGATCATTGGTTTCGATCAGCAGGATGCTGTGCTCAGTGCGCTGGGCAACCTGGAAGGGGTCCAGGTGGGCGCCGGCGTCGAGCGCCTCGGGGTCGCGCATCGGGTGCAGGTCAGCGAGGCACTGCTGGGCCAGGTGCTGGATGGTTTCGGGCGGCCGATCTCGGGCGAAGGTCCCGGTGCGTTTGTCGAGGCCGACTTGCCGGACACCAGCGCGGTGTTGTGTGAGGCGCCGTTGCCCACCGAGCGGCCACGGATCCACCGCGCGCTGGCCACTGGGGTGCGTTCCATCGATGGCCTGTTGACGCTGGGCGAAGGCCAGCGCGTGGGCCTGTTCGCCGGGGCCGGTTGCGGCAAGACCACCCTGTTGGCCGAGATCGCCCGTAACGTGGAGTGTGATGTCATCGTGTTCGGCCTGATCGGCGAGCGGGGGCGCGAGCTGCGTGAGTTTCTCGACCACGAGCTGGATGAGCAACTGCGTTCCAAAGCGGTGCTGGTGTGTGCCACCTCCGATCGTTCCAGCATGGAACGAGCGCGTGCCGCGTTCACGGCGACGGCGTTGGCTGAGGGTTATCGGCGCAAGGGCCTGCGCGTGTTGCTGCTGATCGACTCCCTGACCCGTTTCGCCAGGGCCCAGCGCGAAATCGGCCTGGCCGCCGGTGAGCCCCTGGGCCGTGGGGGGCTGCCGCCGTCGGTGTACAGCCTGTTGCCGCGGTTGGTCGAGCGCGCCGGGTTGACCCGTGACGGCGTGATCACGGCGATCTACACCGTGCTGATCGAGCAGGACTCAATGAACGACCCGGTGGCCGATGAAGTGCGCTCGCTGCTCGACGGCCATATCGTACTGTCCCGTAAGTTGGCCGAGCGTGGGCACTATCCCGCGGTGGATGTGCTGGCGAGCCTGTCGCGGATTTTGAGCAACGTCGCCCAGCCCGAGGATATTCAGGCGGGTACGGCGTTGCGACGCTTGTTGTCGGCCTATCAGCAGATCGAGCTGATGCTCAAGCTGGGGGAATACCAGCCAGGGAGTGATGCCTTGACCGACCTGGCTGTGGACAGTCGCCAGGCTGTCGATGGTTTCTTGCGCCAGGACTTGCGTGAGCCTGTACCGATGGCCGCGACGCTTGCGCAACTCAAGGAGCTGACCACCTATGTCCCATTCTGATGTGCTGCTCAGTGAAGTGGAGACGCTAAGGCGCCTGCGCCGGCACCGTGCGGATCGGGCCGAGCGCGCCCTGCGTGAGGCTAAGCGTGCCCAGCAGGCCCTGCTTGCGAATATCCAGCAGGCCCAGGATGCGCTTGAGCACACTCGGCAAGAGGAGGCCCTGCAAAGTGCTCGGTTGCTCAGCCAGCACCAGGGGCAGGTACTGACCTTGAAAGCCCTGAAGTCCTGGGGCGGCCAGGAGCGTTCCTTGTCTGCCAATACCCGGCGGGACATGGGGCAGTTGGAGGCCTTGCAGGGGCAGCGCGAAGAGAAGCAAACCCGCGTCGGCACAGCCCAGAAACAGGTCACTGAGTGCCTGCGGCAGGTGGAAAAACTTCAGGAGCTATCCCTTTTATTGGCGCAGGAGCCGACATGACCCAGGTTTCAGATAAACCCGCTGAACGTCCACGCCGACGTGATCCGCGAGAGGAGCGAGAACCCGGGGGCGCAGATGGGGTGCCGGCGGAGCTGACGCGGTTGTTTGCCCAGTGCTGGGCCGCTGACGATGAGGGCTCAGGGGCGCAGGCGTCCCTGTTCGGAACCCGGGCGTCGGGCGATGCCGTCATGATCGAGGCGCTTGCCGAGCAACTGGCGCCGCGTCTGCAGGCCGCGCCCCAGTGGCCGCTCAAGGCGGTCTTGTACTTGCCCCGCCTGGGGCGGATCAACGCCAGTGTGCGCCGCGAACAAGGTGCCTGGAGTATCGACCTGGAGGCGGAGGAAGCTGCGACGGCGCGTTGGTTAAGCGGCGTGCGGCAACAGTGTGAGGATCGGTTTGCGGCCACGCTGGGTCAGCCGGTCAGCCTGCATCTGCCCACTGTCGGCTGCGCATGATAGTGCCGCTGCTGACAGTGCCTTTGGTTAAGAGCAGCACGGTTGCCGCGCGACGTCGACTGGGCCGTGGCCTGAGCCTGGCGTTTCAGGTGGCCGGGCAGGGTGGCCAGTTGCGGCTCGAGCCTGGGCGTGCCCCCGCAAGAGGCGAAGCGGTGTGCTTCGAAACGGTGTGTGGCGTGCTGGCGCTCGCCGAAGCCGGTCCGTTGCTCAGCCTGCTGGGCGAGTGCCCTGTGACGTTGGCCCCCTCCGGCAACGATCCGGATTCCTGGTTCTGGGAGCTGTTCCAGCTTCACCTGAGTCCTCAGGTGCGAGCCTTGTTGGGCTATGTGCGATTGCTGGAGACCGACCGACCCAAGGCGTTTGGCTGCCGACTCAGTGTGACCCTGGGGCAAACCCGGGTCGAGGGGTATGTGTGGCTGAGCCCGGAGAGTTTCCTGGCGTTGTGCGATGCCGGCCCGTGGCGTGGCCGCGCCGGGCCGATGCCCGCGTCGTTTCGACTGGCTATCGCGGTGACCCTTGGGCGTTTGCAGTTACCGATCGCGCAAGCACGCAGCCTGCGGGTCGGTGATGTGCTGGTGCTTGAGCAGAGCTTTTTTCTAGCCCAGGGCAATGGCTACGTACAGGTTGGCACACACCGATTGCATGGGTGCATTGACGATGACAGTGGGCCGTTGTGCCTGACCCTTACTTCAATCGAGGAGACGTCTGTGGACGAAGAATTCATAGCCCCCCACTACGCCGGGGAAGAAGACGATGAACCCGTGACGGACGTATTCGGTCACGAGCCATTTGATGAACTGAGCATGGCGCTGAACGTACGCTGCGGCACGTTGAACCTCACCCTGGGCGAGTTGCGCAACCTCGCGCCGGGCGCGGTGCTGGGCATTGCCGGCTACGCACCGGGCATGGCGGGCCTCTATTACGGTGATCGGCCTATTGGCCAGGGACAGTTGGTGGAAGTCGACGGGCGCCTGGGTTTGCAGTTGTCGCGCGTGATGTTCGGTCGATGACATTTCAGGGGGTAGACCCCCTCATCCTCGCGCTATTCATTGGCGCGTTGTCGTTGATGCCTATGCTGTTGATCATCTGCACATCCTTCTTGAAGATTGTCATTGTGCTGATGATCACCCGCAACGCTATCGGTGTGCAGCAGGTGCCGCCGAGCATGGCCATCAATGGCATCGCGTTGGCTGCCACGCTGTTTATCATGGCGCCGGTCGGTTACGAGATTGCCGAGAGCGTCAAGGTTGCGCCCCTGGACACGAGCAGCGTGAAGATGTTCCTGCAGACGGGGCGTGAGGCGATCCAACCATTGTGTGCCTTCATGCTGCGCAACGTGGACCCGGATGTGCTTACGCATCTGTTGGAAAATACCGCGCGCCTGTGGCCCGCGAAAATGGCCCAGGAGGTACAGCGCGAAGACCTGATCCTGCTGATCCCAGCGTTTGTTCTGTCGCAACTGCAGGCGGGCTTCGAGATCGGCTTCTTGATCTACATCCCCTTCATCGTCATCGATCTTATTGTCTCCAACCTGCTGCTGGCGTTGGGCATGCAAATGGTCTCGCCGATGACCATTTCCCTCCCGCTCAAACTGCTGTTGTTCGTGATGGTGTCCGGCTGGTCGCGTCTGCTCGACAGCCTGTTCCTTTCCTATCTTTGAGGGGCTTATGGAACCGATTGTGCTGTTCAAGCAGGGCATGTTGCTGGTGGTGGTGCTGTCGGCGCCACCGTTGATTGTGGCAGTGGTGGTGGGGGTGATGACGTCGCTGGTGCAGGCGCTGATGCAGATACAGGACCAGACGCTGCCCTTTGGTATCAAGTTGGTGGCGGTGGGTATCACGTTGGTCATGACCGGGCGCTGGATTGGCGTGGAGTTGATCCAGCTGATCAATCTGACCTTCGACATGATCGGCCGCTCGGCCCTGAATTGAGGTATCGCCAGTGCTGCTATACCTCGAGTTTCTACCCAGCCTGCTCATCGGCATGGCGCGTATCTACCCCTGCGCCCTGCTGGTGGCCGCGTTCTGTTTTCAACATATACGCGGCAGGCTCCGGGGCACCATTGTGATGGTCATGGCGCTGCTGCCTGCACCGGGTATTCATGCGGCCTTGGAGGGGCAGGACTACTCGGCGCTGATACTGGCCGCGCTGGTGCTTAAGGAGATGGCGCTGGGGTTGCTGCTGGGGGTACTGCTGTCGATGCCGTTCTGGATGTTCGAGTCAGTGGGGGCGCTGCTGGATAACCAACGCGGCGCTCTGGCTGGCGGTCAGCTAAACCCCTCGTTGGGGCCGGATGCGACGCCGATTGGACATTTGTTCAAGCAACTGGCGATTTTCCTGCTGATGGTGAGCCTGGGGTTGGGCACGTTGACCCAGGTG
The DNA here is from genome assembly GCF_002859085.1 of Pseudomonas sp. QC2. Classification (NCBI taxonomy): domain Bacteria; kingdom Pseudomonadati; phylum Pseudomonadota; class Gammaproteobacteria; order Pseudomonadales; family Pseudomonadaceae; genus Pseudomonas; species Pseudomonas sp. QC2. The sequence continues at coordinate 51,103 of NZ_PKKS01000023.1, forward strand.
ATCTGGGACAGCTACCTGATCTGGCCTCCCACCGCATGGTTCCCGCTGCCGGCGGCGAATGGCATGAGCGTGTTCATCGACCTGTTGGGTGACACCTTCACGCACATGTTGCTCTACGCCGCGCCCTTTATCGCGGTGTTGCTGTTGCTCGAATTCGGTATCGCGCTGCTGGGCGTCTACAGTCAGCAATTGCAGGTCAGCACGCTGGCGCCACCGGTCAAAAGCCTGGCGGGTATCGGCATCCTTCTTCTCTACTTTGCGCTGCTGCAGGACCTGATCGTCGGGCGCATGAGCCTGCTGGGCGACCTGAGACACTCACTCGGGCTATTGATCAAGGTTGCAATCCCATGAGTGACTCGGGCGAAAAAAAGCACCCCGCGTCAGCCAAGAAACTGCGTGACCAGCGCAAAAAAGGCCAGGTCGCCCAAAGCCAGGACGTTGCAAAGCTGCTGGCATTGACGGCCATCAGCGAGATCGCTTTGTTCACCGCCGAGACCAGCCTGCAACGTTTCCAGCAACTGATGCTACTGCCGTTGTCACGCCTGACCCAGCCCTTTGCACGAGCGCTGGAAGAAGTGCTGTTTGAGGGGATGACAGTGTTTTTTTCGTTCGCCCTGTTGATGGTCGGGGTGGCGATTACCACGAAGCTGATCAGCAGTTGGATGCAGTTCGGGTTGCTGTTCGCTCCCGAGACGCTGAAGCTGGATTTCAATCGCCTCAATCCTATCAGCCAAGTCAAGCAGATGTTCTCTGCCCAGCAGTTGATGAGCCTGCTGATGAGCATTGCGAAGGCCTGCCTGATTGCTTCGATTCTGTATGTAGTGATCTGGCCCTCATTGGGTACGCTGATCAACCTGGCCACCAGCGATCTGCAAAGTTACATCCTGGCGTTGATTGCGCTGTTTCGTCACTTGCTGCATGTCTGCCTCGGTATGCTGCTGGTGCTGGCGCTTATCGACCTGATCATGGTGAGGCACTTTTTCGCCAAGCGCATGCGCATGACCCAGGTGGAGGTGGTCAAGGAGTACAAAGACATGGAGGGTGACCCCCACGTCAAAGGGCAGCGGCGTTCGCTGGCGTATCAATTGGCCCAGGAAGAACCCAAGGTCAAGCTGCCCAAGCTGGAGGAGTCCGACATGCTGGTGGTCAACCCGACGCACTTTGCTGTTGCCCTGTATTACCGTCCCGGTAAAACGCCGCTGCCGATGCTGGTGAGCAAAGGTACCGACGATGAAGCGCGCACATTGATCCGCCGCGCCAAGGCGGCCGATGTGCCGGTGATCCAATGTGTATGGCTGGCGCGCACGCTCCACACGAACAAGCTGGGCGCAAGCATCCCTCGCGAGACCTTGCAGGCGGTGGCGCTGATCTACCGCACCTTGCGCGAGCTTGATGATGAGGCCAAACGCGAAACCCTGGAGTTGCCGGAGCTTGAACGGCGCTGATCAGCGGATCGAACCAGTATTCAAGGCTTGCAGGCCGGCCAGTGACAGCATCCGGCTGAGGATCCTGTCGAGCGCGCTGTTGGAGGCAGGCAGTGCATGCCAGATCACCAGGGCGTACTGGGCGTCGAGGTAAACAAAACAGCCATCGAACGCCCGTGCGTGCTCACAGCGAAGCTCCAATACCCGCTGCAATTGCCCGGTCTGCAGCGCTTCGCGAGCAACTTGCAGGGCGAGTCCCGGGCGATCTCCAGCGTGCAGTGCGCTTACCTTGATACCGGGCGCGAGCGGCAGGTGAGCAGCAGTGCCGCTCACCAGGTTGTCCAGAAATACCTTGCGTTGATCGTCGGGCATTTACGAGGACCTCACCGTTCCAGCGATACCGTCTGGTAATCCGCACGTTCGCCGGCGGGGCCCGGCTCAACGCGCATTTGCGGCGGCCACCAGATCACCATCTTGTCCTTGGTCGATTGTGGGCGTGAGCACGAGTCTCCCTTACAGGTGGGGGTGCAGCCGGCGACGAGCAGTGCCGCGCCGATCAGCATGACGCACAGTACAGGGTGTTTCATGGCGTGGCCTTCTGAGTGGGAGTGATCAAGGAGGGGCGGGGCACACTGAGGTGTTCATCCTTCACCACGGGGCGCATGGCAATAAACACCTCGGCTTCTTCACCCGGCTTTAACCAGGCACGCGGCCACACGGTGACCGCCAGGGTCTGCGAGTTGCTGCATTCCTTTTCATCGATACGCACATTGCGTTTGAACTGGTTGCGCAGTACCACGACCGCCACGTTGTATTCAGGGCCGGCGTACCACTGGCTGCGTTCGGTATTCAGCGCCAGCAAGTCACGGGTGTTGCACAAGGTGTTCAGCCCCAGCGGCATCGGCGCGGCGTTGAACGCTTTGGGCACTTCCCCACTGACCAGGCGGGCCAGCGTAGTGATGATGTCACTGCGTTTGATCACAGGCTGATGCGGCGAATAGCGCCTGGCCAGTGGTGTGAGGGCCGCTTGTAACTCAGCCTGGTCGTCCTGTGGCAAGTAGCGCGATGGGTCGTCCTGGTCGCCGATGACGCGGGGTGTCAGGATAAACAAGCGTTCACGGCGATTGTTGTGGCGTTCTGTCGAAGAGAACAGCGCCTTGCCCAGCAACGGAATATCCCCCAGCAGCGGAATCTTCTTTTGCTGGTCGGAACTGTCTGTGACATGGAAGCCACCCACTACCAGCGAACGCTTCTCCTGCATCACGGCCTGGGTGCTGACCTTGCCCCGGCGAACGTCGGGGTGATTGGGGTCTCGCTCGGGATTGGTTTCGTCGAAATTACCGTCTTCGATATCGACGACCAAATGGATCTGGTGAACGCCGCGGCCCGTCGTTACCCGGGGAACCACTTGGAGGCTGGTGCCCACCGTGACAGGCAAAATGGTTGCGTAATCTCTACCGGGGGTGATGTATTGGGTGCGGTTGAAGTCGATCACCGCCGGCTGGTTTTCCAGGGTGAGCACCGAAGGGTTGGAGACCATGGTTGCCAGGCCCTTGGCCTCCAGTGCGCGGATGTCGGCGTAAAAACGATCACGGTTTTCAATCGAAACTTGCGACGAGGTGCCAGGTGCCATGTTGACGCCTCCGCGGAAGCGACTGTTCTGGAAACCCCAGTTCACCCCGAATTCACGCAATTGCGTACGTTCGATATCGAGAATGATTGCGTCGATTTCGATCAACTTGCGCGCGACGTCGAGTTGAGTGATCAGGTCGCGGTACATGGCCTGGCGTTCCGGCAGGTCATAGATCAGCACAGCGTTATTGCGCACATCGGCTTCGACGCGGATCCGGCTCTTGGAGACCGGGGCGCGTGGCGTGACTGTCGGACCCGTGTCCAATTGTCCTGCGTTGCCATTTGCACCGAGCATTTGGCCCAGTAACGGATTGCCCAGCCGAGGTACATTGGGGGTTAGAGGGGACGGCTGGGATGAATCGGGTTGGCTCATCCCCGTTAGCGTCGAGGCTGAGCGGGGCTCCAAGAGTCCCCGCAAAATGTTCGCGACGCCGGGGACAATGAGCTTTTCACCGCGGTAGTCCACTTTGCGGTCTGCGGCATTGGCGAACTTGAGTGGGAAGCTGAGCACGCTCTGTTTTTCATCCGCCGAGCGGCGTTTGCTGCTGAACTGTTTGATCTGTTCGATGTAGGTTTTGGGGCCGGAGACCAGTACGACACCGTCTTCAGGCAATTCGCCCCAGCCGAAACGACTATCAAGCAGGCCGATATCGGTCAGCGCCTGCTTGAGGTCGCTGATGGTCTCCGAAGAAACCTCCAGGCGCGCGGACTCTTGCTGGTCCAGCGTGCTGATGAACAGGGTGTTGTTGTAGAGATACCACTGAAAACGGTGCTCAACGCCGAGTCTATCCAGCATGGATTGCGGGGTGTTCGCGCGGATCTTGCCGTTGACGTCGCCCTCCAGCAGCCCCTCGATTTGCAGTTGCGTGCCGAAGGTCCGGGCAAAGTCTTCGAGCACTTCGCGTAGCGGTTTGTGCTCGGCCTCATACGCGTAGGCGGTGTTTTTCCATTCGGCGGGGATGGCGGCGACGGACGGATGCACCGGGGTCAGCAAACAGGCAAATGCAATCAGGCATCGCCAATCGGCACGGCGGGATGACGTTTCAGGCCGTTTCATGCGCAAGCTGCTGCGCTTGTTGATCTTGTTATGCATAGGGGCTTCCCTGATTAGTGCAACAACGAACGTAGCGAGGTCGGTTTGAGTTGATGGGCCGGCTTATTCAGGCGCGCAACGGTGGCGCGCCAGGTATCGCGTTGGTTGAGCAGGGACTCCATACAGCGCTGCAGATGCTGCTCGTCCTGTGGGTTATGCACGCAATGAGTCAGCCAGAGTTCACCACTGGCTGGGGCTTGAGCGAGAGCACCTTGAAAGTGAGCGAGGCTGATTGCCCCCAGGCGCATCCAAGTCATCAGCATTGATTTGTCCGGGGGGTGTTGAGTCAGTTGAACACTTAGCACCAGGGTGTCCGAGCAGTGACGTAGGACAATTTCGTCATTGTTCTCGAATAATCTGAATTCCCCGGCGCCACTCATCAAGTACGCCGCAAACCATTCTTTCAATTTACGGCACGCTATCCAGGCCGGATTTGAGTAGCATGTGCTTCACTCGATTTTGCTCTTGCACGATATATTCTGAGGTGCGGTGTTGCTTTAGCAGGGTAAAAAATAATTCGACATCTTCCTCTGATCCAGAGTTGTTTTCTGCCGCGTAGTTGTAGTCTCTTTTAACGAGCCTTGCATCGCTTAGAACTCTATCTTTGAAACCTTCTAAATATTTCATGGAAATTTCCTCTGACGGTATATTCCTTCTTGGTTTGTATTTCCAAATGGTTCCATTGAGAGCCATTTATATTTCATTAAATGTGCTTCAGCTCCGTTCATCCGAAGGGCTGCCATCGGTTTTCATCAGCGCATTAACCATGGAGATCCAGTCAATACGAAAATCGCTCTCTTCTGTGTTCAATAGGAGCGTTTGAGGGGCGAGGGTGTTTTCCGTGCGCAGCGTCCAATGATGACTACCGACACTGTCAAGGCATCGCCTCACCGTCTCAAGTTCATGTGGGTTACAAACCAGCGTTGCCTTGATTGCAGGAACGTGGCATGCGAGTAGTTGCTTGATCAGTGCGTTAATACGTTGCGGGGCAGGTGTTTCTTCAAGCAAGAGGTAAATAGTCTGGTTGGCAATTGAAGTGGCATATTCCTCGAGGTTGTCACACAAGGACTGGCGGTCGACTTCCCAGCGTTTGAGTTGGGCATTGGCACGTTGCCATATTTCAAGCCCCGCTTTTTCAAGCATGCCTTCCTGTTGTTCTTTCGCCGCCCTCAGTAATTGCCTGGCCTCCGCCTTCGCCCGCTCTACTACGTCACCGGCTTGGGTGTAACTTGCCAGGGTTTCGCAGGAGATAAGGCTTCCCGGCACGGTCGGCGTTCCACCGGGTGAGGTGATTGTGCGTCGACATAACATTGTTAATCTCCCGGCGCCCATGAATCAGGAACGCTACTGTTGTCGTTTATTGCGCCTATACGCCACACCACGGCATGCCAGAGCGTATCGAGACGGCTCTGCGAGCCATTGAGCGTCAGTGGCTTTTCTTCCAAATCAAGTACGCGTCGTCGAGGAAAGCGCAGCCTGATCCTCTGCCAGGTCGCAGGGGGGATCCAGGCGCGTAGCAATTGCAACGGATCGTTATCAGGCTGCACGATATCAAGGGGTAGCGCCTTGGACAGTCTGTTACACCACAGGTGATGATGTTCCTCTAAAGGGGTTGCATAGGCAGGTCGGCAGATGCCGTCGATCAGCGCAAGTCCCAGGTCAAGCTGGTCTGCTGAAGCAGTTGCCAGTTGAAGCAATGCGGGGTCGGGCATTGAAGGCAGGCAGGGAGTGACGCCGTAATGTGTCGCCGTTACTACTTGCCCGCTGCGATGAAGTTCTACAAGCGCTGCATAGTTATTTGTACTTTTCCAGTCTTCATGCGCATATAACCAGGGGGCCGCCCACCATTGGGCCCATGAAAGATTACTCATTGCTTGAATGAGCAGGCACGTCCAGGGAGGGCCCCTGTGTTTGAGCCGGTAAGACAGACTCCTGCATACCCCGTTGCTTTCGCTTTTGCCAGAACATGCCTGCCGTAATCATCAGCACTAAGGCAAGCAGCGAGACAGTCAGACTGGTTCGCCAAAAGCCGAGGTCATCTCCCGGAACCAGAAACGGCCCGAAGTAAGCCAGACGTTGTTGTTCCAGATAAGCTGTCGCCGGCACGAATACGACAGTCAGTTTTTGTGGGTTATCGACCGCCGTGGCCATCCCCGGAATACTACTTGCAACCATCCGGCGAACACGTGCCCTGATGTTGTCGGGATCAAGCCGCGGATCATGTTTGATAAACACCGACGCAGAAGCGGGTTGTACCGGCTCACCCGGAGCAACACGCTCGGGCAGTACCACATGCACGCGGGCCACGATAACGCCGTCAATGTTCGATAACGTTGTTTCCAGTTCCTGGGACAATGCATAGATATAGCGCGCTCTTTCTTCAAGCGGCGTGGAAATAACGCCTTCTTTACGAAAGGTGCCGCCCAACGTCGCGCGTGCCGCTCTAGGGAGCCCTACAGCCTCCAGCGTTCGTACGGCGCGCGCAATATCGGTTGCATTGACGACCACGATAACGCCATCTTTTGCGGGAACTTTAGTGGCGCGGATATGTTTGTCAGCCAGCTCCGCTACAACTTCGTTGGCTTCCTGTTCGGTTAGCTGGCGATGTAGTTCGACCCGTTCACTGCAGGCCTGCAGCGTGAACGAGAAGCCTATAATTAATAAGATAAGTCGCAGGCGATTCATTTTAACCTACTGAAGGCTGCTGATTTTATCAATGCATTGAGCCGTTTTACCGACACTTTTTGACAGCATTTGCTGGAGCAACAGTGCGTCAGAAAGCTGGCCCGGATATTTCCGAGCTTCCTCAAGCTTATTCGGACTGCTCAATGCACGCAGGCTTTTGGTCATCCGGTCTGTCACGGTGCTTAGTTTACCTACGGCCTCGGAAAGTAAGCTCGGTGTGCTTGGGAGACTTACTCTCAGGTTCGGGCGTGACGGTGGGGCCATGGCTGAGTTGAAAAAGTTCACATCCGTACTTGAGGAGAGGCTCTCAGGTAGAGTGGAAGTTTCAGTAAAGTAGTTGACTTCAGAAGATTTTATAATGGCTATCATTATATGGCCCTGTTACGCACAGTTAAACATCGCATTGTTCATTGTTGCTGGTGGTAAGGTTTGCTCCTTTTGTTAAAGTAACCTTCTCGCACAGGATGTCGGGAAGGTTACTAGGGGTTTAACCGGTCATACTTGAAGCTTATCGGATGCTGCCTTTATGCCAGCGGTGTTTTGGTTCTCCGCACTCTTAAATGCGTTTTTTACGCCGTCCGCACGCTTTTTCGCCTCTGCGGCCTCAAAGCCAGCATCAGCGTCTTGAGCGGACATACCGCCACTGCCGTAACCGCCCGAATAAGGTGAATAGGATGATCCGCTAGGAATAGTCATAGTGTTTCTCCGTGTATAACGTTAATTTTGCTGGGCTTAGCAAAACTTCAAGTCTTGTACAAAAAGTAGAGCCGTCCCGTGATTTATGTGGTTCAAGAAATTTATACGTTCCATGTATTTCTGGATGCTCTGTTTGGAGAAATGTAACCACTTATGCTGGGCGCTGGTTGATGGGGGCACTCTCAGTTCAGTGATACCCCCAGGTGCTTAATCCGGTGATAGAGCGTTCTCTTGGCAACACCCAGTTCTATTGCCGCCGTGTCAACACAGTGGCTGTTTTGACGAAGAGACGCTTCAATCAGCGACTTCTCCACCTGATGCAAACGGGCCTTCAGGTTCATTACTATTTCTTGGTGGGTTATCACGGTCGCGCAGAGCGGCGGCAGCCCCAATACGAAGCGCTTCGCCGTGGAGCGTAATTCGCGGACATTGCCCTTCCAGGTGTGGCACAGCAACTGTTGTAACAACTGCTTGCTGGGAGGCAGGGGGACGGGGAGTTTGAAGTGATCAGCCTCCTGCTCAATCATGTCCAGGAACATCGGTATGATGCGCTCTCGCCGATCTCGCAACGCTGGCAGCTGAATGCTGACGACATTCAAGCGAAAGTACAGGTCGCGTCGGAAAGTGCCTTGCTCGACCATCTCATCCAGGGCGTGCTGGGCAGATGCGATCACGCGCATGTCCACCGGGATAAATCGTGTCGAACCCAAACGCTCCACCCCACGGCATTCCAATACGCGTAATAGCTTGGCTTGCAGCGTCAGCGGCATGCTGTCGATTTCATCGAGGTATAAGGTGCCCAGATGGGCCGCTTCAACGAATCCGGCCCGGGACTGCAGGGCGCCCGTATAGGCGCCACTGTTTACGCCGAACAATTGACTTTCGGCAAGGCTTTCAGGGATGGCGGCGCAATTAACGGCAATGAAGTTTCCTTTGCGACGGGACAGGTGGTGTATACGTTGCGCCAAGGTATCTTTACCGGTGCCGGTTTCTCCCAGTAAAAGAATATCTATATCGAGAGCGGCCGTGTTGTTTACAGTCGATTCGATGCTCGGACAATCAGAAAAAGTTATACCCGTTATAAGCCTGTTCTGGCTGAGCGTCGACATAGTGGTGTGCTCCGATGCGGTGGCCACTGTATGAGGGCATATCTCCATATGTGCTCAGTTAAACAGGATTTTTTTATATTGTCATGATCCCCTTAGGTCTTCAGATGCAATGAAAAACGCAAGGAGGGGGTGATTAAGTAAGTTTTAAGTGTTGGGCAGTGCAGTTGGCGGTATTTTATGTAAGAGGAGTCTTAATTTTGTAGGGAATAGTTTTAATAAGGTGGCTTTTTATTGATATTTTATGAGGAGGGGCTTTAGCTGATACTGGTTAAAATGTATGAGTAAATATCTCACTCATGAATTCTTTCGTATTGAACTGGGGAGGGCTATGCGAGCTGTTTTTAATGAGGACCGTTCACGTCTAAACGCTTGACGAGGATCAAGCGCCCACAAAAAAGCCGATGCACTGCATCGGCTTTTTTATTCGCGGTATAAACCGCAGTTAACGTTTACACGTTAAAACGGAAGTGCATCACATCGCCATCTTTAACAATGTATTCCTTACCTTCCAAACGCCATTTACCCGCTTCCTTGGCACCGGCTTCACCCTTGAACTGGATAAAGTCGTTGTAGGCGATTACTTCGGCGCGGATAAAGCCCTTTTCGAAGTCGGTGTGGATCACACCGGCGGCCTGTGGCGCAGTAGCGCCGACCTTGACGGTCCAGGCGCGGACTTCTTCGACACCGGCGGTGAAGTAGGTTTGCAGGTGCAGCATCTCGTAACCGGCGCGGATTACACGGTTCAGGCCAGGCTCTGTCAGACCCAGGGCCTCAAGGAACATGTCCTTTTCTTCGCCATCATCCAGCTCGGCAATTTCCGCCTCGATCTTGTTGCACACCGGCACCACGATCGCGCCTTCCTCGTCGGCGATGGCCTTGACCACGTCGAGCAATGGGTTGTTTTCGAAGCCGTCTTCAGCGACGTTGGCGATGTACATGACTGGTTTGGTGGTCAGCAGATGGAAGCCTTTGATCACCGCTTTTTCATCGGTATTCATGCTCTTCATCAGGCTGCGTGCTGGTTTGCCCAAGGTGAAGTGAGCGATCAACTGCTCCAGCAGGCCTTTCTGGACCACTGCGTCCTTGTCGCCGCCCTTAGCGTTACGCGCGACTTTTTGCAGTTGCTTTTCGCAGCTGTCGAGGTCGGCGAAGATCAGTTCGAGGTCGATGATCTCGATGTCGCGTTTCGGGTCGACGCTGTTGGAGACGTGAATCACGTTTTCGTCTTCAAAGCAGCGGACCACGTGGGCGATCGCATCGGTTTCACGGATGTTGGCCAGGAACTTATTGCCCAGGCCTTCACCTTTCGACGCGCCGGCTACCAGGCCCGCGATGTCGACGAATTCCATGGTGGTCGGCAGGATGCGCTTGGGATTGACGATCGCCGCCAGTTCCTGCAGGCGCGGGTCCGGCATGGCCACGATGCCGCTGTTGGGCTCGATGGTGCAGAAGGGGAAGTTCTCCGCTGCAATACCGGACTTGGTCAGGGCGTTGAACAGGGTGGATTTGCCGACGTTGGGCAGGCCGACGATGCCGCAATTGAATCCCATGGTGTTTCCCCTCGGTAAGAGTCAGGCCTTCTGGCTGTGCAGGTTTTTCATCGCGCGGTTCCATTCACCGGCGAAGATATCCGGCAGCACGCCGAGGGCAAAATCGATGCTGGCATCGAGTTTTTCCTGTTCGGCGCGTGGCGCACGACCCAGGACGAAATTTGAAACCATACTGGCAACGCCTGGGTGGCCAATGCCGAGCCGCAGACGGTAGAAATTATTCTGATTACCCAGCTGCGCGATGATGTCGCGCAGGCCATTGTGCCCGCCATGCCCGCCGCCCAGCTTGAGCTTGGCTACACCGGGTGGCAGGTCCAGTTCGTCATGGGCCACCAGGATTTCCTCGGGTTTGATCCGGAAGAAGCCCGCAAGCGCTGCGACAGCCTGGCCGCTGCGGTTCATGTAGGTGGTGGGAATCAGCAGACGAACGTCCTGACCCTGATGCGAGAAGCGTCCGGTCAGGCCAAAATACTTGCGATCGGCCACCAGGTTTATACCCTGGGCGTGGGCGATGCGCTCAACAAAAAGGGCCCCCGCGTTATGCCGGGTCTGTTCGTATTCGGCGCCTGGATTTCCCAGGCCAACGATCAGTTTAATGGCAGTCACGACAGGGGCCCTTCCTTTGGAGTTGTGGATAACATCGCCGCAACCTGCGTGCGGCGAAAGTGGACGACATTACATCATTTACTCAAGAGTAAACGCCGCGTTATCGCCCGCTTTCTCGCTACGTTCCGGTCCGCGATGTTTCCTCAAGCTCCGACGTCACAGAGAGTATTACTCTGCAGCGGTTTCGCCTTCTTCATCTTCAGCTACAACACGTGGCGCGTGGACGTTGGCAACAGCCTTGTCGTCGTTGTGAGCCAGTGCAACGAACTCAACGCCTTTAGGGGCCTTGAGGTCGGACAAGTGAATGATGGTGCCGATTTCAGCGGCCGACAGGTCGACTTCGATGAACTCAGGCAGATCTTTCGGCAGGCAGGTTACTTCCAGCTCGGTAGCAGTGTGGGAAACAACGCCGCCTTTCTTGACCGGAGCGTCTTCACCAACAAAGTGCACAGGCACGATAGCGGTCAGTTTCTGGCCAGCAACAACGCGAACGAAGTCAGCGTGCATGATGAACTGCTTGGACGGGTGACGCTGCATCGCTTTAACGATGACGTTCTGCTTGGTGCCGTCGACGTTCAGTTCGATAACGTGGCTGTAGGCAGCTTCGTTTTCGAACAGTTTGGCGATTTCCTTGGACAGGATGGTCACGGATTCAGCAGGCTTGTTACCACCGTATACAACGGCTGGGATGTTGGCGGCGTGACGCAGGCGGCGGCTCGCACCTTTCCCCAGGTCAGTACGCGCTTGGGCGTTCAGAGTAAAGTCATTCATGTTGTATCTCCAAAATAGCCATCATCGAGCGGCGTTTGCGACCAGCGCCAGACTCGACATGGGCAAAAAAGCCCCGCCCCAACAACATGTCGGGGCGGGGCGCTTTTCGTCAGTGAGATGGACCGAAGGTTTGACCCTTAACGGAACATCGCGCTGATCGATTCTTCATTGCTGATGCGGCGAACCGCCTCGGCAACAACCGGTGCGATATCCAATTGACGGATACGCGAACAGGCTTGAGCAGCAGCGGACAACGGGATGGTGTTGGTCACCACCAGTTCGTCCAGCATGGAATTTTCGATGTTCTCGATCGCTCGGCCAGACAACACAGGGTGTGTGCAGTAGGCGAAGACTTTAGCGGCACCGTGCTCTTTCAAGGCTTTCGCCGCGTGGCACAGGGTGCCGGCGGTGTCGACCATGTCATCAACCAGAATACAGGTACGCCCTTCGACATCACCGATGATATGCATCACTTCAGAGTGATTGGCTTTCTCGCGGCGTTTGTCGATGATCCCGAGGTCCACGCCCAAGGATTTGGCAACGGCCCGTGCACGCACGACGCCACCAATGTCCGGGGACACGATCATCAGGTTTTCAAAGCGCTGGTCTTCGATGTCATCCACCAATACGGGGGAGCCGTAGATGTTATCTACCGGAATATCGAAGAACCCCTGGATTTGGTCAGCGTGCAGGTCAACCGTGAGAACACGGTCGATGCCTACCACGGTCAGCATGTCAGCAACGACTTTCGCGCTGATAGCCACACGTGCGGAGCGCGGACGGCGATCCTGACGGGCATAACCAAAGTAAGGGATTACAGCTGTGATTCGAGTCGCTGAGGAGCGGCGGAAGGCATCAGCCATCACGACGAGTTCCATCAGGTTATCGTTGGTCGGAGCGCAAGTCGGCTGAATAATGAAAACGTCTTTACCGCGAACGTTTTCATTGATCTCGGCTGTAATTTCGCCGTCGGAAAATTTACCGACAGAGATGTCACCGAGAGGGATATGCAGCTGACGTACGACACGTCGAGCCAGATCGGGGTTGGCGTTCCCCGTAAAGACCATCATCTTGGACACGCGCAGTACCTAGAGGCTGAGGGTAACCTGGATGAGTATAGGAAAATGGCAGGGGCGGCTGGATTCGAACCAACGCATGGCAGGATCAAAACCTGCTGCCTTACCGCTTGGCGACGCCCCTGTATCTGTTGCAACGAGTGCCTAACACTCGGTTCCTTTAGAGCAGACTTTGCAGCTTGCGATGCAACATCGAAACGTTGCTTCCCTTTGCTACAAACCCTGTAAGGGTCTCTGTAAGAAGGGCCGAGACTTTATCAGCTTCAGCTTTGCTTGGGAAGCCCCCAAACACACAACTTCCAGTTCCGGTTAATTTTGCTTCGGTAAATTTACCTAACAAATTCAAAGCGTTACGTACCTCTGGATAACGCCTTGCTACAACCGGTAAGCAGTCATTTCGACTGTTTCCCTTGGGAACGGGGCGCACTTTAATGGGAGGAGAGTTACGTGTCAACAGCGGATCTGAAAAAATTTCTGCTGTACTTACAGATACTTGCGGAACAAGCACGACATACCACGGCTCTTCGGGGTATTCCGGGGTGAGTTTTTCGCCCACACCCTCGGCGAAAGCGGCGTGCCCGCGCACGAAAACCGGGACGTCGGCGCCCAGCGTCAGGCCCAGCGCAGCCAGGCGATCATCGTCCCAGCCCAGGCGCCACAAGTGGTTCAGGCCCAGCAAAGTCGTCGCGGCATTCGAGCTGCCGCCACCGATACCGCCGCCCATGGGCAGGATTTTATCGATCCAGATATCGATGCCGAGCGGGCAACCGGATTGCGCCTGAAGTTTTTTCGCCGCCTTCACAATCAGGTTGCTGTCGTGAGGTACGCCTTCGAATTCGGTATGCAGCTGGATCACGCCATCGTCGCGCACGGCGAAGGTCAGCTCATCGCCGTAGTCGAGAAATTGAAACAGCGTCTGCAGTTCGTGATAGCCGTCTTCACGGCGACCCAGAATGTGCAGCATCAGGTTGAGTTTGGCCGGGGAGGGCAGGGTCAATGTTTGTACCGACACGTTATTGCCCCAGTTTGCGCGGTTGCCAGTCCTTGATCACCAGCGTGACATCAAGGTCGGGGCCGTGCAGCTTGATGCGCTCGGGCAGCCAATAACCGCTTTGTTCCACATAGCTCAAATACTCGACCTGCCAGCCATCCTGCTCCAGCGTCGCCAAGCGGCTATCGCCGTTCAGGCTCAGGCGACTCTTGCTGTCCGGTGCGGGTAAGCCGCGTACCCACCAGACCAGATGAGACACCGGCAGCTTCCAACCAATCTGTTGCTCAAGCAGTTCTTCCGGCGAGGTGGCTTCGTAGCGACCCTGGTTGGCTACTTCAAGGCTGACGTGTCCCGGTCGACCGGTCAGGCGCGCCGCGCCACGGCCCAGGGGCCCCGACAGGCGAATATCGTAGTAGTCCTGGCGTTGCAGCCAGAACAAGGTACCGCTGCCGGAGTCCTTGGGGGCGCGGACGCCGACTTTGCCTTCAATCTGCCAGCCATCAATGCTGCTGAGCTGGTCCTTGTGTTGCTGCCATTGCGCCGGGTTGCCCTGGCCTTCGACGGATTCACGGGAACCGAAGCCTGCGCAACCGGCGAGCAGGGCAATGAAGCTGAAAACGATAACGTGGCGCAAGAACATAAGCTTAAAGGGTCTCGGATCCGGTCAGGCGCTTGATGGTGCCGCGCAGGATAGGGCTTTCGGGTTGTTCCTTGAGGAATTTTTCCCAGATTTGGCGTGCTTCGCGCTGCTTGCCATTGGCCCACAGCACTTCACCCAAGTGGGCGGCAACTTCCTGGTCGGGAAAGCGCTCCAGTGCCAGGCGCAGCAGGCGTTCAGCTTCGTCCAGGTTGCCCAGGCGGTAATTCACCCAGCCCAGGCTATCGAGTACGGCAGGGTCTTCCGGGTTGAGCTTATGGGCTTGTTCGATCAGCACCTTGGCTTCGGCGTAGCGCGTCGTGCGGTCAGACAAGGTGTAGCCCAGGGCGTTGAGGGCCATGGCATTGTCCGGGTCGCGCTTGATGATCAGGCGCAGGTCTTTTTCCATCTGCGCCAGGTCATTGCGTTTTTCGGCCTGCATGGCGCGGGTGTACAGCAGGTTCAAATCGTCAGGGAACTGCAGCAAGGCTTGTTGCAGCAGTTTCCAGGCACGCTCGCCCTGTTTGTTGGCCGACAAGGTCTCGGCCTGGATCAGGTACAGCTGGATCGCGTAGTCAGGTTCGGCATCCCGCGCAGCGGCCAGGCGTTTTTCCGCCTCGTCGGTACGGCCGTTGCTCATCAGGATATCGGCCTGGCGCAATTGGGCCGGCAGGTAATCGTTGCCGGGGCCGACTTGTGCGTATTCGAGCAGGGCAGCTTGTGGGTCGTTGCGTTCTTCAGCGATACGGCCGAGGTTCAGGTGGGCCGAGTCCACATGGCTTTCGCGCTGGATCAGCTCTTCCAGATACCCCTTGGCCTCGTCCCAGGCCTTGGCTTCCAGGCATACCAGTGCCAGGGAATAACGCAACTCGTCGTCGTCCGGGTATTGCTGGACCAGGTTGGCGAACTGCACTTTGGCGTCCTCCATGCGGTCCTGTTCCACCAGCATGCGGGCGTAAGTCAGGCGCAGGCGCTTGTCGTCCGGATACTTCTTGATATTTTTTTCCAGCAGAGGAATCGCTTCCTTGCCGCGATTGAGGTTCTGCAGCAAGCGTGCGCGCAGCAGGATCGGGGCGATTTCGCCTTCTTCCGGCGGGTTCTGCTCGAGCAGCTTCAGGGCTGCGTCGGCTTCGTCGTCCTGTTGCAGCAGCAGTGCCTTGCCGAACACCAGTTGGCTGTTCTTCGGATGTTTTTGCAGCAAGCGGTCGAAACTCTTCATCAGGCCATTGCGCGTGTCCTGGTCGGTGTCGGCAGCCGACAGCGCGAGGAAGTCGAAATGGGTGTCGCCCTTGCCCTGCAGGACTTTCTCCATATAGACCATGGAGTCGTCATAGCGCCCGGCGCGCGCCAGCTGAATCGCTGCCGCCCGTTGTGCTTCCAGATCGTCCGGGGCGTTTTTCGCCCAGATCAGCGACGTGTCCAGCGCAGCCTGGTCGGCGCCCAAGTATTCGGCGATGCGGAAAGCCCGCTCGGAAATGCCCGGATCCTGGGTGTTGATGGCCTGGGTCACGTAGTTATCCAGCGCAATGTCGAAGCGATTGCGTTGGCCGGCCAGCTCCGCGGTCAGCAGGCTGTACACCGTTTCTTCACTGAACGAGGAATAAACCTTGGGCTTTTCAGGGGCGGGGGTGCTGTCTTCCACCGGCGGGGTACCGTCCGGCGACACGGGTGCCATGGCCTGGCAGCCGCTGAGGAAGACAAAAGCAAGGAGCAACGCGGAGGATCTATTCATATAGGAAGAGGACGACTAACCTGCGGTCGGATCATCATGACACAAGCCTTCGGCCAAACATAACCGAGTCTCAATGGGTGCCTTTATAGACACAAGGCATTAGGACAATAGACGACGGTGGTTGTTCTGAATCTTTCGAAGTAGGACAATTGTCGGCTTCCCGACATCATCAGCGATATTGAATGGCCTTCCTCGCACTCGGTATTAACCACAAGACTGCCTCCGTAGACGTGCGCGAGCGCGTGGCGTTTACGCCAGAGCAGTTGGTTGAGGCCCTGCAGCAGCTCTGCCGGCTCACCGACAGTCGCGAAGCAGCGATCCTTTCGACCTGCAATCGCAGTGAGCTTTATATAGAACAGGAACATCTTTCAGCGGATGTGGTGTTGCGCTGGCTGGCCGATTATCACCATTTGGACCTCGATGACCTGCGCGCGAGCGCTTATGTGCACGAAGACGATGCGGCAGTTCGTCACATGATGCGCGTGGCGTCCGGTCTCGATTCGCTGGTGTTGGGCGAGCCGCAGATCCTTGGCCAGATGAAGTCCGCCTACGCCGTGGCGCGTGAGGCCGGCACCGTCGGCCCGCTGCTGGGTCGCCTGTTCCAGGCCACGTTCAACTCCGCCAAGCAGGTGCGTACCGACACCGCCATCGGCGAAAACCCGGTGTCCGTAGCGTTCGCTGCGGTCAGTCTGGCCAAACAGATTTTCAGTGACTTGCAACGTAGCCAGGCCCTGCTCATCGGCGCCGGCGAGACCATCACCCTGGTCGCCCGCCACCTGCATGACCTGGGGGTGAAGCGCATCGTGGTGGCCAACCGTACCCTGGAGCGTGCCAGCATCCTCGCCGAGCAGTTCGGCGCACATGCCGTGCTGCTGGCAGATATCCCGGCCGAATTGGTGCGCAGCGATATTGTGATCAGTTCCACCGCCAGCCAGTTGCCGATTCTTGGCAAAGGCGCGGTCGAAAGCGCGTTGAAGCTGCGCAAGCACAAACCCATCTTTATGGTGGATATTGCCGTTCCGCGCGATATCGAGCCCGAAGTCGGCGAGTTGGACGACGTTTACCTCTATAGCGTCGACGATTTGCACGAAGTGGTCGCCGAAAACCTCAAGAGCCGCCAGGGTGCAGCCCAGGCCGCTGAAGAAATGGTCAGCGCCGGCGCAGACGACTTCATGGTGCGCCTACGTGAGTTGGCCGCAGTGGACGTGCTCAAGGCGTATCGTCAGCAAGGCGAGCGTCTGCGCGACGAGGAGTTGCTCAAGGCCCAGCGCTTGCTGGCCAACGGCAGCAGCGCTGAAGACGTGCTGATGCAACTGGCCCGAGGCCTTACCAACAAGTTGCTCCACGCGCCCAGCGTACAATTGAAAAAGCTTACCGCCGAAGGCCGCCTCGATGCGCTGGCCATGGCCCAGGAACTCTTTGCCCTCGGTGAGGGCGCGTCAGATAGCTCTTCGGATAAAAAACTGCAATGAAAGCGTCACTGCTCAATAAACTGGACGTGCTCCAGGACCGTTTCGAAGAACTGACCGCGCTGCTCGGCGATGGTGAGGTCATCTCCGATCAGGCCAAGTTCCGTGCCTATTCGAAGGAATACGCCGAAGTTGAGCCGATTGTGGCGACCTACAAACACCTGACCAAAGTGCAGGCCGACCTTGAAGGTGCCCAGGCACTGCTCAAGGACAGCGACCCGGACATGCGCGAAATGGCCGTGGAAGAAGTCCGCGAAGCCAAGGAAAAACTGGCCGAGCTGGAAGGCGACCTGCAGCGCATGCTGCTGCCCAAGGACCCGAATGACGGGCGCAACGTGTTCCTCGAAATCCGTGCCGGCACCGGCGGCGACGAGGCAGCGATTTTCTCCGGCGACCTGTTCCGCATGTATTCGCGGTATGCCGAGCGTCGCGGCTGGCGTGTCGAGATCCTGTCCGAGAATGAAGGCGAGCACGGCGGCTATAAAGAGGTTATCGCGCGGGTCGAAGGCGACAACGTCTACGGCAAGCTCAAGTTCGAGTCCGGCGCGCACCGCGTGCAGCGGGTTCCGGCGACCGAGTCCCAAGGCCGAATCCACACCTCGGCGTGCACCGTCGCGGTGTTGCCCGAGCCGGACGAACAGGAAGCGATCGAGATCAACCCGGCCGACTTGCGTGTCGACACTTACCGCTCGTCGGGCGCTGGCGGTCAGCACGTTAACAAGACCGACTCGGCGATCCGTATCACCCACTTGCCGTCGGGCATTGTGGTGGAGTGTCAGGAAGAACGTTCCCAGCACAAGAACCGTGCGCGGGCCATGTCTTGGCTGTCGGCCAAGCTCAACGACCAACAGACCAGCGCCGCCGCCAATGCAATTGCCAGCGAGCGCAAGTTGCTGGTGGGCTCGGGCGACCGCTCCGAGCGCATCCGTACCTATAACTTTGCCCAGGGCCGGGTCACCGACCACCGGGTCAACCTCACGCTTTATTCCCTGGACGAGATCCTCGCCGGTGGCGTGGACGCGGTGATCGAACCGTTGCTTGCCGAATATCAAGCGGATCAGTTGGCGGCGATAGGTGAATAAATGACCATTATTGCCAGCCTGCTGCGCGCCGCCGACCTGCCCGACTCGCCTACCGCGCGCCTGGATGCCGAGTTGTTGTTGGCGGCGGCGTTGGGTAAATCCCGCAGCTACCTGCACACCTGGCCCGAGAAAATCGTCAGCAGCGAAGACGCGCTGACGTTCGCCGGCTACCTGCAGCGCCGTCGCGGCGGCGAACCGGTCGCCTATATCCTCGGCCAGCAGGGCTTCTGGAAGCTGGACCTGGAGGTCGCGCCGCATACGCTGATCCCGCGTCCGGACACCGAACTGCTGGTGGAAGCGGCCTTGGAATTGTTGCCGGCCACGCCCGCCAAGGTCCTCGACCTGGGCACCGGCAGCGGCGCCATCGCCTTGGCCCTGGCCAGTGAACGGCCAGCCTGGCAGGTCACCGCCGTCGACCGTGTGCTGGAGGCCGTGGCCCTGGCCGAACGCAATCGCCAGCGCCTGCACCTTAATAACGCGACGGTGCTGAACAGCCATTGGTTCAGCGCGCTGCCAGGTCATACTTATGACCTGATCATCAGCAACCCGCCGTACATCGCCGCCAACGACCCGCACCTGGTGGCGGGCGACGTGCGTTTTGAGCCGGCCAGCGCACTGGTGGCCGGTCATGATGGTTTGGACGACTTGCGCCTGATCATCAAAGAAGCCCCCGCTCACCTGAATGCCGGCGGACGACTGCTGCTGGAGCATGGTTACGACCAAGCCCCGGCCGTGCGAGACCTGCTATTGAGTGAAGGCTTTGAAGAGGTCCACAGCCGCATCGACCTCGGCGGTCACGAGCGCATTACCCTGGGGCGTCGCCCGTGCTGACCGACCAGGAGCTGTTGCGCTATAGCCGACAGATTCTGTTGCAGCATGTCGACATCGACGGCCAATTGCGCCTGAAAAATGCCCGTGCGTTGATCGTCGGCCTCGGTGGCCTGGGTGCACCGGTTGCGTTGTACCTGGCGGCGGCCGGTGTGGGCGAGTTGCATCTGGCGGACTTCGATACGGTCGACCTGACCAACCTGCAGCGCCAGATCATCCATGACACCGACAGCGTCGGGCAGGCCAAGGTCGACTCGGCCCTGCGTCGCCTGACCGCCATCAACCCGGAAATCACACTGGTCGCCCATCGCACCGCGCTGGATGCCGATTCCCTGACCGCCGCAGTAGAAGCGGTGGACGTGGTGCTCGATTGCAGCGACAACTTTTCCACCCGTGAAGCGGTGAATGCCGCCTGCGTCGCCGCTGGCAAGCCGTTGATCAGCGGCGCGGCGATTCGCCTTGAAGGGCAGTTGTCGGTGTTCGACCCGCGCCGCGCCGAAAGCCCGTGCTACCACTGTTTATATGGGCATGGCAGCGATACCGAACTGACCTGCAGCGAAGCCGGCGTGGTGGGCCCGCTGGTAGGGCTGGTCGGTAGCCTGCAAGCGTTGGAGGCCCTGAAACTGCTGGTCGGTTTCGGCGAACCCTTGGTCGGCCGCTTGTTGCTCATCGATGCCTTGACCACGCGGTTTCGCGAGTTGCGCGTCAAGCGTGACCCCGGTTGCAGTGTGTGCGGGACGCAACATGGTTAAGGACGCGCCAATCGGTGTGTTCGATTCCGGTGTCGGCGGGTTGACCGTGCTGGACGAAATCCAGCAGCTTTTGCCCCATGAATCGCTGCTGTACGTGGCCGATTGCGGGCACATCCCCTACGGCGAGAAAAGCCCGGCGTTTATTCTCGAGCGTTCGCGGCGGGTGGCGGCGTTTTTCCGTGAGCAAGGCGCCAAGGCCTTTGTGATTGCCTGTAATACCGCCACCGTCGCCGCTGTCGCCGACCTGCGGCTGGATTTTCCCGATTGGCCGCTGGTGGGCATGGAGCCTGCCGTCAAACCTGCCGCCGCGGCTACTCGCAGTGGTGTGGTCGGGGTGCTTGCCACCACCGGTACGCTGCAAAGCGCCAAGTTCGCCGCCTTGCTCGACCGTTTCGCTACCGACGTGAAGGTCGTCACCCAGCCGTGCCCTGGCCTGGTCGAGCTGATTGAAAGCGGAGACTTGAACAGCCCGGCCCTACGCCAGTTGTTACAGCGGTACATCGAGCCGCTGCTCAGCGCCGGTTGCGACACCATCATCCTCGGCTGCACCCACTATCCCTTCCTCAAGCCGCTCCTCGCGCAGATGCTGCCCCCTAGCATCATCCTCATCGACACCGGCGCCGCCGTGGCCCGTCAGCTCAAGCGTCTGCTCGGCGAGCGCGACCTGCTGGCCGTTGGCAGCCCTGAACCTGCACAGTTCTGGACCAGCGGCGATGTGTATCACCTAAGAAATATCCTACCGACACTATGGAAATATCCGGGCGTTGTGCGAAGCTTTGGTGCGTGAAAATTTCGTGAAATTCCGGCGTTAATCACTGGAACTTCTGACTACACGCCAGCTTCTATAGCGAGATAGCCTGTAAAAAACCATATAACTTCGTTCGGAAAGGATGTTTCTTATGAAGCGCTTGTTCTGTTTGGCTGCGATTGCGGCCGTTGTAGTGGGGCACTCTGTTTCGGCACAGGCCGCTGGCCTGGAATTGGGGGTGGGGAGCACCAGCGATTCGACCATGACCTATCGGCTGGGGCTGACATCGGACTGGGATAAAAGCTGGTGGCAGAGCGATACCGGTCGATTGACCGGCTACTGGAGCGGCGCCTACACCTATTGGGACGGTGACAAGCGTGCCAGCGCCAGCAGCCTGTCGTTCTCGCCGGTATTTGTGTACGAATTTGCCGGCGAATCGGTGAAGCCTTATATCGAAGCCGGGATCGGGGTGGCGGTGTTCTCGCGCACCAAGCTGGAAGACAACAACATCGGCCAGGCTTTCCAGTTCGAAGATCGCCTGGGCTTCGGCCTGCGCTTTGCCGGCGGGCATGAAGTGGGCATCCGTGCCACGCATTACTCCAATGCGGGGATCAGCAGCAATAACGACGGGGTAGAGAGCTACTCGTTGCACTACACCTTGCCGTTGTAACCCTTCAGGACACTGAAAAAACCATGTGGGAGGGGGCAAGCCCCCTCCCACAGTTGATTGCCACAATCTTCAGCATCAGCGGTAGGCGGTAGCGATACCCTGTCGCTCTTCCAGGCACTCGGGCGCGCCCATCTCGAACTCCCGGCAAATCAGCGGACGTCGCTCGTAGATCGTACACATCATCGTGTCCCGATCCAGCGCCGCGCACCAGCCGTCGTCCAGGCGCAGCATCACTTCGCCGCCCCAATCATCGGTGTCGATATAGCGCTCCGGTACGCCCGTATCGGTGATCAGCATGACTTCCAGCTGACAGCAGCAGGCCGCACACGTCGAGCAAGTGACGACGGGTTCGGTGATTTGGGTATGCGGGATGTTAGTCATAGGCGCGCAGTGTAAGGCAAGCGGGTGGCCCACGTGTGAAGCGACTGACGGACGTCAGCGCGCCAACCGGTGCAGCCCCACGAATACCGCGGCCCACAGCAGCGCCAGCACGGCCATCGTGGGCGCGAGGCCGAAACCAAACTGCACCCCCGCCAACTGGCTGCCGGCATAGTAAGAGAGCGGGCCGCCCAAGGCGCCCAATACCGCCGCACGCCACCAGGGGCGGGCGCTCCAGGCCAGGCAATGGCGCAGCGTGGTCGCCAGCAACGCCCACAGCAGGATCAACCAGAAAGGAATCAGCGGGCCCGGCTCGGTGAATTGAAACACCCCCAGCGTGCGCAATGCGGTATCCAGTAGCGTGCCCAAGACCGTAACGCTGAGGATCAGCCTGCCGTCTTCAGCCCACGAACTTATCCACAGCAGATGAACCGCCAGCACGGCCAGTCCTACCAGTAACCACCGGCTGTCACCGCCGAGCACGCAGGCAAACCAGCCGCACTGGAAGAGTGCGGCATTGGCCAGCGTCTTAAGCACTGAAACGCCCGAGCAGCGGCGGGTTGATCGCCGATGGCTTGGCCAGCAGCAATTGCGCCGTGCCGATCGTGCGCTCCATAAAGCCGCCTTCGCAGTAGCACAGGTAAAACTCCCACAGACGCAGGAAGTATTCGTCGTAGCCTAATTCTGTGAGGCGGCCGTGGGCGCGGCGAAAATTCTCATGCCACAAGCGCAAGGTGCGCGCGTAATGCAGGCCGAAATCCTCCATGTGCAACAGGTTCATATCGGTATCGCGGCTGACGATGTGCAGCATGTTCTGCACGCAGGGCAGGGCGCCGCCGGGAAAGATATAGCGCTGGATAAAATCCACACTGCGCTTGGCCTGTTCAAAGCGCTGCTCACGAATGGTGATGGCTTGCAGCAACATCAGCCCGTCATTCTTGAGCAAGTGCGCGCATTGCTTGAAGTAGGTTGGCAGGAAGCGATGCCCCACTGCCTCGATCATCTCGATGGACACCAGCTTGTCGTACTGGCCGGTCAGGTCGCGGTAATCCTTCAGCAGCAGCGTGACCTGGCTTTGCAGCCCCAGGGCCGCGATGCGTTGCTCGGTGTAGGCGAACTGTTCCTTGGACAGGGTCGTGGTGGTGACCTTGCAGCCGTAATGTTGCGCCGCGTACAGCGCCATGCTGCCCCAGCCGGTGCCGATTTCGAGTAAATGATCGGTGGGCTTGAGCGCGAGCTTTTGGCAGATGCGTTCCAGTTTGTTCAGTTGCGCCTGCTCCAGGGTGTCCTCAGCAGTTAGAAACTGCGCCGCCGAGTACATCATGGTGGGGTCGAGAAACTCTTCGAACAGGTCATTACCCAGGTCGTAGTGGGCGGCGATGTTTTTCTGCGAGCCCTTGCGCGTGTTGCGGTTGAGCCAGTGCAAGCCCTGGGTGAACGGCCGAGCCAGGCGCGCGAGGCCACCTTCCATCGCGTCGAGCACGTCCAGGTTGCTGACCATCACGCGCACCACGGCGGTCAGGTCCGGACTGGTCCAATAACCGTGGATAAATGCTTCACCGGCACCGATGGAGCCGTTGGCCGCCACCAGGCCCCACACGGCTGAATCGAGCACTTGGATCTCTCCCAGCAAGTGCGCTTCCCGTGCGCCGAATACTTGCCGCTCGCCATCCTCGATCACCACCAACTGGCCATGGCGCAATTGGCTGAGTTGGCGCAGCACGCCTTTGCGCAATAGCGCAGTGGTCATGCCATTGACGTTCAGGCGATTGCCCTTGACCGATAAGCTAGGGGATTTCATGGCGGCGATCCTTGGTATACCCGACTGCGGTGCGTGAGGCGCCATCGGCGGCCTGATGGGAAAAAATCGGTGTGCGTTTGAGTAACAGGCGCGTGGCTTGCCAATAGATGGCCAGGCAGGTCTTGGCGGTCATCCACGGAAAGCGCCACAGGTAGCGGTGCAGGCTGGCGCGGTTGAGCGTTTCTTTTTGCAGGCTCAAGGTCGCGTCGAAGACCTTTTGCGTGCCCTGCCAATCGGCCATGTGCACGCCGAGTTTGGCGGCGGGTGGGCTGAAGCTCATGCGGTATTCCAGGTCGCGCGGCAAGAACGGCGACACATGGAAGGCCTTGGCCACGGCGAAATGCTGATGCTCATCCGCACTCAAGGCCTGGGCCGGCAGCACATAGTGATAGCGCTCGCGCCACGGGGTGTTGGTCACTTCACACAGGATCGCGGCCAGACGTCCGTCGGCCTCGAAGCAGTAGAAGAAACTCACGGGGTTAAAAGCCAGGCCCCAACTGCGAGCCTGGGTCAGTAGGCAGATAACGCCCTGGGGTGTACGCCCCAGTGCCTTGCCGACTTCCTGGCGCACGGCATCGCTCAAGCTCATGCCGGTGCGCGTGAATTCACGCAGGTAGTCCTGCTGGCGAAAACCGAAGGGCGCCAAACGGCTGCGCCCCGCCAGAGGTGAAAGCTCGAGCACTTGCTGCTCTTCGCTCAGGTCCAGGTACAGCAGGCCGATGCGGTAGCGAAAGGCATGGGCCTTGGGCGTAAACCGGCGATGGGCTATCCAGCCACTGTACAGGGCGCTGTTCACAGGGTTTCTCCAAAGGCTTCGGCCACGCGCAAGGCGCTGACCACGCCGTCTTCGTGGAAACCGTTGGCCCAGTAGGCGCCACAGTAGAAGGTGTTACGCACGCCAGACACGTCCTCCCAACGACCTTGGGCCGCCACCGCTGCCAGGCTGTATTGCGGGTGGGCGTAGGTGTAGCGGGCCAGGACCTTAAGCGGGTTGATCATCGACGTCTGGTTCAGGCTCACGCAAAAGGTGGTGGCGCTGTCGATGCCTTGCAGGATGTTCATGTCGTAAGTCACCGCCGCCTGCGTGTGCGTGTTGCCGGTCAGGCGATAGTTCCAGCTGGCCCAGGCCAGCTTGCGGTCGGGCAGCAGGCGGGTATCGGTGTGCAGCACCACGTCGTTGTCGGCGTAGGGCATTGCGCCGAGGATCTCCCGTTCGGCCTGGCTGGGGTCCGCGAGCAAGGCCAATGCTTGGTCGCTGTGGCAGGCGAAGACCACACGGTCAAAGGTTTCGCTGCCGGCAGGGCTGTGGATAATCACGCCGTCGTCCGTACGCTCAACTTGATGCACGGGGCAATTGAGGCGGATGTGTTCGCGAAAGCGGCGGGTCAGCGGTTCGATGTAGCGGCTTGAGCCACCTTCGATCACGCACCACTGTGGGCGATTACTCACCGAGAGCAAGCCGTGGTTCTTGAAGAAGCGCACAAAGAACTGCAAGGGGAACCCGAGCATGTCGGCCAATGACATCGACCAGATCGCCGCGCCCATCGGCACGATGTAGTGGCGGATAAACCGCTCGCCGTAATGCCCGGCCGTGAGGTAATCGCCCAGGGTCATCTCGGCGCTGATGCGTTGTTCCTGCAGGTCCAGCGGTGCCTGGCGGTTGAAACGCAGGATATCGCGCAACATGCCCCAGAACCCCGGCGACAAGATATTGCGACGCTGGGCAAACAAGCTGTTGAGGTTATTGCCGTTGTACTCGAACCGGGTGTTCTCGTCGCACACCGAAAAGCTCATTTCGGTGGGTTTGAACGTTACCCCGATTTGCCCCAGCAGGCGCATGAAGTTGGGGTAGGTCCAGTCGTTGAACACGATGAAACCGGTGTCTACCGCATAGCTTTTACCCTCGACGGTCACGTTGACCGTGTGGGTATGCCCGCCGATGCGGTCGCCCGCTTCGAACACCGTGATGTCATGACGGCGACTGAGCAGGTAGGCACTGGTGAGGCCGGCGATGCCGCTACCGATGATGGCGATCTTCACAGGTCGTCCTTTTTCGGCGGTGGGCTGCGCAACATGCGTTTGCCGATGATCAGTTGTGCGCGGTTTGGCAGTTTCGACAGCGGCCAGAGGGTGGCGATAAACAGGGCCGGAAAGGCAATTTCCAGCGGACGTTTATCCAGCTTGGCGAAGATATGCCGCGCGGCTTTGTCCGCCGACCAACTGAGCGGCATCGGGAAATCATTGCGTTCGGTCAGTGGCGTGTCGACGAAGCCTGGGCTGATCACGGTCACGTCGATATTTTCTGGCGACAGGCTGATGCGCAAGGATTCGAACAGGTAACGCAAGCCGGCCTTCGAGGCGCCATAGGCTTCGGCGCGCGGCATTGGCAGGTAGGTCACGGCGCTGGCGACGCCCACCAGGTGCGGCGTTGATCCTGCGCGCAACAGCGGCAGGGCGGCTTCGATGCAATAGCTGCTGGCCAACAGGTTGGTGCGCACCACGTGCTCGATGATTGATGAGTCAAACTGCCGTGCGTCCACATATTCACAGGTGCCGGCATTCAGGATCACGGTGTCCAGCGCGCCCCAGGCCCTGCCGATCTGTTCACCGATCTCGCGCACGGTCTGGCTGTCGGTCAGGTCGCCCGCCACCACCAGTACTTGGCCGGGATAGCGTTGCGCGAGCGCCTCCAAAGGCCCTTTCGTGCGCGAGCTCAGCGCCACATGGGCGCCGCTGTTGAGCAGTTCCACGGCCAGCGAGGCACCGATGCCACTGCTGGCACCGGTCAGCCAATAACGACGGGGGAGTACTGCGCTCATCCCACTCTCCTTTTCAGCCAACCGACGACTCTGCCCAGCACGGGCAAGTGCTCGTACAACAGAGCGCCAGCATCGAAATAATCACGGTGGCGGTACACCTTGTCTCGCCACATCAGGTGCGAGCAGCCTTCCACCCGGATGACCTTGCCGTTGGCCAGGCGCGGGTGGCAAAAGCTCATTTTCCAGCGCAGGTAACCTTCACCTTCGGCCACTTGGTCGAAACCGTGGAAGTCGAAACGCAACTGGCTGACATTCCCGTACAGCTCCGCGAAGTAGCGATGCAGGGCAGGCAGGCCATGCACTTCGTGCAAGGGGTCGGTGAAGGCGATGTCTTGGCTGTACAGGCTGTCCAGCAGGTGCAGGTTGTGTTTGTCCAGCGTGGCAAAGGCCTGGGCGAAGCGGCGCAGGAAGTCACTCATATTCGCCCCCTGCGGCCTGGCGCGAGGGCAGGCTGCGGAAGGCGGCCAAGGCACGTTCGCGGGATTTTTTCAGGTCGACAATCGAGCGCGGGTAGTCCGCCACGCCGAACAAACCACCGGCGGCTTCGGGGTTGTGTACTTCCTTTTTGTTCAGCGCGGCCAGTTCCGGCAGCCAGTGCTTGATGAACACGCCGTCACTGTCGAACTTTTCCGATTGGCTCAACGGGCTGAAAATCCGGAAGTACGGCGCCGAGTCGGTGCCGGTGGACGAACTCCACTGCCAGCCACCGTTATTGGCCGCCAGGTCGCCGTCGATCAGGTGGCGCATAAAGAAGCGCTCGCCCTCGCGCCAGTCGATCAGCAGGTTCTTGGTCAGGAACATCGCCACCACCATGCGCAGGCGGTTGTGCATCCAGCCGGTTTCCAGCAGTTGGCGCATGGCGGCGTCGATAATCGGCAGGCCGGTGCGCGCTTCCTGCCAGGCCGCGAGGTCTTTGGGCGCATTGCGCCAGGCCACGGCTTCGGTTTCGGGGCGGAACGCGCGGTGGCGCGAGACCCGTGGGTAGCCCACCAGAATGTGCTTGTAGAACTCGCGCCAGAGCAATTCGTTGATCCAGGTAATGGCGCCCATGTCGCCGCTTTCGAACTCGCCGCCGTTGGTTTGCAGCGCGGCGTGCAGGCACTGGCGCGGCGAAACCACACCCGCCGCGAGGTACGCCGAGAGCTGACTGGTGCCGGGCTTGGCGGGGAAGTCGCGCTCGTCCTTGTAGTAGCTGATTTGCTGGTCGGCAAAGGCATCGAGACGCCGACGTGCTTCGTCCTCACCCGCCGGCCACAAGGCTCGCAGCGCTTGGCTGGGGGGCTCGAAACCTTCGACGGTTGTCGGTATCGGATCGCTTTTCAGCGTGAGCGCGGCCTGAGCCTTTGGCGCTGCGACGATGCGTGGCAGGGCGCTGTGCAAGCGGCTGTAGCAGACCTTGCGAAACTGGCTGAACACCTGGAAATAAGTACCGGTCTTGGTCAGCACGCTGCCGGGCTGGAAGAACAGTTGGTCCAGGTAGCTGTGGAAGCTGACACCTTGCGCTTCCAATGCCTTGGACACGGCCGCATCGCGACGGCTTTCGTGGATGCCGTATTCCTCGTTGACGTGCACCGACTCAACCGACAGTTCCTGGCACAGTTGGCTCAGTACGCGGGGCGCCTGGTCCCAGGTGGCTGCGGTGCGGATCAGCAGGGGAATGTTCAGCTCGCCCAGGGTGGCGCTCAGCGCGTGCAGGTTGCGCAGCCAGAAATCCACTTTGCACGGCGCATCGTCGTGGGCCAGCCACTGCTCGGGCGTGATCAGGTAAACAGCCGCGATCGGGCCCCGCTGGCTCGCGGCGGCCAGGGCGGTGTTGTCGTGTAGGCGCAGGTCGGTGCGCAGCCAGATCAGATGCATTTAAACAAGTCCACGCTGGATCAGTAGCTGGTGGGCCGCCAATGGCTCTTCGGCGACGAGCAACTCAGGGATGTCATGGGTTAATACGGCCATCTCGGCCTGGTGGATGCATACCGTTGGTCCGACGATCAACTTTGGGCAACTGATGCCGCTCAGAAGTTTTGCGAATGCCGACAAATGGAGCGCCTTGCTTGAATACAGCAGCACGGCGCGCGGTTGCAGATGTTCCACCGCCAGAGCCAGTTCACCCGGGGGCAGCGGCCAGTCGAAGACTTCTACCGGGCAGTCGGCACTGCTCGCCAGCCAGGCGCTCAGCCACAGATGCGGCTCCAGCGGCAGGTCAGATTGATTCACCAGCAGCAATGGCGCGCCGTGCAACTGGCGGTTGTTGTGGTAGATACGCGCACCGAACTTGCTGCGCAGCCAGGACAGGAAGAACACCCGCTCCATCTGCGCGCCGAATTGACCCTGCCAACGCTGTTCCAGCTCTTGCAGCAGTGGCATCAGCAGTTGCTCGCACAAGGTGCGTGGCGGGTACAGCGCCATGGCCTGGTTGAACGCGTCGTCGACGCGGCGTTCGGCCAATTCGCTGATGGCGTGCACCAGTGTCTGGCGCAGGGTGTGCCATTCGTTTTCCACCGTATCGGGGACGGTCAGGGCCGAGTCGATCAGGCCTTTGACCTGGCTGACCGGTACGCCGCGATTGAGCCAGGTGAGAATGGTGTAGATACGTTGGACATGCTCGGCGCTGAACAACCGATGGCCCTTGGGCGTGCGCTGCGGCACGATCAGGCCGTAGCGGCGTTCCCAGGCGCGCAGTGTCACGGCGTTGACGCCGGTCTGGCGCGCCACTTCGCGGATCGGCAGCCAGCCGTCTTGGAGGGCTTGGGCGATGTCTTCGCCGGGTTCGTCTAGCAGGGCAGCTTTCATGGTCTAGATCGCATTTCGCAGGCTTAGGTTTTCCGGATGCGGTTGCAGGTACGCCTGCTGCGCGATGTAGCGATCCGGGTGTTGGCGAAAGTGGTGTTTGAGCAGGGTCAACGGCACCACCAATGGCACGATGCCGTGACGGTATTGGCCGATGACGGTTTGCATTTCCTGCTTGTCGTCGGCGCTGATGGCCTGCTTGAGATAGCCGCTGATGTGTTGAAGCACGTTGGTGTGGGTGCCACGGGTGGCGCACTTGGTCAGGCCGGTCATCAGGTCGCTGAAATAACAACTGGCCAATTCATCGAGGTTGGCGCCCTTGGTCATGCTGCCCAGCAGGTGGCCGAGGCTTTTGTAATGCGCGGGGCTGTGGGCCATCAACAAGTATTTGTAGCGCGAATGAAAGGCCAGCAGGCGGTGGCGGGTCAGGCCTTCGGCGAGCAATTGCTGCCAACTGGCGTACACGAACACGCGGGTCAGGAAGTTTTCACGCAGCACGGGGTCATTCAGCCGGCCATCTTCTTCCACCGGCAGGTTGGGGTGGCGTGCACAAAAGGCCTGGGCGTAGATACCGCGTCCGCCGCCGTCGACCGGGGTGCCGTTTTCGCGGTACACCTTGACCCGCACCAGGCCACAGGACGGCGACTTCTGCATAAAAATGTAACCGCACAGGTCAGCGTGTTCCGCGGCCATCTGCTGGCCGTAATCATCCAAAGGCTGGGTGACGTTCAGCTCGCGGTTCACCGTGCCGACGGCTTGCGGGTGGGCGGGGTCGCCCACCAGGCGGATAGGTTCACGCGGGATGCCCAGGCCAATGGCGACTTCGGGGCACAACGGCACGAAGTCGAAATAGTCGGCGAGGGTCTGGCTGCACAGCAGGGATTGTTTATGGCCACCGTTGAAACGCACGTTCTCGCCCAGCAGGCAGGCGCTGACGCCGATCTTCGGTTTGGTGGTGCTGGACATAAACCCATCCTCTGCAAGATTCCTGTACAAGATTTAAATCTTGTACAACTAAATCTCATCATAGGTTCGACGCTGTACAAGTCAAATTATTTGTACAAGTTTATGCGCGGGCTATTTCCAGCCGATTTTCCACGCGTCGACATCTTGCAGGGTTTGCCAGGGCAGGCGTTCGCTGCGGAGGGTCATGACGGCTTGCAGTTCGATTTCCAGCACGGTGCCTTCATCGTCGCGAAACAGCTCTGTGACCAGAAAGTGTTTTTCTTTGTTTCGGGGGCGCGCTGCTGTCCACTTCGACAGCAGCAATTTTGCGGGATTGATACGGTTCATTGCAGGTGTTCGATCAAGCGTCGCGCGGCTTCCTGGCCGCTGAGCCATGCACCTTCCACGCGGCCCGACAGGCACCAGTCGCCACACACATACAGGCCCAGGTCGGCATCGGCCAGCACGCCGAACTCGTGGCTGCTTGACGGTCGCGCATAGAGCCAGCGGTGCGCCAGGCTGAACGACGGCGCGGGCATGGCGCTGTGCAGCAGTTCGGCGAAGGCGCCGTGCAGGTGCTCGATCACCGCCTCCTTGGACAGGTCCAGATGGGCCTTGCTCCATGCGCTGGTGGCATGCAGCACCCAGGTATCGAGGGCGGTGTCGCGCCCCGGTTTGCTGCGATTGCGCGCGAGCCAGTCGAGGGGGCTGTCTTGTACAAAGCAGCCCTCCATGGGCGTATCCAGGGGTTTATCGAACGCCAAGGCGATGGCCCAGGTCGGGTCCATCTTAACGCCGGCGGCGGCACTCGCCAGCTTGGGCGCGGCAGCCAGCAGGGCAGTGGCCTGGGGCGCCGGGGTGGCGATGATGACGTGGCTGAAGGGACCATGGTTTTCGCTGTCTGCATCCAGCAGGTTCCAGTGTTGTTTGCCCTGGAACACTTCGGTGATGCGGCACCCGAACTCCACCGGCAGGTCATCGAGCAGGGCCCGGGTGATCGCGCTCATGCGCGGCGTGCCGACCCAGCGGATTTGTTCATCGGGGGAGGGTGTGAGCTGGCCGGATTTGAAGTTATACAGCTGGGGCTTCCATTGCTCGGCCCAGCCATTGCTTTGCCAACGCTGCACTTCGTTGACGAAGCGCCGGTCGCGGGCGGTGAAGTATTGCGCGCCCATGTCCAGGGAGCCGGCATCGCTGCGCTTGCTGGACATGCGGCCACCGCTGCCGCGGCTTTTATCGAAGAGTTGTACAACCTGCCCCGCGTCTCGTAACGCTCGGGCGGCGGAGAGACCGGCGATGCCGGTGCCGATGATCGCGATGGGAACAGTCATGGGAGGCCTCGTTTTACCGTTGGGTACAGACTACGCCGACACCAATAGCTGTACAATATTGTTTTTTGGTATAAGTTTTGGCTTACCTGTTCTTACGGCGTGACCTATGGTTAAAGCAGAGGCTTAATCCAACGTCATGCCCGTTCAAATGATCCCTGCTTATAAAATAGACCAGTGATGGGCGGCGAACGTTACATGAGGAAGATCCCATGCACATTTTGCTGACCGGCGGTACTGGCCTGATCGGCCGTCAACTCTGCAAGCACTGGCTTGCCCACGGCCATCGCTTGACGGTGTGGAGTCGTCATCCGGACCAGGTCGCCAAACTGTGCGGCGAGCAGGTGTCGGGTGTTGCCAGCCTGCAAGAGGTTATCGGCCCGGTCGACGCGGTCATTAATCTTGCGGGCGCGCCGATCGCCGACCGCCCATGGACCCATAAACGCAAGGCGCTGTTGTGGAGCAGCCGTATCAGCCTCACGGAAACCTTGCTGGCTTGGCTTGAAACCCTCGCGCAAAAACCCGCGGTGTTGATCTCCGGTTCGGCGGTGGGTTGGTACGGCGACGGCGGCGAGCGCGAGTTGACCGAAGCCAGCGGCCCGGTACAGGACGATTTCCCCAGCCAGCTGTGCATCGCCTGGGAAGAAACCGCCCAGCGCGCCGAAGCCCTGGGGATCCGCGTAGTGCTGGTGCGTACCGGCTTGGTGCTGGCGGCCGAGGGCGGCTTTTTGTCGCGTCTGTTGCTGCCGTTCAAACTGGGGCTGGGCGGGCCGATCGGCAAGGGTCGGCAGTGGATGCCGTGGGTGCATATCAAGGATCAAATCGGCCTGATTGATTTTCTTCTGCACAAGCCTGACGCCAGCGGTCCTTATAATGCCTGCGCGCCACACCCGGTGCGCAATCGCGAGTTTGCGAAAACCCTGGGCCAGGTGCTGCACCGTCCGGCGTTCATGCCGATGCCGGCCTTTGCGTTGAGGGTAGGCCTGGGCGAGTTGTCCGGCCTGTTGCTGGGTGGGCAGAAGGCGGTGCCCGAACGGTTGCTGGCCGCCGGTTTCACTTTCCAGTTCACTGAGTTGCGTGCGGCCCTGGACGAATTGTCCAGCCGCCTCTAGAGATAGGATGTTGCATGACGGATCACGCGTTGTTACTGGTCAACCTGGGCTCACCGGCGTCCACTTCGGTGGCCGATGTGCGCAGCTACCTCAATCAGTTCCTGATGGACCCTTATGTGATCGACCTGCCGTGGCCGGTGCGGCGCTTGCTGGTGTCGCTGATCTTGATCAAGCGCCCCGAGCAGTCGGCGCACGCCTACGCCTCCATCTGGTGGGACGAGGGCTCGCCGTTGGTGGTGCTCAGTCGGCGCCTGCAGCAGCAGATGACCGCGCAGTGGACCCAAGGCCCGGTGGAATTGGCGATGCGCTACGGCGAGCCGTCGATTGAAAGCGTGCTGACCCGCCTCGCCACCCAGGGCATCCGTAACGTCACCTTGGCGCCGCTGTACCCGCAATTTGCCGACAGCACTGTGACCACGGTGATCGAAGAAGCCAAGCGCGTGGTGCGCGACAAAAAGCTCGATGTGCAGTTCTCGATCCTGCAGCCGTTCTACGATCAACCGGAGTATCTCGACGCACTGGTCGCGAGCGCGCGGCCTTATGTTGAGCAGGATTACGACCACCTGCTGCTGAGTTTCCACGGCTTGCCTGAGCGCCACCTGACCAAGCTCGACCCTACCGGCCAGCATTGCTTCAAGGATGCCGACTGTTGCAAGAACGCGTCCGCCGAGGTGCTCAAGACGTGCTATCGCGCGCAGTGTTTCAGCGTCGCTCGCGACTTCGCCGAGCGCATGGGGCTGCCGGAAGGTAAATGGTCAGTGGCCTTCCAATCGCGGCTGGGCCGCGCCAAGTGGATCGAACCCTACACCGAAGCGCGCCTGGAGGCCTTGGCCCAGCAAGGCGTGAAAAAGCTGCTGGTGATGTGCCCGGCGTTTGTCGCCGATTGCATCGAGACGCTGGAGGAGATTGGCGATCGCGGGCTGGAGCAGTTCCGCGAAGCGGGAGGCGAGGAGCTGGTGTTGGTGCCGTGCCTGAATGATGACCCGCAGTGGGCGAAGGCGCTCAATACGCTGTGCGAACGTGCACCGACGGCGCTGTAACCGAACCACGTGAAGATCGAAGTGTGGGAGGGGCTTGCCCCTCCCACCTGTTGGTTGCGTTACAGGCTTAGGGTCAGGCTGACCGTGAGGTTGCGCGGTTCACCAGGGTTGATCCAGTAATTGCTGTAGGACCGCTCGTAGTACTTTTCATCAAACAGGTTGTTGAGGTTCAGGCCCACGGTGACATTCTGCGTGGCCTTGTAATGGGCCAGCAGATCGACCGTGTGGTAAGCCGGCAGCTCGAAACGCGTGCCGGCCTCGCCGGAGCGATCCCCCACGTAAGTGAACGCCGCGCCCAGGTCTGAGCCGCGCAACACACCATCCTGGAATTCATACACGCCCAGCAGACTGCCACTGCGCTTGGCCACGCCGAGAATCCGGCTGCCGGCGGGAATGGCTTTATCGCCCTTGGTCACTTCGGCGTCGATGTACGCAAACGCGCCGATCACGCGCACGGCCTCCGTCACTTGCCCTGTCAGTTGCAGGTCGAAGCCTTGGCTGCGTGCCTTGCCCATGGCGCGGCTGGTGTTGGTGGCCGGGTCCAGCGCGAGCACGTTTTCCTTTTCGATATGGAACGCGGCGAGGGTGGCGCTGAGGCGGTCGTCGAACAGCTCGCTTTTGATCCCCACTTCATAACCCACGCCTTCTTCCGGTTTGAAGGTTTTGCCGTTGGCGTCCAGACCGCTGTTGGGTTTGAACGAGGTGGAGGCGTTGGCGAACACCCCGACTTGTGGGGTGAGCTGGTAAAGCAGACCGGCACGTTGGGTCAGCGCGTCGTGGGTTTGCCGGCTCTTGGCGTGGTTGCGCGCGAAGTCATCGGTGCTTTGCTCGAAATGCTCAAAGCGCGCGCCGACCATGCCGCGCAGGCGGTCGGTGAAAATGATCTGGTCTTGCAGGTTCAGCGCCTGGCTTTTGGTCTGCTCGAAGAAGTCGGTGCCGGAGCGTGTGCCGTTGGGTTTGGGCTGGCCGTAGACGGGGTTGTAGAGGTCGATGGGGTAGCGGCTGCCGCCGATAGCCGTGACACGTTCTTTCTTGCGGTAGTCCTCGTATTCGGTGCCGATCAGCAGCTCATGCTGCCAACTGCCGATGTCGAACAGGCCGCGCAGTTCCAACTGGGTAATGCTGTCGTGCCAGCCCATGGAGCGTTCACGGTAGCGCCGGTCGAGGGTGTGACCGTCGGCATTCAGCGCACGGTTTTCCGAGGCGTCGCCCCACAGGCTGCCTTGTTTGTAGTGGCTGGCGAGGCGCAGTTTCCAGGCGTCGTTGAGGTGATGTTCGAGGGTGGCCTGGATACGGTTGTTGTGGTTGTCGATGTCACCGTCGTTCGGCTCGCCAAGGAAAGTTGAGCGCGAGACGCCCGGGGCGTCGACAACGCCGCGATCGAAGGTGGAGCTGTGGCGAACGAATTCGCTCTCCACCAGCAGGCGGGTGTCCGGGTCCAACTGCCAACTGAACGAGGGGGCGACGAATACCCGCTTGCTCTGCACGTGGTCGCGGAAGCTGTGGTTGTCTTCCACCGCCAGGTTGACCCGCGACAGCACGTTGCCTTCGCCGTCCAGCGGGGTGTTGACGTCAACGGCAGTGCGATAGCGGTCCCAACTGCCGGCGCTGGTTTGCACGGTGTTGAAGGCTTCCGGTTGGGGCTTCTTGGTGACGATATTCACGGTGCCGCCAGGATCTCCCCGGCCATACAGGCTGGCGGCGGGGCCCTTGAGCACTTCGATGCGTTCGATATTCGCCGCGTCAGGTGTACTCGGGTAGCCACGGTTGGCGCTGAACCCATCCTGGTAGAACTCTGAGGTCGTAAAGCCGCGCACGCTGTATTCGTAGAGGGTGAGGCCGCCGAAGTTGTTTTGTTTGGACACGCCACCGGCAAATTCCAGGGCGCGTTCCACATTGGTGCTGCCCAGGTCCTTGAGCACCGTGGCAGGAATCACACTGATGGACTGTGGGATATCGCGCAGGGCGGTGTCGGTTTTTGTCGCGCTGGCGGAACGGGTCGCGCGGTAGCCTTTGACCGGACCCGTGGCGGACTCATAGGCGTCGGTGGTGACGCTGATGGTGTCGAGTTCCACGGTGTTTTCTTCGGCGAAGGCGGGATCGAGCAGCAAGCCCAAGGCCAGGCCAGCCAAGGGGGCGATTCTTCGAGACGGCATGATAGAGCGTTCCAATAGCGATATTGAAACAATATAACATGACCAATGAGAATGAATTGCTTTGAAATATAAACTTACAGGTACCCGCGAACGGGTACCTGTATCAGGCCGCTTATTCCTCTTCCTTGACCGGAGCCGGCGGTGGGCGAAGGCCGATTTCCGCCAGCAGCTTGATCTCTTTACCGTTGCGCATCACCTGGATCGCCACCTTGTCGGTTGGCTTGATCCGCGCCACCTGGTTCATCGACTTGCGGCCATCGCCGGCCGGTTCGCCATTGATGCTGAGGATCACATCCCCCAGCTGCAGGCCGGCTTTCTGCGCCGGGCCGTCGCGGAAGATCCCGGCGACCACGATGCCGGGGCGTCCGGTCAAGCCGAAGGACTCGGCAAGTTCCTTGGTCAACGGCTGCACTTCAATCCCCAGCCAGCCACGAATCACCTGGCCGTGCTCGATGATCGACTTCATCACTTCCATCGCGAGCTTCACCGGGATCGCAAACCCGATGCCTTGGGAGCCGCCGGACTTGGAGAAAATCGCCGTGTTGATACCGGTCAGGTTGCCATTGGCATCCACCAGCGCGCCGCCGGAGTTGCCCGGGTTGATCGCCGCGTCGGTCTGGATGAAGTCTTCGTAGCTGTTGAGGCCCAACTGGTTACGCCCGGTGGCGCTGATGATCCCCATGGTCACGGTCTGGCCCACCCCGAACGGGTTGCCGATAGCCAGTGCCACATCGCCCACCCGCAAGCCATCGGAACGGCCGAGGGTGATGGACGGCAGGTTTTTCAAATCGATCTTCAAGACGGCGAGGTCGGTTTCCGGGTCGCTGCCCACCACACGGGCCAGGGTTTCGCGACCGTCACGCAGCGCCACCACAATCTGGTCGGCGCCGGTGGTCACATGGTTATTGGTGAGGATGTAGCCTTCGGGGCTCATGATCACCCCGGAACCCAGGCTGGACTCCATGCGCCGCTGCTTGGGCCCGTTATCACCGAAGTACCGGCGGAACTGCGGGTCTTCAAACAGGGGATGGGCCGGTTTGTTGATGACCTTGGTGGTATACAGGTTCACCACGGCGGGTGCGGCGATCACTACCGCGTCCGCGTACGTCACCGGGCCTTGCACCACCGCGCTGGTCTGCGGTGCCTGTTGCAGGTTCACATCAAGGCTGGGTAGACCCACCAGCTCCGGGAAACGCTGAATAATCAGCATCGCGATCAGCACGCCAGCCAACAATGGCCATCCAAAAAAACGCAGCGCCTTGAGCATCAAGTAAGTCCTGACAGGTTGCAGGGGGCGGGAGAGCGCCCATAATGTCGCGCATTATACGAGGCTGCGACGCCTGCGAACGGGATATTTAGGAGTCTTTTATGGCCGTCCCCCTTACCACCCTCGTCGAGGAAGCAGACCGCTACCTCGGCAGTGCAAAAATTGCCGATTATTGCCCCAATGGCTTGCAAGTCGAAGGGCGCCCGCAAGTGATGCGCATCGTCAGCGGCGTGACCGCCAGCCAAGCCCTGCTGGACGCGGCCGTCGAGGCCCAGGCCGACCTGATCCTGGTGCACCACGGTTATTTCTGGAAGGGCGAAAACCCCTGCATTACCGGCATGAAGCAGCGCCGCCTGAAGACGCTGCTCAAGCACGACATCAGCCTGTTGGCCTACCACCTGCCGCTGGACCTGCACCCCGACGTCGGCAACAACGTGCAACTCGCTCGCCAGCTGGACATCACCGTCGAAGGCCCGTTGGACCCGAGCAACCCTAAAATCGTCGGCCTGGTCGGCTCCCTTGCCGAGCCCCTGTCGCCCCGCGACTTCGCCCGCCGCGTGCAGGACGTCATGGGGCGCGAGCCGCTGCTGATCGAAGGCAGCGAGATGATCCGTCGCGTCGGTTGGTGCACCGGCGGTGGCCAGGGCTACATCGACGATGCGATTGCGGCCGGTGTCGACCTGTTCCTCAGCGGCGAGGCTTCCGAGCAGACCTTCCACAGCGCCCGCGAAAACGACATCAGCTTCATCGCAGCCGGTCACCATGCCACTGAGCGCTACGGCGTACAGGCGCTGGGCGATTACCTGGCACGGCGCTTCGCCCTTGAGCACCTGTTCATCGATTGCCCCAACCCGATTTGAGGGCCAAACCTGGGGGCATATTCATATACCGTTTCGATCTAGCTGGCGCCCTGAATAGAAGCAGGTGCTGTGCTAGCATGCCCCGCTCGAACACGGCCCGCTGGCCGTCCATAAGATCGTTTTTCCGTGAGTAACCATGGTCGACAAACTGACGCATCTGAAACAGCTGGAGGCGGAAAGCATCCACATCATCCGCGAGGTCGCCGCCGAGTTCGATAACCCGGTGATGCTCTACTCGATCGGTAAAGACTCCGCCGTGATGCTGCACCTGGCGCGCAAGGCCTTTTTCCCGGGCAAATTGCCGTTCCCAGTGATGCACGTCGACACCCGCTGGAAATTCCAGGAGATGTACACGTTCCGCGACAAAATGGTCGAAGAGCTGGGCCTGGACCTGATTACCCACGTCAACCCGGACGGCGTGGCGCAGGGCATTAACCCGTTCACCCACGGCAGCGCCAAGCACACCGATATCATGAAGACCGAAGGCCTTAAGCAGGCCCTGGACAAACATGGTTTCGACGCAGCCTTTGGCGGTGCCCGTCGCGATGAAGAGAAATCCCGCGCCAAAGAGCGCGTGTACTCGTTCCGCGACAGCAAGCACCGCTGGGACCCGAAAAACCAGCGCCCCGAGCTGTGGAACGTCTACAACGGCAACGTCAACAAGGGTGAGTCCATCCGCGTGTTCCCGCTGTCCAACTGGACCGAGCTGGACATCTGGCAGTACATCTACCTGGAAGGCATCCCGATCGTACCGCTGTACTTCGCCGCCGAACGCGACGTGATTGAGAAGAACGGTACGTTGATCATGATCGACGACGACCGCATCCTCGAGCACCTGTCCGACGAAGACAAAGCCCGTATCGTCAAAAAGAAAGTCCGTTTCCGTACCCTTGGCTGCTACCCGTTGACGGGCGCGGTGGAGTCCGAAGCCGAGACGCTGACGGACATCATTCAGGAAATGCTCCTGACGCGAACTTCCGAGCGCCAGGGCCGTGTCATCGACCACGATGGCGCCGGCTCAATGGAAGATAAAAAACGTCAAGGCTATTTCTAAGGGGCTGTCATGTCGCATCAATCTGATTTGATCAGCGAGGACATCCTCGCCTACCTGGGCCAGCACGAGCGCAAGGAAATGTTGCGCTTCCTGACCTGTGGCAACGTCGACGACGGCAAGAGCACCCTGATCGGGCGCCTGCTGCACGACTCCAAGATGATCTACGAAGATCACCTGGAAGCCATCACCCGCGATTCGAAAAAATCCGGTACCACCGGTGACGATATCGACCTGGCCTTGCTGGTCGACGGGCTTCAGGCCGAGCGTGAGCAAGGCATCACCATCGATGTCGCCTACCGCTACTTCTCCACCGCCAAGCGCAAATTCATCATCGCCGACACCCCCGGCCATGAGCAGTACACCCGCAACATGGCCACCGGTGCGTCCACCTGTGACCTGGCGATCATCCTGATCGACGCCCGCTACGGTGTGCAGACCCAGACCCGTCGCCACAGCTTTATCGCCTCGTTGCTGGGCATCAAACACATCGTGGTGGCCGTCAACAAGATGGACATCAATGGCTTCGACCAAAGCGTATTCGAGCAGATCAAGGCCGATTACCTGAAGTTCGCCGACGGTATCGCCTTCAAGCCGAGCACCCTGGCGTTCGTGCCGATGTCGGCGCTCAAGGGCGACAACGTGGTGAACAAGAGCGAGCGTTCGCCCTGGTACACCGGGCAGTCGCTGATGGAGATCCTGGAAACCGTCGAGATCGCCAACGACCGCAACTACACCGACCTGCGTTTCCCTGTGCAGTACGTCAACCGTCCGAACCTGAACTTCCGTGGTTTTGCCGGCACCCTGGCCAGCGGCATCGTGCATAAGGGCGACGAAGTCGTGGTGCTGCCGTCGGGCAAGAGCAGCCGCGTCAAATCCATCGTCACCTTTGAAGGTGAGTTGGAGCACGCAGGCCCCGGCCAGGCCGTGACCCTGACCATGGAAGACGAGATCGACATCTCCCGTGGCGATCTGCTGGTGCATGCCGACAATGTGCCGCAAGTGACCGACGCCTTCGACGCCATGCTGGTGTGGATGGCCGAAGAACCGATGCTGCCGGGCAAGAAATACGACATCAAACGCGCCACCAGCTACGTGCCGGGTTCCATCACCAGCATCGTGCACCGTGTGGATGTGAACACCCTGGCCGAAGGTCCGGCGAGTTCGCTGCAGTTGAACGAGATCGGCCGGGTCAAGGTCAGCCTCGACGCGGCCATCGCCCTGGACGGCTATGACAGTAACCGCACCACGGGCGCGTTCATTGTCATCGACCGTCTGACTAATGGCACTGTGGCTGCGGGCATGATCATCGCGCCGCCGGTCACTCACGGCAGCTCGGCGCAGCACGGCAAGTTGGCCCACGTGGCCACCGAAGAGCGCGCCCTGCGCTTCGGTCAGCAACCGGCCACCGTGTTGTTCAGCGGCCTGTCCGGCGCGGGCAAGAGCACCTTGGCCTACGCGGTCGAGCGTAAGCTGTTCGACATGGGCCGCGCGGTGTTCGTGCTGGATGGCCAGAACCTGCGTCATGACCTGAACAAGGGCTTGCCGCAGGACCGTGCCGGGCGTACCGAGAACTGGCGTCGTGCCGCTCACGTGGCGCGCCAGTTCAACGAAGCGGGCCTGCTGACCCTGGCTGCGTTTGTGGCACCGGATGCCGAAGGTCGTGAACAGGCCAAGGCGCTGATCGGCGGCGAACGTCTGCTGACGGTCTACGTGCAAGCATCG
Organism: Pseudomonas sp. QC2; assembly: GCF_002859085.1. Classification (NCBI taxonomy): domain Bacteria; kingdom Pseudomonadati; phylum Pseudomonadota; class Gammaproteobacteria; order Pseudomonadales; family Pseudomonadaceae; genus Pseudomonas; species Pseudomonas sp. QC2. The sequence continues at coordinate 91,920 of NZ_PKKS01000023.1, forward strand.
CCGCTGGTGTGCGCCGAGCGTGACCCGCAAGGCTTGTACGCCGCTGGTGGGGATAACATCCCTGGCGAATCCTTCCCGTACGACGTGCCGTTGAATGCCGACCTGGTGATCGACACCCAGGCCCTGTCGTTGGAAGAGAGTGTCAAGCAAGTGCTGGAGCTGTTGCGTCAGCGCGGCGCGATCTAAACCTCGCGGCCACAAAAAAGCCCGCCACCGAGTGATCGGTGGCGGGCTTTTTACATGCTGGAGATCGGGCTCGGTCAAGTGTGGGAGGGGGCTTGCTCCCGATAGCGGTGTATCAGTAACAGCTGTACTGGCTGACACGCCGCCATCGGGAGCAAGCCCCCTCCCACAGGGTGATCATCGTTTGCCTGGGAATTCTGTGTGCAGTTTCTCCAGCAAGTGATCCTTGTCTTCCCATAGCTTGTTGATCCACCCCTGGAACGCCAACCGATACTCCCCATCCTGCTCATAATTCTTGCCGATAAACTCGGCCGGAATCTGCACCTCTTCGAACTGCACCACCACGTCCTTCACATTGCCACACAGCAAATCCCAATACCCTGGACGCCCGGCCGGGTAGTGGATGGTCACGTTCACCAGTGACTTCAATTGCTCACCCATGGCATCCAGCACAAACGCTATACCGCCAGCCTTAGGCTTGAGCAGGTAGCGAAACGGCGAATTCTGCTGGGCGTGTTTGCCCGGTGTAAACCGGGTGCCTTCAGCAAAGTTGAAGATACCCACAGGGTTGTCGCGAAACTTCGCACAGGTCTTGCGGGTAGTTTCCAGGTCTTTGCCTTTCTTCTCCGGGTGCTTTTCCAGGTAAGCCTTGGTATAGCGCTTCATAAAAGGGAAGCCCAGCGCCCACCACGCCAGGCCAATCACCGGCACCCAGATCAGCTCCTGCTTGAGGAAAAATTTCAACGGGCGAATCCGGCGGTTCAGCACGTATTGCAGCACCATGATGTCGACCCAGCTTTGGTGGTTGCTGGTCACCAGGTACGAGTGCTGATAGTCCAGTCCTTCAAGCCCGGTCAGGTGCCAGCGGGTGCGGCGTATCAGGTTCATCCAGCCCTTGTTGTTGGTCACCCACGCCTCATGGGTGTGGTTCATCAGCCATTCGCTGAAGCGCTTGGCGAACGGCAGCGCCTTGAACAGCGCCACGATAAACAGGAACGAACAGAGCAGGATCGTATTCAGCGCCAGCAACAGCGAAGCAATCACCCCGCGCACGGCGGCAGGTAGAAAATCCAGCATTTAGATATCCATAGGTCGGTTGGCGGCTTGGATCGCAGTCAGTGCGATGGTGTACACGATGTCATCCACCTGGGCGCCACGCGGTAGGTCGTTGACCGGTTTGCGTAGGCCCTGGAGCATTGGCCCCAGGCTCACGCAATCGGCGCTGCGCTGCACGGCCTTGTGGGTGGTGTTGCCAGTGTTCAGGTCGGGGAACACAAACACCGTGGCCTTGCCCGCCACCAGGCTGTTGGGCGCCAGTTGCCGGGCGACCGTCTCGTTGGCGGCGGCGTCGTATTGCAGCGGGCCGTCGATCAGCAGCGAGCTTTGTTGTTCGTGGGCGAGCAGGGTGGCTTCGCGGACTTTTTCCACTTCCTCGCCGCTGGCCGAATCGCCGCTGGAGTAGCTGATCATTGCCACGCGCGGAGTGATGCCGAACGCGGCCGCCGAGTCGGCGCTTTGCAGGGCGATTTCCGCCAGTTCGGCGGCGCTCGGGTGTGGGTTCATCACGCAATCGCCGTACACCAGCACCTGCTCGGGGAACAGCATGAAGAACACCGACGATACCAGCGTGCAGCCGGGAGCGGTCTTGATCAACTGCAGGGCAGGGCGGATGGTGTTGGCGGTGGAGTGAATGACGCCGGAGACCAGGCCATCCACTTCATCCAGGGCGAGCATCATGGTGGCGATCACCACGGTGTCTTCCAATTGCTGCTCGGCCATCGGCGCGTTGAGGCTCTTGCTCTTGCGCAAGGCGACCATCGGCTCGACGTAACGCTGGCGAATCAGGTCCGGGTCGAGGATCTCCAGGCCTTCGGGCAGTTCGATACCCTGGGCGCGGGCGACCGCTTCCACGTCCGCAGGCTTGGCCAGCAGCACGCAACGGGCAATGCCCCGCGCCTGGCAGATGGCGGCGGCTTGCACGGTCAGCGGCTCGCTGCCTTCGGGCAATACGATACGTTTGTTGGCCGCCTGGGCGCGTTGGATCAGCTGGTAGCGGAACACCGCGGGTGACAGGCGCATTTCCCGTGGCGTGCCGCAGCGTTGGTGCAGCCAGCGGGCATCGAGGTGGCTGGCGACGAAGTCAGTGATGATCTCCGCGCGCTCGCGGTCATCAATCGGGATTTCTTTGTTGAGGCTGTTGAGCTGGTTAGCGGTGTCGTAGGAGCCGGTGCTCACCGACAGCACCGGCAGCCCGGCCTGGAACGCGCCGCGACACAGGTCCATGATGCGCGGGTCGGGCAGGGTGTCGCTGGTCAGTAGCAAGCCGGCCAGGGGCACGCCGTTGATCGCGGCCAGGCTGACGGCGAGGATGATGTCGTCGCGGTCGCCGGGCGTCACCACCAGCACGCCAGGCTTGAGCAACTCCACGGTATTACGCATGGTGCGGGCGCAGATGATGATTTTGGTCATGCGCCGGGTTTCGTAGTCGCCAGCGTTGAGAATCTGGGCGCCCATCAGGTCGGCCACATCGCGGGTGCGCGGTGCATTGAGTTCCGGCTGGTAGGGAATGCAGCCGAGCAGGCGGAAGTCGCCGCTGCGCAACAGCGGCGAATGCTCTTTGAGGCGTGCCGAGAAGGCTTCCATGCTTTCTTCGGTGCGCACCTTGTTAAGAATCACACCGAGTACTTTCGGGTCCTTTGGGCCGCCGAACAGTTGTGCCTGCAATTCCACGCGGCCGGACAGTTCGGTGAGCACTTCGTTTTCCGGGGCGGACACCAGGATCACTTCCGCATCCAGGCTCTTGGCCAGGTGCAGGTTGACCCGCGCCGCATAGCTGGCGTTGCGCGTGGGCACCATGCCTTCGACGATCAGCACGTCCTTACCCACCGCGGCTTGCTGGTACAGCGTGATGATTTCTTCGAGCAGTTCGTCGAGTTGGCCGTCGCCGAGCATGCGCTCTACGTGAGCCAGGCCCAGGGGCTGAGGCGGCTTGAGGCCGTGGGTGCGCGCCACCAGTTCGGTGGAACGCTCAGGGCCGGTATCGCCGGGATGCGGCTGGGCAATCGGCTTGAAGAAACCGACTTTCAGCCCGGCCCGTTCAAGGGTGCGCACCAGCCCAAGGCTGATGGAGGTCAGACCCACACCAAAATCGGTGGGCGCGATAAAAAAAGTTTGCATGCGAATTCTCTGAAGGTGCATGGCTTCGGTGAGGTTCTATGTTTGAACATCTACCGGGAATCAGGCGCCAAGGTTATCGTTATTCGCGCGCTTGCGCACACCAGCCGCAGGCAAAGGGTAGGCCTATTTTTTCAAGGCGTTGCACGGGGTCGAGCACCCAGGCGCGTGCCTGCCAGGGTGGCTGGTGGCGTAGATGCTGGGTGTGGCCGCAGGACAGCTCGGCGACCCAGTGCTGGTCGGCGTCCTGGCGGAATCCGAGGATGAAGGAGGCCGTTGATCGGTCCCGTCCGTCCGGGTTCTGTTCGCTTTCGGGCAAATCCTTGTTTAGACTTGTCCGTTCTTCATTCTTATGCAAAAGGTCTCGCCCCATGACGATCGCCGCTAACAAGGCTGTCTCCATCGACTATACCCTGACCAACGACGCTGGTGAGGTCATCGACAGCTCCGCCGGCGGCGCGCCGCTGGTCTACCTGCAAGGCGCAGGTAACATCATCCCAGGCCTGGAGAAGGCGCTGGAAGGCAAACAAGTGGGTGATGAGCTGACTGTGGCCGTAGAACCTGAAGATGCCTATGGCGAGTACTCGGCCGAACTGGTCAGCACCCTGAGCCGCAGCATGTTTGAAGGCGTTGACGAGCTGGAAGTCGGCATGCAGTTCCACGCCTCCGCGCCGGACGGCCAAATGCAGATCGTCACCATCCGCGACCTGGACGGCGATGACGTGACCGTTGACGGCAACCACCCGCTGGCTGGCCAGCGCCTGAACTTCCAAGTGAAGATCGTTGCCATCCGCGACGCTTCCCAGGAAGAAGTGGCTCACGGCCACGTGCACGGCGAAGGCGGTCATCACCATTGATCGCGGTTTGATCAATAGGTAACAAAAACGCCCCGACTGGTTCGGGGCGTTTTTTTTGCGCTTGAAAAAATGTGGGAGGGGGCTTGCCCCCGATTGCAGTGTGTCAGTCAGTACATCCTTTACTGACCCACCGTCATCGGGGGCAAGCCCCCTCCCACAACAAAAATGCCCCGGACCTTTCGGTACGGGGCATTTCTTAACTGTTGCACAACCTGGGCTGCGCGGCAGTTGTTACCACTTAGGCTGCAGCAGGAACGCTCAGAGCCTTGATGTGGCCATTCAGGCGGCTCTTATGGCGAGCGGCCTTGTTCTTGTGGATGATGCCTTTATCGGCCATACGGTCGATAACCGGCACTGCCAGAACGTAAGCAGCTTGGGCTTTTTCAGCGTCTTTGGTGTCGATGGCTTTAACTACATTCTTGATGTAGGTACGAACCATGGAACGCAGGCTGGCGTTGTGGCTGCGACGCTTCTCAGCCTGTTTTGCACGTTTTTTGGCGGAAGGTGTGTTGGCCACCGTCGAGCTCCTCGAAAGACTTTTTAGGAAATAGCAAACAAAATAGGCCGCGAATCATGCCGATGACTTGATGGGTTGTCAAGAGCGGCTGATGCGAACTGCTGAGTGGTCGATCTGAAGAGGCGGGTGATTTATTTCCGGCGCTTGACCTGTAAACTCGCGAGCTTTGGCTCTGTGCTGTTGCAGGCGCGCAGTATCGCATAAGTAGGCGCTTAGTTCGCCTGCTCTTTATCTATAGGCGCAAACTCTTTCAATGAATCTGCTCAAATCGTTGGCTGCCGTCAGCTCTATCACGATGATCTCCCGGGTTTTGGGGTTTGTGCGTGACACCCTGCTGGCGCGCATTTTTGGCGCCAGCATGGCCACGGATGCCTTCTTTATTGCATTTAAATTGCCCAACCTGCTGCGGCGGATCTTCGCCGAAGGCGCGTTTTCCCAGGCATTCGTGCCGATCCTGGCCGAATACAAGACCCAGCAGGGCGAGGAGGCGACCCGCACGTTTATTGCCTACGTCTCGGGCCTGCTGACCCTGGTGCTGATGCTGGTGACCGTCCTCGGCATGCTCGCCGCGCCCTGGGTGATCTGGGCCACGGCCCCCGGTTTTGCCAATACGCCGGAAAAATTCGCACTGACCACTGATCTGTTGCGCGTGACCTTTCCTTATATATTGCTGATCTCCTTGTCATCCCTGGCCGGGGCGATCCTCAATACCTGGAACCGTTTCTCGGTGCCGGCGTTTGTGCCGACGCTGCTGAACGTCAGCATGATCATCTTCGCGCTGTTCCTTACGCCGTATTTCGATCCGCCGGTAATGGCGCTGGGCTGGGCCGTACTGGCTGGCGGCCTGGCGCAATTGCTCTACCAACTGCCACATCTAAAAAAGATCGGCATGCTTGTACTGCCGCGCCTGAATCTCAAGGACACCGGCGTGTGGCGTGTCATGCGCAATATGCTGCCGGCGATCCTCGGCGTGTCGGTCAGCCAGATTTCGCTGATCATTAACACGGCGTTCGCTTCGCTGCTGGTGTCAGGCTCGGTGTCATGGATGTACTACGCCGACCGCCTGATGGAGTTGCCGTCCGGCGTGCTTGGCGTGGCACTGGGCACGATCCTGCTGCCGACCCTGGCGCGCACCTATGCCAGCAAAGACCGTCAGGAATACTCACGCATCCTCGATTGGGGCCTGCGCCTATGTTTTGTACTGGTGCTGCCGTGTGCGCTGGCGCTTGGGATCCTGGCCGAGCCGTTGACCGTGTCGCTGTTCCAATACGGCCAATTCGATGCCCATGACGCCTTGATGACGCAGCACGCGCTGGTCGCTTATTCCGTCGGTCTGCTCGGCATTATCGTGATCAAAGTGCTGGCCCCCGGCTTCTATGCCCAGCAAAACATCCGTACGCCGGTCAAAATCGCGATTTTCACGCTGATCGTCACGCAACTGCTCAACCTGGTGTTTATCGGTCCTTTGGCCCACGCCGGCCTGGCCCTGGCCATCAGTGCCGGTGCGTGCATCAACGCCGGGCTGTTGTTCTACCAACTGCGCAAACAGCACATGTTCCAGCCTCAGCCAGGCTGGGGGATGTTCACCCTCAAGCTGTTGGTGGCGGTGGGCGCGATGTCGGCAGTGTTGCTTGGCCTGATGCATTTCATGCCCGCCTGGGACGAAGGCCATATGCTGGAGCGCTTCCTGCGCCTTGGCGTGCTGGTAGTCGCCGGTGTGGTGGTGTACTTCGGGATGTTGCTGCTGCAAGGCTTCCGCCTGCGCGATTTCAATCGCAAGTCACTGAGCTAGAGAGTTTGCCGCGATAAAACCGTTGTTTTATCGATTCGATCCATTTGGCCTGTGCTGTTGCCTGTCGTCCGAGGCCGGGTGTGGTTATAATCGACCACTTTATGAGCAAGAAGCGCGTTATGCAGCTGGTTCGAGGTCTCCACAACCTGCGCCCCGAGCATCGGGGCTGCGTCGCCACTATTGGCAACTTTGACGGTGTTCACCGTGGCCACCAGGCTATCCTGGCCAGGCTGCGCGAGCGTGCGGTCGAGTTGGGCGTGCCCAGCTGCGTGGTGATTTTCGAACCGCAGCCGCGGGAATACTTCACGCCCGAGACAGCGCCGGCCCGGCTCGCACGTCTCAGAGACAAGCTGCAACTGCTGGCTGAAGAGGGTGTAGACCGCGTTCTCTGCCTGGCTTTTAACCAGCGTTTGCAAAGCCTGAGCGCTGCCGAGTTCGTCGACCGCATCCTCGTCGATGGCCTGGGTGTGCAGCATTTGGAGGTCGGTGACGACTTCCGCTTTGGTTGCGACCGCGTCGGGGATTTCGATTTCCTGCAGCATGCCGGCGTGAACCAGGGGTTTACCGTCGAAGCCGCGCAAACCGTCGAACTGGACGGCCTGCGCGTGAGCAGTACCCAGGTGCGTAACGCCCTGGCCGCTGCCGACTTCGCCTTGGCCGAGCGGTTGCTCGGCCGCCCGTTCCGCATTGCCGGACGGGTCCTGCACGGCCAGAAGCTGGCGCGCCAATTGGGCACGCCAACCGCCAACGTGCAACTCAAGCGCCGCCGTGTGCCGCTGACCGGGGTTTACCTGGTGAGCGTCGACATCGACGGCCAATCGTGGCCGGGAGTCGCCAATATAGGCGTCAGGCCCACGGTTGCAGGTGATGGCAAGGCCCACCTGGAAGTGCATCTGTTGGATTTTGCCGGTGATCTGTATGACCGGCGTTTGACGGTGGTTTTCCACCAGAAGCTGCGTGAAGAGCAGCGTTTCGCCTCCCTTGAGGCGTTGAAAACGGCGATCAATGCGGATGTCGCCGCCGCCCGTGCACTAGCCGCACCTAGCGCCCATCGCTAACCGAAGAGCCTTAAATGACCGACTATAAAGCCACGCTAAACCTTCCGGACACCGCCTTCCCAATGAAGGCCGGCCTGCCACAGCGCGAACCGCAGATCCTGCAGCGCTGGGACAGTATTGGCCTGTACGGAAAGTTGCGCGAGATTGGCAAGGATCGTCCGAAATTCGTCCTGCACGACGGCCCTCCTTATGCCAACGGCACGATTCACATCGGTCATGCGCTGAACAAGATTCTCAAGGACATGATCCTGCGCTCGAAGACCCTGTCGGGCTTCGACGCGCCGTATGTTCCGGGTTGGGACTGCCACGGCCTGCCGATCGAACACAAAGTCGAAGTGACCTACGGCAAGAACCTGGGCGCGGATAAAACCCGCGAGCTGTGCCGCGCCTACGCCACTGAGCAGATCGAAGGGCAGAAGTCCGAATTCATCCGCCTCGGCGTGTTGGGCGAGTGGGATAACCCCTACAAGACCATGAACTTCAAGAACGAGGCCGGTGAAATCCGTGCCTTGGCCGAAATCGTCAAAGGCGGTTTTGTGTTCAAGGGCCTAAAGCCCGTGAACTGGTGCTTCGACTGCGGTTCGGCCCTGGCCGAAGCGGAAGTCGAGTACGAAGACAAGAAGTCCTCGACCATCGACGTGGCCTTCCCGGTTGCCGACGACGCCAAGCTGGCCGAGGCCTTTGGCCTGGCAAGCTTGAGCAAGCCGGCGGCCATCGTGATCTGGACCACCACCCCGTGGACCATCCCGGCCAACCAAGCGCTGAACGTGCACCCGGAATTCACCTACGCCCTGGTGGACGTCGGTGATCGCCTGCTGGTGCTGGCCGAGGAAATGGTCGAGGCCTGCCTGGCTCGCTATGAATTGCAAGGTTCGGTGATTGCGACCACCACCGGCTCCGCGCTGGAACTGGTCAACTTCCGTCACCCGTTCTATGACCGTCTGTCGCCGGTGTACCTGGCGGACTACGTTGAACTGGGCGCCGGCACCGGTATCGTTCACTCCGCGCCAGCTTATGGCGTGGACGACTTCGTGACCTGCAAAGCCTACGGCATGGTCAACGATGACATCCTGAACCCGGTGCAGAGCAATGGTGTGTACGCACCGTCGCTGGAATTCTTCGGTGGCCAATTCATCTTCAAGGCCAATGATTCGATCATCGACAAGTTGTCGGAAGTCGGTTCGCTGTTGCACACCGAAACCATCAAGCACAGCTACATGCACTGCTGGCGTCACAAGACCCCGCTGATCTATCGCGCCACCGCGCAGTGGTTTATCGGCATGGACAAAGAACCGACCAGTGGCGACACCCTGCGTGTACGCTCGCTCAAGGCCATCGAAGACACCCAGTTTGTCCCGGCCTGGGGCCAGGCGCGCCTGCACTCGATGATCGCCAACCGTCCGGACTGGTGCATCTCCCGCCAGCGTAACTGGGGCGTGCCGATCCCGTTCTTCCTGAACAAGGAAAGCGGCGAGTTGCATCCACGTACCGTTGAGCTGATGGAAGAAGTGGCCCAGCGCGTTGAACTGGAAGGCATCGAAGCCTGGTTCAAAATGGACGCTGCCGAGCTGCTGGGCGATGAAGCGCCGCAGTACGACAAGATCAGCGACACCCTCGACGTATGGTTCGACTCGGGTACCACTCATTGGCACGTGCTGCGCGGCTCGCACCCGATGGGTCACGAAACCGGCCCGCGTGCCGACCTGTACCTGGAAGGCTCCGACCAACACCGTGGCTGGTTCCACTCGTCGCTGCTGACCGGTTGCGCCATCGACAACCACGCGCCGTACCGCGAACTGCTGACCCACGGCTTCACCGTCGACGAGACGGGCCGCAAGATGTCCAAGTCGCTGAAGAACGTGATCGAGCCGAAAAAGATCAACGACACCCTGGGCGCCGACATCATGCGTCTGTGGGTCGCCTCGACCGATTACTCGGGCGAAATCGCCGTGTCCGACCAGATCCTTGCTCGTAGCGCCGATGCCTACCGTCGTATCCGTAATACCGCACGCTTCCTGCTGTCGAACCTGACCGGTTTCAACCCGGCCACCGACATCCTGCCGGCCGAGGACATGCTCGCCCTGGACCGTTGGGCCGTGGACCGTACCCTGTTGCTGCAGCGTGAGTTGCAGGAAAACTACGGCGAATACCGTTTCTGGAACGTGTACTCGAAGATCCACAACTTCTGCGTGCAGGAGCTGGGTGGCTTCTACCTCGACATCATCAAGGACCGCCAGTACACCACCGGCGCCAACAGCAAGGCGCGCCGTTCGGCGCAGACCGCGCTGTACCACATCTCCGAAGCGCTGGTGCGCTGGATCGCGCCGATCCTGGCCTTCACCGCCGACGAACTGTGGGAATACCTGCCGGGCGAGCGTAACGAGTCGGTGATGCTCAACACCTGGTACGAAGGCCTGACCGAACTGCCGGCCGACTTCGAGCTGGGCCGCGAGTACTGGGAAGGCGTGATGGCTGTCAAAGTCGCGGTGAACAAGGAGCTGGAAGTACAGCGTGCGGCCAAGGCCGTCGGTGGCAACCTGCAAGCCGAAGTCACCCTGTTCGCCGAGGAAGGCCTGACTGCCGACCTGGCCAAGCTGAGCAACGAGCTGCGCTTCGTGCTGATCACCTCCACCGCGAGCCTGGCACCCTTTGCCCAGGCCCCGGCGGATGCGGTGGCGACCGAAGTGCCGGGCCTCAAGCTCAAAGTGGTCAAGTCGGCCTTCCCTAAGTGCGCCCGTTGCTGGCACTGCCGCGAAGATGTCGGCGTGAACCCTGAGCATCCGGAAATCTGTGGTCGTTGTGTCGACAACATCTCGGGTGCTGGTGAGGTTCGTCACTATGCCTAACGCTTCCAGCCGTTTCGGACGTTTGGGCCTGCTCGTACTGAGCGTGCTGGTCCTGGTCATCGACCAGGTCAGCAAGGCTCATTTCGAGGGTTCCCTGGAGATGTTCCAGCAAATCGTGGTGATCCCGGATTACTTCAGCTGGACCCTGGCCTACAACACCGGCGCCGCTTTCAGCTTTTTGGCTGACGGCGGTGGCTGGCAGCGCTGGTTGTTCGCTGTGATTGCCTTGGTGGTCAGTGCGGTGCTGGTGGTGTGGCTCAAGCGCCTTGGTCGCGATGACACTTGGCTGGCCGTTGCCCTGGCACTGGTGCTCGGCGGCGCGCTGGGCAACCTGTACGACCGCATTGCCTTGGGCCATGTGATCGACTTCATTCTGGTGCATTGGCAGAACCGCCATTACTTCCCGGCGTTCAACTTTGCCGACAGCGCCATCACCGTCGGTGCAATCATGCTGGCGTTGGATATGTTCAAAAGCAAGAAAACCGGAGAGACCGTCAATGACTGATCAGGTATTGGCTGAGCAACGTATCGGCCAGAACACGGAAGTCACTTTGCATTTTGCATTGCGCCTTGAGAATGGCGACACGGTCGACAGCACGTTCGACAAAGCCCCGGCGACCTTCAAGGTCGGTGATGGCAACCTGCTGCCGGGTTTCGAAGCGGCCCTGTTCGGCTTCAAGGCGGGCGACAAGCGCACCTTGCAGATCCTGCCGGAAAACGCCTTTGGCCAGCCCAACCCGCAAAACGTGCAGATCATCCCGCGTTCGCAGTTCCAGGACATGGACTTGTCGGAAGGCCTGCTGGTGATCTTCAACGATGCGGCGAATACCGAGCTGCCCGGTGTGGTGAAAACCTTCGATGACGCGCAAGTGACCATCGACTTCAACCACCCGTTGGCCGGTAAAACCTTGACGTTCGACGTTGAAATCATCGACGTTAAAGCGATCTGATCAACGACGCAGTTCAGAAAATGTGGGAGGGGGCTTGCCCCCCGATAGCTGGGTGTCAGTCAGTGCATCTGTGACTGACCCACCGCCATCGGGGGCAAGCCCCCTCCCACCTTTGATCTTCATTGTCAGTTGGGTTAGCGTCACGCCTGACCCAAAACGGCTGCAAGACACGAGGCACAGCATGCAAATCAAACTCGCCAACCCCCGTGGCTTCTGCGCTGGCGTGGACCGGGCGATTGAAATCGTCAACCGCGCCCTGGAAGTCTTCGGGCCGCCGATTTATGTGCGCCATGAAGTCGTCCACAATAAATTCGTGGTCGAAGACCTGCGCGCCCGCGGCGCCATCTTTGTCGAAGAGCTGGACCAGGTGCCGGATGACGTTATCGTCATTTTCAGCGCCCACGGTGTGTCCCAGGCAGTGCGTACCGAAGCGGCAGGCCGTGGCCTGAAAGTCTTCGATGCCACCTGCCCACTGGTCACCAAGGTCCATATCGAGGTCGCACGCTACAGCCGTGACGGTCGCGAGTGCATCCTGATCGGCCACGCCGGCCACCCGGAAGTCGAAGGCACCATGGGCCAGTACGACGCCAGCAATGGCGGCGCCATTTACTTGGTGGAAGACGAAAAAGACGTCGCCAACCTGCAGGTGCAGAACCCCGAGCGCCTGGCATTCGTGACCCAGACCACCCTGTCCATGGACGACACCAGCCGCGTGATCGACGCGCTGCGCAGTCGCTTCCCGGCCATCGGCGGGCCGCGCAAGGACGATATTTGCTACGCCACCCAGAACCGACAGGACGCGGTCAAGCAACTGGCCGATGAATGCGATGTGGTCCTCGTTGTCGGCAGCCCCAACAGCTCCAACTCCAACCGCCTGCGTGAGTTGGCTGAGCGCATGGCAACACCTGCGTACCTGATCGACGGCGCTGAAGACATGCAGCGCAGCTGGTTCGATGGGGTCGAGCGTATCGGCATCACGGCAGGCGCTTCGGCCCCCGAAGTGCTGGTGCGCGGTGTTATCCAGCAACTGCACGCCTGGGGGGCGACCGGTGCTGATGAACTGGCCGGTCGCGAGGAGAACATCACGTTCTCCATGCCCAAGGAGCTGCGGGTTCGCTCATTGCTCTGAGTGCCCGGCTGCCGGATTGATTCCGGCACAGCGCCTGCTCGGCACTGTCGCTGCGCAGGCTGATCCGCCCGCTGGGCGCCAGCACGATCTGATGCAGGCTCTGCGCCTGCTCCCTGGCGCACACATGCACAGTGCCGGCACGGAATCCGCCGCCTGAAAATATCGGCTCGCCCAGGCCGCTGAAGCGAACCTGGCTCTTGAGCGGTCCATTGCCCACGATCGGACCCCGCCCACTGTCTTGGCGCTCCAGCAGCACCGGGTTGTCATCGTCCAAGTGGCCGCGTCCGCTGACGTCCACGATTACCCGCCAACCCAGGCTCCAATCATCTTCCAATGCGTGAATGACCACCGGACGGTTGCGTGCGACGGCCTCGGCGCGTGCGTAGCGTAGCCCGCCGGCCAAGGATTGCGCCGCACTGTATCGCTGCTGTGATTCCAACAGGCTCTTGAAGCTGGGCACTGCCAGGTTGGCCAGGATGCCACTCACGATCAGTCCGAGCAGCAGTTCGATCAGGGTGAAGCCTCGTTGCTGCATGTGTCATCCCTCCGTGGATGTGGGTGCAGCCCTAGGTATAGCGCTCAAGCGATAGCGTTGAATGATGGCCTTTATGTCCAAAGTATTTCCCTTTGTTCCTGGAGCAGCGCAGGCGAAAAACCGGCGCTAGTCTTGGGCCGCACAGCAGGTTTCACCTGCTCTTTTTCGGACCTCGACACGGATGACGACGGTAATGCTTGTCTGCACGAACACCTGTTTGCCCCACGCCTTAACCCGGCAACAAACCGGCATGACGCTGATCGAGGTGCTGGTCTCGGTACTGATTCTGGCCATCGGCCTGCTGGGCGCGGCGGTGATCCAGCTCAATGCGCTCAAATACACGGACAGTTCCAGAATGACCAGCCAGGCCAGTTTCATTGCCTACGACATGCTCGACCGAATCCGCGCCAATGCCGCCGCCGATTACACGTGGGGCCGAGCTGAGCGTGCGCTGGCCAATACCGCTACCGCCAACGTGCGCGACCTGGACCTGCACGATTTCGAGGCCAATATTCTCGGATTTGCCGGGGAGAGCGCCAAAGGCTCGGTGTCGGTCAGTGGGCGTGAGGTGGTCGTCAGTATCAGCTGGGACGACAGTCGAGGCACAAACAGGCCGGGTGCCCGGGAAACCTTCACCCTGACCAGCCGCATAGGCGATGAGCCGGCGGTGGCGCAGTGAGGCGGCGTGCTCGAGGTTTCAGCCTGGTGGAGTTGCTGCTGGCTCTGGCCTTGGGGTTGGTGCTGGTCCTCGGTGTCAGCCAGGTGGCGATCAACTCCAGCACCACCCACGCCAGCCAGCAGGCCGCTCTGTTGCTGCAGGATGATGCGCGGTTTGTGCTGGGTAAGTTGCTCCAGGATATCCGTCAGGCGGGCATGTTTGGCTGTTTGGCCACCGGGTTTATCGAGAATGCTCCACCGGCTTTTGATCGGCCGGTCAGCTGGAGTGTCGGGGGGGATTCACAATCGCTGACGCTGGTGACCACGGATGTCGGCGATGGCAATGGTAAGCCGGACTGGATGGTGTTGTCCGATTGCACCGGGACCGCCCAGGCCTATACCGGAAACGCCCCCGCGCCTGCCCCCGGACAGATCCGTTTTGCACTGCGTCAGCTGACCTACACCTTCGAAGCGGGCCAATTGAAGGTCAGCACGCCTGCCTCGCCCGCCAAGGCGGTACTGGTGGATAACGTGCAGGCGTTCGATCTCAGTTTTGGCGTGGCCGCCAAGCCCACCTCGATGGAGGTGGAGCGCTACGACGCCAGGCCGGCCGACGCGTCGCTGATACGCAGTGTGCGCATCCTGATGACCCTGCAAGACCCGGGCGGCCGGGTCAAAGATCAAACCTACAGCGTCGTGGCGGCGCTGCGTAACCGTGTGGGGTAGGGCGGCCATGGTGCTCACAAAGGCGATTCGTTTCCGCCAGGCCGGCATGGTGCTGCTGATCAGCCTGGTGTTCCTGTTGCTGTTGTCGCTGATCGGTTTGTCATCGATGCAGGGCGCGGTCATTCAGCAAAAGATCACGGGCAGCCTCTGGCACCGTAATCAGTCGCTGCAAAGTGCCGAGAGTGGCTTGAGGCGCGGAGAGTCAGCGATACAACAGTCATTTTCGACACTGCCCTTGTGCCGGTCGATTGTCACCTGTGCGCCACCGCAGGCGGCCTTTTCGGTGCTTGCGCCCGGAGTGGACCCTGGTTCGGGCGTCACCTGGGTTGCGCTGACAGGCGGTCTGTACGGCATTCAATTCCTGGGGCCGGCTGTAGGGCTGGCGCACCTGCCACCGCAAACGCCGGCGGCGGTGTATCGAGTGACGGCAGTCGGGCTAAGCGGCCAATTGCGCACAGTATTGGAGAGCGTCTACGCGCGGACAGAACAGGAGGGCAATTCGCGTTTTCGGCGAGTGGCATGGCGACAACTTCAATAGACGCACATAAGGAGCAATTGGAATGGGCATGGACAGCCAAGGCTTTACCCTGATCGAGCTACTCATCGCCGTGGCGATCACCGCGGTCGTGGCCGGGATTGCTTACCCTGGGTATACCGGCCATCTCAAAAAGGTGTATCGCGCTGAGATCGTCGCGCTATTGACCGAGCAGGCTCACTACCTGGAGCGATTTTATGCGAGGAACGGCACTTTTATTGACGCAAGCAGCGTCAGTGGGGGCAATGATCGCTATAGAATCACCGCTGCATTGAACCCCCAGGATTTTCAGCTGCTGGCCACGCCGGTCGTCGATTCGGTGATGGCCGGTGACCCTTGCGGCGACTACGGTCTGACCGGCACGGGCGCGCGGACGAATCCGGGCGCGGCACCTGACATGTCCCGCAAGCTGTGCTGGGGGCAATGATGAGGGTTCTGGATGATTGGGCGCCGGGCGCGCTTGTTCCTATTTATCGGCTGGATCAAATGATGGCTAAGCAACAGCAAGTGGTGATTGTCGGTGGCGGAGTCATCGGCTTGTTGACGGCGTTCAACCTGGCCACCCAAGGGCAGGCGGTTGTGCTGCTGGAGCGCGCGGGATTGGGGCAGGAGTCATCCTGGGCCGGTGGTGGCATCGTCTCGCCCTTGTATCCGTGGCGCTATAGCCCGGCGGTCACGGCGCTGGCCCATTGGTCACAGGATTTCTATCCACAGCTGGCGGAGCACTTGTTTGCTGCGACGGGTGTCGACCCAGAGGTGCACACCACAGGGCTGTACTGGCTGGACCTGGACGACGAAGCCGAAGCCCTGGCCTGGGCGGCACGGGAAGGCCGTCCCCTGAGTAAAGTGGACATCTCGGCCGCCCATGACGCCGTTCCGGTGCTGGGTGGCGGGTATTCCCAGGCGATCTATATGGCCAACGTCGCCAATGTGCGCAACCCGCGCTTGGTCAAATCCCTCAAGGCAGCGCTGCTGGCGTTACCCGGCGTGACCCTTCATGAGCAGTGCGAAGTGACCGGGTTTGTCGTGGACGCCGGTAACGTGGTGGGTGTGAACACGGCGCAGGGCCCGGTTCTCGGCGACCAAGTAGTACTGGCGGCGGGAGCCTGGAGCGGTGAGTTGCTTGGCACCCTGGGTTTGTCGCTTCCGGTGGAGCCAGTCAAAGGCCAGATGATTCTGTACAAATGCGCCTCGGACTTCCTGTCAAGCATGGTGCTGGCCAAGGGGCGTTATGCAATCCCTCGGCGTGACGGGCATATCCTGATCGGCAGTACTCTGGAGCATGAAGGTTTCGATAAGACGCCCACCGACAAGGCGCTTGAAAGCCTCAAGGCGTCAGCGGTGGAGTTGATTCCCGCGCTGGCGGACGCCGAAGTCGTCGGGCATTGGGCCGGATTGCGCCCCGGTTCGCCGGAGGGCATTCCTTACATCGGCCCGGTGCCGGGCTTCAAGGGGTTGTGGCTCAACTGCGGGCATTACCGCAACGGCCTGGTGCTCGCGCCAGCGTCCTGCCAGTTGTTTGCCGATTTGCTGCTGATGCGTGCGCCGATCATCGACCCGGCGCCTTATGCACCCGAAGGTCGGATCAACGCTGGATAGACTTCGGCCCTTGCTCCAGGTGCGCCTGGGTGCAATACCACTCCTGGCGTGAGCTCAAGGCGCGATCCTGCGGCAAGTGCACGCCGCAGTGGGCGCAGCGCACCATCAGGGCAGCGCCAGGTTCACTGGAGCGTTGCTGTTTAGCGGCCGGGCTTTTGAATTTGCGCCAGAACCATACTGCGGCGGCAATGACGGCAATCCAGAACAATAAACGAAGCATGATGGGCAGTTTCTCGACGAGGAATGCGCCAGTTTAGCCAAGGACGTGTCAGGCGCACAGCGCAATAATACCGTCCACAAAAAAGGAGCCTCGAAAGGCTCCTTTTTGATGACGCAGGGTGCAATCAGTCGAACACACCGAAGGTCATGTAGCTGAACCACGAGCGGTCCTGGTTGTTGCCCTGGGCTTGTGGCTCTTCCTCTTCGATTACGTCGCCGTTCTCGTCGTGGGGCTTGAGCTCCGAAGGAATGGCTTCCTTGGCGTCCTGGAACTGCTTGATCACGTCCTGGTTGGCGCGGGTTTCGCCCGGCGGCAGCGGTGGACGGGACTCGATCAGGCCCAGGGTGTACTTGCTCAGCCACGAACGGTTGTCGGCTTCAGCAACCTGAGGCACGAACTGGCCGTCTTTCAGGCTTGGGTGGTCCGGGTAGTTGAGCTTGAGGGTTTCCAGGCTGGTGCTGGCCAGCTCGTCCAGGTGCAGACGCTGGTAAGCCTCGGTCATCACGGCCAGGCCGTCACCCACGGAAGGGGTTTCCTGGAAGTTTTCGACAACATAACGGCCACGGTTGGCGGCTGCTACGTAGGCCTGACGCGTCAGGTAGTAGTGGGCCACGTGGATCTCGTAGGACGCCAGCAGGTTGCGCAGGTAGATCATGCGCTGCTTGGCGTCCGGCGCGTAGCGGCTGTTGGGGTAGCGGCTGGTCAGCTGGGCGAACTCGTTGTAGGAGTCGCGGGCAGCGCCTGGGTCACGCTTGGTCATGTCCAGCGGCAGGAAGCGCGCCAGCAGGCCGACGTCCTGGTCGAACGAAGTCAGGCCCTTCATGTAGTAGGCGTAGTCGACGTTCGGGTGCTGCGGATGCAGGCGGATGAAACGCTCGGCGGCGGACTTGGCGGCTTCCGGCTCGGCGTTCTTGTAGTTGGCGTAGATCAGTTCGAGCTGGGCCTGGTCGGCATAACGCCCGAACGGATAGCGCGACTCCAGTGCCTTCAGCTTCGCTGTGGCGCTGGTGTAGCTATTGTTGTCCAGGTCTTTCTGAGCCAGTTGGTACAACTCGACTTCGCTCAGGTTTTCGTCGACGACGTCCTTTGTTGACGAGCAAGCAGCAGTCATGGCGAGGATGGCGATCAGCAGCAGGTGTTTCACTTGCATGGCGGCTTGCGTCCCTATGACGGCCGCTGTCTTGGGCGGGGCCGTCCTGTTATGATGAGCGCCCCGTTGAAAGCCTCGGGGCAAAAGACGCCGTATTTAACCACAAGCGCGCAGCCGAAACCAAAGGCTACGCCACGCCTAGTCTGAGCATGTCCGATAAAATTGAACTTCGCGCAGAGGTGCCGTCCGAATTGGGCGGCCAACGCCTCGATCAAGTCGCCGCACAATTATTCGCTGAGCACTCGCGCTCGCGCCTTTCCGCCTGGATCAAAGACGGCCGCCTGACTGTGGATGGAGCGGTTATCCGCCCGCGAGACATAGTCCATGGTGGTGCGATTCTTGAGCTGACTGCCGAGCAGGAAGCCCAGGGAGAATGGGTCGCCCAAGACATCGAGCTGGATATCGTCTATGAAGACGACGACATCCTGGTCATCAACAAACCCGCAGGCCTGGTGGTTCACCCGGCGGCCGGGCACGCTGATGGCACCTTGCTCAATGCCCTGTTGCACCATGTGCCGGACATCATCAACGTCCCGCGCTGCGGCATCGTGCACCGTCTGGACAAGGACACCACCGGCTTGATGGTGGTGGCCAAGACCATTCAGGCTCAGACGCAGTTGGTCACACAATTGCAGAGCCGCAGCGTCAGCCGGATCTACGAATGCATCGTGATCGGCGTGGTGGTGGCGGGTGGCAAGATCAACGCGCCAATCGGTCGTCACGGCCAGCAGCGCCAGCGTATGGCGGTGATGGAGGGCGGCAAGCAGGCCGTGAGCCACTACCGTGTGCTCGAGCGTTTCCGCTCCCACACCCATGTGCGGGTCAAGCTGGAGACCGGGCGTACCCACCAGATTCGCGTCCATATGGCGCATATCAACTTCCCGTTGGTCGGTGATCCGGCCTACGGCGGGCGCTTCCGTATTCCACCGGCGGCCAGCGCAACTATGGTTGAGTCGTTGAAAACCTTCCCGCGCCAGGCACTGCACGCACGCTTCTTGGAGCTGGACCATCCGACGAGCGGTAAGCGGATGAGCTGGGAATCGCCTCTGCCGGACGATCTGGTCTGGTTGTTGTCGTTGCTCAAGCAGGATCGCGAGGCGTTTGTCGGGTGAGTGACTGGCTGATACCTGACTGGCCCGCACCGGCCCAGGTCAAAGCCTGCGTCACTACGCGTGCGGGCGGCGTCAGCCTGGCGCCGTTCGACAGCCTCAACCTGGGCGATCATGTCGAGGACAGCCTGGAGGCCGTCCTTGAAAATCGCCGTCGTCTGACCGATGTATTCGACATACAGCCTGCCTGGTTGCGCCAAGTCCACGGAGTCACCGTGGTTGAGGCCGATCCGTCGCGCACCGCCGAAGCGGATGGCAGCTGGACCAGCACCCCCGGCATCGCCTGCACCTCCATGACCGCCGATTGCCTGCCTGCGTTGTTCTGCAACCGTGCTGGTACCCGTGTGGCTGCTGCTCATGCCGGTTGGCGTGGGCTGGCGGCGGGCGTCCTGGAAGCGGCGTTCGAAAGCCTCGATGCCCAGCCTGATGAGGTATTGGTCTGGCTCGGCCCAGCGATTGGTCCGCAAGCTTTTGAAGTCGGCCCGGAAGTGCGTGAAGCCTTCATGCAGCAACTGCCGGCCACCGCCGAAGCCTTTGTGCCCAGCCGCAACACCGGCAAGTTCATGGCCGACATCTATAAGCTCGCCCGTTTGCGCCTCGCCGCGCGCGGTGTCACGGCTGTTTATGGTGGTGGGTTCTGCACGGTGACCGACCCGCGCTTCTTTTCCTACCGGCGCAGCCCCCGCACCGGACGTTTCGCCTCGCTTATCTGGCTTGAACGCTAGACTCTCTTGACCTGGGTCAAACCCGGTCCATATCGACCATCGCTCGCTTGAATCTTGCAGAATCCTCCCCATCTATAGGGGTATCTGGCAGGTTTCTTCATTCAGGATGTTTTATAGCTCCGGCCTGCTCAAAAGGAAGGTGACTAATGCGTATTGATCGTTTAACCAGCAAATTGCAGTTGGCACTGTCTGACTCTCAATCCTTGGCGGTGGGCCTCGACCACCCGGCCATTGAGCCTGCGCACTTGATGCAGGCGCTTCTGGAGCAGCAAGGTGGTTCTATCAAACCCTTGCTGATGCAGGTGGGCTTTGACGTCAACAGCCTGCGCAAGGAGTTGAGCAAAGAGCTCGACCAACTGCCGAAAATCCAAAATCCTACCGGCGACGTGAATATGTCGCAGGATCTGGCGCGCCTGCTTAACCAGGCAGACCGCCTGGCCCAGCAGAAAGGTGACCAGTTCATCTCCAGTGAACTGGTGCTGCTCGCGGCCATGGACGAGAACAGCAAGCTCGGCAAGTTGTTGCTGGGTCAGGGCGTGAGCAAGAAAGCACTGGAAAACGCCATCAACAACCTGCGTGGCGGCGATGCGGTGAACGACCCCAACCACGAGGAGTCGCGCCAGGCCTTGGATAAATACACCGTTGACCTGACCAAGCGCGCCGAAGAGGGCAAGCTTGACCCGGTGATCGGCCGTGACGATGAAATCCGTCGCACCATCCAAGTGCTGCAACGTCGTACCAAGAACAACCCGGTATTGATCGGTGAGCCTGGCGTGGGTAAAACCGCGATTGCCGAAGGTCTAGCCCAGCGCATCATCAACGGTGAAGTGCCGGACGGCCTCAAAGGCAAGCGCCTGCTGTCCCTGGACATGGGGTCGTTGATCGCCGGTGCCAAGTTCCGTGGCGAGTTCGAAGAACGCCTGAAATCCCTGCTCAATGAGCTGTCGAAGCAGGAAGGGCAGATCATTCTGTTTATCGACGAACTGCACACCATGGTCGGCGCCGGTAAAGGCGAAGGTTCGATGGACGCCGGTAACATGCTCAAGCCCGCGTTGGCGCGCGGTGAGTTGCACTGCGTCGGTGCGACCACGCTCAACGAATACCGCCAGTACATTGAAAAGGACGCGGCCCTTGAGCGTCGCTTCCAGAAAGTGCTGGTGGAAGAGCCAAGCGAAGAAGACACCATCGCCATCCTGCGTGGCCTGAAAGAGCGTTATGAGGTCCACCACAAGGTGGCGATCACCGACGGCGCGATCATTGCGGCGGCCAAATTGAGCCATCGCTATATCACTGACCGTCAGTTGCCCGACAAGGCCATCGACTTGATTGACGAAGCGGCCAGCCGTATCCGCATGGAAATCGACTCCAAGCCGGAAGTGCTCGACCGTCTGGACCGGCGCCTGATTCAACTGAAAGTTGAGTCCCAGGCCCTGAAGAAAGAAGAAGACGACGCGGCGAAGAAACGCCTGGAAAAACTCCAGGAAGAAATCGTCCGTCTGGAACGTGAGTATTCGGACCTGGAAGAAATCTGGACCTCGGAAAAAGCCGAAGTACAGGGCTCTGCCCAGATCCAGCAAAAGATCGAGCAGTCGCGGCAGGAACTTGAAGCTGCCCGCCGTAAAGGCGACCTGAACCGCATGGCTGAGTTGCAGTACGGGGTGATCCCGGACCTGGAGCGCAGCCTGCAGATGGTCGACCAGCACGGCAAAAGCGAGAACCAGTTGCTGCGCAGCAAGGTGACCGAGGAAGAAATTGCCGAAGTCGTCTCCAAGTGGACCGGTATCCCGGTGTCGAAGATGCTCGAAGGCGAGCGCGACAAGCTGCTGAAAATGGAAAGCCTGTTGCACCAGCGTGTCATCGGTCAGGAAGAGGCCGTGGTGGCGGTGTCCAATGCGGTGCGGCGCTCCCGGGCCGGTTTGTCCGACCCAAATCGTCCGAGCGGCTCGTTCATGTTCCTCGGCCCGACCGGTGTGGGTAAGACCGAGCTGTGCAAGGCCTTGGCCGAGTTCCTCTTTGATACTGAAGAGGCCATGGTGCGAATCGACATGTCTGAGTTCATGGAGAAACACTCGGTGGCTCGCCTGATTGGCGCTCCACCAGGCTATGTGGGGTATGAGGAGGGCGGTTACCTGACCGAAGCCGTGCGGCGTAAGCCTTACTCGGTGATCCTGCTGGATGAGGTCGAGAAGGCGCACCCGGACGTGTTCAACATCCTCTTGCAAGTGCTGGAGGATGGCCGCCTGACCGACAGCCACGGGCGTACGGTGGACTTCCGCAACACGGTGATCGTGATGACCTCCAACCTGGGCTCGGCGCAGATCCAGGAACTGGTGGGCGACCGTGAAGCCCAGCGTGCGGCGGTGATGGATGCCTTGACCACGCACTTCCGCCCGGAATTCATTAACCGGGTCGATGAAGTGGTGATCTTCGAGCCTTTGGCACGGGATCAGATTGCGGGCATCACCGAGATCCAACTGGGTCGTCTGCGTGGTCGTCTGACCGAGCGCGAGTTGTCGCTGGACCTGAGCCAGGAGGCGTTGGACAAGCTGATCGCGGTGGGTTACGACCCGGTGTATGGTGCACGGCCGTTGAAACGTGCGATCCAGCGCTGGATCGAGAACCCGTTGGCCCAGCTGATCCTGTCGGGCAGCTTTATGCCAGGGACCAGCGTTACGGCAACGGTGGAAAACGACGAAATCGTCTTCCACTGAGCCCCAACTGCTGGGTAATAAGAGAAGGCCTCGCTTTGCGAGGCCTTTTTTTTCGATAGGGCGTTGAACTGTAAGGCAAAGGCTTGTAAAGTGCGCCCCGCAGCAACGTCAGCCCACGGGTTTCTTCTCCCCAAGAAGAAATCAGAAACAAGCGCAAATCATTGTCTTAAAAGCAATTTAAAGGGTTGACAGGGTTTTTTAAGATTGTAGAATAGCGCGCCTCAGAGACACGAACGTAGCGATACGGAAAGGTCGAAGAGAAGGTTACACCGCAGTAAAAATGCTTTGAAATAAGTAACACTTTGAAATATGTAGTTCCGTGATAGCTCAGTCGGTAGAGCAAATGACTGTTAATCATTGGGTCCCAGGTTCGAGTCCTGGTCACGGAGCCAATTTCAAACCGGGGTATAGCGCAGTCCGGTAGCGCGCCTGCTTTGGGAGCAGGATGTCAGGAGTTCGAATCCCCTTACCCCGACCATATTTGGGTCGTTAGCTCAGTTGGTAGAGCAGTTGGCTTTTAACCAATTGGTCGTAGGTTCGAATCCCACACGACCCACCATTTTTGAGACCAGTTAACGCTGGAATCGAATCTTAAGATCAGAGGCCAAAAGCGCTGATCGAAGAAGGCGACTGAGAGGTCGCCTTTTTTTTACCGGGGTATAGCGCAGTCCGGTAGCGCGCCTGCTTTGGGAGCAGGATGTCAGGAGTTCGAATCCCCTTACCCCGACCATATTAAAAATCCTCGTATCGAAAGATACGGGGATTTTTTTTGTGCGCGTAAATCCTGAGCTCACCGCAAAGCAAAGGTGGGAGGGGGCAAGCCCCCTCCCACCTTTACAAGGTCCCATCCGAGACCGAGTTATCAGTGCAATTTAAGACGTGGCTCAGTCCCGCGCCCGATCTTGCTGCCCAGCATCAGCATCGCTGTGCGGAAGACCCCATACAGCGCCATCTGGTGCATGCGGTACAGCGACACGTAGAACATCCGCGCCAACCAGCCCTCCAGCATTACGCTGCCGGTGAGGTTGCCCATCAAGTTGCCCACCGCCGAGAACCGCGACAGCGAGATCAGCGACCCATAGTCGGTGTACTTGTACGACGGCAGGTCCTTGCCCTCGATGCGCAATTTCAGCGACTTGGCCAACAGTGAAGCTTGCTGGTGAGCCGCCTGGGCCCGTGGTGGCACGTTACGGTCGGTGCCCGCTTGCGGGCAGGCGGCGCAATCACCGAAGGCGAAGATGTTTTCGTCGCGGGTAGTTTGCAGCGTCGGCAGCACTTGCAATTGGTTGATGCGGTTGGTTTCCAAGCCATCGATGTCCTTGAGGAAACCTGGCGCGCGAATACCGGCCGCCCATACCTTGAGGCTCGCAGGGATGACCTGGCCGCTGCTGGTGATCAGCGCATCGGCAGTCACTTCGCTGACCGCGGAGTTGGTCAGCACCGTCACCCCAAGCTTCTCCAGGGTTTTATGCACCGGCACGCCGATCCGCTCCGGCAGTGCAGGCAGTACCCGCGGGCCGGCTTCGATCAGGGTGATGTGCATGTTTTCCGGCTTGATGCGGTCCAGGCCGTAGGCGGCCAGCTCATGGGCGGCGTTATGCAGTTCGGCGGCCAGTTCGACCCCCGTAGCCCCTGCGCCGACGATGGCGACGCTGATCTTTTCCACCACATCCGTCTGCCCGGCATGGGCGCGCAGGTAGTGGTTGAGCAATTGCTGGTGGAAGCGCTCGGCCTGTTTGCGGGTGTCGAGGAACAGGCAATGTTGCGCTGCGCCTTCGGTACCGAAATCGTTGGTAGTGCTGCCGACTGCGATCACCAGGCTGTCATAGCCCAGTACCCGCGCGGGCACCAGCTCACGGCCTTCTTCGTCGAGGGTGGCGGCCAGCTGGATCTTCTTCTGTTCGCGGTCGAGCCCGCTCATGCGCCCCAGTTGGAACTCGAAGTGGTTCCATTTGGCCTGGGCGACATAATTGAGTTCGTCTTCCGAAGAGTTCAGCGAACCGGCTGCCACTTCGTGCAGCAAGGGCTTCCAGATATGGGTCAGGTTGGCGTCCACCAGCGTGATACTGGCGGTGCCGCGCTTGCCCAGAGTCTTACCCAGGCGGGTAGCCAACTCCAGGCCGCCGGCGCCGCCGCCGACGATAATAATACGATGGGTCATGGGGATATCTCGCAAGGCTAAAAGAAATCGGAGCAGTTACCCCCGCGAGCGCCAGGCAGCTCATAGCGTCAGGTAACTCAAAAGGCGACTCAGCAAGCCGAGGCCGATCACCACTGCCAACACCACACCAAGGAGCAGCCACGGCCGGAAAGGCTTACGCTCGACTTGGTTCTGGGAGAGTTGCAGGTACTCTTCGACATGCTGTTGGTCATCGGGGTTCAGGCGGCTGGTCATAAAGGCCTCGTCAGGTAGACGTTGCAAAAGGGCGCCACGTTACAGTCCGGGGGCTCAGAGGCTGATGCCCACGTCGAACACTATGCTGCGACCCAGGTTGTTGCGCAAGAAATCCGGCGCATCCGGATGGGCGAACAACACCCGTGCGAAAGTCGGCCCCACCAGCGACAGTGAGCGCCAGCCCTGGCGCAGGTATTCCGTCGGTGGCGGGAAGTGGCTATTGAGGTCGAGCACTTCGCGCTTGAGGCTGGTGAAGGCGACGATATCCAGTTCCCCCAGGTCCATGCCGCGCTCTTTGTAGTTATGAGCCTTCTTGCGCAGCGTGGGCGCCAGGCGCAGTAAGAACTCATGGGCCGGGATGCGTCGCGGCTTGGCTTCGCGCCGCACCAACTGGCTCAGGGAGAACGCGCTGCGTCGGCGCAGCAACTCGTCGCGCCATTCGTCATTCAAGCGTCGGCCCTCGTCCAGCACGAAAAACACCTCGAAGCTGGCATCGCGAAACAGCACATCCGGCGGCTCTTGCCCGGCGGCGTGGAATTCTTCGGCCCGGTAGGGCACGTTCAAGCCTTGCAGCAGGCGCTGGCAGACCCAACGCTCACGCTCCCATTTGCGGGCATTGGACAAGAACGCATTGGCTTGTTCGGCCGCTACGGTGAGCAGGCGCAAGTAATCAGAGTCATCCATAGCTAGCAGCTTAGCGCCCAAATGATGACCGCAGGAAGTACCCTTGTGAAACGTCGGTGTAGACTGATCATCCGACTAGTGTCCGACGCAGGGGGAGTACTGCCGTGATCAGTGCCGCCATGTTAGCGCCGACAACAATGGGCATCGGCTGGCTGTTGTACGCACCTGTGGTGGCGTGGGCCATCTTGCGTTCACCTTGGGTCGAACTGTTTGCCGACCGACGGCGCCAGCATCTGCTGTTCGGCACCGTGTTCGCGTTGTTCATGCTGTGGCTGGTGCGGCGGGATTTTGATACGGGGGTGTCCTACCACTTTATCGGCATGACTGCCGTGACCCTGCTGCTGGATTGGCCCCTGGCCATCGTCGGTGGCTTTGCCGCCCAGTTGGGTCTGATGGTGCTGGGGCGCCAGGACCTTGCAGCACTTGGCGTCAACGGCCTGCTGCTGATCGTGCTGCCGGTGCTGGTCACCGAAGCCTGCGCGCTGCTGGTCGAGCGTGCGCAGCCACGCAATCCCTTTGTGTATATCTTCTGTTCCGGTTTTTTCGCGGCCGCGCTGTCGGCGCTGCTGTGCTTGCTACTAGGGCTGGGGCTTTTGTGGCTCGACGGTCGTTTTGCCATGCCGGAATGGCTGGAGGATTTCGTCGGTTATCTGTGGCTGATCATCTTTCCCGAAGCCTTCATCAACGGCATGGTCATCAGCGCCTTGGTGGTGTTCTGCCCGGAATGGCTGGAGACTTTCAACCGTACGCGCTACCTCTCTGCGCCCTGGAAGGACGGCGATTCAGAGCGTTGACCCAGATCAAATCCCGCCCGGCCGACCAGGCCCATGCTTTGCGAAATTTTCCTAGGCAAGGCGGGAGCACAGATCATGAGTGTGTATGAGTGGGCACGGCAGGAGTTGCGCAGAAGCCAGGATGCGGCGCTGGAAATCGGTTTCGACCCAGGCTTGACCCTGCGCGCCATGCTCAGCGCGGTGGTGCAGCAGAGCAAGGGCGTGCGCAGCTTTGAAGACCTGGCCGACGAGCTGCAATACCTTGCAGAAAACCTCGACGACCAGCAGGAATATGCCTTTATGCGCCCTTAGTGACGCGGCGGAAGGTCTTCGGAAAACAGCTCGTCTTCGGCATCCGGGGCCACCGGAATTTTATGTTCCTCAGCGGCCCAGGCGCCTAGGTCGATGAGTTTGCAGCGGTCCGAGCAGAACGGCCGGTTGAGGTTGGTCGCTGTCCATTCCACGGGGGCGCCGCAGGTTGGGCAGTCGACGGTCAAGGGTTGGCTCATGATCGGCCTCCACGCAAAGTAAGGTAAAAGTGGTGCAGTCGCTCGACCTCGCTGTGCAGCCAGGCAAGGTCCTGGTCGTTGACCAGCACGTCATCGGCATGGTTCAAGCGGTCTTCGCGGCTGGATTGGGCCTTGAGGATCGCCTGCACCTGTTGTTCGCTGATGCCGTCGCGCTGCAGGGTACGCTGAATCTGCAGCGATTGCGGCACGTCGATCACCAGGATGCGCTGGGTCATGCTGTACTGGCCGGACTCGATCAGCAGCGGCGACACCAGTATCGCGTAAGGCGACTTCGCGCGCGCCAGGTGGCTACGAATCTCATCGCCAATCAGTGGGTGCAGCAAGGCTTCCAGCCAACGGCGCTCTTCGGGTACTTCAAAGATCAGCTTGCGCAATGCCCCTCGGTCCAACTGGCCGTCCGGCTGCAGCACGCCGGCACCAAAATGCTCGGCGATGCGCGCCAGTGCCGGCCGGCCAGGTTCGACCACCCAGCGCGCCGCGTGGTCGGCGTCCACCAGGTCGATCCCCAGGTCGATAAAGTGCTGGGCCGCTGCGCTTTTACCGCTGCCGATGCCGCCGGTGAGGCCTAGAATCCAGGGTGTTGCAACAGAAGTGGTCATCTGAAACCGACAGACTGCAAATAGAAGTCGGTTATTTGACCACCCCAGAGCAATGCAATCCAGCCGGCAATTGCCAGATACGGACCAAACGGCATCGGTGTCGACGCCCGGGCCTTGCGCAGGCGCATCAGAATCAAGCCCACTAACACCCCGACCAGCGACGATATCAGCAGTGTCATCGGCAGGATCTGCCAGCCACCCCAGGCACCGAGCAGTGCCAGCAGCTTGAAGTCGCCGTGGCCCATGCCGTCCTTGCCGGTGGCCAGCTTGAACAGCCAGAACACGCTCCACAGGCTCATGTACCCGATAACCGCGCCCCAGAGGGCATCGGGTAGCGTCGTCAGCAGGCCAAGCGCGTTGACGATCAGTCCCAGCCAGAGCAGCGGCATCACCAGCGCATCCGGCAACAGTTGATGGTCGGCATCGATCAGGCTCATCGCCAACAAGCCCCAACTCAGCACCAGCATCGCGCCCGCCTGCCAGCCAAAGCCGAAATGCCAGGCCACCCAGGCCGAGATCAACCCGCACGCCAGTTCAGTGAGTGGATAGCGGGCGCTGATCGGGCCTTGGCAATGGGCGCAGCGGCCGCGCAGAAACAGGTAACTGAGCAACGGGATATTTTCCCATGGGCGTATCGGATGGTTGCAGTGCGGGCAGCAGGAGTTGGGGTGCATCAGGTTGTAGGTCGGCCCGGCAGGCTCAGCGGGCAAGCCGAGCACTTCGTGGGCCTGGGCGCGCCATTCCCGTTCGAGCATTTTCGGCAGGCGCCACACCAGCACGTTGAGAAAACTGCCGACGATCAGCCCCAGCACCCCGGCCATCGCCACAAAAGCCCAGGGCTGTTCAACCAATAGCAGGCTCAAAACGCGCTCCCCAACTGAAAGACCGGCAGGTACATGGCGATCACCAGCGCGCCGACGATGCCCCCCAATACCACCATGATCAGCGGTTCCATCAGGCTGGTGAGGTTATCGACCAGGTTGTCCACATCGACCTCGTAATGGTTGGCGACTTTTTCCAGCATGCGGTCCAACGTGCCCGACTCTTCGCCGATGGCCGTCATCTGGATCGCCATGCCGGGAAACAGGCCGCTGGCGGCCATGGATTGATTCAATTGCATACCGGTGGATACATCATGTCGCATATGCTCGATTGCCTGTCTGAATGGCCCCGAACCGGCGGCGCCGGCCACGGAATCCAACGCCTGCACCAATGGAACACCGGCGGCGAAGGTGGTGGAAAGCGTACGGGCGTAGCGGGCCACTGCGGATTTTTTCAGCAGTTTGCCTGCCAGGGGCGCTTTCAACAAACCGGCGTCTACCCGCAGACGAAAATCAGGGAAGGTGCGATACGCTTGGCGCCACCCCAAGCCTCCGGCAAGCATGCCCAGGGCCACGACCCACCAGGCTTTTTGCGTGAACTCGGAGAGGGCGATGACCTGCAAGGTGAACTCGGGCAGCTTGCCGTCGACCCCGGCGAACAAACTCTGGAACTGTGGCACTACCTGTATCAGCAGCACGCCGGTGACCAGGCTGGCGACCACCAGGACTGCGATCGGATAGGTCATGGCCTTTTTGATCCTGGCCCGTAGCTGCTCGCTCTTTTCGCGGTGGATCGCCACGCGCTCCAGCAGCGTTTCAAGTGCGCCAGCCTGTTCGCCGGCGGCCACCAGGTTGCAGTACAGCTCATCGAAATAGCGCGGTTGTTTGCGCAGCGCCTCGGCCAGGCTGGTGCCGGCGGCGATTGCCTGTTTCAACCCCTGCACCAGCTCGCGCACAGGGCGGCTTTCGAAGCCTTCACCGATAATGTCGAAGGCTTGTAGAAGTGGGATTCCAGCCTTCAGCAGCGTGGCCAGCTGTCGAGTTAGCAGGGTGATGTCCGCCGATTTGATCGACGGCGCGAGGCTCGGTAGCAAGGCGGATTTCTTGTACACAGCCACTGGGCTGATGCCTTGCCGGCGCAACTGAGCCTTGACCAGGGCAAGGTTGTGCCCCGTGGTTTGCCCGGACACCCTGCGTCCTTTGCGGTTGATGCCTTCCCAGGCGTAGATCGTTGCAGCGTTGTCCATGTCACGGTTCCGCACAGAGGTCGTCGAAGATTTATAGCGTAGTCAGGTGACGACTTCGGACACGCTGGCAGTGCAGGATAAAATGTCAGAATGTGCGTCTTGCAGGCGCTTGACCGCCTGCGGATGAGTACACTGGCGCCGCTGCAAAATACGGGGCGCAGGACGCGCCTTGTCATGAGTTCTATCCTGGAGAGTGAATGTGATACGTCAAAAAGGTTTTACCCTGATCGAGCTGTTGATCGTCGTGGCAATCATTGGCATTTTGGCCACCATTGGCCTGCCCATGTACACCACCCACCAGGCCAAGGCCAAGTTCACCGCAGGCCTGGCTGAAATCACTGCGTTGAAACCCGGGTACGAAGACACCCTCAACCAGGGCACCGTACCGACCCTCGCATTGATCGGCGGCACCAGCCCGACAGCCAACTGCAAGATCGACGTGGCAGGCGATGTAGGCACGGGTGCGGGCTCTATCAGCTGCGAAATACTCGACGCTCCAGCGCCGGTGCTGGGCAAGACCATCAGCCTGACGCGCAATGCCACCACTGGTTGGAAATGCACCACCACCGCCGACGCAAAATATGTCGCCAAGGGCTGCGGCGCCGACGGGGCATAAGTGCTGAACCGTCAACATGGACGTAAGAGGTGGCCGATGTCGTTATCCGTACAGCAGCGCGGCAGTATTTTTCTGGTCACAGTGGTGTGTCTGCTGGTTGTCGGGATTTGTGCACCGTTCAGTGGGCATGATTTGCAACGGGCGATGCAGATCGCCGTCGGGTTCTGCGCGGTGCTGTACGGGCTGTCGGTCGTCCGCGTTGAACGGTTGACGGACCGGCCCACCGCACTGGGCCTGACGCTCATTATCGTGCTGGGCCTGGTGTCATCAGCGCTGGCCCATCAGCCCCTCTGGGCGTTTGCCGAAGTGGCGTTGTTTGTCAGTTGCGGGGCGATTGCCGTGGCGTTTGCCTTGCTGCGTCGTCACGGGGGCGAGCCTTTGGATCGCGTCTTGATCATGGTGGTGGTGCTGCTGTGCCTGATCAAGTCGGTTCAATACGTGTATGCGGGCGTGCTTGCGTTCGCCAGTGCCGAGCGGACGCTGGATCCTGACCTGTTGCTGTCGGGCTTTTCCAACAAACGCTTCTACGGTCAATTCCAGACGTTCACCCTGCCGCTGCTGGCGCTGCCCTTGTTGATCCCCACGCTCTCCCGCTCGCTCAAAGCTGCAGTGTTTGCGTTGCTGTGCGTGTGGTGGATGATCGCGATCGGCGGCGGCACGCGTGGCACCTGGCTCGGCATGGGCGCGGCGGGTGGGGTGTTGGCAGTGCTGGGGCCATGGGGCCGACGCTGGTTGGGTTGGCAACTCGCTGCAGTGCTTGGCGGGCTGTTGCTGTATTGGCTGGTGTTTGCGGTGTTGGCGGATTACCTGGGGATCGAGATCGCCAATGCTGCCGGCGATCGCCTCACCACCTCGCTGTCGGGGCGCGGCCCGATCTGGTGGCAGGCCTGGTACATGCTCGTCGAGAGGCCATGGTTGGGGTTCGGGCCGATGCATTTTGCCGATGTTGCCAACAAGATTGCCGCTCACCCCCACCAGGCCATCCTGCAGTGGGCCAGTGAATGGGGGGTGCCATCGGCGCTGTGCGTTACGGTTTTGGCGTGGCGAGGCGGGTGGGCCACGCTCGGGGTGCTGCGTGAGCGTGCGCAGTGCGCCGAACGTGCAGACCTGCTGCGGCTGTGTCTGTTTGCCGCGCTGATCGGTGCGCTGGTGCAATCGATGGTCGACGGTGTGATGGTGATGCCCAACTCTCAAGTCTGGTTGGCGCTGGTGGTGGGCTGGTTGATGGCGCTGCATGTGTGGCGAACCGCTGTCGGTGTCGAGCGGTCATTCGCCTGGGGCATCTGGAAAACACTGAGCGTGTTGGCCGTTGGTCTGTTGATCGTGATCGCTGTGCGTGACGTACCTCACATCAAGCGAGCCCAGCAGCAGTACCTGGACGCCCATGGCACTTACCTTCAGCCACGCTTCTGGGCCCAAGGGGTGATTGCTCGCTGACGGCGGCAAGTTGCCGGACTTCCGATGCGGTGCTAGCTTTAGCCCACCGCCCGTGTAGCTCAGTCGGTAGAGCAGCGCACTCGTAACGCGAAGGTCGCAGGTTCGATTCCTGTCTCGGGCAAAAAGGCAACAAAGGTTCCACCGTTTCAAAGGCAATGTTTTCAGATGATCCCAGAATGGTTCTGAAGGCCAGACGAGCCGGCATTTGCGCCCGCTCTTTTGTATCTGCGCAACCTTGATGACCCAGATGCATCCCCATTCCTCGATCTAAGAGAACGACATGACCACGACTGAAATGACCCAGGAAGTTCGGCATCAAGCAGCCCTCGAGAAATACCTTGAGGAATCGCCGCAGCTTAAAGAAGAGATCAAGGACCTGAGCGCCGATGACCAGCGCGACCAGATTCAGTGGGCATTCGAGGACGAGGCCGAAAGCCAGGGCTACCAGCCCTGGGAGCTGACCCTCAAGTACACATCGACACCGGAAGAGTTCGAAGCGGCACGGCTGGCCTTGCATAGAGAGGCGGCCGAGGTGCTGGGTGTCGAGTGGGAAGAGTATTGCGAGATGAATGACCTGGTCGTTTAAACGCCGTTGTAGTGAGCGGGCTTGCCCCGCGCTGGGCTGCGTAGCAGCCCCAACACCTGCCACCCCGTTCTACCTGACAAAACGCGGCGGCCTCGTTGGGGCTGCTACGCAGCCCAGCGCGGGGCAAGCCCGCTCACCACACACGCATTTTCGAACGCGCTGGATACTTAAGGTGCATCGACACCGAAAGAGCATTGCAAGATGAATGACCTGGTCACTCAAACGCCGTTGTAGTGAGCGGGCTTGCCCCGCGCTGGGCTGCGAAGCGGCCCCAACACCTGCCACCCCGTTCTACCTGACAAAACGCGGCGGCCTCGTTGGGGCTGCTACGCACCCCAGCGCGGGGCAAGCCCGCTCACCACACACGCATTTTCGAACGTGCTGGATACTAAGGTGCATCGACACCGAAAGAGCATTGCGAGATGAATGACCTAGTCGTTTAAACGCCGTTGTAGTGAGCGGGCTTGCCCCGCGCTGGGCTGCGAAGCCGCCCCAACACCTGCCACCTCGTTCTGCCTGACAAAACGCGGCGGCCTTATTGGGGCTGCTACGCAGCCCAGCGCGGGGCAAGCCCGCTCACCACACACGCATTTCGAGCGCTCTGGATACTTAAGGTGCATCGACACCGAAAGAGCATTGCAAGATGAATGACCTGGTCACTCAAACGCCGTTGTAGTGAGCGGGCTTGCCCCGCGCTGGGCTGCGAAGCAGCCCCAACACCTACCACCCCGTTCTACCTGACAAAACGCGGCGGCCTCGTTGGGGCTGCTACGCAGCCCAGCGCGGGGCAAGCCCGCTCACCACACACGCATTTCGAGCGCCCTGGATACTAAGGTGCATCGACACCGAAAGAGCATTGCGAGATGAATGACCTGGTCACTCAAACGCCGTTGTAGTGAGCGGGGCAAGCCCGCTCACCACACACGCATTTCGAGCGCCCTGGATACTAAGGTGCATCGACACCGAAAGAGCATTGCGAGATGAATGACCTGGTCACTCAAACGCCGTTGTAGTGAGCGGGGCAAGCCCGCTCACCACACACGCATTTCGAGCGCCCTGGATACTAAGGTGCATCGACACCGAAAGAGCATTGCGAGATGAATGACCTGGTCACTCAAACGCCGTTGTAGTGAGCGGGGCAAGCCCGCTCACCACACACGCATTTTCGAACGTGCTGGATACTAAGGTGCATCGACACCGAAAGAGCATTGCGAGACGAATGACCTAGTCGTTTAAACGCCGTTGTAGTGAGCGGGCTTGCCCCGCGCTGGGCTGCGAAGCGGCCCCAACACCTGCCACCCCGTTCTACCTGACAAAACGCGGCGGCCTTCTTGGGGCTGCTACGCAGCCCAGCGCGGGGCAAGCCCGCTCACCACACACGCATTTTCGAACGGCTGGATACTAAGCGCATCGACACCGAAAGAGCATTGCGAGACGAATGACCTGGTCACTCAAACGCCGTTGTAGTGAGCGGGCTTGCCCCGCGCGGGGCTGCGAAGCGGCCCCAACACCTACCCCCCCGTTTTACCTGACAAAACGCGGCGGCCTCGTTGGGGCTGCTTGCGCACCCCAGCGCGGGGCAAGCCCGCTTACCACACACGCATTTCGAAGGTGCTAGATACTGAGGCGCATCGACAAGTCCACTGCCTTCACATCCTTGGTCATCGCGCCGATCGAGATGTAGTCCACCCCGGTCTCTGCAATCGGCAGCAGGGTGCTTTCATTGATCCCGCCGCTGGCCTCCAGCTTGGCCTTGCCGCCGTTCAGGCGCACGGCTTCACGCATATCGTCCAGGCTCAACTCATCGAGCATGATGATGTCGGCGCCTGCCGCCAGGGCTTCGCGCAGTTCCTCCAGGCTCTCCACTTCGATTTCCACCGGCTTGCCGGGTGCGATCTTGTGGGCGGCCGTAATCGCCTGGGCAATGCCGCCGCAAGCTGCGATATGGTTTTCCTTGATCAGGAACGCGTCATATAAACCGATACGGTGGTTGTGGCAGCCCCCGCAGGTGACTGCGTACTTCTGCGCCAGACGCAGGCCCGGCAAGGTCTTGCGGGTATCCAGCAGCTTGACCTGGGTGCTGGCGACAAAATCCGCCAGGAATTGGGCGCGTGTGGCGACGCCGGACAGCAGTTGCAGGAAATTCAGTGCGCAGCGTTCGCCGCTGAGCAGCGAGCGTGCCGGGCCTTCAAGGTGGAACAGCGCCTGGTTGGGGCTGACGCGTTCACCGTCGGCCACCTGCCAATGCACGGCGACCCGCGGGTCCAGTTGGCGGAACACCGCATCAACCCAGGCTGTACCGGCGATAACCGCCGTGTCACGGGTAATGATGGTGGCCGTGGCCAGCCGTTCGGCCGGGATCAACTGCGCAGTGATGTCGCCGCTGCCGATGTCTTCCAGCAGTGCGCGGCGCACGTTGGCTTCGATTTCGGCGGTGAGGTCGGCAAGACGGAGATTCGGCATAACAGGCTCCACAGACAAAGTGTCCCGATTATAGGGGCAGTGTGCGTTCGAACCCAGGCTCACCACTCATTTACCGCGTAATGGCAGAGTTTGCTGGCGCAACCCCCCTCATTTGCAAGATAATCTCGCGCCTTGCAATTGGCGTCATAGCTTTGACGTCTTGAGGATAAGCGGTTATTTCTGGTTCCCGACGGGGCCCGTACCCGATGTTTCCCCACCCCAATACCGCCGTTTCAGGAGGCCAGGATGCACAATGACGGAAAGGTGGTGCCAATCAACAAGGCACACGCTACGCCATCGCCGCTCGCCCGCCTGCCGGTGGTGTTGCAGCAGCTGCGCGACAAGGCCGCGCAACAGCTTCAACAAGGTCTGCAGGACCTGTTCGATAACGCTGACGACACGTTGTTCGAAATGGCCGACAAGGCGCGCAACAACCTCGATCACCATATTTTCTTTGAAGCCATGCGCGACCTGCGCCTCAAGCGCAAGAATTTCGAACGCGTGTTCATGGAGCAACTGTTCGGAGCTTTTGCCAGCCTGGGCCAGGCGGGGCGAGGGGAGTTGCAACTGGTGCCCGTGGTTTCCTATGACGCGGTGCCGGGGTCTTCCAAGGATGACCTGGAGAAAGCCGTAGCGCTTGAAGCCATGCTGGGGCGGGTGCGGCACCGTGACGGCCTGGCCCTGGGGCAACTCACGGCGCGCTTGAGCGCTTTGCTGGGCAACCGCCTGGATGAGCGTGAGAACCCTTTGGGTCCGGCACTGCTGTGTGAGTTTTTCCTGCGCGCGGGGCGCAGCCTGGGCGTGGAGATCCGCGTCAAACTGATCATGCTCAAGTTGTTTGAAAAATACGTGCTCAGCGATGCCGACCAGCTCTACGGCGAAGCCAACCAATTGCTGGTCGCGACGGGTGTATTGCCTGAACTCAAGGCCGTACCTTGCCGCCGCATCGAGGGGCGTGCGGGGCGTGAACTCCCGCCTGAAGAAACCTCGTCGGCCGCCGACCCGCTCGTCGACGAAAATGGCCAGCAAGCGTTCGCCGCGCTCCAGCCATTGCTGACAGTGGTACGCGGCAGTGTGGCGCCGACGCTTGAAGCCAGCGCCGAACCGCTGCCCATTGCCACCCGTGACCTGTTGCGCCTGCTCTCCCACTTGCAGCAGTACGTGCCGGAGCCTGAGGCCGAGGACGATTTCGACCTGCGTAACCAGCTTGAGCAGTTGCTCACCCGAGTCAGCGTCAAGAGTGGTAAGTCGCGGGTGGTGGAGGCGGCTGACGAAGACGTGATCAACCTGATTGCGCTGCTGTTCGAATTCATCCTCAACGACCGCGCCATACCCCATGCCTTCAAGGCCCTGATCGGCCGCCTGCAGATCCCGATGCTGAAAGTAGCGGTGTTGGACAAAAGCTTTTTCAGCCACCCCAGCCACCCGGCGCGGCGCCTGCTCAATGAAATCGCGGCGGCCGCCATGGGCAGCAGCCCGCGTGATGACTACCAGCATGACCACCTCTACCTGCGCATTGAGCAGGTGGTGCAGCGCTTGCTCAATGAGTTCGTCGAAGATCCGGCGATTTTTTCCCAATTGCTCGCGGAGTTCAGCGCGTTTACCGCCGATGAACGGCGGCGCAGCGACTTGCTTGAACAGCACACCCGCGATGCCGAAGCCGGGCGCGTGCGCACCGAAGCCGCCCGCCAGCGCGTGGCCGATGTGCTGAATAAACGGCTGTTAGGCAAGGTCCTGCCGCGTCCGGTCGTGCAGTTCCTGCAGCAGGCCTGGAGCCAGGTGCTGTTGCTGGCCAGCCTCAAACACGGCGAGCAGTCAGTGCAATGGCAGGCGGGCCTGCGCACCATGGACGAGCTGATCTGGAGCGTCAGCCTGCAACAAGACACCGAAGCCGGGCGCCATTTGCTCGAGCAACTGCCCGGTTTGCTCAAGGCGTTGCGCGACGGTCTGACCAGCGCGGCGTTCGACCCCTTCAGCACGCGAGAATTTTTTGTGCGCTTGCAGGCCCTGCATGTCCAGGCGCCTGAAGGCGTTGATGAGTTGATCGAAGTGCGCGAGCCGTTTGTACTCAGCGCAACGTCCTCCGATCAGGTCACCGACTTGCCGGACAACGACCCCGACCTGCTCAGGGCCCATCAACTCAAGGTGGGAGGCTGGGTGGTGTTCCAGGCAGACGACGCCAACGCGCTGCGGTGCAAGTTGACGGCGATTATGGCGCCAGCCCATACGTATATTTTTACCAGTCGCACGGGGCTCAAGGTCTTGGAGAAAAGCGCCGGCCAGTTGGCCTTGGCGTTCAAGCGTGGCGTGCTGCATACCCTGGATGACGGACCGCTGTTCGAGCGCGCGTTGGCCGCTGTAGTGAGCAAGTTGCGGCAACTCAATCACGGCAAGTGATCGCAACCGGAGGGGCGAACGCGGCATACTGGTCATACTTTGTCTCATTCAAGGAACCTGTATGCAGTTGGACCCCACCAGCGGTTGGTGCGAGGGCATCCGTCATTGCCCTTCACCCAACTTCAACGAGCGCCCCACAGGCGAAATCTCACTGTTGGTGGTGCATAACATCAGCCTGCCACCGGCGCAGTTCGCCACTGGCAAAGTGCAGGAGTTTTTCCAGAATCGCCTGGATGTCACGGAACATCCCTACTTTGAAGGGATTGCCGCCCTACGGGTGTCCGCGCATTTTCTGATTGAGCGCGACGGTACGGTGACGCAGTTTGTATCCTGCCTCGATCGGGCCTGGCATGCCGGGGTCTCGCAGTTCGAGGGGCGAGAAACCTGCAATGACTTTTCTTTGGGGATTGAGCTGGAAGGTACGGATGATCTGCCGTTCACCGATGCCCAATACGCATCGCTGATCGATCTGAGCCGCCAGTTGCTGGCGGCTTACCCCGACATTACTCCCCAGCGCGTGTGTGGTCACAGCGATATAGCCCCGGGGCGCAAGACCGATCCCGGCCCCGCTTTTGATTGGACGCGCTTTCGCAGCGCCCTGCAGGATGGAGGACACGCACGATGAGTTTCCTGGTGTTGGTACTGGCCGTATGGATCGAGAAATTCTCGGCGCTGCGCCAGCGATTGCAACGTGATGGCGGTTGGTTGCGCGAACTGGCCAAGCTGGAGTCGAGCCCGCGCATGGGCAAGCAACCCTGGCTGATTCTGGCGTTACTGGTGTTGTTCCCCGTCGCGCTACTGGCCTTGCTGCTGCTGGTGCTGGAACCGGTGGCCTACGGACTGCTGGCACTGCCGGTGCACCTGCTGGTCGTGATCTACAGCCTGGGCCGCGGTGATCTGCTCGCCGGGCTCGGGCCCTTCCGCGATGCCTGGCGACGTGGCGACCTGCAAGCGGCCGAGCATGTCGCCGAGCGTGACCTGAACCTGAGCGCCGACAGTGGCGAGCAATTGCTCGAACGCGTCCAGGGCCATCTGTTGTGGCAGGCCTACCAGAGCTTTTTCGCGGTGATTTTCTGGTATTTCCTGCTGGGCCCGGTTGCCGCGTTGGCGTATCGCCTGCTCGCATTGGCCAGTGAACATAGCAAGAACCCCCTGGTGGCTGAGCGTGCCGGGCAACTGCGTCATGCATTTGACTGGTTGCCGGTACGCCTGCTGGCGGCCAGTTTTGCCCTGGTGGGCAACTTCGTCGCAGTCGGTCGCGTGATGCTGCACGAACTGCTGAGTTGGGACATCAGCGCCGCTGAACTGGTCGAAAAAGTCGGCTTGGTCGCTGCCGAAATCCCGCCGCCGGCGGTAGGTCCCGATGGCATCAACAGCCTGGACCGGATATGGGAGCTGCTGCTGCGTGCGGCGGTGCTGTGGTATGCCGGGTTTGCGATCTGGACCGTATTGCCCTGACTGCGAACACACATCGGAAAATGTGGGGCAGGGCTTGCTGTAGTGAGCAGGCTTGCCCTGCGCTGGGCTGCGAAGCACCCCCACCGGATCCTGAGTGAACCCGCATTGTTTCCGTGGTGCCCCTCCTTTCGTTAACCTTAAGTTACAAAACTCCCTTTCAAATTGAGCTATACAGATGCTGGCTAACTGCCGCCCTGCGCCTCAATAAAAATAAAAGAAGGGGAGTTCACAGTGAAGAGCTTGCTCTATCCCGCCGTCGCGCTGATGAACCGCCTGAGCTTCGGCATGAAGTTCAGTTTGATCAGTGTGTTGTTCCTGCTGCCGATGCTGGCAACCAACTACTACCTGGTGCGTGATTCGTGGCGTGAATTCCAGGGCACCCGTGTGGAGCTGCAAAGCCTCGACTTGCTCGGCAGCAGCCTGGCCCTGCGCCGCGACCTGGAAACCCTCAACAACCAAGTACAGATCAACGCGACCCTTGGTCAATCCGGCAAGGCCGGTGACCTTGAGGGCAAGATCAGCGCCTTGGAGCACAGCGTGCTGACTCGCCTGCAAGGCCTCAATGCCATGACCATCGAGCCTGAGCAAATCGCTGCGTTTGACGCCAAGCGCGACGAGTTGATTGCGGCGTTCAAGGCCCAGCAACAGGAAACGTCGCTGCTGAGCAAAAGTGCACTGATCGGCAAGTTGCTCAACAAGGCCCAGATGCTCAGCCAGATCATCGCCAGTCAATCCGGCTTGAGCCGCGATTCCCAGAGTGATCTGCGCCAGCTCAGCGCACTGATCACCAGCGTCACCCCGCAGGTCACCCAGACCCTCGGCGAAGGTCGGGCGATGGGCGCTTACTCCCTGGGCCAGGGGTTTCTCAATTCGGCGTCCAGTACGCGCTTTGACGAACTGCTGCAGCAATTGGAAAAACTCCAAGCCGAATATGGCCTGAAGTTGCAGGATGCCCTGGGCTCCAGCAACGCCGCCCACGCGACGCTAGACAGCCTGGCCCAGGCCAGCAGTGCCAGCCTCAAGCAAGGCAGCGAGTTGTTTGAGGAGCAGGTGGTGATGGCCGAAACCCTCGACGCGCCCTGGCAGGGATTCTACGACAGCGTCAGCCAACTGATGGCCAGGACCTACCAGCTTGACGACGCCACGTTGACGTTCCTGGAGCAGCAGTTGGAGCAGCGCCTGGCGCAGAATCGCACGCATATGGTGGTGCTGGTCTCTGCCCTGACGGCGGTATTCTTGCTGATCTTCTATCTGTACGCAGGCTTCTATGCCTCCACCCGCACCACGCTGCGCCGGCTGGGCGCGATGATGGACAAGGTGGCGGCCGGCGACATGACCGTCACGTTTGTCGCCCAGAGCCGCGATGAACTGGGCGACCTGGGTCAGCTGTTCAACGGCACTGTGGCGAAGATCCATGACTTGATCGAGCGCGTCGGGCACACCGTCAGCCAGGTTGAACGCCAGGCCGGCCAAGTGGAAACGGTCTCGGCCCGGAGCAATCAGGCGGTTGCCGGGCAGCGTACCCGGATCGAGCAGGTGGCGACGGCCATGAACCAGATGTCGTCCACTGCCCAGGAGGTCGCGCGCAGCGCGGCGACGGCGGTCAGCAGCGCTCACAGCGTCAACGACGAAACCGTCAGCGGCCGTGGCTTGGTGCAATCCCAGCAGGGCAGCATTGCGCGGCTGGCCTCGGAGATCGATCAGTCGGTGCGGGTGATCAACCAATTGGCCACCGACAGCCAGTCCATCAGTAGCGTATTGGAAGTGATCAAAAGCATCGCCGAGCAAACCAACCTTCTGGCACTCAATGCCGCCATCGAGGCGGCGCGTGCCGGTGAGCAGGGGCGTGGTTTTGCGGTGGTGGCCGACGAGGTGCGCACCCTGGCCCGGCGCACCCAGCACTCCACTGAGGAAATCGAACAGATGATCAGCCGCTTGCAAGGCGGTGTGGCGGCGGCAGTAAGGGCCATGGGCAGCAGCCATGAGATGGCCAACGGCACCGTGGGTCAGTCGGAAAAAGTCCAGCAGGCTTTGGAAAATATCCTCGGCGCCGTAGGGATGATCGTTGATCAGAATCAGCAGATCGCCGCCGCCGTGGAACAACAGACCGCCGTTGCCCACGACATTGACCAGAACATCGTGGCCATCAATCGGGCTGGCGAATACGCCGCCGAAGGAGCGCACCAGACCGAGGCGGCGAGCCGGCAACTGTCGATGCAGGTGATTGAGTTGAAGCACTTGATCGGTGCGTTTCGCGTGTAAGACCGTGGTGTGGGAATTAGCTCTTGTTGGTGTAGTGCCTGTCCTGATTTCACGGAGTCCCTTTTCTGGCCGCGTGAAGGGGGGAGAATTTGTTTCAATCAAATTCAGGTTCAACGGAGCGCGACGACGATGACCACTGCGATCGGCATCAAAGGGCATTGTGCCCATTGTGATATCAGGTTTGAACTCAAGCCGTGGCAACTGAATGCCATCGCGATCCAAGAGCCTTTCGACTGCCCGTACTGCCAACGGATCGTGCAGTTGAACTGCCCCCGCCAATTGCGCCAGTTCAAGGCGCTGGACCATTGGGCGCTGGTGCAACCGAGCATGGTGGTGTTCACCTGCATGGTGCTGATTGTGGCGCTGGTGGCGGAGTGGGTGGGGCTGATCAGCGTGATCGGTCAGTTCAACGTCTCGCTGGTGATGCTGCTGATGCATTTCCTGGTGCTGCGCTACGCCCGCTACCGGCAGCGAATGACGCTGGACCTGCAAGTGGTCACGCCGGTGCTACCAATTGAACAGCTCGCACGCATTGCGTGTGCTCGCCTCAGCCAGTAACAGCGGGCTGATGCCCATGCGCTCGGCCAGGGCGGTGCAGATGTCCGGCAGGTGCTCGGGGCTGTTGCGTTGACCGGGAAACATGGCGGGCGCCATATCAGGGGAGTCGGTTTCCAGCACCACCGCGTCCAGCGGCAGTTGCGCCAACACCTTGTGCATACGCAGGGCCTGGGGCCAGGTGGCGGCACCGCCCAAACCCAGCTTGAAGCCGAGCTTGATGTACTCGCGGGCTTCTTCGCGGCTCCCGGCGAACGCATGGATGATGCCGCCGCGGTGCAGGCGGATGCGCTTGAGGGTAGCGATCACCGCGGCATGGCTGCGACGTACATGCAGCAACGCCGGTAATCGGAAGTCCGCCGCCAGCTTGAGCTGGGCTTCAAACAGGCTTTGCTGGCGTTCGCGGTCCAGCTGTTCGAGGAAGTAATCCAGGCCGATCTCGCCCACCGCGCACAGCTGCCGGTGGCCGTGCAGGCGCGTCAACCAGTTACCCAATTGCACAAGGTCGGCGGGTCGATGCTCATCGAGGTACACCGGATGTAAACCAAAGGCTGCGAATATTCCTTCATCCGCTTGCGCCAGGTCCCACAGGCGCTGCCAATTCTGCTGATACACCCCCAGCACCACCATGCGCCGCACGCCCAACGTCCGGCTGTGGGCGAGGACGTCCCGGCGGTCGCTGTCGAACTCCGGGAAATCCAGGTGGGTGTGGGTGTCGATCAGCTCCACGCTCAAGCCTCGTGAATACGCTGCTTGAAGGTCCGGCCGATGGCGTGTACGCCAGGTTGGTAGTGCTCTTCTTCGATAGCGGCCAGCGCCAGGCGCAGGGCGGTGTCGGCGATCAGTTGATGTTGCTGGGCCATGGCGTTGACCGGCAACGGCAGGAAGTCCAGCAACTGCGTATCACCAAAGGTGCCCAGGCGCAGCGGGCGCGACTTGAGCGGGAAGTCATGCAGGGCGTCGAACACACCTTGCAGCAGCACATAGGAGGTGGTCACCAGCGCGTCAGGCAAATGCCCCAGTTGCTGTAGAAGTTGCTCCATCAGCTGTCGGCCGCAGTCGCGACTGAAGGCTTCACCGTGTTCGACAATCACCTCGCCGGTGAACCCTTCGAGGGCCTCACGGAAACCCGCGGCACGCTCCTGGCTGATGCTCAATTCCGGCCGTGCGCCGATTAACGCGATCTGTTTGGGCAACGGTTGCAGCAGGCTGCTGGTCAATTGCTTGCAAGCCTGGCGGTCGTCGCTGACCACCGAGCAGAATTGATCCGCGCCCATCACCCGGTCGATGGCAATCACCGGCAGCCCCTTGGCTTGCAACTCGCGGTAACTGTCATCGCTGGCCGGCAGGCAACTGGCGACGAACAACGCATCACAGCGCCGGGCGCGGAACAGTTGCAGCAATTGGCGCTCGCTGTCGGCCTCATCGTCGGAGCTGGCGATCAGCAACTGATAGCCACGCGCCCGAGCGCCTTGCTCCAGGAGTTTGGCGATGCGTGCGTAGCTGGGGTTTTCCAGGTCGGGCAGGATAAAACCCAAGGTGCGCGTGTGCCGACTGCGCAGCCCGGCGGCCTGGGGGTTGGGCGTAAAGCCATGGGCTTCGACCACGGCGCGCACCCGCTCGACGGTTGCGTTGCTGATGCGTTGCTGTTCAGCCTTGCCATTGATGACGTAGCTGGCGGTGGTCACGGACACACCGGCGAGACGTGCGATATCACTGAGTTTCAAACCGGGATTTCCTTGTTTTTTGGAGCTTGCCCCGACATTTTGTCCAATCGTAACCGATTCCAGCACCGGACCTATGTCTCAGCTCAAGTGCCGAGTGGTTGTTCAAGGATGCGCAATTAACGCGTAGTCTTCCATAAACTCTAGATTAAACGTTTCAGCCAGCGTATTTTTACGACGTTCGCGACTGAGTAGCCACTGCCAATTGACTGCTCAGTCAGTTATTTATGAGCACCCCTTACACTGTTTGTTTAAAACAATACCTAGTGCGCCACTGCACTAACTAGGAGAACGGCATGCTTGAGCTCACTGTAGAGCAGATTTCCATGGGCCAGGTGGCTGTGGATAAGTCTGCTGCCTTGCACCTGCTCGCTGAAAAACTGGTGGCCGATGGCCTGGTCGCCGAGGGTTACCTCAGCGGTTTGCAAGCCCGTGAAGCTCAGGGCTCGACGTTCCTGGGCCAAGGTATTGCCATCCCCCACGGCACCCCTGAAACCCGCGACCAGGTGTTCTCTACCGGCGTGCGCCTGCTGCAGTTCCCCGAAGGGGTGGACTGGGGCGACGGCCAGATCGTATACCTGGCCATTGGCATTGCCGCCAAATCCGACGAACACCTGCGCCTGTTGCAACTGCTCACCCGTGCCCTCGGCGAAACCGACCTGGGCCAGGCGTTGCGCCGTGCCGGCACCGCCGAAGCGTTGCTGAAACTGTTGCAAGGCGCGCCGCAGGAACTGGCGCTGGATGCACAGATGATCAGCCTGGGCGTGTCCGCCGATGACTTCGAAGAGCTGGTTTGGCGCGGTGCACGCCTGCTGCGTCAGGCCGATTGTGTGAGCAATGGTTTCGCCGCGGTGTTGCAGCAGGTGGATGCGCTGCCCCTGGGCGATGGCCTGTGGTGGTTGCACAGCGAGCAGACGGTCAAGCGCCCGGGCCTGGCGTTTGTCACCCCGGACAAACCCATGCGCTACCTCGGTCAGCCGCTCAATGGCCTGTTCTGCCTGGCCAGCC
The DNA here is from genome assembly GCF_002859085.1 of Pseudomonas sp. QC2. Taxonomy (NCBI): domain Bacteria; kingdom Pseudomonadati; phylum Pseudomonadota; class Gammaproteobacteria; order Pseudomonadales; family Pseudomonadaceae; genus Pseudomonas; species Pseudomonas sp. QC2. The sequence continues at coordinate 135,948 of NZ_PKKS01000023.1, forward strand.
TCGGTGAAGCCCACCAGGCCTTGCTTGAACGCTTGTGCGCCTTGCTGATCGAAGGGCGTGGCCAAGAGCTTGGCCGCGCCACCAGCAGCCGCGCGGTCCTCGAAGTGCTCGGCGGCGAACTGCCTCCGGACTGGCCCAGCGCACGCATCACCCTGGCCAACGCCCACGGTTTGCACGCGCGGCCGGCGAAGATCCTCGCCCAGTTGGCGAAAAATTTTGACGGTGATGTGCGTGTGCGCATCGTCGATGGCCCAGTGGGCGCCGTGTCGGTGAAAAGCCTGAGCAAACTGTTGAGCCTCGGCGCTCGACGTGGCCAGGTGCTGGAGTTTGTCGCCGAGCCGACCATTGCCGGCGACGCACTGCCCGCGCTGCTGGCGGCGGTGGAAGAAGGCTTGGGCGAAGACGTCGAGCCACTGCCGACCCTGAGCGCCCAGCCCGAAGCCCTCGATATCGAACCGGTGATCAGCGCGCCAGTGGCCGGGAGCCAGATCCAGGCCATCGCCGCCGCGCCGGGCATCGCCATCGGGCCTGCGCATATCCAGGTTCAGCAAACGTTCGACTACCCACTGCGCGGAGAATCCTGCGCCATCGAGCGCCAGCGCCTGCACAGCGCCTTGAGCGAGGTGCGCACCGATATCCAGGGCCTGATCGAACGCAACCCCTCCAAGGCGATCCGCGAGATTTTCATCACCCACCAGGAAATGCTCGACGACCCGGAACTCACCGACGAAGTCGACACCCGCCTCAAGCAAGGCGAAAGCGCTGAAGCGGCGTGGATGAGTGTGATTGAAGCCGCCGCCAAGCAGCAGGAGTCGTTGCAGGACGCCCTGCTCGCCGAGCGCGCGGCCGACCTGCGGGATGTTGGCCGTCGTGTGCTGGCGCAACTGTGCGGCGTTGAAACCGCCCAGGAGCCGAGCGAGCCCTACATCTTGGTGATGGATGAAGTCGGTCCGTCCGACGTTGCACGGCTTGATCCGGCGCGCGTCGCCGGCATTCTCACCGCCCGTGGCGGCGCGACGGCGCACAGCGCTATCGTCGCCCGTGCCCTCGGTATTCCGGCCTTGGTCGGCGCCGGCCCGGCGGTGTTGCTGCTGGCTTCCGGCACGCCGCTGTTGCTCGACGGCCAGCGCGGTCGCCTGCATGTGGACGCCGACAGTGCCACCCTGCAACGCGCCACGGTCGAACGCGACACCCGCGAACAGCGCCTGCAAGCCGCTTCGGCGCAACGCCATGAACCGGCGCTGACCCGTGACGGCCACGCCGTGGAAGTGTTCGCTAACATCGGCGAAAGCGCCGGTGTTGCCAGCGCGGTGGAGCAGGGCGCCGAAGGCATCGGCTTGCTGCGCACCGAACTGATTTTCATGGCCCACCCGCAAGCGCCGGACGAAGCCACCCAGGAAGCCGAATACCGTCGTGTGCTCGACGGCCTTGGCGGTCGCCCGCTGGTGGTGCGCACCCTTGATGTGGGCGGCGACAAACCGCTGCCGTATTGGCCGATTGCCCAGGAAGAAAACCCCTTCCTCGGCGTGCGCGGCATTCGTCTCACCTTGCAACGCCCGCAGATCATGGAAGCGCAATTGCGTGCGCTGTTGCGTTCTGCCGATAACCGTCCGCTGCGCATCATGTTCCCCATGGTCGGCAGCGTCGATGAATGGCGTGCGGCCCGTGACATGACCGAACGCCTGCGCCTGGAAATCCCGGTGGCGGACCTGCAACTGGGCATCATGATCGAAGTGCCGTCGGCGGCATTGCTCGCGCCGGTGCTGGCCAAGGAAGTCGACTTTTTCAGCGTCGGCACCAACGACCTGACCCAGTACACCCTGGCCATCGACCGTGGTCACCCGACGCTGTCCGCCCAGGCCGACGGCCTGCACCCGGCGGTGCTGCAGCTGATCGACATCACCGTGCGCGCCGCCCATGCCCATGGCAAATGGGTCGGCGTGTGCGGCGAGTTGGCGGCAGACCCGCTGGCGGTGCCGGTGTTGATCGGCCTGGGGGTGGATGAGTTGAGCGTGTCGGCCCGCAGCATTCCCGAAGTGAAGGCGCGCGTGCGCGAATTCAGTCTGAGCGAGGCCCAGGGCCTGGCGCAAAAAGCACTGGCGGTGGGCTCGCCCGCCGAAGTGCGTGCCCTAGTGGAGGCCGTGTAGATGGCAAGGATTCTGACCCTGACGCTGAACCCGGCGTTGGACCTGACGGTGCGTTTGGCGCGCCTGGAGCCGGGTGAAGTCAACCGCAGCGACACCCTGCTGACCCATGCCGCCGGCAAGGGCGTGAACGTGGCGCAGGTGTTGGCCGATCTGGGCCATGAGGTGAGCGTGGGCGGTTTTCTCGGCGCCGCAAACCCCGAGGCGTTCGATGCACTGATCGCCAGCCGTGGGTTTGGCGATGCGTTCGTCCGTGTGCCGGGAGAGACGCGCAGCAATATCAAGATTGCCGAGCAGGATGGCCGGGTCACTGACATCAATGCGCCGGGGCCGCAGGTGACGGAGCAGGCGCAGAACGCCTTGCTGGAGAAACTGGCGCAGATGGCTCCCGGTTTTGATGCGGTGGTGGTGGCCGGCAGCTTGCCACGCGGCGTCAGTGCGCAGTGGTTTCAACGCCTGGTGACGGAACTGAAAAGCCTCGGTTTGAAAGTCGCCCTGGACACCAGCGGCGAAGCGCTGCGCGCCGGTCTGAAAGCTGGCCCGTGGCTGGTCAAACCCAATACCGAAGAGCTGGCCGATGCCCTGGGTCATGCCCCGGATGCAATCAGCCAGCTTCACCTGCAGGGCGTGGAACATGTGGTGGTCTCCGACGGCGCCGCGGGCGTGAGCTGGTACAGCTCGAATGCGACGCTGCACGCCACACCGCCCAAGGTGACGGTGGCCAGTACCGTCGGCGCCGGCGACTCGCTGCTGGCCGGGATGCTGCACGGCTTGCTCAGCGGCGATACGCCGGAGCAGACCCTGCGCCGCGCCACGGCGATTGCCGCAATGGCGGTGACGCAAATCGGTTTTGGCATCAGCGATGACGCGCAGTTGGCGCGCCTCGAAAGCGGCGTTGTTGTGCGCACGCTGACAGAACAATAAGAGGGTTTGTGATGAAGTTAGCCATTGTTACCGCCTGCCCGAACGGCATGGTCACCAGTGTGCTGTGCGCCCGCTTGTTGGACGCCGCCGCGCAGCGCCAAGGCTGGAGTACCAGCGTGGAAGTGGTGGATGTGCAACGTCCGGAACGCCAGCTGTCCCAGGCCACCCTCGACGATGCCGAATGGGTGTTACTGGTCAGCAGCACCCCTGTGGATATGCAGCGGTTTGTCGGCAAGCGCGTGTTCCAGAGCACGCCGGCCCAGGCGCTGGCGGATGTCGACGCCGTACTGCGTCGCGGCGCGCAAGAGGCGCAGGTGTATGTCGCCACGGAACAAGCGGCCAAGCAGGCGCCGCGCATCGTTGCGATCACTGCTTGCCCGACCGGCGTCGCCCACACCTTCATGGCGGCCGAAGCTTTGCAGCAGACGGCCAAGCGTTTGGGCTATGACCTGCAGGTCGAGACCCAAGGTTCGGTCGGTGCCCGCACACCGTTGAGCCCGCAAGCCATCGCCGAGGCTGATGTGGTGCTGTTGGCCGCCGATATTGAAGTCGCCACCGAGCGCTTCGCGGGTAAGAAGATCTACCGTTGCGGCACCGGCATCGCCCTCAAGCAATCCGAAGCCACCCTCAACAAGGCCCTCGCGGAAGGCGCGGTGGAAAGCGCAGCCAGCGGTGCGGTGGCCAAGAAGGAAAAAACCGGCGTCTATAAACACCTGCTGACCGGGGTGTCGTTCATGTTGCCGATGGTCGTGGCGGGCGGGTTGTTGATTGCCTTGTCATTCGTGTTTGGCATCCACGCCTTTGAACAGGAAGGCACCCTGGCGGCGGCACTGAAAACTGTCGGCGACCGTGCCTTCATGCTGATGGTGCCGTTGCTGGCGGGCTACATCGCCTACTCGATTGCCGACCGTCCCGGCATTGCGCCCGGCATGATCGGCGGCTTGTTGGCGGGTACCTTGGGCGCGGGGTTCATCGGCGGTATCTTTGCCGGTTTCCTGGCCGGCTACTGCGTCAAGCTGATCACCCGTGCGGTGAAGTTGCCGCAGAGCCTGGAGGCGCTCAAGCCGATCCTGATCATTCCGTTGCTGGCGAGCCTGTTTACCGGCCTGGCGATGATCTACCTGGTCGGCCCACCGGTGGCGCGCCTGCTCACCGGCCTCACCGACTTCCTCAGCACCATGGGCACCACCAATGCGGTGCTGCTGGGCATCCTGTTGGGCGGCATGATGTGTGTCGACCTCGGCGGGCCGATCAACAAGGCCGCGTATGCGTTTTCTGTCGGTTTACTGGCGGCGTCCAGTGGTGCGCCGATGGCGGCGACCATGGCCGCGGGTATGGTGCCGCCGATTGGCATGGGCATCGCCACGTTCCTGGCGCGCCGCAAGTTCGCCCAGACCGAACGCGAGGCCGGCAAGGCGGCGATGATTCTCGGCATGTGCTTTATCTCTGAGGGCGCGATTCCCTTTGCCGCCAAAGACCCGTTGCGTGTGATCCCGGCCAGCATTGCCGGCGGCGCCTTGACCGGTGCACTGTCGATGTACTTCGGCTGCAAACTGGCAGCGCCCCACGGTGGCTTATTTGTGCTGGTGATTCCGAATGCGATGAACCATGCGTTGCTGTATCTGCTGGCGATTGTCGCCGGTAGCGTGCTGACCGGTGTGGTGTATGCGCTGATCAAGCGTCCGGATGTGGTAGAGCTGGCCGTCGCCCCCGCCAAGGCCTGACACGGCTCAAACCGGTAGGAGGGGGCTTGCTCCCGATAGCAGTGGATCAGTCAATTTTTTATTGCCTGTCACACTGTCATCGGGAGCAAGCCCCCTTCCACATTTGATCTCCACTGATCACACGATCAGTGTCATAACCGCTTCATCCGGTCGTGGTTAAGTTGCCCTTTTGATACTCAAGAGGGCACCTGCATGAGCCACTTCGATCTCGGCCGTCGCCGTGTGATGCAAGCCGTCGGCGCCGGTCTGTTGTTGCCGGGTTTGGCCCCGGCAGTGATCGCTTCGGTAAAGGATCGCCCGCAACTCACCGACGGCGTACAGTCCGGCGACCTGCTCGGCGATCGCGCCATGATCTGGAGCCGCAGCGATCGCCCGGCCCGCATGGTGGTGGAGTGGGACACCCGCAGCCTCTTCAGCAACCCGCGTCGATTCGTCTCGCCCCTGGCCGACAATCGCACCGACTTCACCGCCCGTGTTGAACTCACCGGATTGCCCGCCGACCAGGCGATTTTCTACCGCGTGCATTTTGAAGACGCCCAGACCGGCGTCGCCAGCGAACCCTGGTTCGGCCACCTGCGCAGCGTGCCGCAACAACGCCGCGACATCCGTTTTGTGTGGAGCGGCGACACCGTTGGCCAGGGCTTCGGTATCAATCCGGAGATTGGTGGCATGCGCATCTACGAAGCCATGCGCCTGCGCCTGCCGGACTTCTTCATCCACAGCGGCGACACCATCTACGCCGACGGCCCGGTGCCGGCGCAGCTGACCACCGAAGGCGGTCGCATCTGGCGCAATATCACCACCGAAGCCAAGAGCAAAGTCGCTGAAACCCTGGATGAATATCGCGGCAACTACCGCTATAACCTGATGGATGAAAACGTGCGCCGCTTCAACGCCGAGGTGCCGCAGATTTGGCAGTGGGACGACCACGAAGTGGTGAACAACTGGTCGCCAAGCAAGCAGTTGGATGAGCGTTACCAGACCAAGGACATCAACACCTTGGTGGGGCGTGCGCGCCAGGCCTGGCTGGAGTATTCACCGATGCGCCGGCAGAGCGCGGATGCGGGCGGGCGGATTTATCGCAAGCTCAGCTATGGCCCGCTGCTGGAGGTGTTCGTGCTGGATATGCGCAGTTATCGCGGACCCAACGATGACAACCTGGGCGCTGAAAAGCCCTTCCTCGGCCGCGAACAATTGGACTGGCTCAAGCGCGAACTCAAGGCGTCCCAGGCGCAGTGGAAAGTGATCGCCGCCGACATGCCCATCGGCCTCGGTGTGCCTGATGGTGAGGTCAGCCCCGGTGTGGCGCGTTGGGAGGCCATCGCCAACAACGACCCAGGCGCGCCGCAAGGTCGTGAAGTGGAAATCGCCGAGTTGCTGGGCTTTTTAAGGGCGCAACAGGTGCGCAACCATGTGTGGCTGACGGCCGATGTGCATTACTGCGCCGCGCATCACTATCACCCGGACCGTGCGGCGTTCCAGGATTTCGAACCGTTCTGGGAGTTTGTCGCCGGGCCGTTGAATGCGGGGAGCTTCGGGCCCAATCCGCTGGATAAGACCTTTGGCCCCGAGGTGGTGTTCGAGAAGGCACCGCCGGCGCAGAACACCTCGCCGTTCGCGGGTTTTCAGTTTTTTGGCGAGGTGCAGATTGATGGGCAGACGGCGGAGTTGACGGTGATCCTGCGGGATTTGGATGGCGTCTCGGTATTCGAACAGAAACTCCAACCGGCCTGATTGGAAGGCAATCAAGACTGTGGGAGGGGGCTTGCCCCTCCCACAGTTTGATTGTGGTTACGTCAGGGATTCAGTAGACGTCCCGGCGATAGCGACCTTGCTCGATCAGCCGTTCCACGGCTTCATTGCCGAGAATGTCCACCAGCGCCTGATCCACCCCAGCCGCCATCCCCTGCAAACTCCCGCACACATAAATCGCCGCGCCCTCCGCCAGCCACTTACGCAGCACCTCGGCCGATTCACGCAGGCGATCCTGCACATAGATTTTCTCTTCCTGATCGCGGGAAAACGCCAAGTCCAGCAACGCCAGATCTCCACTGGCCAGCCAGCCTTGCAGTTCGTCCTGGCACAGGTAGTCGTGCGCGATATTGCGCTCGCCAAAGAGTAGCCAGTTGCGCTGCTGGCCGTCGGCAATGCGCGCCTTGAGCAAGCTGCGCAGGCCTGCCAGGCCGGTGCCGTTGCCCAGCAGGATCAGGGGCACCGGCATCTCCGGCAGGTGAAAACCGCTGTTACGGCGCAGGCGCAGGCTGATGCTTGAGCCGATGGCGGCGTGCTCGGTGAGCCAGCCACTCGCCAGGCCCAGGCTGCCGTCGGGGTGGCGCTCCTGGCGCACGATCAACTCCAGCACGCCCTCGCTGGCAATCGAGGCGATGGAGTATTCGCGCATGCCCAGGGGCACCAGCGCGTTCACCAGCGCCTGGGCATGCAGGCCCACCAGATGAGCGCGGTTGTCCGGCAGTTGGCGGGTGGCCAGGGCTTGGTTGAGGGACTGCGCCAAGCCTTCGAACACTACGGCATCGCTGCCGGCCAGGCCCAGGCCTTCGAGAAAGTGTTCGATGGCCCAGGGACTATTGCGGGGCAGCACTTCAACCAGGTCACCGGCTTGCCAGGTGTGTGGCGCAGGCGAGGTGAGGCCCAGCAAATAGACCTGCGAGCCGCTGCTGTCGGGGTTGAGCAGGGTGCGTTGGCTGAGCGTCCAGTTTTCGTACTGGGCCGTCGGCCAAGCGGCTGCCGGGGCGTGGCCGGTGAGCTGGCCAAGTTGTTGTTGCCAGTGCAGCAGGGCGGTGGTGTCACCGCTGTCCACTTCGACCGGGGCGAACAAGGGATTGCCGCCCTGATTGGTCAGCCAGAAGTGCAGGCGCCGCGCAAAGCCGCAGAAGTGCTCGTATTGACGATCACCCAGGGCCAGCACCGAGTAGTTCAGGCCACTCAGGGACAGGTCCTGGCCGAGCACGCTGCGCTCGAAGCCGCGGGCGCTGTCGGGGGCTTCGCCGTCGCCGAAGGTGCTGACCACAAACAGCGCATTTTCCGACTGGCGCAGGTCGTCCTGGCTGACGCTGCCCAGCGGCTGCACCTTCACCGGCAAACCGGCCGCCTGCAATTGCCCTGCCGTTTGCCATGCAAGCTGTTCGGCAAAACCGCTCTGGCTGGCAAAGCCGATCAGCCAGGCCGGGGCGTCGCTGTGGTTGGCGCTCAGACCTTTGCGGGCATCACGCACCTGGCGCTTTTTGCGGCGACGGTCGAGGTACAGCAGCCAGCCGGTGATGAAGAACAACGGCATCAGCAGTGAGCTGACGGTCAGGACAATCCGCCCGGCCAGGCCGAAGTAACTGCCGGTGTGCAAGGCGTAGACGCTGGTCAGCAGTCTGGAGCCGAGGCTTTTGCTCGCGTACCGGTCGTGGGATTTGACCTCGCCAGTGGCCGGGTCCAGATTGATCTGGTTCAGCGCGCGGTCATGGGGCGAGTCTTTCAGCAAGTAGAAGACGGTGGCCGGTTGCCCGGCGACCGCTGGCATACGGATGTTGTAAGCGCTCAGGCCGGGGCCGGCGTTGCTGTAGATGCTGCTCCACATAGCCGCGTAATTGGCCACCGGCGCGGCACCTTCGGGCGCCGGGCCGCGCTTGCGAACCCGTTCATGTTGCGGGGCGTCGGACAGCAGTTGGGTCAGGCCCTGGCTGTACCAGTCGTAGGACCAATACAAACCGGTCAGCGCCGAAAACAGATAGGCCAGCAGGCACCAGGTGCCGAATACCGAGTGCAGGTCCCAGTTGAAGGCGCGGCCTTTTTTGCGCCAGTCCAACGTCAGCCAGGCCCGCCAGTTCGCCGCCTGGCGCGGCCAGCGCAGGTACAAGCCGGAGAGGCAGAAGAACACTAGGATCAGCGTGCACGCGCCGGTGATGTTGCGCCCGGTGTCGCCCAGTACGAGGAAACGGTGGAATTGCAGCAGGAACCCGAAGACGTCCTGGCCGACCACGTCGCCCATGTAGTCGCCGGTGTACGGATCGAAATAACGCAACTGACCACGGCGTTCGCCAGGCGGGGGGGTGAAGAACACGCGGGCAGCCTTGCCGCTTTCACTTTCCACGAACAGCATGGCTACCGTCTGGCCTTCAGTGGCCTCCAGCTTGCGCACCAGCTCGGCGGGCGGCAGTACGCCAGCGTCGCGTTTTTCCACGCTCAGTACGCTGGGGTTGAGCGCTTGCAGCATTTCATCCTGGAACGAGACCGCAGCCCCGCTGATCCCCATCAAGGCCAGCACCAGCCCGGCGGTAATGCCGAAGAACCAGTGCAACTGGAACAGGGTTTTCTTCAACACGTCTAACCGCCTCGTCTGTCTGAATGGGTAGGGCACGGCGCGCATTATGCCGTGGCTTGTCGAGAAACATTCTGTTTAACACGCAAAAGCCCCACGCATCCGATGCGTGGGGCTTTTTGCTGCGTGGCGCCGCTGCTTGGCAGTCGAAGCGGGTGGACAGCAGTGCATGTCCGAAGTCCACCTTTGGCCTGCGGCGCGTGAAGCATTACCCGGCGGCAGAACAGGGCCATGCCAAGTCGATGAACCTGCTGGGATGCTGGCCTTCCAGCAGCGCGCCGTGAGCCTTTCTTGATGCATAAAAAAACCCATGACACGTCATGGGTTTTTTGTGCCTGGCTGTCTTACACGTAGAACGATTTCAGCGGCGGAAAGCCATTGAACTCAACCGCGCTGTAGCTGGTGGTGTACGCACCGGTCGACAGCCAGTACAAACGGTCACCGATCGCCAGGTTCAGCGGCAGGCCGTACTTGTAGTTCTCGTACATGATGTCGGCGCTGTCGCAGGTAGGACCGGCGATCACCACTTCTTCCATCTCGCCCTTTTTCTCGGTCCAGATCGGGAACTTGATGGCTTCGTCCATGGTTTCGATCAGGCCGGAGAACTTGCCCACATCCGTGTACACCCAACGCTCGACGGCAGTACGGGATTTACGCGCCACCAGCACCACTTCACTGACCAGGATGCCGGCGTTGGCGATCAACGAACGGCCCGGCTCCAGGATGATTTCCGGCAGGTCGTCGCCGAAATCTTCCTTGAGGAAGCGGATGATTTCTTCGGCATAGGTTTCCAGGCTGTTGGTGCGGGTGATGTAGTTGGCCGGGAAGCCGCCGCCCATGTTGATCAGCTTGAGGTGGATATTGTCTTCTTCTTTCAGGCGCTCGAAGATCACTTTGACCTTGGCGATGGCCGCGTCCCACACGCTGATGTCACGCTGTTGCGAGCCGACGTGGAACGAGATGCCGTACGGCACCAGGCCCAGGTCGCGGGCGAGGATCAGCAGGTCCATGGCCATGTCTGTCTGGCAGCCGAATTTGCGCGACAAAGGCCAGTCAGCCGTGGTCGAGCCTTCGGTGAGGATACGCACATACACTTTCGAACCCGGCGCGGCCTTGGCGATGTTGCGCAGGTCGGCTTCGGAGTCGGTGGAGAACAGGCGCACGCCCTTCTCGTAGAAGTAGCGGATGTCTTTGGATTTCTTGATGGTGTTGCCGTAGCTGATACGGTCGGGGCTGACGCCACGGTCCATCACTTTATCCAGCTCGTAGATCGACGCGATGTCGAAGCTTGAGCCTTTATCCTTGAGCAGGTCGATGATCTCGACGGCCGGGTTGGCCTTGACGGCGTAATAGACCTTGGCGAATTCGAAACCGGCGCGCAGGTCATCGTAGGCCTGGCTGATCATCGCGGTGTCGATCACCACGAATGGGGTTTCTTGCTTGTCGGCGAACGCCTTCATTTTGTCAAACGTGGCGCGCGCGAAATAATCTTCGACATTGATCGACATGCTGGGAACTCCTAAGGGCAAACTGAAATTAGCAATGGGTGCAAATGAACGTCCTCCGTATCCCCACTTTGGTTCGCCTACTTCCCAAGGCATGTCGCCGAAAGCAAAAAGGCCATGGGATCACTTGCGTCCCTTGGCCTTGCTGTCTCGTCGTCAGTACTTGAGCCGGATGGATCGTTTCCAGCATGGACGTTCGGCGCGAACTTTAGGACGTGAGGGGCCATAGATCAACTAAAAATGTCGCGTTTTTGCACGCGTTCGTCGCGCGATGCCGTGCAGCTACTTATGTAACCGACCGGTGTGACGGAATGATGTTCCCCGCAGAAGGGAAATTGAGGGCATTTCCCTGACACACCGGAGGCTAAATGTGGGGGGGGCTTGCCCCGATGGCGGTGGATCAGTGACTGATGAAGTGACTGAAACACCGCCATCGGGAGCAAGCCCCCTCCCACATTTTTACCTGTGTTGTGTCAGATCAGGCCAGGGCAGTCTCAGCCGGCGACACGATACTGGTCTTGCCCCCACGCGACTTACCGGAGCTCAGGTACTCGGCAATCGACTCCTGCGTCACCTCACCCAGGAACACCCGCTCCGCATCCATCACCGGCAACCACGAACGGTTGAACTCATACATGCGCGACAACAGGATGCGCAAATGCTCGTCATACGCCGCGGTGGCGTTGAACTCACGCAGATACTGGCCGCAGGTACCGGTCTGACGGTGCAGGTCGCGGCGGCGCACATACCCCAGCGCTTTGTTCTCGGCGCAGGTGACCACCACGTAGCGACGGTCCAGTTCGTCCATTTGCTCCAGGGCCTCGGCCACCGGCGTTTCCGGGCTCACCGACGGCGCGTTGTCCGCGGCATCTTCGGCCTTCACCAGCAGCAAGCGCTTGAGGGTGCTGTCCTGGCCCACGAAGTTGCTGACGAATTCGTCGGCCGGGTGCGCCAGCAGCGTGTCCGGGTGATCGATCTGCAGCAGCTTGCCGGCGCGGAAGATGGCGATCTTGTCACCGAGCTTGATGGCTTCGTCGATGTCGTGGCTGACCATGATCACGGTCTTGTTCAGCGCGCGCTGCATCTCGAAGAATTCGTTCTGGATCATCTCGCGGTTGATCGGGTCGACCGCGCCGAACGGCTCATCCATCAGCAGCAACGGCGCATCGGCCGCCAGTGCGCGGATCACGCCGATGCGCTGTTGCTGGCCACCGGACAGCTCACGCGGGTAGCGATGCAGGTACTGCTTGGGTTCCAGCTTGATCATGCTCATCAACTCGCGGGCGCGGTCGTGGCATTTTTGTTTGTCCCAACCCAACAGTTTGGGCACAACCACGATGTTTTCCTCGATGGTCATGTTCGGAAACAGGCCGATCTGCTGGATCACATAGCCGATGTTGCGGCGCAGGGTCACTTCGTCGAGGTCGGTGGTGTCTTCGCCGTTGATCAGAATCTTGCCCGAAGTGGGCTTGATCAGGCGGTTGATCATTTTCAGCGTGGTGCTCTTGCCGCAACCCGATGGGCCGAGGAATACGCAAATTTCGCCTTCGTTGACGGTCAGGCTTACGTCGTTGACGGCGGAAACCGTCTTGCCGTTGCTTTGAAAAGTCTTGGTCAGGTTTTGAAGTTCGATCATTTGAGCAGTCCTTTTGGAGTCAGCGAGCGTTGCAGCCATTGCAGAAGCAGGTCGGCGAAGATGGCCAGGAGACTGACCAGCACGGCGCCGACGATCAGCATCGACATGTCGCTGCGGCTGATGGAAGCCAGAATAAGTACACCCAGGCCACCGGCGCCGATGGTGGCGGCGATGGTCATCACACCAATGTTCATCACCACGGCGGTGCGCACACCGGCGAGGATCACCGGCACGGCGATGGGCAGCTCGACCATGCGCAGGCGCTGGCCGAAGGTCATGCCGATGCCTTTGGCGGCTTCACGGATACCGGGTTCCACGCCGGTGAGGGCGAGGTAGGTATTACGCATGATCGGCAGCAGCGAGTAGAGGAACACGGCGGTGATCGCCGGCATCGGCCCCAGGCCCTGGCCGAACTTGGAGTAGAACGGCAGCAGCAGGCCGAACAAGGCGATCGACGGCACGGTCAGCAGCACCGTGGCGCTGGCTTGCAGCGGGCCGGCCAAGGTGGGGAAGCGGGTCATCAGCACGCTCAGGGGCACGCCTACGACGATTGCCAGGATCACCGCGATGCCGACCAGGGTGATGTGCTGCCAGGTCAGATGCAGGACTTGGGCCCAATCAAGATGGGAAAAGGCGTTTAAAAATTCCATGTCTTCTCCTCTTTAGTTGATCGGATGTTGGCGCAGAAAATCTGCGGCCACGGCGGACGGGCTTTCATGCTCGACGTCGACCCGCGCATTCAGCTCGCGCATGGTTTTGTCATCGAACAGATCGGCCAGCGGCTTGAGTTCAGCGGCCAGCTGAGGGTGCTGGTCGAGGTATTGCTGACGAATCACCGGCGCGGCGGTGTAGTCCGGGAAGTAGTGCTTGTCGTCTTCCAGCAGCTTGAGCTTGAAGGCGTTCAGACGACCGTCGGTGGTGTAGACCAGGCCGGCGAACACTTGGCCATTACGCAGCGCGGTGTAAACCAGGCCCGCGTCCATCTGCCGGGTGTTTTTGCGGGTCAGGTTCATGTCGTACAGCTTGACCATGCCGCCCATGCCGTCGGAACGGTTGGCGAACTCGGTGTCCAGGGCCACCAGGCGCGTGCCTTTGGTTTTTTCCGCCAGGGCTTGGGTCAGGTCGCTGATGCTATTGATCTGCGGGAATTCCTTGGCCACGTTCTCGGGTAACGCCAGCGCGTAGGTGTTGCTGAAGCGCGACGGCGAGAGCCAGACCAGGCCTTTTTTCGCGTCGAGTTCTTTAACCCGAGCGTAGGACTGTTCGCTGTCGAGTTTCTCGTCAATGTGGTTATAGGCCACCAGCGACACGCCGGTGTATTCCCACAGCAGGTCCAGTTGCCCGCTTTCCTGGGCACTGCGCGCCAGGTTGCTGCCCAGGCCGCCGGTCACCTGGGTTTGATAGCCCTTGGTGCGCAGGTACTGGGAGGTGATTTCGGCCAGCAGGGTCTGTTCGGTGAACACCCGGGCGCCGATGCGGATCAACGGTTTTTCAGCGGCTTGCGCAATGCCTGCAAACAGCAGGACGCAGCTCAATATCAGAGTCAGTCTTTTCATGTGATTTCCTTTGCCAAGCCTTAAGACGGACGCAACCCACGTTCCAGCCAGAGGCGGCTGGCCATGGTCACCAGACCGTCAAGCAGCAACGCCAGCAACGCGGTGCACGCGGCGCCGAGCAGCAATTGCGGCTGATTGTTCAGGGCGATGCCGGGGAAGATCAGGCTGCCGAGGCTGTTGGCACCAATCAGGAACGCCAGCGGTGCGGTGCCGACGTTGATGGCCAGGGCCACGCGCACACCGCCGATGATGATCGGCACGGCGTTGGGCAATTCCACGCGAAACAGCACCTGGCGCGGCGTCATGCCGATGCCGGTGGCGGCTTCTTTCAGCGAGCCTTGAACGTTTTTCAGGCCTTCGTAGGTGTTGCGCACGATAGGCAGGAGGGAGGCGAGGAACAGCGCGAAAATGGCCGGGCCGCTGCCGATGCCAAGAACGCCGAGGGCGATGGCCAGTACGGCCAGGGGCGGGACGGTGTTACCGATGTTGAAGATCTGCATGAAGCGTTCTGCGCGCCCGACCATGTTCGGTCGGCTGAGCAGGATACCGGCGGGGATGCCCACAATCAGGGCGGCCAGCATGGAGACTAGAACGAGGATCAAATGAGCTTGCAGGTAAAACAACAAATCGTCGCGGTACAGTTCGATCGTGTTGATGCCGATCCAGTGGACCAGCAGGGCCAAGAGGGCGACGACAACCGCTCCTCCTATCAGCCCTTTGCCATAGCGAATAGCCACAGGCGGACTCCTTTTTTCTTCTGTCGGCGCCCACATTCTCCGGCGGCAATGCCATGCCTGGCTGCCTCTGAATGTGGTCGCGAAATGCAGCTCGCCGATACCGGCAACGCGGTATGCGATCGAGCCATGAGCGCAGCCTCGTCAGGCTAACTTGCTGATTTATCAGCCCCTGTTCCGAGTGCGGTAGCAGGGGAGTGGACGTCTCTACCTTTTAAAAGGTTCCACACTTGGCAGCATTTAGCCACCCCCAATGGGCTGAACGGTGGTCCGTCCTCCTGGGTTTGCGCTATACTCGCCGCCCTTTTTTGACTCACCTGCCAGGCGATTTCCCATGACCCACCAGGCCGCCGAAGTCGCGAAACGCCGCACTTTCGCCATTATTTCCCACCCCGATGCCGGTAAAACCACCATCACCGAGAAGCTGTTGCTGATGGGCAAGGCAATCGCGGTGGCCGGCACGGTGAAATCCCGCAAGTCCGACCGCCATGCCACCTCCGACTGGATGGAAATGGAAAAACAACGGGGTATCTCCATTACCACGTCGGTCATGCAGTTCCCGTATCGCGACCACATGGTCAACCTGCTCGACACCCCAGGCCACGAAGACTTCTCCGAAGACACCTACCGCACCCTGACGGCGGTCGACTCGGCGCTGATGGTCCTCGACGGCGGTAAAGGCGTCGAGCCACGGACCATCGCGTTGATGGACGTGTGCCGCTTGCGTGACACGCCGATCGTCAGCTTCATCAACAAACTCGACCGCGATATCCGCGACCCGATCGAGTTGCTCGATGAAATCGAAGCCGTCTTGAAGATCAAGGCCGCGCCGATCACCTGGCCGATCGGTTGCTACCGCGACTTCAAGGGCGTGTACCACCTGGCCGACGACTACATCATTGTCTACACCGCCGGCCATGGCCACGAGCGCACCGACGTCAAGATCATCGAGAAGCTCGACTCTGACGAAGCCCGCGCCCACCTGGGCGACGAGTACGACCGTTTTGTCGACCAACTGGAACTGGTGCAAGGCGCCTGCCACGCGTTCAACCAGCAGGAATTCCTCGACGGCCAACTGACCCCGGTATTCTTCGGGACCGCCCTGGGCAACTTCGGTGTCGATCACGTGCTCGACGCTGTCGTGGACTGGGCCCCGCGCCCGCTGCCCCGTGTCGCCAACGAGCGCACCGTGGAACCGGTGGAAGAGAAGTTCTCCGGCTTCGTGTTCAAGATCCAGGCGAACATGGACCCTAAACACCGCGACCGCATCGCCTTCATGCGCATCTGCTCCGGCAAATACGACAAAGGCATGAAGATGCGCCACGTGCGCACCGGCAAGGACGTGCGCATCGGCGACGCCCTGACGTTCTTCTCCTCCGAGCGTGAACAGCTCGAAGAAGCCTTCGCCGGCGACATCATCGGCCTGCACAACCACGGCACCATCCAGATCGGCGACACCTTCACCGAAGGCGAGTCCCTGAGCTTCACCGGCATCCCGCACTTCGCCCCGGAACTGTTCCGCCGCGTGCGCCTGCGTGACCCGCTCAAATCCAAGCAACTGCGCCAAGGCCTGCAGCAATTGGCGGAAGAGGGGGCCACCCAGGTGTTCTTCCCTGAGCGCAGCAACGACATCATCCTCGGCGCCGTCGGTGTGCTGCAGTTCGATGTGGTCGCGAGCCGCTTGAAAGAGGAATACAAGGTTGAGTGCTCGTATGAGCCGATCACCGTGTACTCCGCGCGTTGGATCGATTGCAGCGATAAGAAGAAGCTGGAAGAGTTTTCCAACAAGGCGGTGGAAAACCTGGCGGTGGATGGTGGTGGTCATTTGACCTACCTGGCGCCGACCCGAGTCAATTTGGCATTGATGGAAGAGCGCTGGCCGGATGTGAAATTCCGTGCGACCCGCGAGCACCATTAAGGTCTGAGCGGTAAGGAACAGGGCGAAGCTGTGATGGCTTCGCCCTTTTTCATGGCCGCTCACCCATCAAAAATGTGGGAGGGGGCTTGCCCCCGATAGCAGTGTATCAATCAATAAGTCCGCTGGCTGGTACGCCGCCATCGGGGGCAAGCCCCCCTCCCACATTTTGCTTTCAGCCAGGCGTGGAATTGGCGAGAACCTTACATCCCGTCTAGCGTTTCAGGTATTTCACTTACCCATCGACGGAATAGGAGGCCACCGTGCGTATAACTCAGCGCGCCATTCAACTGGTGCTGCTCGGGGCTTTGGGGTTGTCCGCCTCATTGGCGCTTGCAGGCGCCGGAACGCCCCAGTGGAAGGACACCGGCCCTGTCACCAAGAAAAAGCAGCAGGAGGTCAACTCCGGCAGTTGGCAACCTCAGGCTCAGCCTGCCCCCAAAGAGGACGCAGAAAACCCCTACAACGAAGGGGAAGACAGCGAAACCTATGATGACGGGGACACCTGATAGCTGGCGCAAACCCAGTATCACAACTAGCTTCAAGGAATGGCGACGGTGGATCACTGTCGTACGGGTTTCATCTACTGACTGGACGGAAATCGACCATGAGTATTTTTCAACGAGTCGTGCTGTTGATAAAGGTGCTGGTGCTGATGTCGTTGGGTATGTCGGCGGCCTGGGCACATAACCCGGTGCAGAGCGGTCAGGCGAGCTTTTCAGCGTCGCATGACAAGGGCCTGCAGTTGGCCAAGTCTGAAGCTGAACCTGGGGACCAGGATCAGGGTGGCAGCAAGGACGATGATGACTCCACCACGAACGAGCCGGACAGTGACGACCCGGACGACGATGATGGCGACAGCCAAACCTAGGTCTTGACCAAAAGAAAGCCCCTCCCACCCGGCTGATGCGCAACCGGGTGGGAAGGGCTGTGAAACGCGTTACCACTGCTTACCCCTGTGGGCGCGGGCTGTTGTGGCGAGGGAGCTTGCTCCCGCTGGGGTGCGAAGCGCCCCCAAAAGCGGGCGACTGCTACGCAGTCGAACGGGAGCAAGCGCCCTCACCACAAGAGCAGCTCCCTTGAGGGAGCGTGTTGCTTTAAGCCACAAACTGCTCCGCGTAATGGCAAGCCACTTGGCGGTTATCCAACGGCCGCAGCTGCGGCTCCTCGGTGCTGCACCGCTGGGTCGCGTACGGGCAGCGTTTGTGGAACGCGCAGCCAGGCGGCGGGTTCAGGGGGTTGGGCAATTCGCCGACGATCTTGATCTTCGGCTTGCTCGGGTCCGGGTGGATGGTCGGGGTGGCCGACAGCAGCGCCTGGGTGTACGGGTGCAGCGGCCGGGCGTAGATGTCTTCCTTGGGGCCGACTTCCACCGGGCGGCCGAGGTACATCACCATCACGTCATCGGCGACGTGTTGCACCACCGCGAGGTTGTGGGAAATGAACACGTAGGCGGTGTTGAATTCCTGCTGCAAATCCATGAACAGGTTGAGCACCTGGGCCTGGATCGACACGTCGAGTGCCGAGGTCGGTTCATCCGCCACCAACACTTTCGGTTGCAGCATCATGGCGCGGGCCAGGGCGATGCGCTGGCGCTGGCCACCGGAGAACATGTGCGGGTAGCGCTGATAATGCTCAGGGCGCAGGCCCACTTGCTTCATCATCGCCTGGACTTTCTCGCGGCGCTCGGCGGCCGACAAGTTGGTGTTGATCAGCAACGGCTCGCCGAGTTGATCGCCGACCTTCTGGCGTGGGTTCAACGAGGCATACGGGCTCTGGAACACCATCTGCACGTCTTTGCGCAATTGCTTGCGCTGGGCCTTGTCGGCGCCGGCCACTTCCTGGCCGGCGATTTTCAAGGAGCCCGAAGACGGCTCTTCAATCAGCGTGAGTGCACGGGCCAGGGTGGATTTGCCGCAACCCGACTCGCCTACCACGGCGAGGGTCTTGCCGGCTTCCAGTTCAAACGACACACCATTAAGCGCGCGTACCAACGCATGGCCCTTGAACAGGCCACGGGACACTTCGTAGTGACGGGTGAGGTCGCGGGCGGTAAGAACGACGGCCATTACGCCACCTCCTGGTTCAAGGGGTAGAAGCAGCGCGCAAGGCTGTTGCTTTTCGGATCAAGCCCAGGCCGCTGGGTACGGCAGGACTCCTGCACATACGGGCAGCGCGGCGACAGCAGGCAACCCTGCGGGCGGTCATAACGACCGGGCACGATACCCGGCAGCGTGGCCAGGCGCGTGGCGCCGAGGCTGTGCTCGGGAATCGCCTTGAGCAGGGCTTCGCTGTACGGGTGCGCCGGAATGTCGAACAGTTGCGGCACCTGGCCGACTTCCACGGCTTGGCCGGCGTACATCACGCACACGCGCTGGGCGGTTTCGGCCACGACCGCGAGGTCGTGGGTGATCAGCACCAGGCCCATGTTCTGTTCTTTCTGCAGGGCCAGCAGCAGTTCCATGATCTGCGCCTGGATGGTCACGTCCAACGCGGTGGTCGGTTCGTCGGCGATCAGCAGCTTCGGCTCGCCGGCAATCGCCATGGCGATTGCCACGCGCTGGCTCATACCGCCGGACAGTTGGTGCGGGTAGGCGTCCATACGGCTGGCAGCGCCGGGGATTTCAACCTTTTCCAACAGTTCGATGGCGCGCTTGCGCGCTTGCTTGCCGGACATTTTCAGGTGCAGGCGCAGCACTTCTTCAATCTGGAAACCCACGGTGTAGCTGGGGTTCAGCGCGGTCATCGGGTCCTGGAATACCATCGCCAGGTCTTTACCGACGATCTGGCGACGCTGGCGGTTGCTCAGCTTGAGCATGTCCTTGCCGTCGAAGTTCAGCGCGTCGGCGGTGACGATGCCGGGGTGTTCGATCAGGCCCATCAGCGCCATCATGGTCACGGATTTACCCGAGCCCGACTCGCCAACAATCGCCAGGACTTCGCCTTTGTCGACGGTAATGTCGAGGCCATCGACCACCGGCACGGCGGTCTTGTCGCCGAAGCGCACGTTGAGATTCTTGATTTCTAACAGTGACATGGGAATCTCCTCAGGCGGCGTTCTTGAGTTTCGGGTCCAGCGCATCGCGCAGACCGTCGCCCATCAAGTTGATTGCCAGCACGCTGAGCAAAATGGTCAAACCCGGCAGGCTCACCACCCACCAGGCGCGTTCGATGTAGTCACGGGCCGAAGCCAGCATGGTGCCCCACTCAGGGGTTGGCGGTTGTACGCCAAGGCCAAGGAAGCCCAGGGCCGCAGCATCGAGGATCGCCGAGGAGAAACTCAGGGTGGCCTGGACGATCAGCGGTGCCATGCAGTTAGGCAGCACGGTGATGAACATCAGGCGTGGCAGACCGGCGCCGGCGAGGCGGGCGGCAGTCACATAGTCACGGTTCAGCTCACCCATCACCGCAGCGCGGGTCAGGCGGACATAGGACGGCAGCGACACGATGGCGATCGCGATCACGGTGTTGATCAGGCCAGGGCCAAGGATCGCGACAATGGCCACCGCCAGCAGCAGCGAGGGCAGGGCCAGCATGATGTCCATCAGGCGCATGATGGTCGGGCCGAGCAAGCGCGGGAAGAACCCGGCGAACAGGCCCAACAGGATGCCCGGGATCAGCGACATCACCACCGACGACAAACCGATCAGCAACGACAGGCGCGAGCCTTGGATAAGACGCGAGAGCAAGTCACGGCCAAGTTCGTCGGTGCCGAGCAGGAACTGGATCTGCCCGCCTTCCAGCCACGACGGCGGGGTCAGCAGGAAGTCGCGGTATTGCTCGCTCGGGTTATGCGGGGCAACCCACGGGGCGAAGATCGCGCAGAACACGATCAGCACCATGAACAGCAGGCCGGCAACCGCGCCTTTGTTCTTGGAGAAGGCTTGCCAGAATTCTTTGTACGGGGACGGGTACAGCAGGCTTTGATCGACTGCTGACACTTGAGTAGGTGTGGTCATGGTCATGATCTCAGCGCTGGTGACGGATGCGTGGGTTGGCGAAGCCGTAGAGGATATCCACCACGAAGTTCACCAGGATCACCAGGCAGGCGATCAGCAGGATGCCGTTCTGCACCACCGGGTAGTCCCGCGCGCCAATGGCTTCGATCAGCCATTTGCCGATGCCGGGCCACGAGAAGATGGTTTCGGTCAATACCGCACCGGCCAGCAGGGTGCCGACTTGCAGGCCAACCACGGTCAATACCGGGATCAGCGCGTTACGCAGGCCGTGCACGAATACCACGCGTGCCGGCGACAGGCCTTTGGCCTTGGCGGTACGGATGTAGTCTTCGCGCAGCACTTCGAGCATCGACGAACGGGTCATCCGTGCGATCACCGCCAACGGGATGGTACCGAGCACGATGGCCGGCAGGATCAGGTGGTGCAGCGCATCCCAAAACGCGTCCGGCTCGTCAGCCAGCAGGGTATCGATCAGCATGAAGCCGGTGCGCGGCTCGATGTCGTAGAGCAGGTCGATACGCCCGGAAACCGGGGTCCAGCCCAGGCTTACCGAGAAGAACATGATCAGGATCAGGCCCCACCAGAAGATCGGCATCGAATAGCCCGCGAGGGAGATGCCCATCACCCCATGGTCGAACAGGGATCCTCGCTTCAAGGCCGCGATCACCCCGGCCAACAGGCCCAGGATACCGGCGAACAACAGGGCGGCCATGGACAGTTCCAGGGTCGCCGGGAAGAGGGCGGTGAATTCAGTCCACACGCTGGTGCGGGTGCGCAACGATTCGCCAAGGTCGCCCTGGGCGAGCTTGCCGACGTAATCCAGGTATTGCGCATACAACGGCTTGTTAAGGCCAAGGCGTTCCATTGCCTGTGCGTGCATCTCGGGGTCGACGCGCCGCTCGCCCATCATGACTTCGACGGGGTCGCCAGGGATCATGCGAATCAACGCAAACGTGAGCAACGTTATGCCGAAAAACGTGGGGATCAATAACCCCAGTCGGCGGGCAATAAAACTAAACATCTTGTGGTGTACCTCAATCAGCCGGTTAGGCAGGTCCGGCACCACCCTGGTGGGCGGTGCCGAGCGTTTCTCTTATTACTTCACCTGGGTAGTGGCGAAGTTATTGTTCGTCAGAGGGCTTTGGGTATAACCCTCCACGTTCTTGCGCATGGCGGTGAACATTTTCGGGTAAGCCATGGGAATCCATGGTTGGTCCTTGTCGAAAACGTCCATTGCTTGTTCATAGAGTGCAGCGCGTTGTGCGGGTTCAGCGACAGCGCGCGCCTTGTCGATCAAGTCTTGAAACTCTTTGTTACACCAGCGCGCGTAGTTTTCGCCGTTTTTCGCTGCATCGCAACTCAGGTTTGGCGTAAGGAAGTTATCCGGGTCACCGTTATCCCCCGCCCAACCGGCAGAAACCATGTCGTGCTCGCCGGCTTTGGCGCGCTTGAGCATTTCGCCCCATTCCATGACCTTGATATTCACCTTCAGGCCAATCTGCGCCAGATCCGCCTGCATGCGCTGTGCGCCGAGCATAGGGTTAGGGTTGGTCGGGCCGCCGCCGTTACGGGTGAACAGGGTGAACTCGGTGCCTTCCGGTACGCCGGCTTCCTTGAGCAGGGCGCGGGCCTTGTCGAGGTCGCGAGGTGGGTTTTTCAACTTGTCGTTGAATCCCAGCAGCGTGGGTGGAAACGGGCCGGTGGCATCGACAGCGTTGCCTTTGCCGTACAGCGATTCGTTGTAGCCTTTTTTGTCGAACGCGATGTTGATCGCATGACGCACCCGCGCGTCGCTCATGTACTTGTGGGTGGTGTTCAGTGCGGTGTAGGCGGTGGTCATCGCCGCCAGTTCATCGACCTTCAGGTTCGGGTCTTTCTTGATGCTGGGCAGGTCATCGGGCTTGGGATATAGCGCGACCTGGCATTCGTTGGCTTTGAGCTTCTGCAGGCGCACGTTGTTGTCGACGGCGATGGCCAGGATCAACGGATCGGCCGGCGGCTTGCCACGGAAGTACTCCGGGTTGGCCTTGAAGCGTACCTGGGCATCTTTCTGGTAGCGGATGAAGATGAACGGGCCGGTACCGATCGGCTTGCTGTTGAGCTCATCGGTCTTACCGGCGGCGAGTAGTTTGTCGGCGTATTCAGCGGAGTGGATGGCGGTAAACGGCATCGCGACATCGGCCAGGAACGGTGCCTCAGGGCGCGTCAGGGTGAAGACCACCGTGTGGTCATCAGTCTTCTCGACACTTTTGAGCAGTTCCTTGAAGCCCATGCTTTCAAAATAGGGGAAACCCGTGGCGGATTTGTTATGCCAAGGGTGTTTCGGGTCCAACTGGCGCTGGAAGCTCCAGAGCACGTCATCGGCATTCAAGTTGCGCGTGGGTTTGAAGTAGTCGGTCGTGTGGAACTTGACGTCATCGCGCAGGTGGAACGTATAGGTCAGGCCGTCGTCACTGATTTCCCAGGTCTTGGCGAGCGCGGGAACGATTTCAGTGGTGCCGGGCTTGAAGTCCACCAGGCGGTTGAACATGGTTTCAGCAGCGGCGTCAGCGGTCACGGCCGTGGTGTACAGGACCGGGTCGAAACCTTCCGGGCTGGCTTCGGTGCAGACCACCAGCGGTTTGGCCGAAACGCCGATCGCCACGCTCAACAGCGCGGCAGCCATAGCGGCTTGTAGCGGGAGCATTTTCATTCAGAGCCCTCTGCAATCGATGGGACCAGACAAGCGTAGACGGCGGGCTCGTCCTGAGCCCGCCGTCTACCTGGCGCTAATTAAAGAATGTTGAATGGGATGGTGGTGACCAGGCGGAACTCTTTGATGTTGCCGTCAGCTTGTTCGGAGCTGGCACGGTGAGTCACGTAGGTTGCACGAATGGTAGTGGCCTTGAGTGGGCCGCTCTGGATCGCGTAGGACGAGCCAACACCGTATTCCTGGTGCTTCTCGCCGTCCATCAGGCGCAGGTCGCTGCGCGACGCGCCGGCTTCGCCGTAGGCGGTGCCTTTGTAGTGAGTACCGTCGATGCCCCAACCGCGAGCCGAGTAGACGTTGAACTTCAGGCCTGGCACGCCGTATTCGGCCATGTTGATGCCGTAGGCGATCTGGAAGGACTTCTCGTTCGGGCTGTTGAAGTCCGAAGTCAGGGAGTTGGCCAGGTAGATGCCGTTGGTTTCGTGCAGGTAGTCGAAGTACTCGTCACCGTTCACTTCCTGGTACGAGAAAGTCAGGCTGTGGGCTTGGTGAGTCAGGCCCAGGGACAACGAGTAGGTGTCGTTGTCGATGTTGCCCATCTTCTTGCTGCCGGTGTCAGTGGTTTTGTAGTAGTTCAGGCCGGTGGTCAGTGCCAGGGTCTGTGCATCACCCAGTTCATGGGTAGCGCCGAAGTAGTACTGGTTCCAGAAGTCTTCGACGTTAGCGGCGAACACGCTGGTTTTCAGGCTCTTGAACGGCTGGTAGTTGAAGCCCAGGGTTTTGACCTTGTCGGTTTCCTGGCCATTGCCGTATTCGGAACGGAATTTCGACAGGCTCTGCTCGGTACGCGGCGAAACGCGGTCGAAGATGCCGCCCTGGAACGACAGGTTGCTGAACTCTTCGCTGTTGAAGCTCACACCTTCGAAGCTCGAAGGCAGGGCGCGGTTGCCGATGGTGTCGACGATTCCGCTGCTGAAGTTCTGGCGACCGGCGGTCAAGGTGGTGTTCGATACGCGGAACTTGACGTTAGCCAGGCCCAGCTTGCTCCACTGGCCTACTGCGTCACCGAAGGAGTGAGCCAGGGTACGGTTGGAGCCGCCAGCGATGTCTTTTTGGTCCCGGTCAAGCGCGATGTAGTTGTAAGCGGCAACTTCGGTACTCACGCCAACTGTGCCTTGGGTGAAGCCCGAGGTGTAGTTGAGGATGGTGCCTTGGGCCCAGTTGTAGCGGCGAGAAACCCGGGTAGTTACATCATTGGCTTTATCGGCTTCAGTTTTGTAGTAGCCAAACTTCTGACCACGAAACTTCATCTCGTTGGAGTACCAGTTACGCGTGGTACCGCCCAGGCTTTGACCGTCGATAAAGCCTTTGGCCTCGCTTTGCGCGCTGGTGCCGGCCAGGGTGGTCGGAACGAAGTCCTGGCTGGTGGTTTCAGCGTAGGCGGTAGCCGTGATGGTGCTGATGGCCAGGGCCAGAAGCGCTTTGCTGCTCAGTTTCATGAATGAAGCTCCTTTGGTTCTCTTTTTAATGCCGGTCTTTTTTGGTGATCCGGCTATTGGGTGTGTAACTCGTTCAAGCTCATGCAAACGTTTGGCGTAGGAAAAATCCCAACAAAAGGCCGCGCGTTTGCAGCAAGGCGGAGGCCGCCTTGCGCAATCCGGTTATTTTCTTATGGGGTGATACTGACGCCCGAGAACACGTTGCGGCCGAAGGGGCTGACCTTGAAACCTTCGACTTTGGCGCTTAACGGCTGGTTGACCGTCGAGTGGGCGACTGGCGTGATCGGCACCTGCTGCTTGAGCAGTTGCTGCGCCTGTTTGTAGAGAACAGTCCTTTGTTCGCGGTCGGTCACGACCTTGGCTTGCTTGATCAGCTTGTCGTACGCCGGGTCACACCACATGGAGTAGTTGTTCCCGCCGATGGCGTCGCAGCTGTAGAGGGTGCCCAGCCAGTTGTCCGGGTCACCGTTGTCGCCGGTCCAGCCGATCAGGCTCACATCGTGCTCACCGTTCTTGGTGCGCTTGATGTATTCGCCCCACTCGTAGCTGACGATCTTGACCTTGAGGCCGATCTTGGCCCAGTCGCTTTGCAGCATCTCGGCCATCAGCTTGGCATTGGGGTTGTACGGGCGTTGTACCGGCATCGCCCATAGGGTGATTTCGGTGCCTTCCTTCACGCCGGCGGCCTTGAGCAGTTCCTTGGCCTTTTCCGGGTTGTAGGCGGCGTCCTGGATACTGTCGTCGTAGGACCACTGCGTCGGCGGCATGGCGTTGACCGCCAGTTGCCCTGCGCCCTGGTACACGGCGTTCAGAATGCTCTGCTTGTTCACCGCCATGTCCAGCGCCTGGCGCACTTCGAGCTGGTCGAACGGCTTGTGGCGCACGTTGTAGGCGATATAGCCGAGGTTGAAACCCGGCTTGGTCAGCAGTTGCAGGTTTGGGTCGGCCTTGAGGGCGTCGACGTCAGCCGGGCGCGGATGCAGCGTCACCTGGCATTCGCCCGCCTTGAGCTTTTGCACCCGCACCGACGCGTCGGTGTTGATGGCGAAGATCAACTGGTCCAGCTTGACCTTGCTCGGGTCCCAGTACTGTTTGTTGGCCACGTACCGGATCTGCGAATCTTTCTGGTACCGCTGGAACACGAAAGGGCCGGTGCCGATGGGCTTCTGGTTGATGTCGCTGGGCTTGCCGGTCTTGAGCAGTTGCTCGGCATATTCGGCCGAGAGGATCGCGGCGAAGCTCATGGCGATGTTCTGGATAAACGCGGCGTCGACCGTGTTGAGGGTCATCACCACGGTGTGCGGGTCGGTTTTCTCGACCTTGGCAATGTTCTTGTTCAGGCTCATCCCGTTGAAGTACGGAAACTCGGTGGGGTAGGCCTTGCGAAACGGATGGTCGGCGTCAAGCATGCGGTTGAAGGTGAACAGCACGTCGTCGGCGTTGAAGTCCCGCGTCGGTTTGAATTCCTTGTTGCTGTGGAATTTCACCCCTTCGCGCAGGTGAAAGGTGTAGGTCAGGCCATCTGGCGAAATATCCCACTTGGTTGCCAGCGCAGGTACGACACCGGTCTCGCCCTTTTCAAACTCAACCAGGCGGTTGTACAGCGGTTCGGCCGCATCGTTATCGGTGGCGGTGGTGTATTGCGCAGTGTCAAAGCCTGCCGGACTGCCTTCCGAGCAGAACACCAGGCTCTTTTTGTCGGCGGCATAGCCCATCGTGGCCGCAGCCAACAGGCTGGTGCCAAAAATTGCGGATAGAACGGTGGTATGGCGCATGACGATCCCGATCCTTGTTTGTAATTGTCATCAGCGAGCAACCCCCCTGGCGTACGGCCAGGGGAACATCACTGATCCCACACGCAGCAAGTGCCTTTCCGTGTTAGCAGCCTCTGCTGTCCTACGACGTTATGGGTCTCGGACTTCGCAGTAAATGCGCCAAATCGGATTGACCTTGTAGGCAACGGCGTCGCGCTTCGCAGTTCATTGCTGTAGGACGCAACGATTGCGAGCACGGCCTGTTGCCTACAGGCCAGGCGGATGCAATAACGGCGACGTTATGAAACGTCGCCGTCAAGGCTTCTTACTTGCCGCTTACGCTCACGCCGTAGAAGGAGTTCAAGCCAAACGGGCTGATCTTGAAGTCCTGCACGGAGTTGCGCATGGGTTGATACACCGTCGAGTGCGCGATAGGTGTCATCGGGACTGCATCTTTGAGGATATGTTGCGCCTGCTTATACAGCTCGGTGCGTTTGGCGACATCCGATGTGGCCTTGGCTTCTTTCACGATGCCGTCGAATTTCTTGTCGCACCATTTGGAGAAGTTGTTACCGGACAGCGAGTCGCAGCCGAACAGCACGTTCAGCCAGTTGTCCGGGTCACCATTGTCACCGCTCCAGCCAATGATCATGGCCTGGTTCTCGCCACCTTTGGAGCGCTTGATGTACTCGCCCCACTCGTAGCTGGTGATTTTCACGTTCAGACCGATCTTCTTCCAGTCGTTTTGCAGCATTTCAGCCATCAGCTTGGCGTTCGGGTTGTACGGACGCTGAACCGGCATGGCCCACAGAACGATTTCGGTCCCTTCCTTGACGCCGGCTTCCTTGAGCAGTGCCTTGGCTTTCTCAGGATCGTACTTGGCGTCCTTGATGGTGGTGTCATACGACCATTGGGTCGGCGGCATGGCGTTGACGGCCAGTTGACCGGCGCCCTGGTACACGGAGTCGATGATCTGTTGCTTGTTCACCGACATGTCCAGCGCCTGGCGCACGCGCAGGTCAGCCAGCGGGTTGGGCTGGTCGCTGCCCTTGATCTTGTCCATGACGTTGTAGGCGATGTAGCCCAGGTTGAAACCGGCCTGGTTCGGCAGTTTCAGGTCCTTGTCGGCTTCCAGCGCCTTGAGGTCGGCCGGACGCGGGAACAGGGTGATCTGGCATTCGTTTTTCTTCAGCTTCTGGATACGCACCGACGGGTCGGTGGTGATGGCGAAGATCAGGTTATCGATCTTGACGTCTTCAGGTTTCCAGTAGTCCTTGTTGCCGGTGTAACGGATGTTCGAGTCTTTCTGGTAGCTCTTGAACACGAACGGGCCAGTACCGACCGGTTTCTGGTTGATGTCCGAGGCCTTGCCTTCTTTCAACAGTTGGGCGGCGTATTCAGCCGACTGGATCGACGCGAAGCTCATTGCCAGGTTCTGGATAAAGGCGGCGTCCACAGTGCCAAGGGTGAACTTGACCGTGTGCTCATCGACTTTCTCGATGTTCTTGATGTTGGTGTCCATCCCCATGTCCGTGAAGTACGGGAACTCGGTGGGGTAGGCTTTGCGGAACGGATCGTCCTTGTTGATCATGCGGTTGAACGTGAACAGCACGTCATCGGCATTGAAGGTACGGGTCGGCTTGAAGTACGCGGTGGTGTGGAACTTGACGCCATCACGCAGGTGGAAGGTGTAGGTCAAGCCATCCGGGGACACGTCCCAGCTGGTGGCCAGCCCAGGAATCACAGCGGTGCCGCCGCGTTCGAACTGGGTCAGGCGGTTGAACATGGTTTCGGCCGAGGCATCGAAGTCTGTTCCGGTGGTGTACTGGCCTGGGTCGAAACCGGCCGGGCTCCCTTCGGAGCAGAACACCAGGTTAGTTGCCGCAAGGGCTACGGGGGCGGCGGCCATAAGGCCAGCGCTCACTAATAACGGAAGGACTGCGTGTTTAAGCATGTTGGCCTCATGATTTGTTGTCATTTTTGGTGGTGAGGGCGACCTCGTGAGTCGGCCTGCGGATACTTATGCAGGCGCCATACCCATTGCAAGATGCTGAACCGTTGCAAGGGTGAAACAGTGGTACGAACGTACAGGAATGTCGCAATTATGAAAGTTTGTACATATTTGCGCATATTTTGAGGGTTTTTTCGGTGCGTGAGCTGCACCAAAAAAGACCAACCGAGGCGTCTGGCGCACTCGGTTGGCGCACGGCTGTTACTTATCTAGACTCACGCCATAGAACGGCGTCAGCCCGAAAGGGCTGATCTTGAAGTCCTGGACTTCCTTGCGCAGCGGTTGGAAAACCGTCGAGTTCGCAATAGGCGTTATAGGTACTTGTTCCTTAAGGATTTTTTGTGCCTGTTGATACCACTTGATGCGCTGCTCGCGGTCGTTGCTGACTTTGGCTTGCTGCACCAGTTTGTCGTAGGCCGGGTTACACCATTTGGCGTAGTTGCTGCCCTTGACCGCGGCACAACTGTAGAGCACGCCGAGCCAGTTATCCGGGTCGCCGTTGTCGCCAGTCCAGCCATAAATCATCGCGTCATGCTCGCCGTTTTTGGCGCGCTTGATGTATTCGCCCCACTCATAGCTGACGATGTTGGCCTTGATGCCGATCTTTGCCCAATCCTGCTGGATCATTTGTGCCGACATCCGCGCGTTCGGGTTGGAAGCACGCTGTACGGTCATCGCCCACAAGTTGATGGTGGTACCTGGTGCAACCCCTGCTTCTTTTAGTAGCGCCTTGGCCTTTGCCGGGTCGTGGGGCGCGTCCTTGATACTGGGGTCATAAGACCACTGCGCAGGCGGCAGCGCGTTCTGCGCCAATTGCCCGGCGCTCTGGTACACCGCCTTGATGATCGCCGGCTTATCGATGGCCATGTCCAGCGCCTGGCGCACCTTGAGCTGGTCCAGCGGCGGGTGGGTCACGTTGTAGGCCAGGAAGCCCAGGTTGAACCCGGCTTGCTGCAGCACGCGCAAGTTCGGGTCTTGTTTCATCACTTCAATGTCGGCAGGGCGCGGGTAACCGCTGACCTGGCATTCGCCGGCCTTGAGCTTCTGCAGGCGCGACGCGGCATCCGGGGTGATGGCGAACACCAAGTTGTCGAGCTTCACATCCTCGGGTTTCCAATATTGCTTGTTGGCCACGTAGCGGATCTGCGAGTCCTTCTGGTAACGCTTGAACACAAACGGGCCGGTGCCCACCGGTTTTTGATTGATGTCGGAAGCGTTGCCTTGCTTGAGCAGTTGGGCGGCGTATTCGGCGGACTGCACCGAGGCAAAGCTCATGGCCAGGTTCTGCACGAACGAAGCGTCGACGTTGTTCAGGTTGAAACGCACGGTGTGTTCGTCGAGTTTTTCGACGTTTTTGATCGTGGTGTTCAACCCCATGTCGGTGAAGTACGGCGACTCGGACGGGTAGGCCTTGCGGAACGGGCTATCGGCATCCAGCAGGCGGTTGAAGGTAAACAGCACATCATCCGCGTTGAAGTCGCGGGTAGGGGTGAAGAAATCAGTGGTGTGGAACTTGACGCCATCCCGCAGGTGGAAGGTGTAGGTCAGGCCGTCTTTGGAGATATCCCAACTGGTCGCCAGGCCAGGTTCGACTTCGGTGCCGCCGCGCTTGAACTGGGTCAGGCGGTTGAACACGGTTTCGGCGGAAGCGTCAAAGTCGGTGCCGCTGGTGTACTGGCTGGGGTCGAAACCGGCGGGGCTGGCTTCGGAGCAGTAGACCAGGGTGCTGGCCGCTTGGGCCAGTGGCATAAAGGCCAGCAGGCCTGCGGCGAGGATGAGCGGTTTTAAGGCAATTCTTTCCATGGAGACCCCTGAAATGGCAGGCATATATAAGCTGCCCAAACGAAAACGGCGCTACCGAGGGTAACGCCGTTCAGGCCAATCAGGTAGGGGTCACTGCATCTGCACTTCGATCACGCCATCGGCGCTCATGCTTACCTGGCTGGTGCCGGCCTCGACTTCAGGCGTCGGTGCCGAATCCGCCATGGCTGCTTTCATCATCATGCCGCCACGGGCGTAAGGCATCGGGTAGCCGTTGGTGTTGAAGTTCAGGTTCACGATCTTGTAACCCTTGCCGCCCAACGCATCGGTGGCCAGTTGCGCGCGTGCTTTAAACGCGGCGACTGCGTCCTTGAGCAGTGCATCTTCGCTGGACTTGCGCGTGGCGTCGGCGATGGCGAAGTCCATGTTTTCCATTTTCAGGCTATTCAACAGTTCGCCGGTGAGTTTGGACAGCGCCGGGAAGTCTGCGCTTTCCAGGCGCAGTTCGGCGCGTTCACGCCAGCCGGTGATCTTCTGGTTCTTGTTGTCGTAGATCGGATAGCTGTTACGGCTGCCCTGGCGCAGTGTCACGCCTTTGACTTCGCGGGCCTCACCGAGGGCCTTGTTCAGGGTATTGGTGATTTCGGCGGCAAGCTTGGCCGGGTCGCTGTTCTGCGATTCGGTGTAGAGGGTCACGATCATCTTGTCGCGGGCCACCTCCTGGCTGACCTCGGCGCGCAGGGAAATCTGGTTGTAATGCAGCTCATCGGCGGCCAGGGCTGGAAGGCTGGCCAGGGCGCCGACGCTGAGCGTGATGACGGCTGCACTGCGAGTGAAACGAGACATGGAAGCTCCTTGGGATGTGCGTGTTGGGTATGACTGTAGACGGTGGCAGTGGGTTCTTCGGGTTTACACATTACCTACACATGTGGCGATGCCGACGAACGGTCATTTGCCCGGGCTGCGGCAAAGAGCCACACGCGCCGTGCCAGGCGGTCTGCTTCGTTTATACTCCTGCCGATCCGCCTGCAGCGCTCATCGGGAGAGCTCATGCTCGCCGCCGTAAAACTGACTTCCGCCACCCGCCAGAACCTCTGGCGCCTGACGTTCATCCGTACCCTGGTACTGGCCGCACAGGCCGGCTCCGTCGGGCTCGCCTATTGGTTCGACCTGTTGCCGCTGCCGTGGCTGCAATTGGGCGTGACCCTGGGTTTCTCCATCGTGCTCTGTGTGTTTACCGCCATCCGGTTGCGCACCACGTGGCCGGTGACCGAGCTGGAATACGCCCTGCAATTGGCGTGCGACCTGTTTATCCACAGTGTGTTGTTGTATTTCTCCGGTGGTTCCACCAATCCGTTTGTTTCTTATTACCTGGTGCCACTGACCATCGCCGCCGTGACCCTGCCGTGGCGCTATTCGGTGGTGCTGTCGGGCATCGCGTTGACGCTGTACACCTTGCTGTTGGCGCGCTTCTATCCGCTGCAAACGTTCCCGATCGCGCGGGAAAACCTGCAGATCTACGGGAT
This sequence comes from Pseudomonas sp. QC2, assembly GCF_002859085.1. Taxonomy (NCBI): domain Bacteria; kingdom Pseudomonadati; phylum Pseudomonadota; class Gammaproteobacteria; order Pseudomonadales; family Pseudomonadaceae; genus Pseudomonas; species Pseudomonas sp. QC2. The sequence goes on from NZ_PKKS01000023.1 coordinate 167,612, forward strand.
GTGGCTGAGCTTTGCGCTGTCCGCTGCGGTCATTACGTTCTTCGCTGCCCGCATGGCCGAAGAACTGCGCCGCCAGGAAGAACTGCGCGCGATTCGCCGTGAAGAAGGCTTGCGCGACCAGCAGTTGTTGGCCGTTGCCACCCAGGCCGCCGGCGCCGCCCATGAGCTGGGCACACCCTTGGCCACCATGAGCGTGCTGCTCAACGAAATGACCCAGGACCATCACGACCCGGCGTTGCAAGAAGATCTCGGCGTGCTGCGTGAGCAGGTCAAGCAGTGCAAGCAGACCCTTCAGCAGTTGGTGCGCGCCGCCGAAGCCAATCGCCGCCTGGCGGTGGAGATGCAGGACGTGACCCAGTGGCTCGATGAAGCCCTGAACCGCTGGCACCTGATGCGCCCCGAAGCCAGTTACCGTTTTCATCTATTAGGGCAAGGCACCGTGCCGCGCATGGCGCCGCCGCCGGACTTGACCCAGGCCCTGCTCAACTTGTTGAACAATGCCGCCGACGCCTGCCCCGAAGGCCTGGGCGTTCAACTGGACTGGGACCTGGAAAACGTCACCATCAGTATTCGTGACCACGGCGCGGGCGTGCCGCTGGCCATTGCCGAACAGATCGGCAAACCGTTCTTTACCACCAAGGGCAAAGGCTTCGGCCTCGGTCTTTTTTTGAGCAAGGCCAGCGTGACCCGCGCCGGTGGCTCAGTAAAACTCTATAGTCATGAGGAAGGCGGCACGCTCACCGAGCTGCGCCTGCCCCGTGTCGCACGAGGAGATATCGATGAGTGACGAGATCCAAGTCGAAGGCGAAGAACTGCCGCACCTGTTGCTGGTAGATGACGACGCCACCTTTACCCGCGTGATGGCGCGCGCCATGAGCCGTCGCGGTTTTCGCGTGAGCACCGCAGGCTCCGCCGAAGAAGGGCTGACCATCGCCCAGGCCGATCTGCCGGACTACGCCGCGCTCGACCTGAAAATGGACGGCGACTCCGGCCTGGTGCTGCTGCCCAAGCTGCTGGAGCTCGACCCGGAAATGCGCGTGGTGATCCTCACCGGTTACTCCAGCATTGCCACCGCTGTCGAAGCGATCAAGCGCGGCGCCTGCAACTACCTGTGCAAGCCGGCAGATGCCGACGACGTGCTGGCCGCGTTGCTGTCCGAACATGCCGACCTTGACACCCTGGTGCCGGAAAACCCGATGTCGGTGGACCGCCTGCAGTGGGAGCACATCCAGCGCGTGCTGACCGAGCACGAAGGCAATATCTCCGCCACTGCGCGGGCCTTGGGTATGCACCGTCGCACCCTGCAACGCAAGCTGCAGAAACGTCCGGTACGACGCTGAACCTAAGCTGAACAACCTGCTTCAGGCCGCGCGAAACGCTGAACCGATCACCTATGATCGGTTCAAACGCCTGCCTTCTTCCCTACGAGCCTGAACGATGAATCCGAACGCTGAGTACTCCGCGGTCAATGACGCTGTGCGTGGGCAATTCTTTCGCCGAACCTGGGCGATGATCACGCCTTATTGGCGAAGTGAAGAGAAGGGCAAAGCCTGGTTGCTGTTGGCCGCGGTGATCGGCCTGTCGCTGTTCAGCGTGGCAATTTCCGTATGGCTCAACCACTGGTACAAGGACTTCTACAACGCCCTGGAAAAAAAGGACACCGCCGCCTTCTGGCAACAGATCGGCTATTTTTGCGCGATCGCAGCGGTGGCTATTCTCGGCGCGGTATACCGCCTTTACCTGACTCAGATGCTGACCATTCGCTGGCGGGCGTGGCTCACCGAAAAGCATTTTGCGCGCTGGCTTGGCAACAAAAACTACTACCAGTTGGAGCAGGGCGGCTACACCGATAACCCGGACCAACGTATCTCCGAAGACCTCAATAGTTTTACCTCGAACACGCTGAGTCTAGGTCTTGGGCTGCTGCGCAATGTGGTCAGCCTGGTGTCGTTTTCCGTCATCCTGTGGGGCGTGTCGGGCAGCATTGACGTGTTCGGTATCACCATCCCCGGCTACATGTTCTGGTGTGCATTGGTCTACGCCGGCGTGGGCAGTTGGTTGACCCACCTGATCGGTCGCCGGTTGATCGGCTTGAGCAACCAACAACAACGTTTCGAAGCGGACCTGCGTTTCTCCATGGTGCGGGTGCGGGAGAATGCCGAGAGCATCGCCTTGTACAACGGCGAGGCTAACGAAAACCAGCGCTTGAGCACGCGATTCGGCAAGGTCTGGCATAACTTCTGGGACATCATGAAGGTGTCCAAGCGCCTGACATTCTTCACCGCCGGCTATGAACAGATTGCGATTGTGTTTGCCTTTGTGGTCGCCGCGCCCCGCTACTTTGCCGGGAAGATCGAGCTGGGTGAGCTGATGCAAATCAACTCGGCGTTTGGCAACGTGCAAGGCAACTTCAGCTGGTTTATCAGCGCTTATGCCGACCTGGCCGGTTGGCGGGCGACCAGCGACCGTCTCTTGAGCTTTCAGCAGGCCATGGATGAAAACGAGCAACGCCCGGCCGCCATTGAGGTGCACGCGGAAGGCGAACGCCTGGTGGTGCAAGGGTTGGGCATGAACCTGGCCGATGGCCGCCACCTGCTCACCGACGCCAACATGATCGTCGAGCCGGGTCAGCGCGTCATGCTCAGCGGCCGTTCCGGCAGCGGCAAAAGTACCTTGCTGCGCGCCATGGGCCATCTCTGGCCTGCGGGTCACGGCAGCATTCGCCTGCCGGCCAAGCGTTACCTGTTCCTGCCACAGAAGCCCTACTTGCCGATTGGCACGTTGAAGGCGGTGTTGAGTTATCCACAGGACGACAGCGTCTACTCGGCAGAACGTTATGCACAGGTCCTGGAAACTTGCCGCCTGCCGCACCTGGTGGGGCGCCTGGATGAAGCCAATCACTGGCAGCGCATGCTCTCGCCGGGTGAGCAGCAACGCCTGGCCTTTGCCCGCGCGTTGTTGTTCGCACCGCAATGGCTGTATATGGACGAAGCCACGTCAGCGATGGATGAAGAGGACGAGGCGACGCTGTACCAGGCGCTGATTGATGAGCTGCCGGGTCTGAGCATCGTCAGCGTGGGTCATCGCAGCAGCCTCAAACGCTTCCATGGGCGGCATGTGCGGATCGAGGGTGGCTGGTTGCAGGAGCAACCACTGGCTTAAGGTCGCGTGCAGCCAGTGTGGGAGCACGCCCACACTGGATCTACCCTGTTCTGGAGAGCGAGCGTGCATAAAAAAGCCCGGCTGATCATCGATCAACCGGGCTTTTTAATTGCCTGAAGAGGACTTACTTCTTCAAGCCGTAATGCTCATCCAGCATACCTGGGGCGTTCGGCGTCTTTGGCGCGTAGTCCCGTGGTGGCTCCTGGTTTTCCCGTGGCGGGGTCAGGCGTTCCCGTGGGGTTTGCGGTGCATCGGAATGCAACGCGGCCAGCAGACGCTGACGGGTGATGTCGTCGAGGGCCAGGCGGTTAGCGCCATCGGCGAGGTGATCCTGTACTTCCTGGTAGCTCTGGGTGAGCTTCTTGACCAGGGTCGCGGTGCTGTTGAAGTGGGTAACAACCTCGTTCTGATAACTGTCAAAACGTTCCTGAATGTCATCCAGCTGACGCTGCGTGCGGTTAGGCGCGGCATTCGGCAGCAAGCGAGCAACCAGGAATCCAATGGCGACACCGGCAACCAGGGCAAGAGTCGGCAACAACCAAACTAAGAGCGAGTGTTCCACGAGTCCTTCCTCTATAAACGGCTTTGCTTTACGTTAACGGCTCGGACCTGCGCTGTATACCGCGATTAAGCTCGCAATGATGCCATGCACAGACTTTTAGCTAGACGAGTCGACCCTTTGAGAGGTCACGGAGTTCATTCCTTGCTCATGCGTGAAACCCCCGTTTTGATCGATGGCCCGGTAGGCCAATTGGAAGCCCTGTACCTGGATCACCCCGAGCCACGTGGCCTGGCGCTGATCTGCCACCCTAACCCGGTGCAGGGTGGGACCATGCTCAATAAAGTTGTATCGACCCTGCAACGTACCGCCCGCGATGCCGGTTTGATTACCTTGCGTTTCAATTACCGTGGCGTCGGCGCCAGTGCCGGCACGCACGATATGAGCACCGGTGAAGTGGACGATGCCGAAGCGGTCGCCACGTGGCTGCGGGAAAAACACCCTGATCTGCCGATCACCCTGCTTGGGTTTTCCTTCGGCGGCTACGTGGCTGCCAGCCTTGGCGGGCGCCTGGAAGCCAAGGGTGAAAAACTCGCGCACCTGTTCATGGTCGCCGCTGCGGTGATGCGCCTGCGCGATACCGACACACTTCCCCAAGGCTGCCCACTGACCTTGATCCAACCGGAAACCGACGAAGTGGTCGACCCGCAACTGGTCTACGATTGGTCCGCCGCCCTGAAACGCCCCCATGAGCTGCTGAAAGTGGCAGAATGCGGACACTTTTTTCACGGCAAGCTGACCGATCTCAAGGATCTGGTGCTGCCGCGTCTCTCGAATTGATAGCAGTCTGATAAGCGATTACCCATGACGACTCGTACCCGTATCCTCACCGGCATCACCACCACCGGCACGCCGCACCTGGGCAACTACGCCGGTGCGATCCGCCCGGCAATCCTGGCCAGCCAGGACGCGAATGCCGACTCGTTCTACTTCCTGGCCGACTACCACGCCCTGATCAAATGCGATGACCCGCAGCGTATCCAGCGCTCGCGTATGGAAATCGCCGCGACCTGGCTGGCCGGTGGCCTGGATGTGAACCGGGTGACGTTCTATCGGCAGTCGGACATCCCGGAAATCCCCGAGCTGACCTGGCTGCTGACCTGCGTGGCCGCCAAGGGCCTGCTCAACCGCGCCCACGCCTACAAAGCCTCGGTGGACAAGAACGTGGAAACCGGCGAAGACCCGGATGCGGGCATCACCATGGGCCTGTACAGCTACCCGGTGCTCATGGCGGCGGACATCCTGATGTTCAACGCGCACAAAGTGCCGGTGGGTCGCGACCAGATCCAACACGTGGAAATGGCCCGTGACATTGGCCAGCGCTTCAACCACCTGTTCGGCAACGGCAAAGAATTCTTCACCATGCCCGAGGCGTTGATCGAAGAAAGCGTCGCCACCTTGCCGGGCCTGGATGGCCGCAAGATGTCGAAGAGCTACGACAACACCATCCCGTTGTTCACCAGCGCCAAGGACATGAAGGACGCCATCTCGCGGATCGTTACCGACTCCCGCGCGCCTGGCGAAGCCAAGGACCCAGACAATTCGCACCTGTTCACCCTGTACCAGGCGTTTGCCAGCAAGGCCCAGGAAGAAGAGTTCCGCGCCGAGCTGCTGCAAGGGCTGGGTTGGGGCGAGGCGAAAAGCCGTCTGTTCCAGCTGCTGGATGGCCAACTGGGCGAAGCCCGTGAGCGCTACCATCAACTGATGTCACGCCCATCGGACATGGAAGACCTGCTGCTGGTCGGTGCCAAGAAGGCCCGTGCCGTGGCGGCACCGTTCCTGGCTGAACTGCGCGAAGCGGTGGGCCTGCGTTCGTTCGTCAACCAGGCTGCGGCGCCGGTTGCGGCCAAGAAGAAAGCGGCGAAAGCTGCACGGTTCGTGAGCTTTCGCGAAGACGATGGCAGCTTCCGCTTCCGCCTGCTGGCGGCGGATGGTGAGCAACTGCTGCTGTCGCGCCACTTTGCCGATGGCAAGGCGGCGGGCGTGGTGACCAAGCAGCTGCAGAGCGGTGACGCTTTGGACGTACGCACTGAGGCCCTGGGCTTCAGCGTATGGCTGGACGGTTCCGCCGTGGCAGACAGCGCCGAGTTCGCCGACGAAGCATCCCGTGATGCCGCCATCGAAGCCTTGCGCGTTGCGTTGACCCCCCTCGAGGATTAACCCGACCAAGGGTTGATTGCCATTATCCAGGGCCGTCGTTACAGTGACGGCCCGTTTTTGTTGCCTTGCTAACGAATTATGACGCCCCTAGAACGATATCAAGCTGATCTGAAACGCCCTGAATTCTTCCATGACGCAGCCCAGGAAACGGCGGTGCGTCATTTGCAGCGCCTGTACGACGACTTGGTCGCGGCCTCGCAGAGCAAGCCAGGCATGTTCAGCAAGCTGTTTGGCAAGAAAGACCACACGCCGGTCAAAGGCTTGTACTTCTGGGGCGGCGTCGGCCGCGGCAAGACTTACCTGGTCGACACCTTCTTTGAAGCGCTGCCGTTCAAGGAAAAGGTGCGCACGCACTTCCACCGCTTCATGAAGCGCGTGCACGAAGAGATGAAGACCCTGCCGGGCGAGAAAAACCCGCTGACCATCATCGCCAAGCGTTTCTCCGATGAAGCGCGAGTGATCTGCTTCGATGAGTTCTTCGTCTCCGACATCACCGACGCCATGATCCTCGGCACCCTGATGGAAGAACTGTTCAAGAACGGCGTGACCCTGGTCGCCACCTCGAACATCGTACCCGACGGCTTGTACAAGGACGGCCTGCAACGCGCGCGCTTCCTGCCGGCCATCGCGCTGATCAAGCAGAACACCGAGATCGTCAACGTCGACAGCGGCGTCGACTACCGCCTGCGTCACCTGGAGCAAGCGGAGCTGTTCCACTTTCCGCTGAATGAGGCGGCCCACGAAAGCCTGAAAAAGAGCTTCCGCGCCCTCACGCCGGAATGCACCCAGGCGGTGGAAAACGACAAGCTGATGATCGAGAACCGCGAAATCATCGCGCTGCGCACCTGCGATGACGTGGCCTGGTTCGAGTTCCGCCAACTGTGCGACGGCCCGCGTAGCCAGAACGACTACATCGAACTGGGCAAGATCTTCCACGCAGTGATCCTGAGCGGCGTGGAGCAGATGAGCGTTACCACCGACGACATCGCGCGACGTTTCATCAACATGGTCGACGAGTTCTACGACCGTAACGTCAAGCTGATCATCTCGGCGGAAGTCGAGCTCAAGGACCTGTACACCGGCGGCCGCCTGAACTTCGAGTTCCAGCGCACGTTGAGCCGCTTGCTGGAGATGCAGTCCCACGAGTTCCTGTCGCGTGGACACAAGCCCTAAGCACTACGCAGATCATATGTGGGGGCTTTTTGTGGTGAGCGGGCTTGTCCCGCGCTGGGCTGCGGAGCAGCCCCATTGGGTCTGCGGTGAACCCGTCGGGGGACAAGCCCCACTCACCACAACACGCCCTTTTCCACCTTTATTTCAGGCAGCCTGCTGAAACTGCTGCCGATACTGGTTAGGCGACAACTCCGTGTGCTGCCTGAACAGCCGCGCAAAGAAGCTCGCATCGTCATACCCCACCTCATAACTGATGGTCTTGATGCTCTTGCGGCTGCCCGAGAGCAAGCCCTTGGCCGTTTCGATGCGCAGGCGTTGTAAGTAGTGCAGCGGCTTATCACCGGTGGCGGTCTGGAAGCGGCGCATGAAGTTGCGGATGCTCATGCCGTGTTCCCTGGCCACGTCTTCGAAGCGGAACTTGTCGGCGAAGTGCTCTTCGAGCCAGTGCTGGATCTGCAGGATAATCACATCCTGATGCAGCTTCTGCCCGCCAAACCCAATGCGTCCAGGTGAGTAGCTGCGCTGCACCTCGTAGAGAATGTCGCGGGCCACGGCCTGGGCAATGTTGGCGCCGCAGAAACGTTCGATCAGGTAGATGTAGAGGTCGCACGCGGACGTGGTGCCGCCGGCGCAATACAGGTTGTCGGCGTCGGTGAGGTGCTTGTCCTGGTTGAGCTGCACCTTGGGGAAGCGTTCGCTGAAGGCGTTGAAGAAGCGCCAGTAGGTCGTGGCCTCCTTGCCGTCGAGCAGGCCGGCTTCGGCCAGCCAGAACACCCCGGTGGCTTCGCCGCATAACACCGCACCGCGTGCGTGCTGCTCGCGCAACCACGGCAGCACCTGCGGGTAGCGCGTGCACAAGGCGTCGAAGTCATCCCAGAAGGCCGGCAACACAATGATGTCGGCGTCTTCCAGGCCGCCATCCACCGGCATGATTACATCACTGAAGCTGCACACCGATTGCCCGTCGGGGCTGACCAGGCGTGTTTCGAATGCCGGGGTGAGGCCCAGGCCTTGTTGCTTGCCGTAGCGCAGGCTGGCGAGGTGGAAGAAATCCTTGGCTTGCATGAGGGTTGAAGCAAATACCCGATCAATGGCCAAAATGCTGACGCGCCGCAACGGCGTGGAGATTTGGTTAGACATAATTTCATTTATTCTTATAGGGGAAAGTGGTCACCAGACGGCTGGATCGTCTTATTTTTTGTCGCATGTGTCCAGTGTCCTGTGATGCCTTCGGGGCATAGTCTCTGTGGGCTCGTCTTTGTCCGACAATCCACGCAGGTGACCCATGATTCCCAGAACCTTGTTCAGTCCGGAACACGAACTCTTCCGCGAGAGCGTGCGCACCTTCCTGGAAAAAGACGCCGCGCCGTTCCACGGGCAATGGGAGAAACAGGGCTATATCGACCGCAGTCTGTGGAGCAAGGCGGGGGAGGCGGGCATGTTGTGCTCCCACCTGCCGGAAGCCTATGGCGGGCTCGGTGCGGACTTTCTGTACAGCGCGGTGGTGATCGAAGAGATCAGCCGGCTGGGCCTGACCGGCATCGGTTTTTCCCTGCACTCGGACATTGTTGCGCCGTACATCCTGCATTACGGCAGTGAGGCGCTGAAGCACAAATACCTGCCCAAGCTGATCTCCGGCGAGATGGTCACGGCCATTGCCATGACCGAGCCGGGAGCTGGTTCCGATCTGCAAGGGGTCAAGACCACGGCGGTGCTGGACGGCGATGAGTATGTGATCAATGGCTCCAAGACGTTTATCACCAACGGCTACCTGGCCGAGTTGGTGATCGTGGTGGCCAAGACCGATCCCAAGGCGGGCGCCAAGGGCACCAGCCTGTTCCTGGTAGAGGCCGACACGCCGGGCTTCGACAAGGGCAAACGCCTGGAGAAGGTGGGTATGAAGGCCCAGGACACCTCGGAGCTGTTCTTTCAGGATGTGCGAGTGCCCAAGGAAAACCTGCTGGGCCAGGCGGGGATGGGGTTTGCCTATCTGATGCAGGAGTTGCCCCAGGAGCGCCTGACGGTGGCGATCGGCGCGTTGTCATCAGCCGAGGCGGCGCTGGCGTGGACCCTGGAATACACCCGCGAGCGCAAGGCGTTCGGCAAGGCGATTGCCGACTTCCAGAACACTCGCTTCAAGTTGGCGGAGATGGCCACCGAGATTCAGATCGGTCGGGTGTTCGTGGACAAGTGCATGGCGTTGCACCTGGAGGGCAAGCTGGACGTGCCCACGGCGGCGATGGCCAAGTACTGGGCCACGGACCTGCAGTGCAAGGTGCTCGACGAATGCGTGCAGTTGCACGGCGGCTACGGCTTCATGTGGGAATACCCGATTGCGCGGGCGTGGGCGGATGCGCGGGTGCAGCGGATTTATGCGGGGACCAATGAAATCATGAAGGAGATTATTGCGCGGGCGCTTTGATTTTTTGCGGGTCTTGAGTACGTCATCGGAGGCCCCCTCCCACATTGGCATGCATTCCAAGTGTGGGAGGGGGCTTGCCCCCGATAGCGGTCTACAGGTCAATCAAGGCGCAGGATTCGGATGATCCTTCTGAATCGCCTCAATCCCTTCCAGCACTTCCTTCGACAGCTTCAGGTCAGCACTGGCGATGTTGCTGTCCAGTTGCTCCAGTGACGTTGCGCCAATAATGTTGCTGGTCACGAACGGCTGTTGTGTCACAAACGCCAATGCCATCTGCGCCGGATCCAGGCCGTGCTCGCGCGCCAGTGCCACGTAACGGCTGCACGCCGCCTCCGACTGCGGGTTGAAGTAGCGGCTGAAACGGCTGTACTCGGTCAGGCGTGCCTTGGCCGGGCGCGCGCCACCTTCGTACTTGCCGCTGAGCATGCCGAATGCCAGGGGCGAATACGCCAGCAGGCCGCATTGCTCACGAATCGCGATTTCCGCCAGGCCCACTTCAAAACTGCGGTTGAGCAGGTTGTAGGGGTTCTGGATCGACACCGCGCGTGACCAGCCACGGGCTTCGGCCAGGGCCAGGAATTTCATGGTGCCCCACGGGGTCTCGTTGGACAGGCCAATGTGGCGGATCTTGCCGGCCTTCACTTGCTCATCCAGTGCTTCGAGGGTTTCCTCAAGCGGAGTGAGGTCGTCTTCGTCCTTGTGCTTGTAGCTCAGTTGACCGAAAAAGTTGGTGCTGCGCTCCGGCCAGTGCAGCTGGTAGAGATCGATCCAGTCGGTTTGCAGGCGTTTGAGGCTGGCATCCAGGGCTTCGACGATGTGTTTGCGGTTGTGGCGCAGGTGACCATCGCGGATGTAGTCGATGGTGTTGCCGGGGCCGGCGATCTTGCTGGCGAGGATCCAGTCGGCGCGGTCGCCACGGCTTTTGAAGTAATTGCCGATATAACGTTCGGTGGTGGCATAGGTGTCGGCCTTGGGCGGCACCGGGTACATTTCCGCGGTATCGAGGAAGTTGATGCCGGCGGCCTTGGCCCGTTCGATCTGTGCGAAGGCCTCTGCCTCGCTGTTCTGCTCGCCCCAGGTCATGGTGCCCAAGGCGATCGCGCTCACGTTCAGATCGGTGCGGCCCAGCTGTCGATAATCCATCGGGTACTCCTTCGGGGAAAACAATCATAAAAGCAGGTTGAATTTTTTTTCGCAATCTGCATAATTGCCCACCTCTTTCTGCAGTGGAAGTGATGCGCCGCCTGCCGAAGAATCTTGCCGTTGAACGGACGCGCCGACCCGAGCCCCCGATAGCGTCTGTATCCGGCTGCCTTTGACTTGTCAAAGTACGCACTATTCAGTAAGATCCGCCGTCTAATTTACAGGGCGGCCCCTGAGGCTATTAAAGAATGACAACTTTTACTGCAAAACCGGAAACAGTTCAGCGCGACTGGTTTGTCGTCGACGCCGCTGGTCAGACCCTGGGTCGTCTGGCCACTGAAGTCGCCAGCCGTCTGCGTGGCAAGCACAAGCCTGAGTACACCCCTCACGTTGACACCGGTGACTACATCGTGATCATCAACGCTGAGCAGGTTCGTGTAACCGGCAACAAAGCAAGCGACAAAATGTACTACCGTCACTCCGGTTTCCCAGGCGGTATCAAGTCTTCCAATTTCGAAGGCCTGATTGCCAAGAAGCCTGAAGCCCCGATCGAAATCGCGGTCAAAGGCATGCTGCCTAAGGGCCCACTGGGTCGCGATATGTTTCGCAAGCTGAAAGTCTATGCGGGCGCTGTACACCCTCATGCTGCTCAGCAGCCCCAAGAACTGAAGTTTTAACGGAATAGTTCATTATGTCGGCGACTCAAAATTACGGCACTGGCCGTCGCAAAACCGCAACCGCACGCGTTTTCCTGCGTCCGGGCACTGGTAACATCTCGATCAACAACCGCACTCTGGACAACTTCTTCGGCCGCGAAACTGCCCGCATGGTAGTTCGTCAGCCGCTGGAACTGACCGAGACAGTTGAAAAGTTCGACATCTACGTCACCGTTATCGGTGGCGGTGTAAGTGGTCAAGCTGGCGCAATCCGCCACGGTATCACTCGCGCTCTGATGCAGTACGACGAAACCCTGCGTGGCGCTCTGCGCAAAGCTGGCTTCGTGACTCGTGATGCCCGTGAAGTTGAACGTAAGAAAGTCGGTCTGCGTAAAGCGCGTAAGCGTCCGCAGTACTCGAAGCGTTAATTCGCTTTACGTTCCACAAAAACGCCCAGCCTCCTCACGGAGCTGGGCGTTTTTTATTGCCTGCGATTTATACACAAATTTCGCCGTGACAACTTGCCACATCCGTAGACCCCCTATACTACAAGGCCTGGAGGCTGAGCCCAGGGCAATTCCCTTGTCATACGTGGGGCTTTTCATTACCATTCGGCAAAATTTTTATAAGTAAAGATTCAACACTTAGTAGACGCCTGATTTAACAGGCCAAAAAAGCTGATGGGAGAGGACTGAATGAGCAATGACGGCGTGAATGCAGGCCGGCGTCGCTTCTTGGTAGCAGCCACATCCGTGGTGGGTGCTGCAGGAGCGGTGGGGGCTGCGGTCCCGTTCGTGGGGTCATGGTTTCCCAGTGCCAAGGCGAAAGCCGCAGGTGCACCGGTGAAGGTGAATATCAGCAAGATCGAGCCAGGGCAGCAGATGATTGCTGAATGGCGCGGTCAGCCGGTCTTCATTGTTCGTCGTACCGAGGAAATCCTGGGGAATCTGAAAAAGATCGAAGGCCAGCTGTCTGACCCCAAATCTGAGAATTCCGACCAGCCCGCCTACGCCAAGAACGAAGTGCGTTCGATCAAGCCAGAGATCCTGCTGCTGGTCGGTCTTTGTACCCACCTGGGTTGCTCGCCTACCTTTCGCCCGGAAGTGGCCCCGGTCGATCTGGGCAAGGACTGGGTCGGCGGTTACTTCTGCCCCTGCCACGGCTCCCACTACGACCTCGCCGGCCGTGTCTACAAGTCCCAGCCTGCTCCGTTGAACTTGCCGGTTCCTCCGCACAACTACGAATCTGACGACATCATTGTCATTGGCCTCGACAAGGAGAACGCGTGATGAGCAAGTTCATGGATTGGGTGGATGCGCGCTTCCCCGCCACAAAAATGTGGGAAGACCATCTCAGCAAATATTACGCGCCGAAGAACTTCAACTTCTTCTACTTCTTCGGCTCCCTGGCACTGCTGGTGCTGGTCAACCAGATCGTCACCGGGGTGTGGTTGACGATGAGCTATACACCGTCGGCGGAAGAGGCGTTTGCCTCCGTCGAGTACATCATGCGTGACGTCGAGTACGGCTCGATCCTGCGCCTGCTGCACTCCACCGGCGCGTCGGCGTTCTTTATCGTCGTCTACCTGCACATGTTCCGTGGCCTGCTCTACGGCTCGTACCAGAAGCCCCGCGAGCTGGTGTGGGTGTTCGGCATGCTGATCTACCTGGCGCTGATGGCGGAAGCCTTCATGGGCTACCTGCTGCCGTGGGGCCAGATGTCGTACTGGGGCGCCCAGGTGATCATCTCGCTGTTCGGTGCGATCCCGGTGATCGGCAACGACCTGACCCAGTGGATCCGTGGTGACTACCTGATCTCCGGCATCACCCTGAACCGCTTCTTCGCCCTGCACGTGGTGGCCTTGCCAATCGTGATCCTCGGCCTGGTAGTGCTGCACATCCTTGCCCTGCACGAAGTGGGTTCCAACAACCCCGACGGCGTCGACATCAAGAAGCACAAGGACGAAAACGGCATCCCGCTGGATGGCATTCCGTTCCACCCTTACTACACCGTGAAAGACATTGTCGGCGTGGTGGTGTTCCTGTTCGTGTTCTGCTCGATCGTGTTCTTTTTCCCGGAGATGGGCGGTTATTTCCTCGAGAAGCCGAACTTCGAACAAGCCAACGCCTTCAAGACGCCTGAGCACATTGCCCCGGTCTGGTATTTCACGCCGTTCTACGCGATCTTGCGCGCAATCCCCGACAAGCTCATGGGCGTGATCGCCATGGGCGCGGCCATTGCGGTGCTGTTCGTGTTGCCTTGGCTCGACCGCAGCCCGGTCAAGTCCATGCGCTACAAAGGCTGGCTGAGCAAGATCTGGCTGTGGGTGTTCTGCATTGCGTTCGTGATCCTGGGCGTGCTGGGCGTCTTGGCGCCGACCCCGGAGCGTACGTTGTTGTCGCAGGTCTGCACCTTCCTGTACTTCGCCTACTTCATTCTGATGCCGTTCTACACCCGGCTCGAGAAGACCAAACCGGTTCCGGAAAGGGTGACTGGCTGATGAAAAAGTTATTCGTTGCATTGATGCTTGCGGCCCTGCCGCTACTGTCCTTCGCTGCCGAGCACGGCGGCCCGGAACTGGAAAAAGTCGATATCGACGTGTCTGACAAGGCGGCTATGCAAGACGGCGCGCGTACGTTCGCCAACTATTGCATGGGCTGCCACAGCGCCAAGTTCCAGCGTTACGAGCGGGTGGCCGATGACCTCGGTATCCCCCATGAAATGATGCTGGAGAAGCTGGTGTTCACCGGTGCCAAGATCGGCGACCACATGAACATCGGCATGAAGCCTGCCGACGCCAAGACCTGGTTCGGCGCAGCACCGCCTGACTTGACTCTGGTGGCACGTGTACGCGGCACCGACTGGCTCTACGGCTACCTGAAATCCTTCTACGAGGACCCGGCGCGCCCTTATGGCGTGAACAACCGTGTGTTCCCGAATGTCGGCATGCCTAACGTTCTGGTCGGCCTGCAAGGCAAGCAAGTGGTAGGATGCAAGCAGATCCAGGTCGTTGAAGACGGCAAGAAGCAATACGATCCGTTGACCGGCACACCTTTGACTCATGAAGCGTGCGATCAACTGAAGATAGAAACCCCAGGTTCGTTGACGGACGAGCAGTTCGACGAGAAGGTCAAGAACCTTGTGACCTTCCTGGCCTACTCTGCCAACCCGGTCAAACTGCAGCATCAGCGCATCGGTACGTATGTGTTGCTGTACCTGGCCTTCTTCTTCGTATTCGCCTATCTGCTCAAACGCGAATACTGGAAGGATGTGCATTGATCCAACCGTAAGCAATTGCTGTTAATCTTGCGCGCCCAGCGGCATCTCTGACTACGTAGCGGTCTGGTTCTACCAGGCGTTACAGGGATGCTCCCTGGGCGCGCTCGTTTTTGAGCTTTCGATAATTTCAACAAGCGAGGAGGACCGCCATGGGCGTGACCAACCGGTTGGCCTGTTACTCCGACCCCGCCGACCACTATTCCCACCGAGTACGCATCGTGCTCGCAGAGAAGGGTGTCAGCGCCGAGATCATCAGTGTGGAAGTGGGTCGTCATCCGCCGAAACTGATCGAAGTGAACCCTTACGGCAGCTTGCCCACCCTGGTCGATCGTGACCTGGCGTTGTGGGAGTCAACCGTGGTGATGGAATACCTGGATGAGCGTTATCCGCATCCGCCTTTGCTGCCGGTGTACCCGGTGGCGCGTGCCAACAGCCGACTGCTGATCCATCGGATCCAGCGTGACTGGTGCGGGTTGGTGGATTCGATTCTGGATTCGCGTACAAAAGAAGCTGTTCGTGTGCAGGCGCGTAAGGAATTGCGCGAAAGCCTGACCGGCGTTTCGCCGTTGTTCGCGGATAAACCTTTTTTCCTCAGTGAGGAACAAAGCTTGGTGGATTGCTGCCTATTACCGATACTCTGGCGCTTGCCGATTCTCGGTATTGAACTGCCGCGGCCGGCCAAGCCGCTGCTTGATTACATGGAGCGCCAGTTTGCGCGTGAGGCTTTCCAGGCGAGTCTGTCTGGCGTCGAACGCGATATGCGCTAAGGCTTAAGGAGCCGCTGATGAACTCCAGTCGACCCTACCTGGTCCGCGCGCTCTATGAGTGGATTGTGGACAACGATTGCACCCCGCACATGCTGGTCAATTCCGAATTTCCTGCGGTTCAGGTACCGGAGGGTTTTTCCAGTGATGGGCAGATTGTGCTGAACGTATCACCCAGTGCGGTGCGTCACCTGCACATGGACAATGAAGCGGTGAGCTTCGAAGGGCGTTTCGGCGGTGTGCCGCATACGCTGTACGTGCCGATTGGCGCCATCCTCGGCATTTATGCCCGGGAGAATGGTCAAGGCATGGTGTTCGATCTGGAGTCGCCTTTCGAGGAAGATGAAGCGATCGAAAGCGAAGCGGGTGATGATTTGCCACCACCGGATTCCGAGCCACCGCGCCCTAGCGGCCGGCCGAGCCTGAAGGTGGTGAAATGATGGGCTTGACCTTCGGGTAGGCCGAAAAAATGCCTCGACCTGTGTCGGGGCATTTTTTTGCGCGCAGGATAGGGATGAAAGTCGTGCCCGGACGGTGATCGTACAACCACCATAGGCTATGATGCGTGTTCAAGCTCAACGAGAAAGATGATTCATCATGGAAAACGCCAACACCGCCCCTCGTCTTCCCCGCAAGCGCCGCAGCCTTGCCCAGGAATTGGTCACGGTGTTGTCCGAGCAGATCCGTGACGGCCAACTCAAGCGGGGCGATAAGCTGCCCACCGAGTCGGCGATCATGGACGCCCATGGGGTCAGCCGCACGGTGGTGCGGGAGGCTATCTCACGTCTGCAGGCGGCGGGGCAGGTAGAAACCCGTCATGGCATCGGCACTTTTGTGCTCGACACGCCAAGCCCGAGCGGCTTTCGCATCGATCCGGCCACGGTCGTTACCCTGCGCGATGTGCTGGCGATTCTGGAGCTGCGGATCAGCCTGGAAGTGGAGTCCGCCGGCCTCGCCGCATTGCGCCGCAACGATGAACAATTGGCCGCCATGCGTGCGGCGCTCGATGCCCTGAATGAAAGCGCGGCCCACGCCGGCGATGCGGTGGCATCCGACTTTGCGTTCCACCTGGAAATTGCGCTGTCCACCGGCAACCGCTACTTCACCGACATCATGACCCACCTGGGCACGAGCATCATTCCGCGTACCCGCCTGAACTCGGCGCGCTTGGCCCATGACGACCAGCAGCACTACATGGGGCGCTTGAGTCGTGAGCATGAAGAGATTTACGAGGCGATTGCGCGTCAGGATTCGGATGCGGCGCGGGCGGCGATGCGGTTGCATTTGACGAATAGTCGGGAGCGGCTGCGCCATGCCCATGAAGAGGCGGAGGCGCAGCGGGGTTGATTCTGTCGGTTGGGGCTGGGTTAGTTAGGCCAAATCGAAATCGATTTGGTCGACAGCGCCATTGTTGATATGGAAGTTTTTGCCCACGACTTCCAGAGGTGGATCACCGTCAAGTTGGATGGTGTCACCAATATTGGGCAGATCGACAGCGTCAATGTTCTGAGTTCGCCCTTTTGATTTGTTGGAGCGGGATTTAAAGGTGCACTTTTTAGTAGCCATGATATGCCTCATTGATTTCAAGATGAGTAAATGGCCTCCAAGGTGACAGCGCCTCTGAGTCGTGCAGAGGTAACCCGGCGGTCGAATGCAAGCTACTGGAGTTTTATTGGCTCTCGATACTGTCAGAGTTGACAGTGGCGATGAACGGGCCCATGTGTGCGTTTACACACATGGGCACTGATTAGCTCAAGTCTGCGGGGTGTTCGGCTTGTAATCCTTGAGCAACAAATACGTACTCCACCCCCACCAATCATTCGTCCAGTGCTTGTCGTTCAGGTCATTCACCTCCTTGCGGCGCAGCACCTTATCTCCCTCCATCTTGAACAGCGGCGAGAAGTTATTCGCCGGGTTCTGCGCCGCATTCAGGTCCGGAACATACAGCGGCGCCTTGAAATTGGCCGGGGAGGGCGCGACACCGCTGATAAATGTCTCGAAGACCTCATCCGCCGAAGCCTGCACCGCACGTTTGACCTGCACCCGATTGTCCGCATCAATCGCGTCGAAGTAGCGTTTATCCCCATAGGCGTGCCACTGATCGCCCATGGCGTTACGCACCTTGAGCCCGAACTTGCTGTCTTCGTCATGCATGAAACGGCTGATCAGCGAACCCAGTTCACCGGGTGTCACCACCGCTGCGAGTTGTTTGCGTGGCACACGTAAATGGCCTGCCGAAAACAGATCGGTCAAAAAGTGATCAGCAAAACCGTTCATGGCATACGCCAGTTCCAGCGCCTGATCGGTGCCGGTCTGGTGAGCCACGACAGCTTGCTGCAACGCCGCCGTATGCCCCGCCAGATAGGCCGACAGCGCCCACTCGCCGAAGTGGTCGGCATTGTCCGCCGCCAACTTCAAATAGCGCCCCAGTGGAATCAGCGCCGACACTGCGCTGCCTCCGCCGGTGATACGGTTCCATTCTCCAGACAACGTATCGCCCAGCGCGTCGTAAGCCTCATGGGCCTGCTTGCCCTCCTTGACCGCCTGCTGGACCGCAGAAATCTCCTTTTGCATCACGGCAAGGATCTTGTGTGCTTCTTCGCGCGCGGCGGGCAGCACGGCCAGGGAGTTGAAGGCTGCGGTAAAGCGTTGCACGCGTTCGGCAGGGGAGGTGCCATCGCTGATGGGCTGGCCAGGAATGCCATAGAAGTCGCCGCCCAGGGCGATGACTTGGCCATACGTCAGCGCCAGTCCGTTGGGCAGGTGCAGTTCGATCTGGCGCGCGGGAATCGGCGCGGCATCTTTGACGAAGCGCAACAGGGTGTCATCGCCGATGGCGGTGTGTTCACCCCCTTCAAAACGCAGGGTGGGCGGTTTTTTTTCGGGTGCTGCGAGTTCAAGACCTGACATGTTAGCTCCTTGCTATGTCGTATGAATCTTCCTTAAATGCTGTATGTATATACAGCTTTAGCGAGCATAGAGGAAAAAAGTCCCACGTCAAGAACAGCGGTTTTGAAGTGTTCCGCCCCTGCATCTGCGAACGGTCGATGAATTGCAGTTGACGAAATTATTTATAGTTGTACGATGACGTACGACATCACCAAAACCAACAACAACCTTTCAATAGAAAGTCTTCGCCCAGGGTGTTCGAATAATGAATCCACAAGAACTGAAGTCCATCCTCTCCCACGGTCTGCTGTCTTTCCCGGTGACCGATTTCAATGCCCAGGGTGACTTCCACCAGGCGGGCTACATCAAGCGCCTGGAATGGCTGGCCCCTTACGGCGCTACCGCCCTGTTCGCTGCCGGCGGTACCGGTGAGTTTTTCTCCCTCGCTGCCAGCGAATATTCCCAAGTGGTGAAAACCGCCGTTGATACCTGCGCCACCAGCGTGCCGATTCTTGCCGGTGTCGGCGGTGCAACCCGCCAGGCCATCGAGTACGCCCAAGAGGCCGAGCGCCTGGGTGCCAAAGGTTTGCTGCTGCTGCCGCACTACCTCACCGAAGCCAGCCAGGACGGTGTTGCCGCCCACGTTGAAGCCGTGTGCAAGTCGGTCAAGATCGGCGTCGTGGTCTATAACCGCAACGTTTGCCGCTTGACGGCGCCCCTGCTGGAACGCCTGGCCGAGCGCTGCCCGAACCTGATCGGCTACAAAGACGGCCTGGGTGACATCGAGTTGATGGTGTCGATCCGCCGTCGCCTGGGCGACCGTTTCAGCTACCTCGGTGGCTTGCCGACTGCAGAGGTTTACGCCGCTGCCTACAAGGCACTGGGCGTGCCGGTGTACTCCTCGGCGGTGTTCAACTTCATCCCGAAAACCGCGATGGACTTCTACCACGCCATTGCCCGCGACGATCACGCCACCGTCGGCAAGATCATCGACGACTTCTTCCTGCCGTACCTGGACATCCGTAACCGTAAGGCCGGTTACGCCGTGAGCATCGTCAAGGCCGGCGCGAAAATCGCCGGCTATGACGCAGGCCCTGTGCGCACCCCGCTGACCGATCTGCTGCCGGAAGAATACGAAGCCCTGGCCGCGCTGATCGACAAGCAAGGTCCGCAATAAATTATCCACAAGGCCGCTGAGCAATCAGCGGCCTTTTGCGTCAGGAGAAGATTCGTGTCTCAAGCTCAACGTTTTGATAACTACATCAATGGCCAGTGGGTGGCCGGCGCTGACTATTGCGTCAACCTCAACCCGTCGGAGTTGTCCGATGTCATTGGCGAATACGCCAAGGCTGACGTTGCTCAAGTCAACACCGCCATCGATGCTGCCCGCGCCGCGTTCCCGGCTTGGTCCACTTCCGGGATCCAGGCTCGCCACGATGCCTTGGATAAAGTCGGCAGCGAAATCCTCGCCCGCCGCGAAGAGCTCGGCACCCTGCTGGCCCGTGAAGAGGGCAAGACCCTGCCCGAAGCCATTGGCGAAGTGACCCGCGCCGGTAATATCTTCAAGTTCTTCGCCGGTGAGTGCCTGCGCCTGTCCGGTGACTACGTGCCATCGGTTCGCTCGGGCGTCAATGTCGAAGTCACCCGCGAAGCCCTGGGTGTGGTCGGTTTGATCACGCCGTGGAACTTCCCGATCGCCATCCCTGCGTGGAAAATCGCCCCGGCCCTGGCCTACGGCAACTGCGTGGTGATCAAGCCCGCCGAGCTGGTACCGGGCTGCGCCTGGGCCCTGGCAGAGATCATTTCCCGTGCCGGTTTCCCTGCCGGTGTATTCAACCTGGTAATGGGCAGCGGCCGTGTGGTCGGTGATGTGCTGGTCAACAGCCCGAAAGTCGATGGCATCAGCTTCACCGGTTCGGTGGGCGTCGGTCGCCAGATCGCCGTCAGCTGCGTGTCGCGCCAGGCCAAAGTGCAGTTGGAAATGGGCGGCAAGAACCCGCAGATCATTCTCGACGACGCCGACCTCAAGCAGGCCGTCGAGCTGTCCGTACAGAGCGCGTTCTACTCCACCGGCCAGCGTTGCACGGCGTCCAGTCGCCTGATCGTCACCGCCGGTATCCACGACCAGTTCGTCGCGGCCATGGCTGAGCGCATGAAGTCGATCAAGGTCGGTCACGCCCTCAAAAGCGGCACCGACATCGGTCCGGTGGTTTCCCAGGCCCAGTTGGACCAGGACCTCAAGTACATCGACATCGGCCAAAGCGAAGGTGCGCGGCTGGTCAGCGGTGGCGGCCTGGTGACCTGCGATACCGAAGGTTACTACCTGGCGCCGACGCTGTTTGCCGACAGCGAAGCCGCCATGCGCATCAGCCGTGAAGAGATCTTCGGCCCAGTGGCCAACGTAGTGCGCGTCGCGGACTACGAGGCGGCGCTGGCTATGGCCAATGACACCGAGTTCGGTTTGTCGGCGGGCATTGCCACGACGTCGCTGAAGTACGCCAACCACTTCAAGCGCCACTCCCAGGCCGGGATGGTGATGGTCAACCTGCCAACCGCCGGTGTGGACTATCACGTTCCGTTCGGTGGCCGTAAGGGTTCATCCTATGGTTCGCGTGAGCAAGGTCGCTATGCGCAAGAGTTCTACACCGTGGTGAAAACCAGCTACATCGGTTCGTAATTCGCAACACCTGTGGAACCCGCTTGTGTGGGAGCTGGCTTGTCTGCATCGCAAGCGAGCCAGCTCCCACATAAAGCGGTCCGCAGTAGCCATACACACAACAATTACCCGCAAAAAAAATAATTAGTGGGAGTACTTCTAGATGCAAGCGACCAAGCCGACCCACGTCCGCTATTTGATCCTGCTCATGCTGTTCCTGGTGACCACGATCAACTACGCCGACCGGGCCACCATCGCCATCGCGGGCTCCAGCCTGCAAAAAGACCTCGGCATCGACGCGGTCACCCTCGGTTATATCTTCTCCGCATTCGGTTGGGCCTACGTGGCCGGGCAAATCCCCGGCGGCTGGCTGCTCGACCGCTTCGGTTCGAAAAAAGTCTATGCCCTGAGCATTTTCACCTGGTCGCTGTTCACCGTGCTGCAAGGCTATGTCGGTGAGTTCGGTGTCTCCACTGCGGTTGTCGCGCTGTTTATGCTGCGTTTCATGGTGGGCCTGGCTGAAGCGCCATCCTTCCCAGGTAACGCACGCATTGTGGCCGCCTGGTTCCCGACGGCCGAGCGCGGTACGGCATCGGCTATCTTCAACTCGGCGCAGTACTTCGCCACGGTGCTGTTTGCACCGCTGATGGGATGGATCGTCTACCGCTTCGGCTGGCAGCACGTGTTTATCGTGATGGGCGTGATCGGCATCGTGTTCTCGCTGATCTGGCTGAAAGTGATCCATAGCCCACGCCAGCACCCGATGATCAACGAAGCCGAGCTCAACCACATCGCCGCCAATGGCGCGATGGTTGATATGGACCAGGATAAGGGCAAGGGTAAGAAAACCGACGGTCCGAAGTGGGATTACATCCGCCAGTTACTGACCAACCGCATGATGCTCGGCGTGTACCTGGGCCAGTATTGCATCAATGGCATCACCTACTTCTTCCTGACCTGGTTCCCGGTGTACCTGGTGCAGGACCGTGGCATGACCATCCTCAAGGCCGGTTTCATCGCCTCGCTGCCGGCGATCTGCGGCTTCATCGGCGGCGTGCTGGGTGGGGTGATTTCCGACTACCTGCTGCGCAAGGGCCATTCGCTGACGTTCGCCCGCAAGGCGCCGATCATCGCCGGCTTGCTGGTCTCCAGCAGCATCATTGCGTGTAACTATGTCGATGTTGAATGGATGGTCGTGGGCTTCATGGCCTTGGCTTTCTTCGGCAAAGGCGTTGGCGCACTGGGCTGGGCGGTGGTGTCTGACACGTCGCCGAAACAAATCGCCGGTCTCAGTGGCGGCTTGTTTAACACCTTCGGTAACCTGGCCTCGATCACTACGCCGATTGTCATCGGCTACATCATCAGCACCACCGGTTCGTTCAAATGGGCCCTGGTGTTCGTCGGCGCCAACGCGCTGGTGGCAGTGTTCAGCTACCTGGTCATCGTTGGCCCGATCAAGCGTGTAGTACTCAAAGAGCCGCCAGCCAAGGGCCCTGAGTTGAACAACCTAACCGAAGCGCATTCCTGAGGGGCCGTGTGATGCAGTTGATTGAACATGCCGACTCGCCGCGCTCGATTCGTTTGCACGAGCGCGACAACGTGGTGATCGTGGTCAATGACCAAGGCGTACCGGCCGGGACGGAGTTCCCGGACGGCCTGGTGACCGTGGATTTCATCCCCCAGAGCCACAAGGTGACCCTGGAAGATATCCCCGAAGGCGGTCAGATTATTCGCTACGGCCAGACCATTGGTTACGCCTTGGCGCCGATTCCGCGCGGCAGTTGGGTCCAGGAAGATCAACTGCGCATGCCGACCGCGCCACCGCTGGACAGCTTGCCGCTGTCCACCGAGGTGCCTGAAACCCAGGCGCCGCTGGAAGGGTTTACGTTCGAGGGTTACCGCAATGCCGACGGCACCGTGGGCACGCGCAATATCCTCGGCATCACCACCACGGTGCAATGCGTTACCGGTGTGCTGGACCACGCGGTCAAGCGCATCAAGGACGAATTGCTGCCCAAATACCCCCACGTCGATGACGTGGTGGCGCTGACCCACAGCTACGGCTGTGGGGTGGCGATTACGGCGACGGATGCCTACATCCCGATCCGTACCGTGCGTAACCTGGCGCGCAACCCGAACCTGGGCGGCGAAGCCTTGGTGATCAGCCTGGGCTGCGAGAAATTGCAGGCCGGGCAGGTGATGCACGACAACGACAGCTCCGTCGACCTGAGCGAGCCGTGGTTGTACCGGTTGCAGGATTCCAGCCACGGGTTTACCGAAATGATCGAGCAGATCATGGCGCTGGCCGACGTGCGCTTGAAGAAGCTCGACCAGCGCCGCCGGGAAACCGTGCCGGCGTCGGAGCTGATCCTGGGCATGCAGTGCGGCGGCAGTGATGCGTTTTCCGGCATCACCGCCAACCCGGCGCTGGGTTATGCCTCGGATTTGCTGCTACGGGCCGGGGCGACGGTGATGTTCTCCGAAGTGACTGAAGTCCGCGATGCCATTTACCTGCTGACTTCGCGTGCAGAGACGAAGGAAGTTGCCGAGGAGCTGGTACGGGAAATGGACTGGTACGACCGTTACCTGGCCAAGGGCGAGGCGGATCGCAGCGCCAACACCACGCCAGGCAACAAGAAAGGCGGGTTGTCGAATATTGTCGAGAAGTCCCTGGGCTCCATCGTCAAATCCGGCAGCAGCGCGATCAACGGCGTGCTAGGTCCGGGCGAGCGGTTCAAGGGCAAGGGCCTGATCTTTTGCGCCACGCCGGCCAGCGACTTTGTGTGCGGCACCTTGCAACTGGCAGCGGGGATGAACCTGCACGTGTTCACCACTGGGCGTGGCACGCCTTATGGGTTGGCCATGGCGCCGGTAGTGAAGGTCTCGACCCGTACGGAGTTGGCGCAGCGCTGGCCGGACCTCATCGATATCGACGCCGGGCGCATTGCCACCGGGCGCGCGACCATCGAAGAGTTGGGCTGGGAGTTGTTCCACTTCTACCTGGATGTGGCCAGCGGCAAGAAGCAAACGTGGGCGGAGCATCACAAGTTGCATAACGACATTACGTTGTTCAACCCGGCGCCGATCACCTAGGTCTTCTTGCTGGAATCAAGGCAGTGCCCTCATCAAGGCCTGGAGATGGGGGTAAACCTGTTTCGGGCTGTCAGCCCGGAGGATATGCCCGGACATCTCGGGCATAGGCTGCGTCGTGTAGTAGTCGGCGCAGACAAAGCCGTCAACCCAGCCATCGGCATACACCTGATGGTCGGAGCCAGCGTCTCCGACCATCAGGACGCTTCCCTGGAGCCGGCCGTTCTTGCGCCATTGCCGAACAATCTTGCTCTTGCCCCTGCTGGGGTTTATCAGTGGCGACGGTCGCGGGCACACGGCGCGTGATCCGGCCCAGAAAAGACGGTTGGCTTTAACGTCCTGTGCGTTGATATTCAGTGAGTGAGCAATGGGGGCAATCCACTCTGTGTATCCGCCTGAAAGGATATGCACCTGTGTACCTTCTTGCTGCAGGTTGTGCAGCGTTTGCACAAGCGCTGGGTCGAGGTTGCCAATGATCGCTTGGGTATAACGATGAACGTGATGCTTGCGCACGCACGCCAGGGTCTTCATCAAGTACAGCAATTCCCGGATATTGGCTTGGCCTGACAAGGCTTTGGGCACAATCAGTTTGAGTTGTTCCAGCGTTACCTGAGCGTTCGGGCTGTCGGCAATTGCCGATTTGACGATCTCAAGCGTGCTTTCGTGGTTCACCAAGGTCTGGTCGAAGTCGAAAATGACATGCGTTGCAGGGGGCGCTTTCATCGGCGTGCCTGCGCATCTATCTGGCGATAGCGGTGCTTATCCTCTCGGGTCCAGTGGGTCGCGGCAATTCCCAAGTGCTGGGCGATGCGTGCTTGTATCTGGTCGGCAAACGCTTGCCCGCTCTGATGCTCCTCGCGTTCCAGGCGTTCCAGATAGGTCATTTCGCAGACCATCCAGGGCATCATCAGCAAGCGTAGGAAACTCGCCAGGGCGGATGCATGAAGTGGGCTTGCGACCAGGCCGAACGGGAGAATCAGGCGCCCGGCCAGCGGTACGACGGGTAACTGGCGGCTCAACAGCCCAGCCCGAAAGCGATACAAGCCGTGGCCATTGTTAATGGTCGCTTCGGGGGTCGTGTAGAGAGCGGTCCCTTGGGGGTTGGTTCGCATCTTTTGCAGATTGCGGGAGAAGGTCTTCTTATCGGCACCGTTCCAGAAGTGCCCACCCGAGCATTTGATCAGCAGCAAAGCCATGAGGGCGACAACCCGGTTGTAGCCGCTGGACGCCACCAGCGTTGCTCCAGGCATCGCCAGGATTGCAAACGGATCAATCACGCTGACGTGGTTGGCGGCCACCACACAACCGCTGGTGAGCGTTGAGATTTGTCGCGGTGACAGGGCGCACTTGATGCGAATGCCCAGTATCCAGAGAAGGCCTCGATACAGGATTCGCTTGGCGCCTACGGGAAGCGGCCAGGCGATCAGGCTCACTGCGATCATCGAGACCAGGCGCACACACGCCAGCACACAACCGAAGGGCAGGTAAAGTTGCCGTAGAACGCTGGGGAACGCCCAGGTTTTCCGAGTGCACAGGCCTGCTATAGAGTGAAGGGGGTCGAGTGGCGGCACTTTGTTGTTCATGGTGGCTTACTCTGCAGTGTTTTTTTCAAGCCAGCTTTTTCTGCTCGGCAGTTTTCATTCGGCGTGAGAACCGATTGATTCGCTCCAGGTTGGCAGGGCTTATTTCTTTGAAGCGCTCACACGTAAGGTCGATCTTTGTGTGAGGGCCGAAGGCGGTTTCCATCACCTCTCCTGTGAGCTCCGGCATGTGCAAGAATGCTTTGTTCATTTCCAGCGCACGGTGATGGTTGACGTTGGTCAGTGTGTAAATGCGGTCAAAACCCACGTGCAAAAACCCGTACTCAAGTGCCAGGTGGATGGCAATAAAGGGATAGGGTGTGCCCCAGTATTTTTTGAGGAAACGATTGCCAAAGTTAATGCCATGCTCTTTTTTCGAGAATCCGGCATAACCAATAAAGGGGCCGTCCAGGCCAATGCTTACAGCCCAGCGCGACCAGTTCTGCTCGGCAATTTCTTTTTTGAACGTTGATATTTCGTTTATGGCAGCGGCCCTGTCTCGCGTGCTGCCGGCCGAAATGAACTTCATTGCCTCGGGGTCGCTGAGGAGTTCGGTATAACCCTCAACGTCTTGATCATCCCAACTTCTGATATACACGTTGTGTAAATGGTTGAAGGATTTACGCATGAGCCCCTCTCGCGCCTCGAAATAATGGTGGTTTGCTGCTGAGTTGTGATTTCGTTACAGAGGGATTTTCAGGGGCGGCAATTATGAAGAAGAGGTGTGGAGTCCCATTTATGCGTAGGAGTCTGTGTAGCGTTGTGTGCGAGGAATACGTGATGGGTGAGATCCCGTGGTTATTTCATACGAAATAGGCACAGTTCCGAGTTCAAGTTTTTTTAGTTTGTATTGATGTGTCGAAATGAAGTGCGAGCAACCAGCGCGACTGCTTTATAATCGCAACCCCTGATAACAGGACTTAAGGCTGATACAGCATGCTCGCCATTTTCCTTGCGACGCTCACCATCACCGCGCCGGTGTTTGCCATGCTGTTTCTCGGTGTGTTGCTCAAGCGCCTCAACTGGATCAACGACAACTTTATCCACACCGCCTCGTCCCTGGTGTTCAATGTCACCATGCCGGCGTTGCTGTTCCTCGGCATCCTGCATGCCGACCTGCATTCGGCGCTCAAACCGGGTTTGCTGATCTACTTTGCCGTCGCCACGCTGCTCAGCTTTGCCTTGGCCTGGGGCTGGGCGATTTTCCGTTGCAAGCGTGAAGACCGTGGCATCTATACCCAGGGCGCGTTTCGCGGCAATAACGGCGTGATCGGCCTGGCACTCGCGGCCAGTATGTACGGCGACTACGGTATCTCTCTCGGCGCGATCCTCGCCGCGCTGGTGATCCTGTTCTACAACACGTTGTCGACTATCGTGCTGGCGGTCTACAGCCCAGTCATCAAGTCCGACCCGTGGAGCATCTTCAAAAGTGTGGTGGCCAACCCGCTGATCATCAGCGTGATTGTGGCCGCCCCGTTCGCCTATTTTCAGATCGGCTTGCCGGGTTGGCTGGAAAAGTCCTTGGGGTACCTGGCAGACACCACGTTGCCGCTGGCGCTGATCTGCATTGGTGGCACCTTGTCGTTGGCCGCATTGCGCAAGAGCGGCAACATGGCCTTGAGCGCGAGCCTGATGAAAATGGTCTGGCTCCCGGTGGTCGCCACCCTGGGCGCCTGGCTGCTGGGGTTCCGAGGGCCGGAGTTGGGGATTCTGTTCCTGTATTTCGGCGCGCCGACGGCCGCTGCGAGCTTTGTCATGGCCAGGGCGGCCGAGGGCAATCATGAGCTGGCGGCGGCGATTATTGTGATCACCACCCTGATGGCGGCAGTGACCACGAATATCGGGATCTTTGTGTTGCAGGCGGGTGGTTGGATCTGAACGCTCGGGTGCCTGTGAGGGCCAATCGGGGGCAAGCCCCCTCCCACATGTGGATGGGTGAACACATTCATTGTGAGAGGGGCTTGCCCTCGATCGCTATCTGACCGTCACTGCTGATCTGCCTGATACGCCTCGATCACTTCCTGCGCCGCACGAAACGCATCAATCGCCGCCGGCACTCCGGCGTACACCGCGCAATGCAGCAGCGCTTCGCGGATCTCTTCCACGCTGCAACCATTGTTCAGCGCGCCGCGCACATGGCCCTTGAGTTCCTGCGGGCACTTCAGCGCGGTCAGGGCGGCGAGGGTGATTAGGCTGCGGGTTTTCAGCGACAACCCCTCGCGGTTCCACACACTGCCCCAGGCGTGCTCGTTGACGAAGTCCTGCAGCGGCTGGGTGAACTCGGTGGCATTGCCCAAGGCACGGTCGACGAATACATCCCCCATGACCTGGCGACGCATTTCAACCCCAGGCTTTTTTTGATCGGTCATTGCGATTCCCTCTTGTGTTGGCGGCGCCAGGCTCGCAGCGTGCTGAACAACAGAAACGCCACCAGCACTGGCAGGACGTAATACAGCATCAGTTGTTCAAGCTTGTTGGCCAGGGGCATGCCGGTGGTGAACGTCATTACATGCAGCCCGTACGCCAGGTACAGGCCCAGCAGCACAAGGCCTTCGGCACGGGTCACGCGGTAACCGGTGTAGAACACCGGCAGGCACAGCACCACCACGCCGAGCATCACCGGCAGGTCAAAGTCCAAGGCATTCGGCGAAACCGACAGCGGCGAGGGCGCGAGCAAGGCGGTCAGCCCCAATACGCCGAGCAGGTTGAACAGGTTGCTGCCGATCACGTTGCCCACGGCAATTTCCCGCTCGCCGCGCAGGGCGGCAATCAGCGAGGTGGCCAGGCACGGCAGCGAGGTGCCGACACCGATCAGCGTCAGGCCGATGATGCGTTCCGACAGGCCCAGGTCGCTCGCCACGTCCACGGCAGCGCCGAGCAACAGATGCCCGGCCAGCACCAGAATCAGCAGCCCGCCGAGCATCAACAGCACGCTGCTCAGCCATGGCGCCCTGGCCACGGTGTCCAGCGTGCGCGGGCGGCGGGAGTGGCGCGTCTGGTAATGCAGCACGCCGAGGTAGGCGATCAGGGCCACGAGCAACAGCAGGCCGTCGATGGGTGTGAGCTCTTCATTGGCTGCCAGGGTAAACACCAGCAGGCCGGCCAGGATCATCACCGGGATATCCAGGCGTACCAGTTGCCGGGAGACCCGCAGCGGAATGATCAGCGCCGACAGGCCCAGGGTTACAAGGATGTTGAAGATGCTGCTGCCGATCACGCTGCCCACGGCGATATCCGTATTGCCGGCCAGGGTGGCCTGCAGGCTCACGGTCATCTGTGGCGCGCTGCTGCCGAAGGCGACGATGGTCAGGCCAATGATCAACGGCCGCACCTTGAGGCTCGCGGCCAGGCGTACGGCGGCCCGCACCAGGATTTCGGCGCCGACGATCAGCAGCAGGAGGCCGCTGACCAATTCCAGAAGGCTCCAGGGGGAGAGGGCGGTTAGTCCGAAAATGGCCGGGCCTCCATCGTCAGTTGCTCAAGGCTTGTACGCGCACGCGTGCGGTGCCGCTGCTGATCATACCCAGCTGCTCGGCGGCCTTGCGTGAAAGATCAATCAAGCGCCCACGGGTATGCGGGCCGCGATCGTTGATGCGCACAACCACGGATCTGTCGTTGTCGAGGTTGGTGACCTTGACCTGGGTGCCGAAGGGCAATCGCCGATGGGCGGCGGTCAAGGCGTTCTGGTTGAAAGGTTCACCGCTGGCAGTCTTGTTGCCATGGTGTTTGGCGCCGTAATAGGAGGCGGTGCCGGTTTCGTCGTAACCGTTGGGGTTGATGACGCCGCTGGCGCAGCCGGCCAGCAGGGAGGACAGGATCATCAGGCCGAGTAGGCGCTTCATTCAAGGTATCCCCATATCAAAGGTGGAAGGGGCTTACGTGGGAGGGGGCTTGCCCCCGATAGCGGTGTATCAGCCAAGCATTCGTCAGCTGATACTCTGCAATCGGGGGGCAAGCCCCCTCCCACCTTGGTCCGAGCCGAGCATGAGATCTCAGTCGGCCCCTTCATCGCTATCAGCCTTCAAGCTTGCTTTTCAGCAGCTCGTTCACCTGTTGCGGGTTAGCCTTGCCTTTGGAGGCTTTCATCGCCTGGCCCACAAAGAAGCCGAACATCTTGCCGCGCTTGGCTTCGTCTGCCGCACGGTATTGCTCGACCTGCTCGGCATTGGCCGCGAGCATTTCATCCAGCACGGCCGAGATGGCGCCGCTGTCGGTGACTTGCTTGAGGCCACGCTTCTCGATGATCTCGTCGGCACTGCCTTCACCGCTGGCCATGGCTTCGAACACGGTCTTGGCAATTTTGCCGGAGATGGTGTTGTCCTTGATGCGCAGCAGCATGCCGCCCAGTTGCTCGGCGGTGACGGGGGCTTCGTCGATTTCCAGGCCCTGTTTGTTCAGCAGGCTGCCCAGCTCGACCATCACCCAGTTGGCCGCCAACTTGGCGTCACCGGCGATGCTCACGACTTTTTCGAAGTAGTCGGCTTGTTCGCGGCTGGAAGCCAGCACGCTCGCATCGTAGACCGACAGGCCGAACTGCGCCTGGAAGCGTTCGCGTTTTTGCGGCGGCAATTCCGGCAGAGTAGCGCGGATGTCATTGAGGAACGAATCCTCGATCACCACCGGCAACAGGTCCGGGTCGGGGAAGTAACGGTAGTCGTTGGCTTCCTCTTTGCTGCGCATGGCGCGGGTTTCGTCTTTGTTCGGGTCGTACAGGCGGGTTTGCTGGATCACTTTGCCGCCGTCCTCGATCAGTTCGATCTGGCGACGCACTTCGGTGTTGATCGCCTTCTCGATGAAACGGAACGAGTTGACGTTCTTGATCTCGCAGCGAGTGCCGTACTCGGCCTGGCCTTTGGGGCGTACCGACACGTTGCAGTCGCAGCGCAGCGAGCCTTCGGCCATGTTGCCGTCGCAGATGCCCAGGTAACGCACCAGCGCGTGGATGGTCTTGACGTAGGCCACGGCTTCCTTGGCGCTGCGCATGTCCGGTTCGGAAACGATCTCCAGCAGCGGTGTGCCGGCGCGGTTCAGGTCGATGCCGGTGGCGCCGTTGAATTCTTCATGCAGGCTTTTGCCGGCGTCTTCTTCCAAATGTGCGCGGGTTACGCCGACGCGCTTGATGGTGCCGTCTTCCAGTGGGATGTCCAGGTAACCCTTGCCGACGATCGGCAATTCCATCTGGCTGATCTGGTAGCCCTTGGGCAGGTCCGGGTAGAAGTAGTTCTTGCGCGCGAACACGTTGTGCTGGCCGATCTCGGCGTCAATCGCCAGGCCGAACATCACCGCCATGCGCACCGCTTCCTGGTTCAGCACCGGCAGCACGCCGGGCATGCCCAGGTCTACCAGGCTCGCCTGGGTGTTGGGCTCGGAGCCGAACGTGGTGGCGCTACCGGAGAAAATCTTCGATTGGGTGGCGAGCTGGGTATGAATCTCCAGCCCGATCACAACTTCCCATTGCATAGTGTTCTCCTCAGAAGCCGGTAGGGGTGCGAGTGTGCCAGTCGGTGTTCAACTGGTACTGGTGCGCCACATTGAGCAGGCGGCCTTCCTGGAAATACGGGGCGAGCAATTGCACGCCGACCGGCAGGCCATCGACGAAACCGGCGGGCATGGACAAGCCCGGCAGGCCCGCGAGGTTGGCGGTGATGGTGTAGAGGTCTTCCAGGTACTCGGCAATCGGGTCGCCGGTCTTGGCGCCGATCTTCCAGGCCGGGTTCGGCGTGGTCGGGCCGAGGATCACGTCGACTTCTTCAAAGGCCGCCATGAAGTCGTTCTTGATCAGGCGACGGATTTTCTGCGCCTTGAGGTAGTACGCGTCGTAGTAGCCCGCCGACAGGGCGTAGGCCCCGACCATGATCCGGCGTTGTACTTCGGCGCCGAAGCCTTCGCCACGGGAGCGTTTGTACAGGTCGGTGAGGTCTTTCGGGTTTTCGCAGCGGTAGCCGAAGCGCACGCCGTCGAAACGCGACAGGTTGGAAGAGGCTTCCGCTGGCGCGATCACATAGTAGGCAGGAATCGCGTGCTGGTTGTTCGGCAGGCTGATTTCCTTGATCACTGCACCGAGGCCTTCCAGCGTCTTGACGCTGTTGTGCACCAGCTCGGCGATACGCGGGTCGAGACCGGCGCTGAAGTATTCCTTCGGCACGCCAATGCGCAGGCCCTTGATCGAGGTGTTCAGGCTGGCGCTGTAGTCCGGCACGGGCTCATCGATGCTGGTGGAGTCCTGTTTATCGAACCCGGCCATACCTTGTAACAAAATTGCGCAGTCTTCAGCAGTGCGGGCCAGGGGGCCGCCCTGATCCAGGCTGGAGGCGTAGGCGATCATGCCCCAGCGGGAAACGCGACCGTAGGTCGGCTTCAACCCGGTAAGGTTGGTGAACGCCGCCGGCTGGCGGATCGAACCGCCCGTGTCGGTGGCCGTGGCAGCCGGCAGGAAACGCGCGGCAACGGCGGCGGCCGAACCACCGGACGAACCACCGGGCACGTGGTCGAGGTTCCACGGGTTTTTCACCGCGCCGTAGTAGCTCGACTCGTTGGCCGAACCCATGGCGAACTCGTCCATGTTGGTCTTGCCCAGGGTCACAGCCCCGGCGGCAGCCAGCTTGGACACCACGGTGGCGTCGTAGGGGGCTTTGAAGTTGTCGAGCATCTTCGAGCCGCAACTGGTGCGAATGCCCTGGGTGCAGAACAGGTCCTTGTGGGCGATAGGGGCGCCCAGCAGTGCGCCCTGTTCACCGTTGGCGCGACGTGCGTCGGCAGCCTTGGCCTGGCTCAAGGCCAGCTCTTCGGTGAGGCTGATGAAGCTGTTGACCTTCGGATCGTGCTCGGCGATACGCGCCAGCAGGGTCTTGGTCAGCTCTTCGGAAGAAAACTTTTTGTCGGCGAGACCGCGGGCGATCTCGGCCAGAGTCATGTGATGCATTGCAGGCTCTTTCCCTTTAGTCGATGACTTTCGGAACCAGGTACAGGCCGTTTTCGACCGCTGGCGCGATGGACTGGTAGGCCTCGCGATTATTACTTTCGGTCACGACGTCTGCGCGCAGGCGCTGGCTGGCTTCCAGCGGGTGAGCCAGGGGCTCGATGCCGTCGGTATTCACGGCCTGCATTTGGTCGACCAGCCCGAGAATACTGTTCAGGGCTGCGGTGGTCTGTGGAAGATCGTCTTCATTCAGGCCAAGCGAGGCCAAATGCGCGATTTTTTCCACATCGGAGCGTTCAAGCGTCATGGGAATCTCCAGTGGAAAACAGAACGGAGGCTGTCCGTGTGTTAGATTGTCGGAACACTACCGCATTTCTACGGTCTTACGGCCGCGATTGTGGGGGTTGGTGCACAGAAAGTCGGCCAATTTAGCACATTGGCGCCTTGCCCAAAATCCCTGTCGTTGTTAGAGTTTGCCGCACTTTTTTACCCACGCGTTGCCTAGGGTCCCTTTCCCATGTTCAAGAAACTGCGTGGCATGTTTTCCAGCGATCTTTCCATTGACCTGGGCACTGCCAACACCCTTATTTACGTGCGCGAGCGCGGTATCGTCCTGAATGAGCCATCGGTTGTGGCCATTCGGACCCATGGTAATCAGAAAAGTGTCGTTGCCGTCGGCACCGAGGCCAAGCGCATGCTCGGCCGTACACCAGGCAATATTGCTGCCATTCGTCCGATGAAAGACGGCGTGATCGCCGACTTCAGTGTCTGCGAGAAGATGCTGCAGTACTTCATCAACAAGGTTCACGAAAACAGTTTCCTGCAGCCCAGCCCTCGTGTGCTGATCTGCGTTCCATGCAAATCCACCCAGGTTGAGCGTCGTGCCATCCGAGAATCGGCCCTTGGTGCCGGTGCTCGCGAAGTGTTCCTGATCGAAGAGCCGATGGCTGCTGCGATCGGTGCCGGCCTGCCGGTAGAAGAAGCCCGCGGTTCGATGGTGGTGGATATCGGTGGTGGTACCACTGAAATCGCCCTGATTTCCCTGAACGGTGTGGTGTATGCCGAATCCGTACGCGTAGGCGGCGACCGTTTCGACGAAGCGATCATCACTTATGTGCGTCGTAACTACGGCAGCCTGATCGGCGAATCCACCGCCGAGCGCATCAAGCAGGAAATCGGTACCGCTTATCCGGGCGGCGAAGTGCGCGAAGTCGATGTTCGCGGTCGCAACCTGGCCGAAGGCGTTCCACGTGCCTTCACCCTGAACTCCAATGAAGTGCTGGAAGCTCTGCAAGAGTCCCTGGCTACTATCGTTCAGGCCGTGAAGAGCGCCCTGGAGCAATCGCCGCCGGAACTGGCTTCCGATATCGCCGAGCGTGGGCTGGTGCTGACCGGTGGTGGCGCCTTGCTGCGCGACCTCGACAAGCTGCTGGCCCAGGAAACCGGCTTGCCGGTGATCGTCGCCGAAGACCCGCTGACCTGCGTCGCCCGTGGCGGTGGCCGTGCACTGGAAATGATGGATAAACACACCATGGACCTGCTTTCCAGCGAATAAGCATTTGCTGATTAGCCCATGTTTCGCCCGCAGGCAGCACTTTGCAGTGCTGCCTGTTGGCGTTTATCTTCTTCAATCTGCATCCAGGCCGGTTAGATGCCGTATGAATAAAGAGAACATTTGCCTGGGAGGAGCGGCTTATTAAACCGCTTTTCGCCAAAGGCCCCTCATTGGGCGTACGCCTGTTGGTGCTGGTCGTGCTTTCGGTCGCGCTGATGGTGGTCGATGCCCGCTTTGCACTGCTCAAGCCCGTGCGTAGCCAGATGTCGCTGGTGTTGATGCAGACTTACTGGATCACCGACCTGCCACAACGTCTCTACCAGGGCGTGGCCAGCCAATTCGGCAGCCGCACCGAGCTGGTCGCCGAGAACGAAAAACTCAAGACCGAAAACCTGCTGTTGCAGGGGCGCATGCAAAAGCTCGCGGCCCTCACCGAGCAGAACGTTCGGCTGCGCGAGTTGCTCAATTCCTCCGCACTGGTCAACGAAAAGGTCGAAGTGGCCGAGTTGATCGGCATGGACCCCAACCCCTTCACCCATCGCATTATCATCAACAAGGGTGAGCGCGACGGTGTGGTCCTTGGCCAGCCGGTGCTCGATGCCCGTGGCCTGATGGGCCAGGTGGTTGAGCTGATGCCCTACACCTCACGGGTGTTGCTGCTGACGGACACCACCCACAGCATTCCGGTGCAGGTGAACCGCAACGGCCTGCGTGCGATCGCCAGCGGCACCGGTAACCCTGAACGGCTGGAGTTGCGCCATGTGGCCGATACTGCCGACATCAAGGAAGGCGACTTGTTGGTCAGTTCCGGCCTGGGTCAGCGTTTCCCGGCGGGTTACCCGGTGGCGACCGTCAAGGAAGTGATCCACGATTCCGGCCAGCCGTTCGCCATTGTGCGTGCCGTGCCTACCGCCGCCTTGAACCGCAGCCGCTACCTGCTGCTGGTGTTCAGTGACAACCGCACCCCGGAAGAGCGCGCCAACGACGCCGCCCAGGCCCAGGAGGCGGAAGACAAACAAAACGGTACAGCGCCGATCGTTCCCACAACCGTGCCGAAACCGGCATTCGTGGGGCCGCCCGCGCCTGTCGCTGCTCCGGCAGCGCCGGTGGCCACCCCGGTCAAACCGGCAGCCCACAGCGCACGCCCGGTTAAACCGGCAACGACTAAGCCACCGGTCACCACGCCTGCAGCCAAGCCTCCGGCAAACGCGCCGACCACCACGCGGCAGAGGGAGGAATAATGGCCGGTACTCATTCGCGCAATGGCTGGATCGTCTGGCTGACCTTCGCCATTGGCTTGCTGCTCAGCGTTTCGCCGCTGCCGCAGTTCATGGAAATCCTGCGCCCGCTCTGGCTGGCTTTGCTGCTGGCCTTCTGGTCGCTGAACCTGCCGCACAAAGTGGGTATGGTGACGGCGATGTTCCTGGGCTTGGCCGAGGATGTGCTCTATGGCACCTTGCTGGGCCAGAACGCGTTGATCCTGACCCTGATCACCTTCCTGGTGCTGTCGTTGCAGCAGCGCCTGCGCATGTTCCCGATGTGGCAGCAGTGCCTGGTGATCCTGGTGATCTTCGGCCTGGCACAGCTTGTTCAACTGTGGCTCAGCGCCTTGACCGGCAATCGCCAGCCAACCCTGGCGCTGGTGCTGCCGGCCCTGGTCAGTGCCTTGCTGTGGCCGTGGATCAGTTTCGGTCTGCGCGGGCTGCGTCGTCGTTATAAAATCAATTGAATGGATTGCGAGGCTCTGCCTGGTTATCGAACCCTACAGGGAGAGTCTGCAATGAATTCGCTTTACTTGGCCTCGGGCTCTCCGAGGCGGCGTGAACTGCTGACCCAGATCGGTGTGCCCTTCACCGTGGTCAGCGCCGCCATTGATGAAACGCCTCTTACAAACGAAACCCCTGTTTCCTACGTCGAGCGCCTTGCGCGCGGCAAGGCAACGGCGGGTTTTGCTGCGCTTGAGCACACAACAGGCGCCTGCGTGCTGGGCGCCGATACCGCCGTGATTGTCGATGGCAAGATCCTTGGCAAACCGGTGGATCAGGCCGATGCCCTGGCCATGTTGACGGCCTTGGCGGGACGCGAACATGAAGTCCTTACCGCCATCGCGCTCACTGACGGCCAGCGCTGCGAAGCGCGCTGTGTCAGCAGTCGAGTGCTTTTCCGTGGGATTTCCGTCGAGGAGGCTACAACCTACTGGCACAGTGGCGAACCCCATGACAAAGCGGGCGGCTATGCTATCCAAGGCCTGGGTTCGGTGTTTGTCGCCGGGCTCAATGGCAGTTATTCCGCTGTGGTAGGCCTGCCGGTGTGTGAAACCGCGCAACTGCTCGATCAATTCGGCATACCCTGTTGGCAAAACATCACCGCGCGCTGAACGCCGTACGCCAGCGCCCAGCCTTAAGCGATCGGTCACTATTGTGAAAACGCCTGAACGAGACCCAGCCATGAGTGAAGAGATTCTGATCAATATCACGCCGATGGAATCGCGCGTGGCGGTGGTAGAGAACGGTGTTCTGCAAGAAGTGCACGTGGAGCGCACCCAGAAGCGCGGAATTGTCGGCAATATCTACAAAGGCAAGGTGGTGCGCGTATTGCCGGGCATGCAAGCGGCATTCGTCGACATCGGCCTGGACCGCGCGGCGTTTATCCATGCTTCGGAAATTTCCCTGCGCGAAGGCCCTGCGGTAGAAAGCATCAGCGCCCTGGTGCATGAAGGGCAAAGCCTGGTGGTACAAGTCACCAAGGACCCCATCGGCTCAAAGGGCGCACGCCTGACCACTCAGCTGTCGATTCCTTCGCGGTACCTAGTTTATATGCCGCGCACTGCCCATGTCGGCATTTCCCTGAAGATCGAAGACGAAGCCGAGCGCGAACGCCTGAAGAAAGTGGTCAGCGACTGCGTGGCGGCCGAAGGCATCAAGGAGGCGGGCGGTTTTATCCTGCGTACCGCCGCCGAAGGTGCCGGTGCCGATGAGATCCTGATGGACATCCGCTACCTGCGACGCCTGTGGGACCAGATCGATGCCCAGATCAAGACCATCAGTGCGCCAAGCGTTATTTATGAAGACCTGGGCCTGGCCCTGCGCACGCTGCGCGATTTGGTCAGCCCCAAGATTGAGAAAATTCGCATCGACTCGCGGGAAACTTTTCAGCGCACCACGCAGTTTGTTGCCGAGCTGATGCCGGAAATTGCCGACCGCCTGGAACATTACCCTGGCGAGCGACCGATCTTCGACCTGTATGGCGTCGAAGACGAAATCCAGAAGGCCCTTGAGCGCAAAGTGCCGCTCAAATCCGGCGGCTACTTGGTGGTCGACCCGGCGGAGGCCATGACCACCATTGACGTCAACACTGGTGCGTTTGTCGGCCATCGCAACCTTGAAGAGACCATCTTCAAGACCAACCTCGAAGCGGCGACCGCGATTGCCCGCCAGCTGCGCCTGCGTAACCTGGGCGGCATCATCATCATCGACTTCATTGACATGGAAGACGAAGAGCACCAGCGCCAAGTGTTGCGTACCCTCGAAAAGCAGCTGGAACGCGATCACGCCAAGACCAATATCATCGGCATCACCGAGCTGGGCCTGGTGCAGATGACCCGCAAGCGCACCCGCGAAAGTCTCGAGCAAGTGCTGTGCGAGCCGTGCAGCAGTTGCCAGGGGCGCGGTAAGTTGAAGACCCCGGAAACGGTTTGCTACGAGATTTTCCGGGAAATCTTACGAGAGGCACGTGCCTACCAGGCCGAAGGTTATAGAGTGCTCGCCAACCAGAAAGTGGTCGACCGGTTGCTGGACGAAGAGTCCGGTAACGTGGC
Source organism: Pseudomonas sp. QC2 (assembly GCF_002859085.1). Classification (NCBI taxonomy): domain Bacteria; kingdom Pseudomonadati; phylum Pseudomonadota; class Gammaproteobacteria; order Pseudomonadales; family Pseudomonadaceae; genus Pseudomonas; species Pseudomonas sp. QC2. The sequence goes on from NZ_PKKS01000023.1 coordinate 205,436, forward strand.
CGAACTGGAGGGGTTTATCGGGCGCACCATTCGTTTCCAGGTTGAAACCATGTATTCACAGGAACAATACGACGTGGTGCTGCTCTGATCCTCATTCGTTTACTTTTCAAGAGACCGGCAGACCTTGATCTGCCGTCCGACTACCGCCTTGAGGGTCGCCTGACATGGAGCGTCTGATACGCTTTTTTGCCGCTTTGACCCGTTGGGGCCTGGGCCTCTGCGCGTTGCTGCTGGTATTGGCGGCGGTGTACGTGAGCCTCGGTCGTGAGTTGACCCCCCTGGTGGCCGAGTACCGTGCCGAAGTCGAGGCCAAGGCCCAGGCTGCGGTGCAGATGCCTTTGCACATCGGCAGCCTCGAAGGCCGCTGGAGCGGCTTCGCGCCGGTATTGCTGGCCCATGATGTGATGGTGGGCGAGGGCAGCAGTGCCTTGCGCCTGGACCAGGTCGAAGTGGTGCCGGATATCTGGGCCAGCCTGATGGCCCGCGAAGTCCGCATTGCGCATCTGCAGGTCAGTGGCCTGCAACTCAGCGTCAAGGAAGATAAGGACGGGCGTTGGGCACTGCAAGGCCTGCCGGTGCAGGACGACCAGCCGCTGGACCCGGAGCAGTTGCTCAAGCGCATGCAAGTGGTCAAGCGCGTGTCCCTGCTCGACAGCCAGGTGACGTTGCAACCGTTTGACCATGCACCGGTGACCCTTACCTATGTCGGCCTGAGCCTGCACACCGGCGCCACCCGCCAACGCCTGGACGCGCGCCTGACCCTGCCCGACGGCCAGCCCCTTGCCGTCAGCCTGCGCACCCGTATTCGCGCCAGCCAGTGGAAGGAGGGTGAAGTCCAGGCCTACCTGAGCCTGCCGCAAAGCGATTGGGCCAAGTGGATTCCGGCCAAGCTGACCCAACAGTGGAAACTCACCCAATTCAAGGCCGGCGGCGAATTCTGGCTGAACTGGGCCAAGGGCACCGTGCAGAGCGCGGTGGTGCGTCTCAACTCGCCGCAGGTGAAGGGCAGCTACGCCGACCGTAAGCCTGTCCATATCGAAAATCTCGCGCTCACCGCTTACCTGCAACGCAGTGACACCGGCCTCAAGGTGCTGTTCGACTCGCTGGCGATGAACCTGGGGGAGACCCGCTGGGAATCTCGCCTGCAAGTGCAACAGCGCCTGGCCACCGACAAGGAGCAGGAAGTCTGGAAGCTCCAGGCTGACCGGCTGGACCTGACGCCGATCACACCACTGCTCAACGCCCTGGCGCCGCTGCCGGAAGGTTTTGCCAAGACGATCCAGCACCTCAAGGCCACAGGCCTGCTACGCAATGTGCTGGTGGATTTTCGGCCTCAAGACACTACCGATCAAAAAGTCAGCTTCGCCGCTAACCTCGAGCGCATCGGTTTTGATGCCTACTTCGGCGCGCCGGCTGCGCGTAACGTGTCCGGCAGCATCAGCGGCGACCTGGGCCATGGCGAGTTGCGCATGGACAGCAAGGACTTTTCCCTGCACCTCGATCCGATCTTTGCCAAGCCCTGGCAGTACATCCAGGCGAATGCGCGCCTGACGTGGAAACTGGACAAAGAGGGGTTCACCCTGATTGCGCCGTATATCAAGGTGCTGGGGGAAGAGGGCAAGATCGCCGCCGATTTCCTGATTCGCCTGCATTTTGATCACAACCAGGAAGACTACATGGACCTGCGGGTCGGCATGGTCGATGGCGATGGGCGCTTCACGCCCAAATACCTGCCGGCGGTGTTGAGTCCTGCGCTGGATGAGTGGCTACGCACCGCGATCCTCAAGGGCGCAGTGGATGAAGGCTTCTTCCAGTATCAAGGTTCGTTGAACCACGATGCGCTGCCGGCCTCGCGCAATATCAGCCTGTTCTTCAAGGTGCATGATGCCGAACTGGCCTTCCAGCCGGGCTGGCCTCATGTCAGCAAGGTCAAGGGCGAGGTGTTCGTCGAGGAAAGTGGTGTGCGTATCCTGGCCAGCAAGGGCCAGTTGCTCGACACCAAGGTCAAGGACATCTACGTCAATATTCCCCACGCACCTGAAGGCAAAGACAGCCATCTGCTGCTCACGGGTGGGTTTGCCGGTGGCTTGGGCGATGGTCTGAAAATCCTCCAGGACGCGCCGATCGGCACGGCATCGACGTTTGCCGGCTGGAAAGGTGAGGGCGACTTGCAAGGCAGCCTTGACCTGGACATTCCGCTGGCCAAGGGCGCAGAGCCGAAAATCGTGGTGGACTTCAAAACGGATAAGGCGCGCCTGCAACTGGCTGAGCCCACCTTGGACCTGACCCAGCTCAAGGGCGACTTCCGTTTCGACAGCGCCAAGGGCCTCAGTGGCCAGAACATCACAGCCCAGGCGTTCGACCGGCCAATCACCGCGCAGATCTTTGCCGACGGCAAACCGGGCAACATCAGCACACGCGTGGTTGCCAAGGGCCAGGTGACGGTCAAGCGGCTGACGGATTGGCTGAAAATTACCCAGCCGTTACCGGTGTCCGGCGATATTCCGTACCAGTTGCAACTGACTCTGGACGGCGCCGACAGCCAGTTGATGGTCAGCTCCAACCTCAAGGGCGTGGCAGTGGACTTGCCGGCGCCGTTCGGCATGCCGGCCAGCCAAGGGCGTGACAGTGTGTTCCGCATGACGTTACAAGGGGCCGAGCGCCGTTATTGGTTCGATTACGGTGAGTTGGCCAACTTTACCTTTGCTGCGCCGCCGGACAAATTCAATGACGGTCGCGGTGAGCTGTTCCTTGGTGATGGCGACGCCGTGCTACCGGGTGCCAAAGGATTGCGCATTCGCGGTGTGTTGTCGGAGCTCGATATCGATCCCTGGAAGAAACTGGTGGAGCGCTATGCCGGCAACGATCCGGGCGGCAGCGCCAAGCAATTGCTGAGCGGCGCCGACTTCAAGGTAGGCAAGCTGACTGGGCTTGGCACCCAGTTCGATCAGGTCACTTTGCAGCTGGACCGCAAACCTGCGGCGTGGGGTTTGCAACTCGACAGCCAGCAGGCCAAGGGCACGGTTAACGTGCCCGACGCCAAAGGCGCGCCGATTGCGATCAACCTGCAATACGTGAAGCTGCCGGCGGTGGACCCAACGGTGCAAGCGGACGAAAACGCGCCGGACCCCTTGGCGAGTATCGATCCCAAGGATATTCCCGCGCTGGATATCGCCATCGACCAGTTGTTCCAAGGCCCGGACCTGATAGGTGCGTGGTCGCTGAAGATTCGCCCGACGGCCAAGGGCCTGGCCTTCAACAACCTGGACCTGGGCCTCAAGGGCATGCAGCTCAAGGGCGCCGGTGGTTGGGAAGGTGCGGCGGGTGACAGCAGCAGTTGGTACAAGGGCCGCTTGGACGGCAAGAACATTGGCGATGTGCTCAAGGGCTGGGGTTATGCGCCCACCGTCACCAGCCAGGACTTCCACCTGGATGTGGACGGACGTTGGCCCGGTTCGCCGGCCTATGTGGGGCCCAAGCGTTTCTCCGGCAGCCTGGATGCGGCATTCCGCAACGGCCAGTTTGTGGAAGTGGAAGGCGGTGCCCAGGCCCTGCGGGTATTCGGCCTGCTGAACTTCAACTCCATCGGGCGCCGGCTGCGCCTGGACTTCTCGGACTTGCTCGGCAAAGGCTTGAGTTATGACCGGGTAAAAGGCTTGTTGGCGGCCAGTAACGGTGTGTTCGTGACCCGTGAGCCGATCACCATGACCGGGCCTTCCACTAATCTGGAACTGAATGGCACCCTGGACCTGGTGGCTGACCGGGTTGATGCCAAGTTGCTGGTAACGCTGCCGGTGACCAACAACCTGCCGATCGCGGCGTTGATCGTTGGCGCGCCCGCGATTGGCGGTGCGTTGTTCCTGATCGACAAGTTGATTGGTGATCGGGTTTCCCGCTTCGCCAGTGTGCAATACAAAGTGGAAGGGCCATGGAAGGACCCGAAAATCACCTTCGACAAGCCATTTGAAAAGCCAAACTGAGAGCCTGTGGAGTAGCATGGCCGTACGCCCCTTACGGAGAGTCGGCCCATGTCCTTTGCGGTAATTCAAATGGTCAGCCAGAGCGATGTGCTGGCCAACCTGGCCCAGGCCCGTCGTTTGCTGGAGCAGGCTGCGGCAGGCGGTGCAAAGCTGGCGGTGCTGCCGGAAAACTTCGCTGCCATGGGCCGCCGCGACGTGGCGGATATCGGTCGCGCCGAGGCGCTGGGCGAAGGCCCGATCCTGCCATGGTTGAAACAGACCGCCCGCGACCTCACCTTATGGATAGTGGCGGGGACTTTGCCGCTGCCGCCGAAGGATCAACCGCACGCCAAGTCCAACGCTTGCTCGCTGCTGGTCGACGATCAGGGCGAAATCGTTGCCCGTTACGACAAGCTGCACCTGTTCGATGTGGATGTCGCCGATGCTCGCGGTCGTTATCGCGAATCCGACGACTATGCTTTCGGGGGCAATGTGGTGGTGGCGGATACGCCCGTCGGTCGCTTGGGCCTGACGGTGTGTTACGACTTGCGCTTCCCCGAGCTGTACAGCGAATTGCGCGCGGCGGGGGCCGAATTGATTACTGCGCCGTCGGCGTTTACGGCAGTGACCGGCGCGGCGCACTGGGATGTACTAATTCGCGCTCGTGCCATCGAGACCCAGTGCTACCTGCTGGCGGCCGCCCAAGGTGGCGTGCATCCGGGGCCACGGGAAACCTATGGCCATGCAGCGATTGTCGACCCCTGGGGACGCGTGCTGGCACAACAGGATCAAGGCGAAGCGGTGCTGCTGGCCGAACGCGATAGCAGTGAACAGGCGTCGATAAGGGCGCGCATGCCGGTGGTCAACCATCGGCGCTTTTTCTCGCAGGGCGCACAGCGACCTGCTTCGGAACGATGAATTTAAGGCCCTACCTATGAGCGAGTTGTTGTCCTCAGTCAGTGAACACCTCCTGGCACCCGGTGGCGTGACCATCGAAAGTTTGCAAACCGTGCTGGGCGATCTCGCCGGGCCCGGCATCGACGCGGCCGACCTGTATTTCCAGGGCCAGATCTCCGAGTCCTGGGCCCTTGAAGACGGGATCGTCAAGGAAGGCAGCTTCAACTTGGATCAAGGGGTGGGTGTCCGTGCGCAATCCGGTGAAAAAACCGGTTTTGCCTACAGTAACGCAATCACCCTGGAAACCTTGGGCCTGGCGGCGCGTGCCGCGCGTTCGATCTCCCGTGCCGGGCAAAATGGCACGGTGCAGGCATTCAGCACCCAGGACGTGGCGCAGTTGTACGCGCCGGATAATCCCCTGGAAGTGATCAGCCGTGCGGAAAAGGTCGAGTTGCTCAAGCGTATCGACGCCGCCACCCGTGCCCTTGACCCGCGTATCCAGCAAGTCACCGTCAGCATGGCGGGTGTGTGGGAACGAATCCTGGTGGCGTCCACCGATGGTGGCCTGGCGGCCGATGTGCGGCCGTTGGTGCGTTTCAATGTCAGTGTGATCGTCGAACAGAACGGTCGCCGCGAACGCGGTGGGCATGGCGGCGGCGGGCGTACCGACTACCGTTATTTCCTCACCGACGACCGTGCCATGGGCTACGCCCGTGAAGCGTTGCGCCAAGCATTGGTCAATCTGGAAGCCATTCCGGCGCCGGCCGGTACCTTGCCGGTGGTGCTGGGTTCGGGCTGGTCCGGCGTGCTGCTGCACGAGGCCGTCGGCCATGGCCTGGAAGGTGACTTCAACCGCAAGGGCAGTTCGGCCTACAGCGGGCGCATGGGCGAGATGGTTGCGTCCAAGCTCTGCACGATCGTGGATGACGGCACCCTGGCCGGGCGCCGTGGTTCGCTGAGCGTCGATGACGAGGGCACGCCGACCGAGTGCACCACCTTGATCGAGAACGGTGTGCTCAAGGGCTACATGCAAGACAAACTCAACGCCCGCCTGATGGGCGTGGCACGCACCGGTAACGGTCGTCGTGAATCCTACGCGCACCTGCCGATGCCACGCATGACCAACACCTACATGCTCGGTGGCGAAAGCGATCCTGCGGAAATCATCGCCTCGGTGAAACGCGGCATCTACTGCGCCAACCTCGGTGGCGGCCAGGTGGATATCACCAGCGGCAAGTTCGTGTTTTCCACCAGCGAGGCGTACCTGATCGAAGACGGCAAGATTACCGCGCCGGTCAAGGGCGCAACGTTGATCGGTAATGGTCCGGAAGCCATGAGCAAGGTGTCGATGGTGGGTAACGACCTGTCGCTGGACAGCGGCGTGGGTACGTGCGGGAAAGATGGGCAGTCGGTGCCGGTGGGTGTCGGCCAGCCAACGCTGAAGATTGATGCGATCACCGTGGGTGGCACGGGGTCGTAAGCGGTGGAGCTTCGGGTGGCGAAGACCGCCACCCGGGGAAGGGTATCAACGCAGGCCGCGTTGAGTCTCGTCCAGCTCACGGATGTATTTGAAGATTTTACGGCTGGTGGCCGGCGCCTTGTTATGCGCCTGCTCGTGCTGGGCTTGACGGATCAGGGAACGCAGTTGCTGGCGGTCCGCGTCCGGGTAGTCCAACACGAATTTCTCCAGCACCCCGTCATCGCCCGCGATCAGGCGGTCACGCCAACGCTCCAGGTTATGGAAGCGTTCGTTGTACTGGCGAGTGGAGGCATCGGTTTGATCAAGCAAAGCCAGAATGGCGTCAGTGTCCTGATCGCGCATGAGTTTGCCGATAAACATGATGTGCCGTTTACGCGCGATATTCGCGGTGTGCTTGGGTGCGTCCGCAAGAGCCCGGCGCATTTCGTCGGTCAGTGGCAGTTTTGCAATCAAGTCTTTCTTGAGCGTTGTAAGGCGCTCGCCCAGGTCAACCAGAGCATGCAGCTCACGTTTGACCTGGGTTTTGCTTTTCTCCCCATCGAGGGAGTCGTCGTAAGAATCAACCATGGTGGCAGTCCGCAAAGAAACGCCGCCATGATAACCAGTCGGGGGCCGCTTGTCCGGCCCGGTCGCTCGATGGCCTTAACCGAAAGCAGAATTTGAGTGGAGAAAACCATGAGTGCAGCCCAAAGCGTCGGTCCACAAGCGTTACCGGCACTGCAGGAACAAGTCGAGCAGATCCTTGCCGAGGCCAAGCGCCAGGGGGCCAGTGCCTGTGAAGTGGCGGTATCGCTGGAGCAGGGGTTGTCGACATCGGTTCGTCAGCGGGAAGTGGAGACGGTTGAGTTCAACCGCGACCAAGGCTTTGGCATCACCTTGTATGTCGGACAGCGCAAAGGTTCTGCCAGTACCTCGGCCAGTGGCCCGGAAGCGATTCGCGAGACCGTCGCGGCGGCGTTGGCGATTGCCAAGCACACCTCTGAGGATGAAAGCTCGGGTTTGGCCGACAAGGCACTGATGGCCAAGGACTTGAAGGATTTTGATCTGTTCCACGCCTGGGACATCACGCCCGAGCAGGCCATCGAGCAGGCGCTGACGTGTGAAGCGGCGGCGTTCGATGCCGATGCCCGCATCAAGAACGCTGATGGCACCACGTTGAGCACCCATCAGGGCTGTCGCGTGTATGGCAACAGCCATGGTTTTATCGGCGGTTATGCGTCGACTCGTCATAGTCTGAGCTGCGTGATGATCGCCGAGGCCAACGGCCAAATGCAGCGCGATTACTGGTATGACGTGAACCGCCAGGGCGATTTGCTGGCAGACCCGGTCAGCATCGGCCAGCGTGCTGCACAGCGCGCGGCGAGCCGCCTGGGCGCGCGCCCTGTGCCGACCTGTGAAGTGCCGGTGCTGTTTTCGGCGGAACTGGCCGGTGGCTTATTTGGCAGTTTCCTGGGAGCGATCTCCGGTGGCAACCTGTACCGCAAGTCCTCGTTCCTGGAAGGGGCGATTGGCCAGAAACTGTTTCCCGAGTGGCTGACCATCGACGAACGTCCCCACCTGATGCGTGCTATGGGGAGCACGTCGTTTGATGGCGATGGCTTGGCGACTTATGCCAAGCCGTTCGTCGAAAGCGGCGAGTTGGTCTCCTACGTCCTGGGCACTTATGCCGGGCGCAAACTGGGCCTGCCAAGCACTGCCAACTCCGGCGGGGTGCATAACCTGTTCGTCACCCATGGCGATGAAGACCAGGCGGCGCTGTTGCGGCGGATGGGGCGTGGCCTGCTGGTGACTGAGTTGATGGGGCACGGGCTGAACATGGTCACGGGCGATTATTCCCGTGGCGCGGCGGGTTTCTGGGTGGAAAACGGCGAGATTCAGTTTGCCGTCCAGGAAGTGACAATCGCCGGCAACATGCGCGATATGTTCAAGCAGATCGTTGCCGTCGGAAACGACCTGGAATTGCGCAGCAATATCCGTACGGGTTCGGTGTTGATCGAGCGGATGACCGTCGCCGGTAGCTGATCCTTCCAACACGCTTCAACAAAAAAGGCGTGCCATCTTCAAGATGGCGCGCCTTTTTTTGTGGCCGCGTGTCAGTGGGATTAACGTGTCACTCTTGTTTTGATTCTCAATATCATTTAATAATAAATATCATTACCGAATGAGTGTGGATCATGAGTTCTGTCCTGCATGAGGATCCTTACCTTGAAAGCTGGCGCTGGATGAGTCGCCAGATTCGCTGCGGCCTCGATCCCAACGAGCCGCGCCTGATCGAACATTACCTCAATGAGGGTCGATACCTGGCGTGCTGCACCGCGACCCATCCGTGGACGATCGCTGAAACCTCATTTCGCCTGTTGCTCGACACCGCCAGCGATATCGCACTGCCCTGGCACTGGCGCTCCGTGTGCCTGGACCAGGCCTGGCGCCCCCTACGTGACCTGGAAAAACTCTCCCACTGTGCCTGCCGCCTCAAGCGCTGGCAGACCTTTGCCTGGCAATTGGCGACCTGCGAATTGCTGCCGTCTATTTCTGTTTCTGACCTGGTGCAAGGATCTAACGATGAGTAACACCCGTATCGAACGCGACAGCATGGGCGAACTGCAAGTGCCTGCCGAGGCCCTGTATGGTGCGCAAACCCAACGCGCGGTGAACAACTTTCCGATCAGCAACCAACGCATGCCGGCGCAATTCATCCGTGCCCTGATCCTGGCCAAAGCCGCTGCTGCCAAGGTCAACGTCGATCTCAAGCAAATCAGCGAAGGGCAGGGCAAGGCCATTGTCGATGCCGCCCAGGGGTTGCTGGAGGGCGACTTCATGCAGCACTTCCCGGTGGATATCTTCCAGACCGGCTCCGGCACCAGCTCCAATATGAACGCCAACGAAGTGATTGCGACCCTCGCCAGCCGTGTGCTGGGCGAGTCGGTCAACCCGAACGACCACGTGAATTGCGGCCAAAGCAGCAACGACATCATTCCAACCACCATCCACGTCAGCGCCGCGTTGGTCTTGCACGAGCAAACGCTGCCGGCCCTGCTGCACCTGGTGCAGGTGATCGAGCGGAAGGCTGAAGAGGTTCACCCGTTCATCAAGACCGGCCGCACGCACCTGATGGACGCCATGCCGGTGCGCATGAGCCAAGTGCTCAACGGTTGGGCGCAGCAGCTCAAGGCCAATATCGGTCATCTGCAGGACCTTCTGCCGAGTCTTCAGGCGCTGGCCCAGGGCGGCACGGCAGTCGGTACCGGGATCAACGCCCACCCTGAATTTGCTGCGCGTTTCAGCCAGCAACTGAGCAGCCTGACCGGCGTGAAATTCACCCCCGGCAAAAACCTGTTCGCCTTGATTGGCTCCCAGGACACTGCCGTTGCCGTGTCCGGTCAATTGAAGGCCACCGCCGTGTCGCTGATGAAAATCGCCAACGACCTGCGCTGGATGAACTCCGGTCCGCTCGCCGGCTTGGGTGAAATTGAGTTGGAAGGCCTGCAGCCTGGCTCTTCGATCATGCCTGGCAAGGTCAATCCGGTGATTCCTGAAGCGACTGCCATGGTCGCCGCGCAAGTCATCGGGAATGACACGGTGATCACCGTCGCCGGTCAGTCGGGCAATTTCGAGCTGAACGTGATGCTGCCGATCATCGCGCAGAACCTGTTGAGCAGTCTTGAGCTGCTGGCCAACGCCAGCCACCTGCTGGCGGACAAGGCCATCGCCAGTTTCAAGGTCAATGAAGCGAAGCTAAAAGAAGCGCTGTCGCGCAACCCGATCCTGGTCACTGCACTCAACCCGATCATCGGTTATCAAAAGGCTGCTGAAATCGCCAAGAAGGCCTATCAGCAAGGCCGTCCGGTGATTGACGTCGCTCTCGAGCACACCGACTTGCCGCGTAGCCAACTGGAGATCCTGCTGGATCCGGAAAAGCTCACGGCCGGCGGCGTGTAATCACCGACCCTGCTTTGGAGGCTCACCATGGAGCACTGGAAACGCACGATCGAACGGGCCAATCGCTGCTTTATGGCAGGCGAGCTGGTCGACGCTCGCGAGGCCTATTTGCAAGCCCTGGCCCTGGCCCAAGTGTTGTTCGAACGCTGGGCGGATGCCGACGAAGCAGTGGCGGCGTGCGTCATTTCCCATCACAACCTGGCGGACCTGCACCTGCGCCTGAACCAACCGGAGGAGAGCGCGGAATACCTCTGCGCTATCCACCAGCGCCTGCTGCAGACCATGCAGGACCCGCGACTCAGCCCGCAGTTGCGGGAAGCGGCCCTGCGCCAGAGCAGCAAAACCTACGTCGAGCTGTTGAATTTCATCAGCGATCACGGCGAGTACCCGCGTACTCATCGCTTGCTGGGCGGCACTGCGGCACAGCCGACCACTCCTCAATACGGAGCACATTGATATGACTTACACCTTGCCTGCCTTGCCTTACGCGTACGACGCCCTGGAGCCGCATATTGATGCGCAAACCATGGAGATCCACTACAGCAAGCATCACCAGACTTACATCAACAACCTCAACGCTGCGGTAGAGGGCACTGAATTCGCCGGCTGGCCGGTCGAGAAGCTGGTGTCCAGCGTGCAGCAACTGCCGGAAAAACTGCGTGCCGCCGTGATCAACCAGGGGGGCGGCCATGCCAACCACTCGTTGTTCTGGGCGGTGATGTCACCCAAAGGTGGCGGCAAACCCGAAGGGGCATTGGGCAAAGCCATTGATGAACAGCTTGGCGGTTTTGATAGCTTCAAGGAGGCCTTCACCAAAGCGGCGTTGACGCGTTTCGGCAGCGGTTGGGCGTGGCTCAGTGTCACCCCGCAAAAGACCCTGGTGGTGGAGAGCAGCGGCAACCAGGACAGCCCACTGATGAACGGCAACACGCCGATCCTCGGCCTGGACGTGTGGGAACACGCCTATTACCTGCTGTACCAGAACCGCCGCCCGGAATACATCAACGCCTTCTACAGTGTTATCAACTGGCCAGAAGTTGCAGACCGCTACCAGGCCGCCGTGGCCTGACATCCACCTTCATAACAAGACCTAAGGCCGACTATGGGCACTGAAACACTGGCGATCAGCAGCGGGCGAATGTTTCGTTATGCGTTTGGCTCGCTGCTGCTGCTGGCAGGTACTGCATTGCTGGTGGCCCACGGGCTGGCCTGGCTGGACCTGGAACCGCGGATTCTACGCGCCCTGCAGGGCGGCTCCATTTGCGCGCTCGGCACTGCGCTCGGTGCGGTCCCGGTGCTGGTGATTCGCCATATGCCGGTCGCGTTGAGCGATACATTGCTGGGCTTTGGTGCGGGGGTCATGTTGGCGGCGACGGCGTTTTCGCTGATCGTGCCGGGCATTGCCGCGGCAGAAGGCTTGGGGCTTTCGCCCTGGAGCGCCAGCGGCTTGATCAGCTTCGGCATCATGCTGGGAGCGTTCGGGCTGTATCTGGTTGACCGCAAGGTCTCCGGCGCCAGTCCGGAAATGCTGGTCGGCACGCCGGATAAACCGGTGATCCCGCCGCGTATCTGGCTGTTTGTGTTTGCCATCATCGCCCACAACATTCCCGAAGGCATGGCGGTCGGTGTATCCGCTGGCGGCGGTATGCCGGATGCCGACAGCCTTGCCATGGGGATTGCCCTGCAAGACGTGCCCGAAGGCCTGGTGATTGCGTTGGTCTTGGCCGGGGCAGGCATGTCGCGGGTCAAGGCGTTCCTGATCGGCGCGGCGTCAGGTCTGGTGGAGCCCGTGTTTGCAGTGCTCTGTGCCTGGCTGGTAAGCCTGGCAGAAGTGCTATTACCGTTGGGCCTTGCCCTGGCCGCTGGTGCGATGCTGCTGGTCGTCACTCACGAGGTGATCCCCGAGTCGCGCCGCAATGGTCACGAAAAGCTCGCCAGCCTGGGTTTGTGCATCGGTTTTTGTTTGATGATGGTGATGGACACGGCGCTGGGGTGAGGTCGTTGCGACTTCATCCCGCCTTAAAGGGTGAGTTTACTCACCCTCATCAAAGTAGTTATTGATCAGCGCCACCAGGGCATCCATCGCTTCCTGCTCTTGCTCACCTTCTGTCTTCAAGTGAATCTTGGTGCCTTTGCCGGCGGCCAGCATCATCATGGCCATGATGCTTTTGCCATCGACCATGGACTCTGGCGTGCGTCCGGCGCGGATCTGGCAAGGGAACTGTCCTGCAACGCCGACGAACTTGGCTGACGCCCGGGCGTGCAAGCCCAGCTTGTTGATGATTTCAATTTCCAGAGCGGGCATCGCGCAGGTGTTCCTTTCAGCTGAGGTCGCGGTGGCGGACCTGGACGTTCTTGAGGGTTTTTTGCAGCACCTGGCCCAGGCGCTCGGTCAGATAGACGGAGCGGTGGTGACCGCCGGTGCAGCCGATGGCAATGGTGACATAGGCCCGATTGCTGGCAGCAAATCGGGGTAACCATTTGAGCAAGTAGCTGGAAATGTCCTGGAACATCTCCTCCACATCCGGTTGTGCAGCCAGGTAATCGGCGACGGGCTGATCCAGTCCGGACTGATCACGCAGTTCCGGCTTCCAATAAGGGTTGGGCAGGCATCGCACATCGAATACCAAGTCGGCGTCCACCGGCATGCCGCGCTTGAAACCAAACGACTCCACCAGAAACGCCGTGCCTGGCTCCGGCTGGTTCAGCAGGCGCAGCTTGATGGCATCGCGCAGTTGGTACAGGTTAAGGCTGGTCGTGTTGATCTTGAGGTCGGCGAGGTCAATGATCGGTCCCAGCAGCTTGGTTTCATCTTCGATGGCTTCTGCCAGCGAGCGATGAGGGCTGCTGAGGGGGTGACGCCGGCGGGTTTCGGAGAAACGCTTGAGCAGTGTCTCTTCGTCGGCATCCAGGTACAGCACATCGCAATGAATGTGCTTGGCCCGCACTTCCTCGAGCAATTGCGGGAATCGCTCCAGGTGGCTGGGCAGGTTGCGGGCATCAATCGAAACGGCGACCAGGGGTTGAGCCAGTTCGGTGTGGATCAACGCGCGTTCTGCCAATTCCGGCAGCAGGCCGGCGGGCAGGTTGTCGATGCAATAGAAACCGTTGTCCTCAAGAACATTGAGGGCGGTACTTTTACCCGAGCCGGAGCGGCCGCTGACGATGATCAAGCGCATGGTTACTGCCCGTTCTGTTCATCCAGGACAACCTGGTACAGCGCCTCATTGCTGCTGGCGCTGCGCAGTTTGTCGCGTACGTCCTTGCGGTCGAGCATGCTGGCGATCTGCCGGAGCAGTTCCAGGTGCGCATCGGTGGCAGCTTCCGGGACCAGCAGAACGAACAGCAGGTCGACCGGGGCACCGTCGATGGCGTCGAAATCGATAGGGGCGTCCAGGTGCAGCAGGGCGCTGACAGGAGTCTCGCAGCCTTTGAGGCGGCAGTGGGGAATGGCGATGCCGTTGCCAAAACCGGTCGAGCCAAGTTTTTCACGGGCAATCAGTGCCTCATACACAGCTTGCGTATCCAGTTCGGGCACTTCACGGCCGATCAGGTTGGCAATTTGTTCGAGGGCGCGTTTTTTACTGCCGCCCGGCACGTTCACGAGGGAACGGCCGGGGGTCAGGATGGTTTCAAGTCGGATCATGGGGGGAGAGTTAACGACCTGTACCTTGCATCAGGTGCAGATTCTTTTCCTTATGCTTTATGAGTTGGCGGTCCAGCTTGTCGTAGAGCGAGTCGATCGCCGCGTACATGTCTTCATGTTCCGCATTGGCGACGAGCTTGGCATTCGGAACATGCAGGGTGGCCTCGATTTTCTGCTTGAGCTTGTCGACCTCCATGATGACCTGCACGTTGGTGATCTTGTCAAAATGCCCCGCAAGCTTGTTCAACTTGCTTTCGGTGTACTCACGCAGGGGCTTGGTAACTTCCAGTTGGTGTCCACTGATGTTGACTTGCATACAGCTTCTCCTTCGTTGCCAGTGCATAACGCGACGGGTAGGAATACCCGCCACTGGTCTGCATTTTAAAACTGCCTGCGCGTCGATCTTGCCTGATCGCCGCTCGGCGAGTTTTAAAACGCATCCCGGAACGCTGTGGCCCGCCCGTCACATCAAACGCTTACGCTCGCTGGAAGGCGCGATCCCAAGGGATTCGCGGTACTTGGCGACGGTTCGACGGGCGACCTGAATGCCTTGTGCCTCCAGTAAACCAGCGATCTTACTGTCACTCAATGGCTTTTTCTGATTTTCAGCAGCAACCAGTTTTTTGATGATCGCGCGGATCGCCGTGGACGAGCATTCACCGCCTTCGGAGGTGCTGACGTGGCTGGAGAAAAAGTATTTCAGTTCATAAATACCCCGAGGGGTATGCATGAATTTTTGCGTGGTCACCCGGGAAATCGTTGATTCATGCATGCCGACCGCTTCGGCGATGTCATGCAGCACCAGCGGTTTCATCGCTTCGTCGCCGTACTCCAGGAAGCCGCGCTGATGCTCGACGATCTGGGTGGCGACTTTCATCAGGGTTTCGTTTCGGCTTTGCAGGCTCTTGATGAACCAGCGCGCTTCCTGCAACTGGTTGCGCATGAAGGTGTTGTCGGCACTGGTATCGGCGCGACGTACGAAGCCGGCGTATTGCGGGTTCACCCGCAGGCGCGGCACCGATTCCTGGTTCAGCTCTACCAGCCAGCGCTCGTTGTCCTTGCGCACGATCACATCGGGAACCACGTATTCGGCTTCGCTCGATTCGATTTGTGAGCCAGGACGCGGGTTGAGGCTCTGTACCAGCTCGATGACCTGGCGCAGGTCGTCTTCCTTGAGCTTCATGCGGCGCATCAACTGGCTGTAGTCGCGGCTGCCCAGCAGGTCGATGTAATCGGTCACCAGGCGCTGGGCTTCGGCGAGCCAGGGGGTCTTGGCCGGTAATTGGCGCAATTGCAGCAACAGGCATTCGCTGAGGGTGCGTGCGCCGATGCCGGCGGGCTCGAACTGTTGGATGCGGTGCAGGACGGCTTCGATCTCGTCCAGCTCGATATCCAGCTCCGGATCGAAGGCTTCAAGAATTTCTTCGAGCGTCTCGTCCAGGTAACCCTGATTGTTGATGCAGTCGATCAGGGTCACGGCGATCAAGCGATCGGTGTCCGACATCGGCGCAAGGTTCAGTTGCCACAGCAGGTGGCTCTGCAGGCTCTCGCCAACGGAGGTGCGTGTGGTGAAGTCCCACTCATCATCGTCATTGCTGGGCAGGCTGCTGGCGCTGGTCTGGTAGACGTCTTCCCAGGCCGTGTCGACCGGAAGCTCGTTGGGAATGCGTTCGTTCCATTCGCCTTCCTCAAGGTTATCCACCGTAGGGGCGGTTTCCTGGTAGGAGGGTTCCTGCACGTCGGGATTGGGTTTTTGCTCGATATTATCGGCCAGCGGGTCTGCATTATCGAAGTCGTCGCCTTCCTCCTGGCGTTCGAGCATCGGATTGGACTCCAGGGCCTCCTGGATTTCCTGTTGCAGGTCCAGGGTCGACAATTGGAGCAGGCGGATGGCCTGTTGCAGCTGCGGTGTCATCGTCAGCTGCTGGCCCATTCTCAGGACTAGCGATGGTTTCATGGCAGGGGCTTAACACCTTATTCGCCGGCGCAATGCGCCATCCACGACAGGGCGCGTGAGCGCCAAACATAAGCAAATTATATGCCTGATGTCGGGGGCTTTGCCTAGAGCGCGGTAACAATAAAAATCCGGAGGTTTTCATTGACTCCCGCGCGCCTTGGCGAACAGCCGTGACACCACGGTGTTTACAGGCGGAACTCGTGACCCAGGTACACTTCCTTGACCAGCTCGTTGGCCAGGATGGTGGCGGAATCACCTTCGGCGATCAGCTGGCCATCGTTGACGATATACGCTGTTTCGCAGATATCGAGGGTCTCACGGACGTTGTGGTCGGTGATCAGCACGCCAATGCCCTTGGCCTTGAGGTGATGGATGATCTGCTTGATGTCGCCCACCGAGATCGGGTCGACGCCCGCAAACGGTTCGTCCAGCAGGATGAACTTGGGCGCAGTGGCCAGGGCGCGGGCGATTTCCACACGGCGACGCTCACCGCCGGACAGGCTCATGCCGAGGTTGTCGCGGATATGGTTGATGTGGAACTCCTGCAGCAGGCTTTCCAGCTCCTTGCGACGGCCGTCACGGTCGAGCTCCTTGCGGGTCTCGAGGATGGCCATGATGTTATCGGCGACCGACAGTTTGCGGAAGATCGACGCTTCCTGCGGGAGATAGCCGATACCGGCGCGGGCGCGGCCGTGCATCGGCTGGTGGCTCACGTCCAGGTCGTCGATCAGCACGCGGCCCTGATCCGCCTGGACCAGGCCGACGATCATGTAGAAGCAGGTGGTCTTACCGGCGCCGTTAGGGCCGAGCAAGCCGACGATCTGGCCGCTGTCGATCGACAGGCTGACGTCGCGCACGACCTGACGGCTTTTATAGGCCTTGGCCAGATGCTGGGCTTTCAGGGTTGCCATTACTCGGCCTTCTTCTTCGGCTGGATGACCATGTCGATCCGTGGACGAGGTGCAGTGACCTTGTTGCCATTGGCGCGACCGGCGTTAGCGATCTGTTTCACGGTGTCATAGGTGATCTTTTCACCTTCCGTGGAGTTGCCGTCCGGGCTGAGTACTTTCGCCTGGTCGATCAGTACGATGCGGTTCTGCTGGGCGTGATACTGGATGGTCTTGCCGTAGCCCTTCATCGGACCGGTATCGGCAGCGGACTGCTTCTGTTCGAAGTAAGCCAGGTTGCCGACCGAGGTCACCACATCAATGTCGCCAGCCGGGGTGCGAGTCAGGGTCACGGTATTGCCGGTGATCTTCATCGAACCTTGGGTGATGATCACGCCGCCGGTATAGGTGGCGACGCCTTGTTTATCATCCAACTGCGCATCGTCAGCCGAGATGTGGATCGGTTGCTGGCTATCGTTCGGCAGAGCCCAGGCGCTCACGCTTCCCAGTGCTGCGCCCAGACCGAGCAAAATAGGGAGAGTTTTAACGAGCCTCATACTGTCCTCTTACGTTCGATAGCAGGTGTATCCTGCTTTCTTTCAAATACGCTTTCATTCCCTTGCCAGTCGATACACCGCCAGCGCCGTCGATTCTAACGTCTTGCTCGGTCTGCGCATATTGCTTCTGCGGGAATACGGTCATGCGACTGCTGGTAATCACGGTCTCACGTTTTTTATCGTCAGTGCGCGCAACGCGCACCGAGTCGATCAGTTCCACCTCGGTACCGTCCGGGTTGACCTCGCCACGTTTGCTGGTGACGTGCCATGGGAACTCGGTACCGCGGTAAATGTTCATGTCGGGGTTGGTCAGCAGGGTGACTTCGCTGGCCTTGACGTGTTCGACCTTGTCCGAGGTCATCTCGTACTGCACTTTGCCGTCGGGCAGGAACTGCACGCTCTTGGCATTGGTGGCGTAATAGTCGATAGCGCCTTCGTCAACCTGCGCGGCAGGCTGGTCGAGAAAGCGCTCCGGGCTGATATTCCAGTAGCCCACCGCCAGGAACAGCGCGGCGATGACCCCGAATAACAGGAAGTTGCGAATCTTTTTGCTCAGCATAAAACGCTCTATAAGTAGGCGGCGTGGGCCGCTTCAAGGCTACCCTGGGCTCGCAGGATCAGCTCGCAGAATTCGCGTGCGGCGCCTTCACCGCCACGGGCGGTGGTGATGCCATGGGCGTGCTCGCGAACAAAGGCTGCCGCGTTGGCGACCGCCATGCCCAGGCCCACTCGGCGGATCACCGGCAAGTCGGGCAAGTCATCGCCCAAGTAGGCGACCTGCTCATAGCTTAGGTTGAGTTGGCCAAGAAGCTCGTCCAGAACCACCAGTTTATCCTCGCGGCCCTGATACAGGTGAGGAATCCCCAGGTTTTGTGCGCGACGTTCCACAACGGGGGTTTTTCTGCCGCTGATAATCGCCGTTTGCACGCCCGACGCCATCAGCATCTTGATGCCCTGGCCGTCGAGGGTGTTAAAAGTCTTGAATTCACTGCCGTCTTCGAGGAAGTACAAGCGGCCATCGGTCAGCACACCGTCAACGTCGAAAATCGCCAGCTTGATGTTTTTACCGCGTTGCAACAGGTCGCTGGTCATTTACATCACTCCCGCACGCAGCAAGTCGTGCATGTTCAGGGCGCCAATCGGGCGGTCGTCGCCATCGACCACCACCAGTGCGCCGATCTTGTGGTCTTCCATGATTTTCAACGCCTCGGCTGCCAGCATTTCGGGGCGCGCGGTCTTGCCGTGAGGTGTCATCACTGCGTCGATGCTGGCGGTGTGGATATCGATGGTGCGGTCCAGGGTGCGGCGCAAGTCACCGTCGGTGAACACCCCGGCCAGGCGGCCATCGGCTTCCAGGATCACCGTCATGCCCAAACCCTTGCGAGTCATTTCCATCAGCGCGTCCTTCAGCAGGGTACCGCGCTGGACGTGGGGCAGCTCATCACCCGAGTGCATGACGTTTTCCACTTTCAGCAGCAGGCGGCGGCCCAAGGCGCCCCCCGGGTGCGAAAACGCAAAGTCCTCGGCGGTAAATCCACGCGCCTCCAGCAGTGCCACGGCCAGGGCATCACCCATCACCAGGGCGGCGGTGGTGGACGAAGTCGGCGCCAGGTTCAGCGGGCAGGCTTCGTGGTCCACGTGAACGTTGAGGTTGACTTCGGCGGCCTTGGCCAGCGTCGATTCCGGGTTGCCGGTGATGCTGATCATCTGGATGCCCAGGCGCTTGATCAGCGGCAACAGGGTCACGATTTCGTTGGTGCTGCCGGAGTTGGACAACGCCAGGATGATGTCATCCTTGGTGATCATGCCCATGTCGCCGTGACTGGCTTCGGCGGGGTGCACGAAAAACGCGGTGGTCCCGGTGCTGGCCAGGGTGGCGGCGATTTTGTTGCCAACGTGGCCTGACTTGCCCATGCCGACCACGACAACGCGGCCCTTGCTGGCCAGAATCATCTCGCAGGCGCGTACGAAATCTGCGTCGATATGCGCCAGCAAGCCTTCTACGGCTTCAAGCTCGAGGCGGATGGTGCGTTGTGCGGATTGAATAAGGTCGCTGGATTGGCTCATGTCTGAAATCGTATAGCCTGACGAAAAGTCGGCGATTATAGCGGTAATGATCAATTCCCTCACGCAAGTTCGTCAGGGTTTGTTCGCGGTGCGCTTGGGATTCCCTCCTTAGTAACATAGCTGGCAACGTTTTTTCCCTGTCCTGGATCTGAACAAGCACTGTTCCGGCCTTGGGCGCCCTGTACCAGCAGTGATATAGTTCGCCGCCAGTTCGGTCCGCTCTGCCCATGTGGCCATCGATTGCGCAACTATTGTGCGGCTGATGCAAACGTTTGTCGCAAGCGTGGTGTCTGAGTGAGAGGCTGCATCCCAAGGAGTTTAGATGAGTGCCGATAACGCCTACGCGGTCGAGCTGAAGGGACTGACCTTCAAGCGCGGGACGCGCAGCATCTTCAATAACGTCGATATCCGCATTCCGCGCGGCAAGGTCACGGGCATCATGGGGCCTTCCGGTAGTGGCAAGACCACCCTGTTGCGCCTGATGGGCATGCAATTGCGGCCCAGTGCCGGCGAAGTGTGGGTAAACGGCCAGAACCTGCCGACGCTGTCGCGCAGCGATCTGTTCGACGCGCGTAAGCACATGGGTGTGCTGTTCCAGAGCGGTGCGCTGTTTACCGACCTTGATGTGTTCGAGAACGTGGCGTTTCCGCTGCGTGTGCATACCCAACTGTCTGACGAAATGATTCGTGACATTGTGTTGCTGAAACTGCAGGCCGTAGGCCTGCGCGGTGCCATCGACCTGATGCCCGACGAACTGTCCGGCGGTATGAAGCGTCGCGTGGCCCTGGCCCGCGCCATTGCCCTCGACCCGCAGATCCTCATGTATGACGAGCCCTTCGTCGGTCAGGACCCGATCGCCATGGGCGTGTTGGTGCGCCTGATCCGCTTGCTCAACGATGCACTGGGCATCACCAGCATCGTGGTCTCCCATGATCTTGCAGAAACCGCGAGCATTGCCGATTACCTCTATGTCGTCGGCGATGGCCAGGTGCTGGGGCAGGGCACGCCCGAAGAACTGATGAACGCTGATAACCCGCGCATTCGCCAATTCATGACCGGCGATCCTGATGGCCCCGTGCCTTTTCACTTTCCGGCAGCGGATTACCGCTCAGATCTTCTGGGGAAGCGCTGATGCGCAAGACATCTCTTATCGAAAAGGTTCGCCTTTTCGGTCGCTCGGGCATCGACATCGTCGAAGTGCTGGGCCGTTCGACGATTTTCCTGTTTCACGCCTTGCTCGGCCGCGGCGGCATAGGTGGCGGCTTCGGCCTACTGGTCAAGCAGTTGCATGCTGTGGGTGTGATGTCCCTGGTGATCATCGTGGTCTCCGGGGTGTTCATCGGCATGGTGCTGGCGCTGCAGGGCTTCAATATTCTGTCCAGCTATGGTTCGGAGCAGGCGGTGGGGCAGATGGTCGCCCTGACGTTGTTGCGAGAGCTGGGGCCGGTGGTGACCGCTTTGCTGTTCGCCGGGCGTGCGGGTTCTGCGCTGACCGCCGAAATCGGCAACATGAAGTCCACCGAGCAGCTGTCCAGCCTGGAAATGATCGGCGTGGACCCGCTCAAGTACATTGTTGCCCCGCGTCTGTGGGCCGGCTTCATTTCCCTGCCACTGCTGACGATCATCTTCAGCGTGGTGGGTATCTGGGGTGGTTCGTGGGTGGCGGTGGACTGGCTGGGCGTCTACGACGGCTCTTACTGGGCCAACATGCAAAACAGCGTGACGTTCACGGGCGACGTGCTCAACGGCATCATAAAGAGCATCGTCTTCGCCTTTGTAGTGACCTGGATCGCCGTATTCCAAGGCTACGACTGTGAGCCCACTTCAGAAGGGATCAGTCGTGCCACCACCAAGACCGTTGTGTACGCCTCGCTGGCGGTACTGGGCCTTGACTTCATTTTGACCGCCTTGATGTTTGGAGATTTCTGATGCAAAACCGCACTGTGGAAATCGGTGTCGGCCTTTTCTTGCTGGCTGGCATCCTGGCTTTACTGTTGTTGGCCCTGCGAGTCAGCGGTCTTTCGGCCAGCCCCACCGCCGATACTTATAAACTTTACGCGTACTTCGACAATATCGCCGGTTTGACTGTCAGAGCTAAAGTGACCATGGCCGGTGTGACGATCGGCAAGGTCACTGCAATCGATCTGGACCGCGACAGCTTCACCGGTCGAGTGACAATGCAGCTGGATAAGAAGGTTGATAATCTGCCGACCGACTCCACTGCATCTATCCTCACTGCGGGGCTGCTGGGCGAGAAGTACATCGGTGTCAGCGTGGGCGGGGAATCAGCCCTGCTCAAGGATGGCTCGACAATCCACGACACACAGTCGTCGCTGGTGCTTGAAGACCTGATCGGTAAATTCCTGCTTAATACGGTCAATAAAGACGCCAAATGAGGAATCTGTACATGATCTCTACCTTGCGACGTGGCCTTCTGGTACTGCTTGCAGCGCTGCCGTTGATGGCCAACGCAGCGGGTTCTGCCCACGATCTGGTGCAGGACACGACCAACAAGATGTTGGCTGACCTGTCGGCCAACAAAGAAAAGTACAAACAAGACCCGAGTCAGTTCTACAACGCGCTCAATACCATTGTGGGGCCGGTGGTGGATGCTGAAGGCATCTCCAAAAGCATTATGACGGTCAAGTATTCGCGCAAGGCTACGCCGGCGCAGATGCAGACCTTCCAGGAAAACTTCAAGAAAGGCCTGTTCCAGTTCTACGGCAACGCTCTTCTTGAATACAACAACCAGGGCATTACCGTCGCTCCTGCCGGGGATGAGTCGGGTGATCGCACCAGCGTCAACATGAGCGTCAAGGGCAACAATGGCGCGGTCTACCCGGTGCAGTACACGCTGGAGAAGGTCAACGGCGAGTGGAAGCTGCGTAACGTGATCATCAACGGCATCAACATTGGCAAGCTGTTCCGTGACCAGTTCGCGGATGCGATGCAGCGCAATGGCAACGACCTGGACAAAACCATCAATGGTTGGGCCGGTGAAGTCGCCAAGGCCAAGGAAGAGACCGATAAAGCTGCTGGGAAGCCCGCGCAATGATCGAGTCAGCTGTTCGTCTCGGCGACGCCGGCGAGCTGTTCATCAGTGGCGTGCTGGATTACCGCACCGGGCCTGACCTGCGCAAGCAGGGTCAGGCACTGATCAAGACCAGCACTGCGCCTGCGTTGGTGCTGGACTGTTCGGCCGTGACCAAGTCCAGCAGCGTCGGCTTATCGCTGTTGCTGTGCTTCATGCGCGATGCCGAAGCGGCCAAAAAAGCGGTCAGCGTTCGGGCGTTGCCCGAAGACATGCGCGAAATTGCCGAAGTTTCCGGTCTGACCGAGCTGCTGGCGCACCCCTAATACACATTATTAAAGAGGCCCCCCGTCAGAGTCCTGCTATGCGGGGTTCGCAGGCGCGGGGCTTTTTTGTATGATGTGCGACCCGCGCGCACTGGGCGCCGATAGAGGTTGAGCATGCAGGCCCTAGAAGTTAAGAGCTTTCTTGAAGGAAAGCTGCCGGAAACGACCGTAGAAGTTGAAGGCGAAGGCTGCAACTTCCAGCTGAACGTGATTAGCGATGAACTGGCGGCACTCAGCCCGGTCAAGCGTCAGCAGCAGATCTATGCCCATTTGAACCCGTGGATCACCGATGGCAGCATCCATGCGGTCACTATGAAATTTTTCAGCCGCGCGGCCTGGGCCGAGCGCACCTGAGCCCCCAAGGCGTCGAGATTCTTATGGATAAATTGATTATTACCGGCGGTGCCCGCCTTGATGGCGAGATTCGCATCTCCGGTGCAAAAAACTCTGCCTTGCCGATCCTGGCAGCGACCCTGCTGTGCGATGGCCCGGTCACCGTGGCCAACTTGCCGCACCTGCACGACATCACCACCATGATCGAGTTGTTCGGTCGCATGGGTATCGAGCCGGTTATCGACGAGAAATTGTCGGTTGAAATCGACCCGCGCACCATCAAGACCCTGATCGCTCCGTACGAACTGGTGAAAACCATGCGTGCGTCGATCTTGGTGCTGGGCCCGATGGTTGCCCGTTTCGGTGAAGCCGAAGTGGCCCTGCCTGGTGGTTGCGCCATCGGCTCGCGTCCGGTGGACCTGCACATCCGTGGCCTCGAAGCCATGGGCGCGACCATCGACGTCGAAGGCGGCTACATCAAGGCCAAGGCGCCGGAAGGCGGCCTGCGTGGCGCCAACTTCTTCTTTGATACCGTCAGCGTGACCGGTACCGAGAACATCATGATGGCCGCTGCCCTGGCCAACGGCCGCAGCGTCCTGCAAAACGCCGCGCGCGAGCCGGAAGTGGTCGACCTGGCCAACTTCCTGATCGCCATGGGGGCCAACATCACCGGCGCCGGCACCGACACTATCACCATCGACGGCGTAAAACGCCTGCACCCGGCCACCTACAAGGTGATGCCGGACCGCATCGAGACCGGTACCTACCTGGTTGCCGCCGCCGTTACCGGTGGCCGCGTCAAGGTCAAGGACACCGATCCGACGATCCTGGAAGCGGTCCTGGAAAAGCTGCGCGAAGCGGGTGCCGAAATCACCACCGGCGAAGACTGGATCGAGCTGAACATGCACGGCAAGCGTCCTAAAGCCGTCAACGTGCGTACCGCTCCGTACCCGGCGTTCCCGACCGACATGCAAGCGCAGTTCATTTCCTTGAACGCCATTGCCGAAGGCACCGGTGCCGTGATCGAGACCATCTTCGAAAACCGTTTCATGCACGTGTACGAACTGCACCGCATGGGCGCGAAGATCCAGGTTGAAGGCAACACCGCCATCGTCACCGGCACCGAGAAGCTCAAGGGCGCGCCAGTCATGGCCACCGACCTGCGGGCTTCGGCCAGCCTGGTGATCTCTGCGCTGATCGCCGAAGGCGACACCCTGATCGACCGCATCTACCACATAGACCGTGGCTACGAGTGCATCGAAGAAAAACTGCAGATGCTCGGCGCGAAAATCCGCCGCGTACCGGGCTAGTCCCCGGCGCTGCAAACACCTTAAGCGTGGCGAGGGAGGTTGCTCCCGCTGGACTGCGCAGCAGTCCCGCTTTTGAGGGCCGCTTCGCGACTCAGCGAGAGCAAGCTCCCTCGCCACAGGAAGGTGTTTGTTGTTAAATGGTTTGTTTCAAATCGGGGCTGTAATGGCCTCGATCTGTGTCTGGCGCCGTTCGCGACCGGACAGCAATAGCCTGATGAAGGACTGACGTTTCCCATGTTGACCATCGCACTGTCCAAGGGCCGCATCCTTGACGACACGTTGCCGCTTCTGGCTGAAGCGGGCATCGTGCCGACCGAGAATCCGGACAAGAGCCGCAAGCTGATCATCCCCACGACCCAGGACGACGTTCGCCTGTTGATCGTGCGGGCTACCGACGTGCCGACCTACGTTGAACATGGCGCGGCCGACCTCGGTGTCGCGGGTAAAGACGTGCTGATGGAATACGGCGGCCAGGGCTTGTACGAGCCATTGGACCTGCGTATCGCCCTGTGCAAGCTGATGACCGCCGGCCGTGTCGGTGATGTCGAGCCCAAGGGCCGCCTGCGCGTGGCGACCAAGTTCGTCAACGTCGCCAAGCGCTACTACGCCGAGCAAGGTCGTCAGGTCGACATTATCAAGCTGTACGGCTCGATGGAGCTGGCGCCGCTGATCGGCCTGGCCGACAAGATCATCGACGTGGTCGACACCGGCAACACCCTGCGTGCCAACGGTTTGGAGCCGCAGGATTTCATTGCCGATATCAGCTCACGCCTGATCGTCAACAAAGCATCGATGAAGATGCAGCACGCCCGTATCCAGGCGTTGATCGACACCCTGCGCAAGGCAGTGGAGTCGCGACACCGCGGTTGACCTACCTGCGTAGCTGAAAAGCTACGCCCGTCTATCCGCCTCATAGCCAGAATTCTCAGGTGCCCAAGCGGAAACGACTGCTGGAAAGGTGCGCTGACGTTCAATAACGAAGCGCGCCTTACCCCAAAAGGCAACTTATGTTAGTAGAAGATTCTTTTTCAATAATTAGCGACGCGTAGCAGCCTGCCTTTTGAGGGGCCCTGCGGGTTGGCACTGTGGTCGCGCCATGCTGCGTTGCGGGACTTGGTAAGGAAACTACCCTTACCAGCCCCGCGCCTTGCCTGGCACAACCACAGTACCAACGCGCTTCGTTATTGAACGTCAGCGCACCTTCGGGCGCCTGAGTTTTTGCCAATTCTATTGAGGCCCTCGCTATGACCACGTCCACTGCAATTGCCCGACTCAACGCTGCCGACCCGGATTTCGCCCATCATCTGGATCATCTGCTGAGCTGGGAAAGCGTGTCCGACGACTCGGTCAACCAGCGGGTGCTCGACATCATCAAGGCCGTGCGCGAGCGCGGTGATGCGGCGCTGGTGGACTTCACCCGCCAGTTCGACGGCCTGGACGTCAAGTCCATGTCTGACCTGATCCTGCCACGCGAACGCCTTGAGCTGGCCCTGACACGCATCACCGCACCGCAGCGCGAGGCCCTGGAAGTGGCGGCGTCTCGCGTGCGCAGCTACCACGAAAAGCAGAAACAGGACTCCTGGAGCTACACCGAAGCTGACGGCACGGTGCTGGGCCAGAAGGTCACGCCGCTGGACCGTGCCGGTTTGTACGTGCCTGGCGGTAAAGCGTCGTATCCGTCATCGGTGTTGATGAACGCAATCCCGGCCAAAGTGGCGGGCGTGACCGAAGTGGTCATGGTGGTACCGACCCCGCGCGGTGAAATCAACGAGCTGGTGCTGGCTGCCGCTTGCATCGCCGGTGTCGACCGCGTGTTCACCATCGGTGGCGCCCAAGCCGTCGCCGCCCTGGCCTATGGCACCGAAAGCGTACCGAAAGTCGATAAAGTGGTCGGTCCCGGCAACATCTACGTCGCCACTGCCAAGCGCCACGTGTTTGGCCAGGTCGGTATCGACATGATCGCCGGCCCTTCGGAAATCCTCGTGGTATGCGACGGCCAGACCGATCCGGACTGGATCGCCATGGACCTGTTCTCCCAGGCCGAGCACGATGAAGACGCCCAGGCGATCCTGGTCAGCCCGGACGCCGAGTTCCTCGACCAAGTGGCGGCCAGCATCAATAAGCTGCTGCCGACCATGGAGCGCGCCGAGATCATCGAGAAGTCGATCAATGGCCGTGGCGCATTGATCCTGGTGCGCGACATGGACCAGGCCATCGAAGTGGCCAACCGCATCGCGCCGGAGCACTTGGAGTTGTCCGTAGCCGACCCACAAGCCTGGCTGCCGTCGATTCGCCACGCCGGTGCGATCTTCATGGGCCGCCACACCAGCGAAGCCCTGGGTGACTACTGTGCGGGCCCGAACCACGTGCTGCCGACCTCCGGCACCGCGCGTTTCTCGTCGCCGCTGGGCGTGTATGACTTCCAGAAGCGTTCGTCGATCATCTTCTGCTCGCCGCAAGGCGCCTCCGAGCTGGGCAAGACCGCTTCCGTGCTGGCCCGAGGTGAATCCCTGAGTGCCCACGCCCGCAGCGCCGAATACCGCATCCTTGAAGAGAAGGGGAACTGAAACATGAGTAAATTCTGGAGCCCTTTCGTCAAGGACTTGGTGCCTTACGTACCCGGCGAACAACCCAAGCTGACCAAGCTGGTCAAGCTCAACACCAACGAAAACCCCTACGGCCCATCGCCCAAGGCGTTGGCGGCGATGCAGGCCGAGTTGAACGACAACCTGCGCCTGTACCCGGACCCCAACAGTGACCTGCTCAAGCAGGCGGTGGCCAAGTATTACGGGATCGACGCCGGTAAAGTTTTCCTCGGCAACGGTTCCGATGAAGTCCTTGCACACATCTTCCACGGTCTGTTCCAGCACGATTTGCCGCTGCTGTTCCCGGACATCAGCTACAGCTTCTACCCGGTTTACTGCGGTCTTTATGGCATCAAGTCCGACCCGGTGCCGCTGGACGAGCAGTTCCAGATCCGCGTGGCGGACTACGCCAAGCCCAACGGTGGGATCATCTTCCCCAACCCGAACGCGCCCACTGGCTGTGTGCTGGCGCTGGACGCGGTGGAGCAGATCCTCAAGGGCAGTCCGGATTCGGTGGTGGTGGTCGATGAAGCCTATATCGACTTCGGCGGCGAAACCGCGATCAGCCTGGTAGACCGCTATCCGAACCTGCTGGTGACCCAGACCCTGTCCAAATCGCGCTCACTCGCCGGTCTGCGCGTGGGCCTGGCCGTGGGCCACCCGGACCTGATCGAAGCGCTGGAGCGGGTCAAGAACAGCTTCAACTCTTACCCACTGGATCGCCTGGCGATTGTCGGTGCAGCGGCGGCGTTCGAAGACCGTGAGTATTTTGAGAAGACGTGCCGGTTGGTCATCGATAGCCGTGACAAGCTGGTCGCTCAATTGGAGGAGAAGGGTTTTGAGGTGTTGCCATCAGCAGCCAACTTCATCTTTGCCCGCCACCCTGAGCACGACGCTGCCAGCCTGGCGGCCAAGTTGCGGGAGCAAGGGGTGATCGTACGGCACTTCAAGCAGGCGCGGATTGCCCAGTTCCTGCGGATCAGCATCGGCACGCCTGAGCAGAACCAGGCGCTGATCGATGGTCTCGGTGAGCTCTAAGCCACACTGAAGAGCAAAATGTGGGAGGGGGCAAGCCCCCTCCCACATTCAGTTTTGCAGTACTGGTTAGATCAGTGGCTCGTCAGGCTTTTTGTTCTTCCAGCCATCATTGCCTGGCAGCAGCAGGTTCAAACCAATCGCTACCACCGCGCACAGGGCGATGCCTTTGAGGCCAAAGTCATCCGGGCCGGTGCCGGTACCCACCAGCACACCGCCAATCCCGAACACCAACGTCACCGACACGATCACCAGGTTGCGTGCCTCGCCCAGGTCGATCTTGTGGCGGATCAGTGTGTTCATCCCCACCGCAGCAATCGAGCCGAACAGCAGGCACAGAATCCCGCCCATCACCGGCACCGGGATGCTCTGCAGCAGCGCGCCGAACTTACCGATAAACGCCAGGCTGATGGCAAACACCGCCGCCCAGGTCATGATCTTCGGGTTGTAGTTCTTGGTCAGCATCACCGCGCCGGTCACTTCGGCGTAGGTGGTGTTCGGCGGGCCGCCAAACAGGCCGGCGGCCGTGGTGGCAATGCCGTCACCCAGCAAGGTACGGTGCAGGCCGGGCTTCTTCAGGTAGTCGCGACCGGTCACGCTGCCCACTGCAATCACACCGCCGATATGTTCGATCGCCGGGGCCAGGGCCACCGGTACGATAAACAGGATCGCCTGCCAGTTGAATTCCGGCGCGGTGAAGTGGGGCAGGGCGAACCAGGGGGCGGCGGCGATCTTCGCGGTGTCGACCACGCCAAAGTAGAACGACATGGCAAAACCCACCAGCACGCCGGAGATGATCGGCACCAGGCGGAAAATACCCTTGCCGAACACCGCCACGATCAGGGTGGTCAGCAGCGCCGGCATCGAGATCAGCATCGCCGTCTGGTAGTGGATCAGCTCGGCACCGTCGCCGGATTTACCCATCGCCATGTTGGCGGCAATCGGCGCCATGGCCAGGCCGATCGAAATGATCACCGGGCCGATGACCACTGGCGGCAGCAACCGGTCGATAAACCCGGTGCCCTTGATCTTCACCGCCAGGCCCAGGAAGGTATAAACGAAACCGGCCGCCATCACCCCGCCCATCGTCGCCGCGAGGCCGAACTGGCCCTTGGCGAGAATGATCGGGGTGATGAAGGCAAAGCTCGACGCCAGGAAGACCGGCACCTGTCGCCCTGTCACCACCTGGAACAGCAAGGTGCCCAAGCCCGCGGTGAACAGTGCGACGTTTGGATCAAGGCCTGTGATCAGCGGCATCAACACCAGCGCGCCAAATGCTACGAAGAGCATCTGTGCGCCAGACAGGATCTGGCGCCAAAGCGGGTCGTTGAATTCATCCTGCATGCTCACGCGTCCTTCTGCTTGGTGCCGAAGATCTTGTCACCGGCATCGCCCAGGCCTGGAATGATGTAGCCGTGTTCGTTGAGGCGCTCATCGATGGACGCGGTGTAGATCTGCACGTCCGGGTGGGCCTTCTCGACGGCAGCGATGCCTTCGGGCGCGGCAACCAGCACCATGGCGCGTATGTCCTTGCAACCGGCTTTCTTCAGCAGGTCGATGGTGGCAACCATGGAACTGCCGGTGGCGAGCATCGGGTCGATGATCATCGCCAGGCGCTCGTTGATTTCCGGGACCAGTTTTTCCAGGTAGGTATGGGCCTGCAACGTTTCTTCATTGCGGGCCACGCCGACGGCGCTGACCTTGGCGCCCGGGATCAGGCTGAGTACGCCTTCGAGCATGCCGATACCGGCGCGCAGGATCGGCACCACGGTGATTTTCTTACCGGCGATTTTCTCGACTTGGACGGTACCGGCCCAGCCTTCGATATCGTAGGTTTCCAGGGGTAAATCTTTGGTGGCTTCGTAAGTGAGCAACGCTCCGACTTCCTGAGCAAGCTCACGGAAGTTCTTCGTGCTAATGTCGGCGCGGCGCATAAGGCCGAGCTTGTGTCGGATCAGCGGGTGGCGGATCTCGCGAGTGGGCATGGGAAAGGCTCCGGCGGCGGGCAAAAAAACCGGCCTAGATTAATCTATCCGAGGGTGTTGTCCTATAGACATCTAGTACGTTAGTCCATTAAGGCTTGCTCGGAGCGCATGAGAAGCGTACCTTCGCCCGCTTTTCTTGCCACAGCACCCCCTTGGAGAGCGCCATGTCCGCTGATCTCGAGCATATCCGTCAAATCATGCGCGAGGCTGACTGCCTGTACACCGAAGCGCAAGTCGAAGAGGCGATCGCCAAGGTTGGCGCGCACATCACCCGCGAGATGGCCGACACTAATCCGGTGGTCTTCTGCGTGATGAACGGTGGCCTGATCTTCGCCGGCAAATTGCTCACCCACCTGCAATTTCCGCTTGAAGCGTCCTACCTGCACGCCACCCGCTATCGCAACGAAACCAGCGGCGGCGACCTGTTCTGGAAAGCCAAGCCGGAAGTCTCCTTCATTGATCGCGACGTGCTGATCATCGATGACATTCTCGACGAGGGGCACACCCTGGGCGCGATCATCGACTTCTGCAAACACGCCGGCGCGCGCAAAGTGCACACCGCCGTGCTGATCGACAAAGACCACGACCGCAAGGCCCGCCCTGAGCTCAAAGCCGATTTCGTCGGCCTGCCGTGCATCGACCGTTACATCTTCGGCTATGGCATGGACTACAAGGGCTACTGGCGCAACGCCAATGGCATTTACGCCGTCAAAGGGATGTAAGCCATGACCCGTTTTCTTGATCAGACGCTGTTTGCCGAACTGGCCGAGAAAGCGGGCGCCAGCCCTCGTGGCCGGCACCACCACAACTTCCACCAGATGGAAGAACCCTGTCATCGCCTGGCCGTGGGCCTGCAACCTGACACCTATGTCCCGCCCCATCGGCACCTGAGCGCGGATAAGGCCGAAACCTTGTTGGTGCTGCAGGGCCGTTTGGGCTTGCTGGTTTTCAGCGACACCGGCGAAGTGCTCGCCAAGCGCGTCATGCAGGCGGGTGGTGAATGCTCGGGCGTTGATCTGCCGCCGGGTGTATTCCATGGCCTGGTGGTGCTGGCGCCCGACACGGTGATGTTCGAGTGCAAGGCCGGGCCTTATCGTCCGGTGGGCGAGGGTGAGCTGGCCGACTGGGCGCCCCGCGAAGGCGAGGCCGGCGTGGCCGAGTATCAACGCTGGATGCTTGCCCAGTTCAGTTGAGCTACAGTGCTGGGCTACCTCGCACGGAGCGGCCCATGAGCCTGTTGATTCGCACCTGCGCCGCCTTGGCGCTGACCCTCAGCTTACCCCTGGCAGCGGCGCCTGCGCCGATGCACAGCCAATTCCTGCCGGCGGACGACCTCACCCTGCGTGCCGAAATCCCTGACCTGCAGCAACTGCTGCAAGTCACTGAGTACGCAGTGGTGGTGGGCAACCAGCGCCAATCCAACCAGCAACCGATCCCGGTGACCTCGCCGCTGATGATCCGCCTCAAGGGCAAGTCCTTGAACAAAGGCGCGACAATCAGCCAAGTGGTGCTCAATTTTGATGCTGAAAGCAAAAGCCTGAAAAAACCGGTGTATGACGACTCCAGCAAAACCCTGACGCTGTCTTACCCCTTGGCCCAATACCGGGTGATTGTCGACCTGCTGCGCAATGACACGGTGTATGTGCAGTTCCTCAGTTATGCCAATGGGCATATCTGGGCGGATTTGCATACCGGTGCGGTGCGTACCCAATAGCAAAAACACTGAAAAGCTAATGTGGGAGGGGGCAAACCCCCGCCGACATTGAGTCTCCAGCGCTTTCGAAGCCTGCGTCGCACAGGTAGACTTCAAACCCCGTGTAAATGTCTGCAGGCTGGAGTCGGTAATGCGTAAAGATAAGAAACAGGTGATTGGTGACGAGATCGGTGACGATCAGATCAAGTTGTTCCTGGACTTCGAGCCGGTCGACGCGACTTCACCGTCCCTGCACAAACTGATCAAGGCCTACCGTGGCCTGCGTATCGACGACTTCGAACGGTTCCTGGGCTTCTTCAAGGAAGCTGGCCTGGACCTCGACGGCAAGGATGAGCATGGCCAGACCTTCGTCGATCTGATCAAGGATCAGCGTCACGCGGACGAGTACATCGAACTGATCGAAAACGCTCGCGGCTGATTATCCGAGACATAAAAAAACGCCCCGTTCTCATCACGAGAGCGGGGCGTTTTTTATGGCGTCACGGCCTCAAGCGTAGCTCTCGGTCTCGGCGGCAGGTGCAACCAGCTCCAGGCTGATGTTGTTCTGCATGTTGATCTTGCGATACAGCTCGGCGTCGGTCTCCAGGACTTTCTCCCGCGCCGGGAAGATTTCCTGCAACTTGGTCGCCCATTCCCCGGCGGTTTTTTCCGGGAAGCAGCGTTCGATCAGTTCCAGCATGATCGAAACCGTCACCGAAGCGCCTGGGGATGCGCCCAAGAGTGCTGCCAGCGAACCATCTTTGGCCGCGACCAGCTCGGTACCAAATTGCAGCACGCCGCCTTTCTTCGGGTCTTTCTTGATGATCTGCACCCGTTGGCCGGCCACTTCCAGGCGCCAGTCTTCGGCTTTCGCCTCCGGGTAGAAGCGGCGCAGGGATTCCAGGCGCTGCTCCATGGACTGCATCACTTCGCTGACCAAGTATTTGGTCAGGTCCATGTTGTCCCGGGCCACGGCCAGCATCGGGCCGATGTTGCCGGCGCGAACCGACAGAGGCAGGTCAAGGAATGAGCCGTGCTTGAGGAACTTGGTGGTGAACCCGGCGTATGGCCCGAACAGCAGGGACTTCTTGCCATCCACCACGCGGGTGTCCAAGTGCGGCACGGACATCGGTGGCGAACCCACCGCCGCCTGGCTGTAGACCTTGGCCTGGTGATGCTTGACCACTTCCGGGTTGTCGCAACGCAGCCATTGGCCGCTGACCGGGAAGCCGCCAAAGCCTTTGCTTTCTTCGATGCCCGAGGCTTGCAGCAGCGGCAGGGCCGCGCCACCGGCGCCGAGGAACACGAACTTGGCATCGACTTCACGGCTGTTGCCGCTGTTGACGTCCTTGATGCTCACGGTCCAGCCCGCGCCATTGCGCTTGAGGCCGGTGACACGCTTGCTGTACTTGACCTGGGCATCCGGCGAGCTGGAGAGGTGGCTGAGCAGCTGGTTGGTCAGCGCGCCGAAGTTGACGTCGGTACCGTTCATCACACGGGTGGCCGCGATTTTTTCGTCGAGCGGGCGCCCCGGCATCATCAGCGGCATCCACTCGGCCATCTCGTTGCGGTCTTCGGTGTAGTGCATGTCCGAAAACGCGTGATGCTGGCTGAGGGTTTCAAAGCGCTGCTTGAGGAAAGATACACCTTTTTCGCCCTGCACGAAGCTCAGGTGCGGCACCGGGCTGATAAAGGACTTGGACGAGCCAAAGGTGCCCTTTTGGGTCAGGTACGCCCAGAACTGCTTCGACACCTCGAACTGGGTGTTGATGTGCACGGCTTTCTTGATGTCGATGGAGCCATCCGCGGCCTGCGGCGTGTAGTTCAGCTCACACAGGCCGGCGTGGCCGGTACCGGCGTTGTTCCACGGGTTGGAACTTTCCGCGGCACCCGAATCCATCAGCTCAACGACTTCCAGCTTGAGGCCGGGGTCGAGCTCTTTGAGCAGTACGGCCAGGGTGGCACTCATGATGCCGGCCCCTACCAGTACTACGTCGACTGCTTCGTTATGCGCCATTTAACGCGTCTCCAAAATCTGCAGCACCAAATTGACGGCATGGCTGCCAGGAGTGACGGGGCGGTTCACGTGTTGCCCCAGGTTACCCATGGCCAGGATCGCCATGTCCGATTCGCAATTCTTTGCAACTTCAGCACACGCTTCCTGCCGGGCGAATCTGCCTATGAACGCATTCATGGGCGCCTGTGGCAATTCGACTTATGGTCAAAGCGTGTGATTCGTGCAATCAATCCGTAGCGGACAGGCTCAAGCTCCGGTTGTTAAGGAGTACTCGGTCCTGTGTGGTTGGGCTGTTCCAGACGCTGATGGTGCTTGTACAAACGCCAAACTATTCATTTGCTCGCCACACTCTTGTGAAGTTGTGAAAACCCGTTTTTTCACGCTCTTTTGAAGACGTGAACCTCAAAAAAGGGCTGCCCCAGCCTGGCACCTGGCCCGGATACCTTGCCGACACGCGGCAAAACGGGCAAACAACTCAAGTGGCCGAGCGCAATGGCAGCTCTGGCAGATTCGGTAAAGACGGGTGGTTTGCAAAGAAACAGCAAGCGCGCCAGCTTCACTCGATCTGTGTGGGCGGCTCTCTGTGGGCGATTCTTGGGGTTAATACCGAGGCATTAACGATGCTGCGAGGCCCGATCAGGAGACGTCCTTATAATCGGGGGGAGATTGTAGCGAAGAACGCTAAGGAAATGGGCGTGTTTTATGACTTTTATTAGGCGTTCGGTCAGGCGGCCAACGGCTGGTGTCGGGGTGACTGCGCTGCACGCGGGCTGACACGGGCGCGGGCCGGCAGCGGGTGGTGCATCCAGCTCAGGCGGATTTCGTCGATTTCCACCCAGCCGTCACCTACAGGAGGCTGGCTGCACTCCTTGAAGGCCTGGCAACGACCTTGCGCATCGAGCAGGGCATACTGGCGAAGGGCGGTCTTGCGCGTGAACAGTGACCAGATAAAATGCATGGCGATCAACCTCCTGAGATTGGGGCCAAGCTTGCCTGTCGGGCATGACGGGTCTGTGTATCGGTCATGACATATCAGTGACATCGAACCGCTACAGTCCGCAGGGGTCTCAGGATGTAACTGGCGCTAGTTCCCGGCACTGGCGCACCGCTATACTGCCCGCCTGTCGGTACTCGATTTCTGGAGAGAAGAGCATGTTGCAACGCCTGTTGTTCGGTTTGATCACTGTGACCAGTTTGACCTTGGTTGGCTGCGCCAACAGCCCGCAACAACTGACCCCGGAACCGAAGATCACCACGCAGTTGGCCCCAGTCGGCCACGGCCAGGCGGTATCGGTGCGTGTGGTGGATGGTCGTCCATCGCCGACACTCGGCTCGCGCGGTGGCCTGTACCCGGAAACGGCCCTGGTCTCGGTGAACGCTCAAGACGTACTGCCCAAGCTGCAAGCCCAGGCTGAAGCCGCCGTGCGCCTGCTGGGTTTCACCCCGAGCCCCAACGCGCCGGGTGCTCCGCAGTTGACCATCACCCTGGCCGAATTGAAATATCAGTCGCCTAAAGACGGCCTGTACGTGACCGAGGCGTCCATCGGCGCGACCTTCAAGTCCGACGTCAGCGCCGGTACCCGTCGCTACAGCGGTCGCTACGGTGCGTCCCTGAACCAGCGGTTCGGTATGTCGCCGAACCAGGAAACCAACACCAAGTTGGTCAGCGATGTCCTGAGTGACGCCTTGACTCGACTTTTCAAGGACCCAAGCATCGGTTCATTGCTCAGCTCGCAATGACCGCTTCCCAAAAAAAACCGGACGCTGCGAGGCGTCCGGTTTTTTTTCGCCTTCAGTTTCATGCGGCGGTGTCGATACAGAAGTCCAGCAGGCTCACCCCCGTCAACAGATCGGTCTCCGGCAAGTCCGCATGCTGGTGCCCGCCAAGCGCGCAATACACCAGCCAGTGGCGGTCCTGGACGTTGAAGGCCAGGCCGCCGATCAGCGCCTCTTGCTCTTCGCTTTGGGCGATCAGGTACAGCCGATCCTGGTTTTGCGCGTGCAACATGACAAGCTCCTAAAGCGTCGAAGGGCAACAGAGTGGCCTGTTAAGGTGACGTTCAGGTGACGACGTAAATTACTGGATACATTAGCCGTCAATGGGGGAGGGAGCATTTGCGGCGCTGGAGGCCACTATCGTTCAGGTTTGTATCTGAACTGATACCAAGACACTGTCTACTGAGGTTTGCGATGGCGCTGCCCGCACTATTGATCAATGTTGTGGCTTTACTGGTGGCCTGCCCGGGTGCCGCGCTGCTGTTCATCACCCGCCTGCACGAACAGCGCGCGATGGCCGAACTGACCGCACAACGCGAAGACCGCGCGATCGACCAGCCGATGTTGTTTCTGGATGTGCGCACCGAGCGGGCGCATCGCCTGGCTTACCGCGTCGGGTTCGCCTGCCTGGGGTTGGCGCTGGCCCTCTCCTGGCTCAGCACCCGTCTTTAAACACACCATAAAGCAAATGTGGGAGGGGGCTTGCCCCCGATAGCGGTATGCCAGTCAATCAGATGTCGACTGACACTCCGTGATCGGGGCAAGCCCCCTCCCACATTTGGATCGGTGTTTTACAGCGGAATGCCCGCTTTGACCCGATACTGATTACGCACCGGGGTTGCATATTGCACCACCAGGAACGGCCGGTGCTCGGCCGGGCATTCGTTCAGGCGGCGCTCCCATTCAGCCTTGGCCTTGGCCAGTTCGTCCGCCGGGAACACTTCGGCCGCCGTCGGCACCTGCAATTGCGGGTCGGCGTCGCTCCACTGCTGGTACGCCAGGTAGTGCACCGGGAACAGCCTGTAACCGCCCAAAATCTGCCGGTCCATTTCCACCGCCAGCAGCTTGGTGTCTTCGAAGCGTTCGGTAATCGGCGGTGCGAAGTTGATATGCACCCGGCCCTTGTAGCCCGTGATGCCAAGGGCGATGCTCACGTCATCCTCACCCGGTGCCTTGCAGTAGGTACCCGTCGTGGCGCGGATATACAGCTCGCGAGCCTTGGCGGTATCGCAAGGGTCGTACTCGTAGCTGATCGATACCGGCGTCAGGTTCAACGACTGGATCACCTCGGCAAACGGCTCGTCCTTGCGGCTGACGTGGAACATCTTGAGGATCGCCGACTCGGTGCGATCATCCCCATCCTTGGCGCGCCCTTCGGCCTGGGCGATCCAGATCGACTGGCAGTCGTTGCGGATCGAGTGGTTGATGTAGGCCGACAGTAGGTTGTAGGCCGCCATCTTCTCCTTTCGCCCGGTGATCGAGCGGTGCACGATAAAGCTCTTGTTCAGGCGCATCAGGTCGCTGACAAACGGCTTTTGCAGCAGGTTGTCGCCGATGGCGATGCGGGGCGTCGGCAGGCCGGCGTGGTATACGGCATAGTTGACGAAGGCCGGGTCCATTACGATATCGCGGTGGTTGGCCAGGAATACGTAGGCGGTGCCAGACTTGAGTTGCTCTACACCGGTATAAGTGACGCCGTCGGTCGCTCGATCAATGGTGTGATCGACGTAATACTCGACTTTGTCCTGCAGCGTGGCCACGGTGGTGACACCGGCGAATTCACGGCGCAGCTTGCGGGCGATCATTGGCTTGAGCAGCCAGCCCAGGGCGCCGGCAAAACGCGGGAAGCGAAAGTGGGTCAGGATGTCCAGAAAGGCCTTGTCACTGAACAGCCGGTCCAGTACTGCCGGGACTTCGCTGTCGTTGTAAGGTCGGATGGTATCGAATTGGCCCATCATGCTCTCTTGTTAGAAACGGCTAGGGTAAGTAAAGGAAATACCAGGGCGCGGCCTGAGTAATGGGCTCAGCCGAACGATAACCCTGTAAATAGACCGGCGATTATACGCACAAGTCACCTTGGAGGCTGCGATGCTGGAAAGCGCGACGTACGATTGTCCTTATTGTGGTGAAGTGGTCGAGACAACGGTGGATTTGTCGGGTGGTGACCAGACCTATATAGAAGACTGCCAGGTGTGTTGCCGACCGATTATTTTCGATCTGCAGGTCCATGGTGAAGAATGGATGCTTGAAACCCGCAGCGAGAACGAATAACGGGGACGCCCATGCAGCGAATCTACGAACCGGAAAACCTGATGGAAGGCGAGCTGCTGCAACAGATGCTCGCCAGCGAGGGCATCGAGGCGCACCTGGTGGGTCGCCATTTGCTGGGCGGCACTGGCGAATTGCCGATCTTCGGCCTATTGGGGCTGGAGGTGGACAACGACCGGGCCGTTGACGCCCGCGAGCTGATCACTGCCTACATTGGCGCGCAACCCTTGCCCGGCGACGAACCGGACAGCTTCCCCGACGTGCTGGTCTGTTAGGCTGTCGGTCGGTTTACCCAAGAGTCGTGTTGCCCCATGTGTGGACGTTATGCCCTGTTTCGCTGGAACCCTGCTTTTGCTGCCTTGCCGGGCTTCCCGGCCGACCAGCAGGCCCAGTGGAACATCTCCCCGAATGATTCGGTGCTGATCCAGCGCGCCACCGACGGCCAGCGCACCCTGGCGCGAGCCCGCTGGGGGCTTACACCGCCCTGGCTGACCGACCTGTCCCGCACGCCTGCGCATGCGCGAGCCGAAACCTTGGCCGAACAACCGATGTTCCGCGAAGCGTTCCGCCAGCGTCGCTGCCTGTTGCCCGCCAACGGTTTCTACGAATGGCGCGGCACCCAGCGCAAACGCCCGTACTGGTTGACGCCGGGGGAGGGCTCCACGCTGTTTTTCGCCGCGATCTGGGAAGCTTACCCCGTGCAGGAGCAGGTGTGGCTGAGCACGGCGGTGGTGACCCAGGCCGCACAGGCTCAGCGCCGGCCGTTAATCCTGGATGCAGCAGGGCAGGAAGCCTGGCTTGATCCCGAGACGCCGTTGCCTGTGTTGCAAGGCTTGTTGGCCAGTGAGCCGACCGCGTTGCGCGAGCGGGTTTTGGCCAACATGGTCAATGATCCGAAGCTCAATGGGCCGGAGTGCCTGACGCCGGCGTGAGTCTGGGTGTTATGGGGTGTCTTTGAGGGCCTCATCGCAGGCAAGCCAGCTCCCACCTTCGACTGTATTCACAGATCCAAGTGTGGGAGCTGGCTTGCCTGCGATAGGGCCCTTAGGAACGCTGAAATCTAAACTTTGAACTGATTGATCAGCCGCCGTTGCTGCTCCGCCAATTTGGTCAGGTCCGCACTGGCCGCGCTGGACTCATCCGCGCCGCCCGCCACTTCATTGGCCACCTGGCCAATATTGATCACGTTGCGGTTGATATCCTCGGCCACTGCGCTCTGCTCCTCGGCCGCGCTGGCGATCTGGGTGTTCATGTCGTTGATCACCGACACGGCCTGGCTGATGGTTTCCAGTGCTTCGGCCGCCTTGGCCGCGTGCTGCACGCTTTCATCGGTACGGCTCTGGCTGTCTTCCATCACCCGCACCACATCCCGCGTGCCTTGTTGCAACTGCTGGATCATGGCCTGGATTTCTTCGGTGGCCTTCTGGGTTTTCTGCGCCAGGTTGCGCACTTCGTCGGCGACCACGGCAAAGCCACGCCCTTGCTCGCCGGCACGCGCCGCCTCGATGGCTGCGTTGAGGGCCAACAGGTTGGTCTGCTCAGCGATCCCGCGAATGGCTGTGAGGATGGCGTTGATGTTCTCGCTGTCCTTGGCCAGGGTTTGCACCACGCCCACCGCCTTGCCGATTTCCTCGGCCAGTGCGCCGATGGACGTCGACGTGTCGCGCACAATGCGCATGCCCTGGCTCGCGGCCTGGTCGGCATGGCTGGCGGCTTGCGCGGCCTGGGTGGCGTTACGCGCAACGTCTTGCGCCGTGGCGGTCATCTCATGCACCGCAGTCGCGACCTGATCGATTTCCACCATCTGTTTATGCACGCCCTGATTGGTGCGGATCGCGATGTCGGCGGTGTGCTCCGACGAGTCGCTGACCTTCTGCACTGAGCTGACCACTTGGGTGATCATGCCCTGTAGTTTGATCAGGAAGGTGTTGAAGCCGTTGGCAATAGCACCCAGCTCATCGGCGCGATCACTGGTCAGGCGCCGCGTCAGGTCGCCTTCGCCCTGGGCGATGTCATTGAGCATGGCCACCATTTGCTTGAGTGGGCGGGCGATGCCGTGGCCGACCAGCCAGATCACCAACAGGCCGATGCCGGCAATCAACAGGCCTGCAATGGCCATACCGACGATGTCGGCCTTGCGTTGTGCGTCCAAGTCGCTTTGCAGTGTGTGCAAGTCTGCCATCACCGCGTTCAGCGGCAGTTGCATCATCAAGGTCCAGCGCGCATCGGTCTGGCCAATATTGAAGGGCAGGAACAGCTCGATATGCCCGTGTTCCCTGTCGATGTCGTAACGCACTTCGCCGGCTTTCAGTTGGGCGAGGTTGGCCAGTTCATTGGTGTCGAGCAGGTCGCTGGATTTTTCGCCAAGCTTGCTGGCGTCCTTGGTATAGGCCACCAGGCGGCCGTTGCTGGAGATCAGCGCCAATTCACCGGCCCCGTTGTAGAGGTTTTGATCGGCGCTGGTGAGCATGTCCTGGATGAAGTTCACCGAGAGGTCCGCCCCGACAATGCCCTGGAAGGTGCCATCGATCATGATCGGTTCGATAAACGAGGCCAGCATCACCATCGCGTTGCCGACCTTGTAAGGGGCAGGGTCGATGGCGCAGGCTTTTTTGCTTTCCTTGGAGCACAGGTAGTACTCGCTGGCGCGCACGCCGGTGGAGAGGATTTTCTGGTCGGCCACATCCGCGAGTTTATCCAGGCCCAGGCTGCCATCCGCGTTGCGGTACCACCACGGCAGGAAACGCCCGTCGGTGCCCATGCCCACTATCGGGCTGTCCACGTAGGCGGCGTCGTTGTGTTCGATCGCATTGGGTTCCCAGCCAATGTAGGCGCCGAGGATTTTCGGGTTGCGCACCACGGTTTCGTGCAGCAGGTTGATCAGTTGTTCGCGACCGATCTGCAGGGCCGGTTGGCCCTTGGCGTCTTTCATGCCGAGCAAGGCGTTGGTGGTGGCCAGGGCCTTGGCACTCACCAGCGGCGCTTCCAATTCGCGCTGGATCATGGTGGCCTGGGTTTGCGCCAGGGTCGTAAGGCGCTGCTCGATGATCTGCTCGAATTGAGCCTGGGTGCGCGCCTGCACCCTCTCCTGAGTCCGTGCGCCGGCAAACAAGGCATACAGCACCAGCACCGCGATCACACTGAGGACGATGGCGCCGGCCAGTGCCGCGACAGAAAATTGAATCGACTTGAATTTCATGAACGCTCCGGGCGCAAACGAAGAAGGCTGCCTTTTTGTATCGGCCACGGGCCCAATTGGCATGAGGGGGTGCCCCGTAAAATAGTGGGGTGTGTCGCAAATGGAATGGTCGCTGCCGCTGGCAAACTGTGCGATGTATCCGAAATTCAGCGGTTACACGTCTGGTGTATCTGGCGCCGATACACATGAGCGCCTACGATACGCGCCATGTTTTCAGGCGTCTTTTCAGGGAGAGTGTGTTGATGAAGAAATCAATGGCGATAAGTGGATTGGTTGCAGCGATGTTGCTGGCCGGTTGTCAGTCGGTCAACACCACCAGCGGCGGTGCCGTTGGGGTCGAGCGCAAGCAGTACATGTTCAGCATGCTGTCGAGCCAGGAAGTCGACCAGATGTATGCCCAGTCCTACCAGCAGACACTGGGCGAAGCCAGCAGCAAGGGCCAGTTGGACAAGACCAGCGCCAACGCCAAGCGCGTGCAGGCCATTGCCAAGCGGCTGATCGCCCAGGCGCCGACCTTCCGCCCGGATGCGGCGCAGTGGAAGTGGGAAGTGAACCTGATCAAGAGCGACGAGATGAACGCCAACTGCGGGCCTGGCGGCAAGATCTTCGTGTACAGCGCGTTGATCGATAACCTCAAGCTCACCGATGACGAACTGGCCGCGGTCATGGGCCATGAAATTGCGCATGCCTTGCGTGAGCATGGTCGTGAAGCCATGTCCAAGGCCTACGGGATCGAGATGGCCAAGCAGGGGGCCGGTGCACTCTTTGGCCTTGGCCAGGACAGCCTGGCATTGGCCGATACCGTGGCCAACTACGGCATGACCTTGCCCAACAGCCGCAGCAATGAAAACGAAGCAGACCTGATCGGCCTGGAACTGTCGGCTCGCGCGGGCTACAACCCGAATGCGGCGATCACGCTGTGGAATAAGATGGCCAAGGCTTCGGAAGGCTCGCCGCCTGAGTTCATGAGCACTCACCCGGCGTCCGACAGCCGAATTGCCTCGTTGCAGGCGGCGATTCCGAAAGTGATGCCGCTGTACCAGCAGGCCAAAAAATCCTGATCCACCGATAAGCACATGGCTGGATTTTTGTAGTGAGCGAGCTTGCCTCGCGCGGGGCAAGCCCGCTCACTACAGAACTGTGCTCATGAGCGCCCTAGATCCAGCCGCTGCTCTGCATGGCCTTGTACACCGCCACAATCGCCAGGACGAAAAACGCTGTCGCCGCCAGTCGACGAATCAAGGTCAATGGCAGTTTTTCCGCCGCAAAATTCCCCGCCAATACCACCGGCACGTTGGCAATCAGCATGCCCACGGTGGTGCCGATAATCACCAGCCACAGTTCCGGGTACTGCGCCGCCAGCATGACCGTGGCGATCTGCGTCTTGTCACCGATTTCCGCGAGGAAGAACGCAATCAGCGTGGTCAGGAATGGCCCGAATTTGCGGCTGGTACTGGCTTCGTCATCATCGAGTTTGTCCGGCACCAGGGTCCAGAGTGCCGTGGCGCAGAAGCTCGCCGCCAGGATCCAGTGCAGCACAGCATCCGAGAAGAAACTCCCGAACCAGGCCCCCACGGCACCGGCAGCCGCATGGTTGGCCAGGGTCGCGGCGACGATGCCGGCGATGATCGGCCAGGGCTTGCGGAAGCGAGCGGCAAGGATGAGTGCGAGCAGTTGCGTCTTGTCGCCGATTTCGGCCAAGGCAACGATTGCGGTAGGAACGAGTAATGAATCCAGCATCAGGTAGGTTTCCAGGGGCGGGTCGACACGGCTATGACACGTACAGCCTCCCCGCCCCGGGTAAGGTGTGCGTGTCATAGGTCTTGTCAAACCCCGGTCCGTCTGTGCGGACTCCTGGGTCGCATACGCCATGGTCTGCTGACCAAGTATGTTGACGTATGCCGGACGAGCGTGGCGCTCGTGGGAGACTACTCCCCTAGGACGGAGCGGATTCTGCCTAGGCAAAATCCATTCGGCAAGTGTTCTTTTTCAAACGCCCGTCAGCCGCGCTTGGCACGGTAGATGCGGAAACCGTTGCCTTCGGCCTTCACCGCACACACGCCCAGATGCTCTTCGATCAGCGGCTGGTACTTCAGGAAACTATTGGCGACCAAGCGCAGTTCGCCGCCTTTTGCCAGATGTTTAGCCGCTTTTCGCAGCAGGTTCTCGGTGGCGAAATAATCGGTATGCACCCCGACATGGAACGGTGGGTTGCTCAAAATTGCGTTCAACCCCATCGGCGCCGCGTCGATGCCATCACCGGTCAGCACCTCGGCTTCCAGGCCATTGGCGGTCAAGGTCAAGCGACTGCTGGCCGCAGCAAACGCATCCACGTCCAGCATCGTGACGGTGTTGTGCGGGTAGCGACGTTTTACCGCAGCCCCCAGTACGCCAGCACCGCAACCAAAGTCGAGCAGATGACCACTCGGCAGTTTGTCCAAATGCGCCAGCAACAGCTCGGTGCCGCGATCCAGGCGACCGTGGCTGAACACGCCCGGCAAGCTCACCACCTTCAGGGGGCCTTCGGCCAGCGGCACCTCGAAGACCTGCGCCAGGCTTTCCAGCTCGACCGCCTGCGGCGCGTTGGCCACGGTGACCTGCCACAGCTGGCAATGCCGCGCGTTGTCGAGCTTGCGCGGTTTGCCGAAGGGAATCATCTGCTTGGCGGCGCTTTCGATACCGGCCTTTTTCTCGCCGACCAGGAACAACTCGGCACCGGGCAAGCGTGCAGCCACGGCGTTGAGCAGGTAGTCGGTGAGGTCCTTGGATTTGGGCAGGAAGATCACCGCCGCGTCAAAGGCGCGCTCCGGCACGGTCACACCGAAGTGGCTACGCTCGGCGAAGCGTGCGTCGAGTGCCGCCTGGTCGCCGGCATGCCAGCTCCAACCGTGGGCGTTGGGCAGGCGACCCAGCAGGTCGTCGGCAGGCAAACCCACCAATAGCAGGTTGCCTTGAAAAAGTTCGGCCTGACGAAGCAGTACTTCACTGCGCGGATCCATGGTCTGCTCCTTGAAAAGGGGCGCAGTTTATCAACTGACGACGCGCAGCGGGGCGCCGCTGAAAAAGCTCCGGGCGTTTTCCGCCAGTTGGCCGACGATGCGCTGGCGCGCCTCGCGACTGCCCCAGGCGTTGTGCGGTGTCACGATCAGCCGAGGGATATCGCCGGCCAGCAGCGGGTTGCCGTTGATCGGCGGTTCCACGCTCAGCACATCGGTCGCCGCGCCACCCAGGTGGCCGTTGCGCAACGCATCAGCCAGGGCCTGT
The DNA here is from genome assembly GCF_002859085.1 of Pseudomonas sp. QC2. Taxonomy (NCBI): domain Bacteria; kingdom Pseudomonadati; phylum Pseudomonadota; class Gammaproteobacteria; order Pseudomonadales; family Pseudomonadaceae; genus Pseudomonas; species Pseudomonas sp. QC2. The sequence goes on from NZ_PKKS01000023.1 coordinate 249,647, forward strand.
TCGTTGATCAAACCACCGCGTGCGGTATTGACCACAAACGCACCCGGCTTGAGCAGCGCCAGTTCGCGGGCGCCGATAAAGTCGCGGGTGTGTTCATTGAGCGGGCAGTGCAGGGTGAGGGCGTCGACCTGCGCGAGCAGTTCATCCAACGGCACGCGGTCGGCACGGGCAGGGCGTCCCGGAATCGCACCGAGCACCACGCGCATACCAAAGGCTTCCGCCAGGCGTGCTACGGCGCTGCCCAATTCACCGTGACCGAGCAGGCCGAGGGTTTTGCCTTCCAGCTCGACGATGGGGTGGTCCAGCAGGCAGAACTGCTTGGCTTGCTGCCACTTGCCGGCGCTTACATCCCGTTGGTAGTCCTTCAAGCGCGTCGCCAGGTTGAGCAGCAGCATGATCGTGTGCTGCGCCACCGACGGCGTGCCGTAGCCCTGGCAGTTGCTCACGGTGATGCCTTGGGCGCGGGCGGCTTCGAGGTCGACGTTATTGGTGCCGGTGGCCGACACCAGAATCAGCTTGAGTTCCGGGCAGGCCGCCAGGGTGTCGTGGTTGAGGGCGATTTTGTTGCTGATAGCTACCTGAACGCCTTGCAGGCGTTCAACCACATTCTGCGGCGTGGTACCTGTAAACAACTGCAACTCGCTGAAGCTGTTGCGCAGCTCGCTGAGGTCAAGGTCCCCCAGGTCCAGGGACGGATGATCAAGGAAGACGGCGCGGCGATTGTTCGTCATCAACTGTACCTTTTGCGACAGGGTTCGAAGGCGTAATCTGCCGAGCCTATCAGATGAAATAATCAGTTACTTAATGGGAGTGAGCATGTACGCCGCCGAGTTCTTGACCGTAGCCCTGATTCACTTATTGGCGGTGGCCAGCCCCGGCCCGGATTTCGCGGTGGTGGTGCGTGAAAGTGTGACCCACGGCCGCCGCGCCGGCACCTGGACCGCACTGGGCGTGGGCTCGGCGATATTCCTGCACGTGGGGTACTCACTGCTCGGTATCGGCCTGATCGTGTCCCAGTCCATCGTGCTGTTCAACGCGCTCAAGTGGGCGGCGGCGGCCTACCTGCTGTACATCGGCTTCAAGGCCCTGCGCGCGCAGCCGGCCAAGCCGGCCGCCGAGGGCGAGTTACACCGCGAGGCGGGCGAGCGCACCCCGCGTGGGGCGTTCACTGCCGGCTTCGTGACCAACGGCTTGAACCCCAAAGCCACGCTGTTCTTCCTGTCGTTGTTTACCGTGGTGATCAACCCGCACACACCGCTGGCGATCCAGGCCGGTTACGGCGTGTACCTGGCGGTAGCGACGGCGCTGTGGTTCTGCCTGGTGGCGATGCTGTTCAGCCAGCAGCGCGTACGCGCCGGGTTTGCGCGGATGGGGCATTGGTTTGATCGGACCATGGGCGCGGTGTTGATCGCCATCGGGGTAAAGCTGGCCTTCACCAGCATGAAATAGGCTAGATGCTGGCGCAAAGCTAGCATTCATTGGGGTCTGCAAATCATTCCTTTGGGTGATTTGGTTGAAACATAAGGTCTCTAAAGTGCAGGTCTTCAAGCCAAGACCGTGCAGTCATAAAAGGGATTCGTATGTTGCAGACCCGTGTTATCCCGCCCGCCGAAGGTGCGTACCAATACCCGCTGTTGATCAAACGCCTGTTGATGTCCGGCACCCGTTACGAGAAGACCCGGGAAATCGTCTACCGCGACAAGCTGCGCTACACCTACCCGACGTTGATCGAGCGGGTCGCGCGCCTGGCGAATGTGTTGACCGACGCCGGCGTCAAGGCCGGTGACACCGTGGCGGTGATGGATTGGGACAGCCATCGCTACCTGGAATGCATGTTCGCCATCCCGATGATCGGCGCGGTGATCCACACCATCAACGTGCGCCTGTCGCCGGAACAGATCCTGTACACCATGAACCACGCCGAGGACCGCTTCGTGCTGGTCAACAGCGAGTTCGTGGGCCTTTACCAGGCCATCGCCGGTCAGCTCACCACCGTCGACAAGACCCTGCTGCTCACCGACGGCGAGACCAAGACCGCCGAGTTGCCCAACTTGGTGGGCGAGTACGAAACCCTGCTGGCCGCCGCGAGCCCGACATACGACTTCCAGGACTTCGACGAGCATTCCGTCGCCACCACCTTCTACACCACCGGCACCACCGGTAACCCCAAGGGTGTGTATTTCACCCATCGCCAACTGGTACTGCACACCATCGGCGTGGCGACCATCATGGGCAGCGTCGACAGCGTGCGCCTGCTCGGCACCAACGACGTGTACATGCCCATTACACCGATGTTCCACGTGCACGCCTGGGGCCTGCCGTACGTGGCGACCATGCTTGGCCTGAAACAGGTCTATCCCGGCCGCTACGATCCGGAATATCTGGTGGAGCTGTGGCGCAAGGAGAAGGTCACCTTCTCCCATTGCGTGCCGACCATCCTGCAAATGGTGCTCAACGCCAAGGCCGCCCAGGGTGTGGATTTTGGCGGCTGGAAAATCGTCATCGGCGGCAGCGCGCTCAACCGTTCGCTGTATGAAGCGTCCAAGGCGCGTGGCATCCAATTGACCGCTGCGTACGGCATGTCCGAGACCGGGCCGCTGGTGTCCTGCGCCCACCTCAACGACGAGTTGATGGCCGGCAGCGAAGATGAACGCATTACCTACCGCATCAAGGCCGGCGTGCCGGGGCCGTTGGTGGAGGCGGCGATCATCGACGGCGATGGCAATTTCCTGCCTGCCGACGGTGAGTCCCAGGGTGAATTGGTGTTGCGTGCGCCGTGGCTCAGCGAAGGTTATTTCAACGAGCCGCAAAAGGGCGCCGAGCTGTGGGCCGGCGGCTGGATGCACACCGGCGATGTGGCCACGCTGGATGCCTTTGGCGTAATCGACATCCGCGACCGCATTAAAGACGTGATCAAGACTGGCGGCGAGTGGATCTCGTCCCTGGCCCTCGAAGACCTGGTCAGCCGCCACCCGGCGGTACGCGAAGTAGCGGTGGTGGGCATCGCCGACCCGCAGTGGGGCGAGCGCCCGTTTGCCCTGCTGGTAGTGCGTGATGGCCATGTGATAGGGGCCCGCGAGCTCAAGGAACACCTCAAGCCGTTCGTCGAACTGGGCCACTTGAGCAAGTGGGCAATTCCGAGCCAGATCGCCGTTGTTACGGAAATTCCCAAGACCAGCGTCGGCAAGCTCGACAAAAAACGTATCCGAGTTGACATCATTGAGTGGCAGGCCAACAACAGCACGTTCCTGTCGACGCTCTAATGCCCGCGCCGTGCCCATTCGGGCACGGCACTGCTCTATCTCGCGCCTTCACTTGTGATTTGCCAATTTTCAGCCATCCTTGCCGCGTCGGCCTTCGCCGACATGGCGAAAGGGTCGTGGCAGACGGGTTGGTGATGCAAATCACACTTTAGAGGGATCAAGCACTACCCCCTGCTGGCTATAGTCCCTTCCAGAGTTTTTCACGGATGTTCCGCTTCGGGCCATGGGGGCTCGGCTGCCGAGCGGCATTGGAATCGTTGTATTCCGGCCGTTACAAGCATCACAGAACGAACTCACTGCCATAACAATAATGCACATGGAGTAGCGTCGATGACCTCAGTAAACCAGTTCTGGCGCCGGGCAAAACTGCCCCTGGCCGTCAGTCTCGCCTCTACGCTCGCCGGGCCCGCATTCGGCGTCAGTTTCAATATCGGTGAAATCGAAGGGAGTTTTGACTCGTCTCTTTCCGTGGGGGCGAGCTGGTCGACGGCCAAAGCCAACCGCGACCTGATAGGCGTCAACAACGGGGGCAGGGGCTTGTCCCAGACCTCCGATGACGGCCATTTGAACTTCAAGCGGGGTGAGACCTTCTCGAAGATCTTCAAAGGCATTCATGACCTGGAGCTGAAGTACGGCGACACCGGCGTGTTTGTGCGTGGCAAGTACTGGTATGACTTTGAGTTGAAAGACGAAAGCCGTCTGTTCAAGGACATCAGCGACAACAACCGTAAAGAGGGGGCAAAGTCCTCGGGCGGGCAAATTCTCGATGCGTTCGTCTACCACAACTATGCGATCGCCGATCAGCCGGGTTCGGTGCGGTTGGGCAAGCAGGTTGTAAGTTGGGGGGAGAGTACTTTCATCGGCGGCGGCATCAACTCCATCAACCCGATCGATGTGTCCGCGTTCCGTCGTCCGGGGGCTGAGGTCAAGGAAGGCTTGATTCCGGTCAACATGTTCTATGTGTCGCAGACACTGACCGATAACCTGTCGGCGGAAGCGTTCTATCAGTTGGAATGGGACCAGACGGTTACGGACAACTGCGGGACATTCTTCTCTCAGCCGGACGTCATCTCTGATGGTTGCGACAACAACCTACGGGTCTTGAACAAGCGCTCTCGCATCTCGCCTCTTGCGTATCCCACGCTCAATGCTTTGGGTGTTGATGTGAACGAAGAGGGTGTGCTCGTGCGCCGTGGCCCCGACCGTGATGCCCGGGACAGCGGCCAGTTTGGCGTAGCCATGCACTACAACTTCGAGCCGTTGGACACCGAGTTCGGCGCTTACTTCATGAACTATCACAGCCGTGCGCCGATTTTCAGTGCCCAGGGTGCGCCAGCATCAGCTTACAACCGTCCACTGGGTGGGCTGGCGGCGTTACGCCCGGTGATTGTGGCGGGTAGCTCCAACTACTTCGTCGAATACCCGGAAGACATTCGTCTTTACGGCTTGAGCTTTTCCACCACGCTGCCTACCGGTACTGCATGGAGCGGGGAGTTGAGCTACCGGCCGAATGCACCGGTGCAACTGAGCACCACCGACATACTCTATGCGGGCGTCACGCCTATTATCGGCTTTGGCAACGCTTCGGTGCTCAAAGGCTCGCCTGGTCAAGACCTGCATGGTTACAACCGCAAGGAAATCACGCAGTTCCAGACCACATTCACGCACTTCTTTGATCAAGTGATGGGCGCCAGCCGCTTGACCACGGTGGGTGAGATTGGGGTGACTCATGTGGGCGGCCTGGAGAGCAAATCAGAGGCCCGTTATGGCCGCGACCCGGTATTTGGTCCAGGTACTTTGCCCGGTGGTTTCTGCAATACGCTTAATAATTCCACCGCCGTGGGTGCTGGCCTGGCTAATGCCAATGGGCTGAATACCAACTGCAATAACGATGGCTTTACTACGGCCACTTCTTGGGGCTACCGCGCTCGTGCGATATGGGAGTATCCGGACGTCTTCGCTGGCGTAAACCTTAAGCCAAACCTGGCGTGGTCCCATGACGTCAAGGGTTACTCCCCAGGTCCTGGCGCTAACTTCGAAGAAGGTCGCAAGGCGGTCAGCCTGGGCCTGGATGCCGAGTATCAGAACACCTATACCGCCAGCCTGGCCTACACCAACTTCTTTGGTGGCAAGTTCAGTACGGTGGATGACCGCGACTTCGTCGCTTTGAGCTTCGGCGCCAACTTCTAAGCACACTGCATTTCAGGAAGACCAGAACATGAAAATAACCAAAAGTCTGTTGCACGTGGGTGTGCTTGGGCTGTCGATCCTGGCGAGCAACGTCATGGCCGCAGTCTCGGCGGATGAAGCGGCCAAGTTGGGCACGAGCCTGACGCCGATGGGCGCCGAGATGGCCGGTAACGCTGCAGGCACCATTCCTAAATGGTCGCCGCTGCCTACCAACGCCGGCGCCGTCGACGCCCGTGGGTTCCTGGCCAACCCCTACGCCAGTGAGCAACCGCAATTCACCATCACTGCGGCGAACGTCGAGCAATACAAAGACAAGCTGGCACCGGGGCAGTACGCGATGTTCAAGCGTTACCCGGAAACCTTCAAGATGCCGGTCTACCCGACCCATCGCGGCGCCACCGTGCCGGCTGATGTGTTCGCCGCGATCAAGAAGAACGCCACCACCACCAACCTGGTGTCCGGCGGCAACGGCCTGGAAAACTTCGAAACCGCCGTGCCGTTTCCGATTCCCAAAAGCGGCGTTGAAGTCATCTGGAACCACATCACCCGTTATCGCGGCGGCAGCGTGACCCGTCTGGTAACCCAGGCTACGCCACAAACCAACGGTTCCTACAGCCTGGTGTACTTCCGCGACCAGTTTGTGTTCCGCGACAAGATGAAAGACTTCGACCCGAAAAACCCGGGTAACGTGCTGTTCTACTTCAAGCAGCAAGTGACCGCGCCGGCCCGTCTGGCCGGTGGTGTGCTGCTGGTGCACGAAACCCTGGACCAGGTGAAGGAGCCGCGTTCGGCCTGGGTCTACAACGCCGGCCAGCGCCGTGTTCGCCGGGCGCCGCAAGTGTCCTATGACGGCCCAGGTACCGCCGCCGATGGTCTGCGCACGTCCGACAACCTCGACATGTACAACGGTGCACCGGATCGCTACGACTGGAAGCTCGAAGGCAAGAAAGAAATCTACATCGCCTCCAACAGCTACAAGATCGATGATCCGAAGCTCAAGTACGCCGACATCATCAAGGCCGGCCACATCAACCAGGACCTGGCTCGCTACGAGCTGCGCCGCGTCTGGCACGTGGTCGCGACCTTGAAGGAAGGCCAGCGCCATATCTATGCCAAACGTGATTTCTTCATCGACGAAGACACCTGGCAAGCGGCGGTCATCGACCACTACGACGGCCGTGGCCAGCTGTGGCGCGTCGCCGAAGCCCACGCCGAGAACTACTACGACAAGCAAGTGCCGTGGTACGCCCTGGAAACCCTCTACGACCTGCAGTCCGGCCGCTACCTTGCACTGGGCATGAAGAACGAAGAGAAACAGGCGTATGACTTCGGCTTCACCGCCACCACCAGCGACTTCACGCCAGCGGCCTTGCGCCAGGATGGTGTTCGCTAAGCTGAGTTAACTCGCAAATGTGGGAGGGGGCTTGCCCCCGATAGCGGTGTGACAGTCAAAAAGTGCATTGACTGATCCGCCGCCATCGGGGGCTTGCCCCCTCCCACATTTTTTGTCGCAGTTCTTTTTCAGGCAAATGTTGCAAAGATCTACAAACCTGCCGCTTTTACCGCTAGTCTGCGGACATCTGCAATGCCGACAACAGCCTTCTACAAGAGCCCGGCGATGACTGATCTGTCCCGAATCCAAGGGCCTGCCAGCGCGGTAATCCCCACCCTGGAAGGTCGTTTCTACAGGCCACCCCTGCCTGACGGCTACGTGCTGCGACCGCGCCTGTGCGAGCGCCTGAGTGCCGGGCTGGAAGGGCGGCTGTTGCTGGTCAGCGCGCCGGCGGGGTTCGGCAAGAGTTCGTTGGCGGTGGAGTTCTGCCAGAGTCTGCCGCCCCATTGGCAGAGTTTGTGGCTGGGCCTGAGCCCGCGTGACAACGACCCCGGCCGTTTCCTCGAACGCCTGCTCGACGGTTTGCAGCAATTCTTCCCGCAACTCGGCGCCCAATCCCTGGGCCTGCTGAAAATGCGCCAGCGTCACCAACCCTTTGCTTTCGAAGAATGGCTGGATGGCCTGCTCGATGAGCTGACGGTGCACCTGTCTACCCGCGCGCCGCTGTTGCTGGTGCTGGATGACTATCACCTGGCCCAAGGGCCGGTGCTCGATCGCTGCCTGCAGTTTTTCCTCAACCATTTGCCCGATGGCCTGGTGGTGCTGGTCACCAGCCGGCAGCGCCCGGACTGGCATCTGGCGCGGCTGCGGTTGTCGCGCCACCTGCTCGAGCTGCACGAACAAGACCTGCGCCTGACGCACGGCGAATCCCTGGCCGTGCTGGATCGCCACAGTAGTTCCTTGCGCGGCGAAGCCCTCGACAACCTGATCCGCCGCAGTGAAGGCTGGGTCGCCGGTTTGCGCTTCTGGTTGCTGGCCGCCTCTGAAGCCGGCAGTGATGGTGCCCTGCCCCAGAGCCTGCACGGGGGGGAAGGGCTGATCCGCGATTACCTGCTGGAAGAAGTGATCGACTGCCTGCCGGCCGACGTGCAGGCGTTTTTGTACGACACTGCCCCTCAGGATCGTTTTTGCAGCGCGCTCTGCGACGCCGTGCGCGAAGCTCATGACAGCGCCGAAATCCTGCGTTACCTGCAAGCCCACCAAGTGTTCCTGGTACCGCTCGACGAGCAGGGCCATTGGTACCGTTACCACCATTTGTTTTCCGACCTGCTGCGCACCCGACGCGCCAGCAGCAACGTGCTGCCAGCGGCCAGCCTGCACCTGCGTGCGTGCCGATGGTTCAATGCCCAGGGCTTGATCGATGAAGCGGTGGAGCAGGCGTTGCGCGCCGGTCACCTGGATGTGGCCGCCAACCTGGTGCAGAACCTGTCCGAAGAGCAACTGTTGGCCGAGCAGAATGTGGGCATGCTGCTGCGCTGGAAAATGGACTTGCCCGACAGCTTGCTGATCAGCACGCCGCGCTTAATCGTGCTCTACAGCTGGGCTTTGGGCCTGGCCTGTCAGTTGGATGCGGCGGAGGAGCTGTCCAGCTACCTCAGCCGCTTCCTGCCGGCACCGTCGGCCACCGCGCAGAAATCGATGCTGGCTCAATGGCTGGCGCTGAGCGGGATCATCGCGCGGGGCCGGGGCGATCGCGAGCTGACCCAGCGCTATTGCAGCGAAGCGTTGGAAAGCCTGCCGCAACGGCGTTACGGCCAGCGGCTGATGTGCCTGTCGACCCTCTCCAACCTGGCCATTGTCGATGCCGACCTGTGGCGTGCCCGTGGCTTGAATCGCGAATCCCTGGAGCTGGCGCAGCGCGTCGGCAACCCGTTGTTCGAGGCCCTGGCCCATTACGACCGTGCGCGCGTGTTGCAGGCGCGCGGCGAAATCCTGCGCTCCCTGGATGAAGTGCGCCAGGGCCTGCAACGCCTGCAGGGCCTGGCGCCTCAACGGTTGTACGCGGTGCGCGCGCGTCTATCGCTCTATGAAGGTTTTTTGCTGCTGGTGCGGCTCCAGCCCGAAGTCGGGCTCGCCCGCTTGCGCGCCGGCCTCGCCGAAGCCCGCGCTTGTCGCGACATCAGCGTGTTGATCGGCCATTGTGTGATCGCCAGTTTCGAAGGCCGCCGTGGCGACTTCGCCCGTGCCTTTGCCGAGCTCGCCGAGGCGGAGCGGCTGATGCATATCTGGGACGTGCCACCGATCTACTACCTGGCGATGATCACCCTGATCAAATGCGAGCTGTGGCTGGCCCAGGGCCGCACCGACCTGGCCGACGCCTGGCTGACCCGCCTGGCGCAAACCTACAACGGTGAGCAGGCTGCCGCCGCGCCAGAGTTTCATCCACACCTGCCGCAACATATCGGGTTGCAGCAGGCGGCCCTGGATGCCATTCGCCATCAACCCGTGGCGGCGCTGCTCCGGCTTGAAGAGTTGGCACAACAGGCCCACAACAGCGGGCGCCAGATGATCGCCCTGATGGCGCTGACGCAGCAGGCCCAGTTGCTCTTGGAAAGTGGCCAGGAAGCCAAGGCGCGCTCGGTTCTGGTCCAGGCCCTTGAGGCCGGCGCCGGGGGCGCGCTGCAACCTTTCCAGCGCTTGTTGGAAGGGCACCCTTGCTGGATGCGCGAGCAATTGGGCAAGGATGCGCAGGGTCTGCTGAACCAGAGTTTGCTGGTGCTTCTGCCGACGGTGGTGACACCCGAGGTAGCGCCGGCTCACGAAACCTTGAGCGCGCGTGAGTTGGCAGTGCTGAAACTGATTGCCCAAGGCTGCTCGAACCAGGAAATCAGTAACCAGCTGTTCATCTCACTGCACACCGTGAAGACCCACGCCAGCCACATCAACAGCAAGTTGGGGGTGGAGCGGCGGACCCAGGCGGTGGCCCGTGCCAAGGCAATGGGCCTGCTGGCGTAGACCCTCCGAAGTCTATGGCGCGCTTGGGCACTGGTTGGACGACCTGTCGACTGCCTGGCGAATCTGCGCCGCGAAGCGTTTGAGATTGTTCTGGTGGGCGAGCACCAAGTCGTCAATGCTCGCGCCGGCCGGCGACTGCAAGGTGGTGCGGCAGGTCAGCGGCGCGCGATCACTGCCGCTGGCCGGCCGCAGACGCCATTTGACGTCGAGCAGTGCGTACTGGCCGGGCACGGAGTCAAAGCGCTGCACCTCAAGGCGTAGCAACATCGATTGCCGAGGATTGCTGTTGGCCAATTGATCCACCAGCGCGCTCCTCAACTCATCCACCAGGCTGGCAGCCCACCACTGTGTATCCAGGATCGCGACGCCGCTGTTGCCTTGGCGAACCACAATCTGGGGGCGGTCGACTTGTGGCGGCACACTGATACTTTCGATTTTTATCCCACCCGCGTCGGTCCCGGTGCTGTTGCTCCACTGCGCCGGGGTCAGGGTATGAAAAGTAATCGGTGTACTGCTGCATGCCCCCAGCGCGAGCAATGCGCTGAGCAGGGTGACTTTCAACGTTAACGTCATGGCGCTTGCTCCACGGTTCATTTGCGCGGCGGTCCTTGCAGGTCCAACGGGGCGGCGTTATCGGGGCGGCCGCGAATCAGTGATTCCGGGTGTCGGCCCAGGTAGTCCGACAGCTCGCGCAAGGAACGCGACATGCGACCCAGCTCATCCAGGGTCTGGGTCAGTTGCTCGCGTTGCGGTGAGTCTTCGGCCAGGGTCGAGCTGGCCGATTGCAACGTCTTGCTCACGTCAGCCAGGGTGTTCTGGACGCTTGGCAAGGTCTTGGCGTTGAACTGGGTCAGTCCTTTGCGCAGTTCCACGAGGTTGCTGTCGAGGTTGCCGGCGATACGTTCGATCGGCAGCTGGTTGATCTTGTTGACGATGTTTTCGAGTTTTTCCTGCAACTGTTCCAGGTTGCCAGGAATCGTGGGAATGCTGACCGGACGCGCCTTGGGATCAAACGCCACCTTCTCGGCTTTCGGGTAGAAGTCCAGAGCGATGTACAACTGGCCGGTCAGCAAATTGCCGCTGCGCGCCTGGGCCCTCAGGCCGTTTTCGATAAACGAGCCGATCAGGCGTACACCGGCGGCTTCATCATTGGGGTCATGGTTCATCGTCTTGAGCAACTTGGTATGGGCCTGACCGAGCAATTGCGGGTAGATCACGATGCCGACGTTGAGCGGAAAGCTGCGCTTCTTCGCGTCGAAATCCAGGTTGATTGACACCACCTTGCCAAACTCGACGCCGAGGAATTCCACTGGTGCGCCGACCTTGAGCCCGCGCAGCGCCTGGTCGAAGCGCAGGCTCATGTATTGCCCCTGGCCATTGGGCGGGGCGAGGGCGGAGAGCTGATCGTCGAACAGTTCAAACGTGCGCTCTTCACTGGCCGGCTTGTCGTTGGGGCTGTAAGGCGGTGCCAGGAAAGCGATACCGCCGACCAGCATGGACGACAGCGATTCGGTTTTCAGCGCGAAGCCATTGGCGCCCACACTCAGGTCGATGCCGCTGGCGTTCCAGAACCGCGTGTTTTCGGTGACGTAGACATCGTTGGGCGCGTGCACGAATACCTCGATATCGACGCCCTTGCCTTCGGCATCCAGCTTGTACGCCACGACCTGGCCGACCTCGATTTTGCGGTAATACACCGGCGAGCCGATATCCAGCGAACCCAGGTTCTGCGTGTGCAGGGTGAAGCGCTTGCCCGGTTCGCCGTAAGTGATGGGCGGCGGGTTTTCCAGGCCGGTAAACTGTTTGGCGCGGGTCTCGGACTGGCCAATGTCGGCGCCGATATAGTCGCCAGAGAGCAGGGTGTCGATGCCGGACACGCCGCCGGCGCCGATGCGCGGGCGTACCACCCAGAACTGCGAGTCGGCGCGGGTAAAGCTGTCGGCCTGCTTGGCCAGCTTCACGGTGGCGTTGACGCTTTTCTGGTCGTCACTCAAGGCCACTTCGGTCACTTGGCCGATCACCACGTTGCGGTATTTGACTTCGGTTTTATTCGCGGTCAGGCCACTGCCGGTCTTGAAGTTAAGGATGATGGTCGGGCCTTGCTGGAGCACGCTGTGAACCACCAGCGAAATCCCCACCAACACCGCAACGATCGGTACGATCCAAACCAGCGAAACGCTGAAACGCCGAGTCTTGACGGCCGGCGAGCCTGGGGATTGCGGGGTGTCAGGGGTGGGTGACGTCATCCGAGGTATCCTTGGTGTGTGGGGTTTCCCAGATCAGCCTCGGGTCGAAGCTCATGGCGGCCAGCATGGTAAACACCACCACCAGGCCGAAAAACAGAATGCCCAGGCGTGGCTCGATAGTGCCCAGGGCCTGGAACTTGACCAACGCGGCCACCAGCGCAACCACGATCACGTCGAGCATGGACCAGTAGCCGATCAGTTCGACAAACCGAAACAGCTTCGAGCGCTCTTTGCGCGCCCAGCGGCTGTTGCGCTGCACGGTGACCAGCAGCAGCGTCAACGACACAAACTTGATGCCCGGCACCGCGATGCTGGCGATGAAAATAATCAGCGCAATGTCCCACGCACCATGCTGCCAGAACTCCAGCACGCCGCTCATGATGGTGCTATCTGCGCCTGAACCGAGCATGGTGGTGTTCATCACCGGCAGCATGTTGGCCGGCACATAAAACGCCAGCGCCGTCAGCATATAGGCCCAGGTACGGGTCAGCGAGTTGACTTTGCGCCGGTGCAGGGGGGCGTCACAGCGCTGGCATTCCGGCGCGCCGGTGCTGATGTCGGCAGACAGGCCACAACTGTGGCACAGGCACAGGTTAAGCTCGCTGGCAGTCGGTGGCGGGTTCATACGGCGTCCCACAGGTCGCGCACGTCACGACCGGCAATACGGATCAGCAACAGGCTGAGCGCCGCCAGGGCAAATAGCCCGGTGCCGGGGATCACATCCAGCATACCGGCCAGCTTGAACACGGCCACCATCGCACCGAGCAGGCACACTTCCAGCATGCTCCAAGGTCTGAGCGCTTCCAGCCAGCGCATGCATAGCTTGAAGGCGGGCGAACGTCTGCCCGAGAGCGCAAAACTCAGCACCCAGGTCAGCAGCAATAGCTGAAACACCGGTGCGATGATGATGGAAATAGCGGCCACCAAGGCGATAAAGGTAATCGGCCCCAGACTCAGCGCAACCACTGAATCCCATAGGGTGGCGCTGTTTTTCAGGCCTTGCAGGCTGATGCTCATCACCGGATAGAAATTGGCGAAAGTCCATAACACGGCGGCGGTCAGGGTCAGGGCGAGACGCTGCTGTACTGACAGGCCGTTGTAACGCTGGAGTACGCCCGCGCAGCGCACGCAATGGGCTTTTTGATGTTTGGCGAGCGTGACTTTTTCGTACACACAGTCGCAGTGCTCGCAGATGATCAGCTGATTCGCCATGGGGCTCGCTCCAGCGCGGCGCGGTTGCGGTCTTGGATTGTTCTTCAATGGCGCTTGGAAAGCTTAGCCTTTGGTACTCGGGACGCCATGCTCCCTTTCGGGGCAGGGGTATCGTCAACCATACTCTGTGCCGAATATGCCATAGAGCCTGCTGGAGCACCGATGAATATTGAACACGCCGCACTCATCCGCGAGACCTTTCCCGTCGGCCCGCTGCAGTGCAACTGCACCATCATCGGCGACCCGATCAGCAAAAAAGCCATCGTGGTCGACCCGGGTGGCAACCATGAGCTGATCCTGGCGCGCCTTGATGCATTGGGCCTCAGGGTCGTGAGCATTATCCACACCCATGCCCATCTCGATCACTTCCTGGCGTCCGGGCAGTTGAAAGAGAAGACCGGCGCCACATTGCACTTGCACAAGGAAGATCAATTCCTCTGGGACAATCTGGAAATGCAATGCCAGATGTTTCGCGTTCCCTACACCCCGGTGCCTTCGCCTGATCGCTGGCTGGAAGATGATGAGGAATTGGCCTGCGGCTGCGGTGTGGCGTTGCACACACCGGGGCATACGCCGGGGTCGATGAGTTTCTGGTTTGCCGATGCCAAGCTGCTGATTGCGGGTGACACGCTGTTTCGGCGCGGTATCGGGCGTACAGATTTGTGGGGCGGGGACCAGGCGACCATTGTGCGTTCGATCAAACAACGGTTGTACACGCTGGATGAAGGCGCGACGGTGGTGACCGGCCATGGGCCGGATACCCGCTTGGGTGATGAAATGCGTGAGAACCCTTTTGTGCGGGCGTGAAGGAATAATTGCGGGGGCGGCGCTGTTCTCTGGCCAGGATTGGCAAGCGTTGTAGCAAAAACTCAGGTCGTGTTCAGCGTGGGTCTGCTACGGTTTCTGTAGGCACGGAATTTTTACCGTTTGTCGCGTTCAAAACTCGGCACAGGTCCATTGCCAATGTCCTCTGCACCTCAGAATGCAAAAGTAGGAGCTCCCTTCATGTTCACTTCGCGTCGTCTGCTTGTTGTTGCTACGGTCGTAGCCCTGTTGTCTGGCTGCGCATCACCTAACCCTTATGACGGCAGCAGCCAGGGACAGGCGAGTAATGAATCCGGCGGTATGAGCAAGACTGCCAAGTACGGTGGCCTGGGTGCCCTGGCCGGTGCATTGGCCGGTGCCGCCATCGACCATAACAACCGTGGCAAAGGCGCGCTGATCGGCGCGGTCGTTGCAGGTGCCGGTGCCGCAGGCTATGGCTACTATGCCGACCAGCAAGAAAAGAAACTGCGTGAAAGCATGGCCAACACCGGTGTTGAAGTTCAGCGCCAGGGCGACCAAATCAAGCTGATCATGCCCGGCAACATCACCTTCGCCACCAACTCCGACGCGATCTCCAGCAGCTTCTACCAGCCGCTGAATAACCTGGCCAACTCCCTCAAGCAGTTCAACCAGAACACCATCCAGATCGTGGGCTACACCGACAGCACCGGTAGCCGCCAACTGAACATGGACCTGTCCCAGCGCCGTGCGCAGAGCGTGGCCAACTACCTGACCTCCCAAGGCGTCAACGGTGCGAACTTGAGCGCTCGCGGTGCCGGCCCGGATAACCCGATTGCCAGCAATGCTGATGTCAACGGCCGTGCCCAGAACCGTCGCGTGGAAGTGAACCTCGGCCCGATCCCAGGCCAGCAGTACGGCCAGCCAGGTGCCCAGCAACAGGCGCCACAGCAGAACAACCAGTTCCAGGGCAACCCGTACTCGCAGTACCAGTAAACATTCGTTAATAAAAAAGGGCGCCTGTGTAAGGCGCCCTTTTTTGTGGCTGTCGGTTACATCAATCGATGTACTCGAAGACCTTGACGATTTTCTGTACGCCCGACACGCCCTGCACCAGGTTGGCGGCGCGAGTGGCTTCAGCCTGGGTCAGCAGGCCCATCAGGTAAACGATACCGTTGTCGGTCACGACTTTGATGCGCGAACCGGGAATCGCGTTATCGGTGAGCATCTGCGCCTTGATCTTGGTGGTCAGCAGGGCATCGTTGCTGATGGCCAGCAGGGTGATCGGGTCCATCACCTGCAGTTCGTTATGAACCTTCTTGACCCGCTGCACGGCCGCGGCGGCTTGTTCGGCCTGGGACTTGAGGTCGGCGCGCGGTGTCTGGCCGGCCAGCAGTACCACGCCGTTGAAGCTGGTGACGACGATGCGTGAAGCACCGTTGCCCAGATCTGGAGCGGCTTTGGCGACGTTGACTTCGACCTTGGTTTCGATCAGCGAGTCATCGATCTTGCTGCCGAAGGTACGGGTGCCCTTGTCATCCTGAATAGGGGTGTCACGTGTTGCAGTGATGGCCGTGCTGCAGCCGCTGATAGCGAGGCACAGGGTGATGGCCAAAAGGCTGAGGCGGTTAACGGTCATTCTTCACTCCCAAACAGTTGGCTGTCGATCAGATCGCACAGGCAATGGATCGCCAGCAGGTGGACTTCCTGGATACGTGCGGTGACATTGGCCGGAACGCGAATCTCCACGTCTTCGGGCAACAGCAGCGAGGCCATGCCTCCACCATCGCGTCCGGTCAATGCTACGACAATCATTTCGCGATCATGTGCGGCCTGGATCGCTTGAATAATATTCGCCGAGTTGCCGCTGGTGGAAATCGCCAGCAGCACGTCACCTGGTTGGCCCAGGGCGCGGATCTGCTTGGAGAAGATTTCGTTGTAGCTGTAATCGTTGGCGATCGAGGTGATCGTCGACGAGTCGGTGGTCAAGGCGATGGCCGGCAGGCTCGGACGCTCACGCTCGAAGCGGTTGAGCAGCTCGGACGAGAAATGCTGGGCATCGCCGGCCGAACCGCCGTTGCCGCACGAAAGCATTTTGCCCTCGTTGAGCAGCGCGTTGACCATGACCTGACTGGCTTGCTCGATGTGCGGTGCAAGTACGTCCATCGCCTGTTGCTTGGTGTCGATGCTGGCCTGGAAAAGCTGGCGAATTCGGGATTGCATGTCCATCTGTGTGACCTTAAGTAGCGCGGCTGTTTGGCACAGGAATGTGCAGCCCGCAAAGCAAAGAGCAAAAGTGTTGGGTGAAGATGTCCGGTGAATCAGCTGTCGAAGGCATCTTTGAGCCAGTTCAGATCAGCCTGACCAGACGGTGTGCTTTCTAGGGCAACCACATCGAAACGGCAGGGGGCGTCGGCCCAGCGATGCTCTTTTTGCAGGAAGAACTGCGCGGCGAGTATCAGCTTCTGACGCTTGCGCCCGTCAATACTGGCGAGCGCGCCACCCCATTGTGCGTGTTTTCTGTAGCGGACTTCGACGAATACTACTGTATCGCCGTCAAGCATGACCAGATCAAGCTCGCCACGTTTACATAACCAGTTCTGCGCCAGTAGGCGCAGACCCTGGTGTTGCAGGTATTTCAGCGCTTGAAGTTCGGCATCCTTGCCGCTTTGTGCGCTGGACCTCTCAGGCATCAGCGAGGGGTGTCCGGTAGGCGCTGGATCTCGCCGCCGACGAATTTCGCCCAAGGCATCTGGCGATCAACGCGTTGGTTGGCGCTGATGCCCAGGTTGCCCGACAGGCCGTCAACGCGGGTATCCGGCAACGCTTTGAGTTGCCCCAGGCGTGGCGCCAGGCGGTAGGCATCGACGCCCATCGCGTACAGACGGCCAAGGCTGCCGTTGGCCTGCGGCCATTGTGCGGCAACCTGGTTGCGCAGCGGGTCGGTGGTGTTGAGCAGCCAAGGGGTTTCGCAGAACATCACGTTGGTCATGTCCAGGTACTGGTTCTTGTCGCCGCTGGCACTGAATACGTGGGACGTGGCGTATACCGGCACATCGCCGGCGTATTGGAAGTTCAGGGTTGGCTTGATCTGCTGGGCCAATTGCGGGGTCACGGCCAGGAAGATGAACTCGATGTCCTGGCGACGCGACGGCTGCGCGGCTACGTCGGTGCCGACGGTGCTTTGCAGGCTCTTGGCACGGCCTTCGCTTTTGCGCAGTTGGAACAGGTCGGCGATCTGCTGGGCGAGGGCCACTGGCTGATCAACGTACTCAACCCCCATGACCGTGCCGCCGTTGGCTTCCCAATCCTGACGGAAGGCCTTGTAGACACGCTCACCCCATTCGCCACGCGGCACCATGGCCGCAGCACGATGCAGGCCGTCGGCCCGGGCACGGCGCGAGACTTCGCGGGCTTCGTCTTCCGCGGCCAGGCCGAACTGGAACAACTGTGCAGGGCTGCGATCCGTCTCGCTGTAGTTCAGCGCCAAGGTGGTGATTGGCAATTGCGGGCGCGCGCTGAGTTGTTTGACCAGCGGCTTCTCCAGCGGGCCGACCACCAACTGTACGCCGGCGGCCTGGGCCTTGGCGTAGAACTCATCGATGGAGGTCAGGCGTGAGCTGTCATAGAACTCGATCACCGGCGGCTTCTGCCCGGCCTGTTCGGCCTGGTAGTGCGCAGCCATGAAACCTTCACGCAGCGCCTTGCCGACGGAGGCCAGCGGGCCATCCTGCGGCAGCAGCAGGGCGATCTTGTTCAGGGGCTGGCTGGCCAGTTCCTTGAGCTTGGTGAGCGGCGTCGGCAGTTGCACGGCAGCCGGGTGGCCCGGGTTCTGCGCGCGCCAGGTGTCGATGGCGGCTTGTTGTTGCTCCAGCGTACCGGCGCCCTTGACCGCCTGGGCCAGGGTGATCCAGCCGTCCAGCACCGGGTTGCCGCTGGCTTGCAGCTGTTCGGCCGGCAGGGCGGCGATCAATGCCCAGATGGCTTCGTGGTTGCTGTTGGCGGCATCGCCTGTGAGCAGCGGGGCCATGGCAACGCGCTCGCGGGCGGCGGCCAGGGTCTGGCCATCGGCTTCATAAGCGCGGGCATGCACAGTACCGGTGCGGATCTGCTGTTCAGGCGGCAGGTCCTTCAGGTTTTGCAGGCTCGGGTGGTTCAAGGCGGTCAGCGCGGCCTTGGGCTGGTTGCGCGTCATGGCCAGTTCGGCGGCCAGGGTGCTGGCAAATACTTGCGCGGCTGGCTTGAGGACATCCAGGGGCACCTGCGCAAGTATCTGCGACGAACGGCCAGGATTGTTCTGTTTGTAGGCCAGGTCGGCTGCGCTCAGGCGCAGCATAGCCGCCTGTTCTGGCGTCTTGGCGGTAGTGGCCTGTTCGAGCAGTTGCTCGATACTGGCGTCCGGGGTCCGTGGAAGGTCGCCAAGGCTGGACGAGGGCGAGCTGGCACACGCGGCCAACAAGGCAGCGAGGCAGAGGGCGGAGAGCAGCCGCAGGCAAGCGATCATGTAAGTGTTCCTGATACCGATCAAATTAGCGTGGAATTGTACCCAAGCACTGGCCCAGGCGCGATGTTACTGGCGTGAAACCGTCGATTTAGGTCGTGCAAATGTTGATATTGGTTACGGAAGGCTGAAAAGGCATCGGCCGTGATGGCATATTTTCAAGGCGCCTACGCGCTACAATGTGGCTTTTGCCAACCATCGAGGTGTGCGTTTTGACTGCTCCAGGTCCTTTGAATTCCACTGCAGGCTCGCTTTTTGTCGTGGCGACGCCCATTGGCAACCTGGACGACATCAGTGCCCGGGCGCTTAAAGTGTTGCGCGAGGTTAAATTGATCGCGGCCGAAGACACACGGCACTCCCAGCGGTTGATGCAGCATTTTGGTATCAGCACGCCCTTGGCGGCCTGCCACGAACACAATGAGCGCGAAGAAGGCAGCCGTTTTATCGTGCGCCTGCTGGCGGGCGACGACGTGGCGCTGATCTCCGACGCGGGTACCCCGCTGATCTCCGACCCTGGCTACCATCTGGTGCGCCAAGCGCGGGCCGCTGGTATCAATGTAGTGCCTGTTCCGGGAGCCTGCGCGCTGATCGCTGCATTGTCGGCGGCCGGCCTGCCTTCCGACCGCTTTATCTTCGAAGGTTTCTTGCCGGCCAAGGCGGTAGGGCGGCGTGCGCGTCTTCAAGCGTTAAAGGAAGAGCCGCGCACCTTAATTTTCTACGAAGCGCCTCATCGCATCCTTGAATGCCTGCAGGACATGGAGCTGGTCTTTGGCGGCGAGCGCCTGGCGCTGCTGGCCCGTGAGCTGACCAAAACGTTCGAAACCCTCAAGGGGTTGCCCTTGGAGGCGCTGCGCGGGTTTGTCGAAGGCGACAGCAATCAGCAGCGCGGCGAGTGTGTGGTGCTGGTGGCGGGCTGGACGGCACCGGAAAGCGAGGACGCCGTCAGTAGCGAGGCGATGCGTGTGCTGGACTTGCTGCTGAAGGAAATGCCCCTCAAGCGTGCTGCGGCGTTGGCCGCTGAAATTACCGGTGCACGCAAGAATGTGCTGTATCAAGTTGCGCTGGATAAACAGAAAGCCGAATAGTTCCGGGGTTAAACCGGTATTTCGTCCGAAGGTGATGGCATTGCTGTACTTTTAATACTTGTCCTAACTCCGCCGTGCCGTTAACCTGCGCGGCGGAGAGTCGATTGGACAGTCGCTGCCTTCTATGAAAATTAGGGGGGGGAGGAAAGTCCGGGCTCCATAGGGCGAAGTGCCAGGTAATGCCTGGGAGGCGTGAGCCTACGGAAAGTGCCACAGAAAATAACCGCCTAAGCACTTCGGTGCCGGTAAGGGTGAAAAGGTGCGGTAAGAGCGCACCGCGCGACTGGCAACAGTTCGTGGCTAGGTAAACCCCACTTGGAGCAAGACCAAATAGGGTCCCAAGGCGTGGCCCGCGCTGGGACCGGGTAGGTTGCTAAAGATGTCCAGTGATGGCCATCGTAGACGAATGACTGTTCAAGACAGAACCCGGCTTATAGATCGACTCTCCACCTTTTTCCTTCTGTCCGAATCTCGGGCAGAAACCCGGTAGTAACGCAAGAATCCCTCCCTGCCAAATCATTGGCAGATGCATCTTCGTAATACCAAAAAAATCTTACTCTTAATAAATTACTTTAACTTTAGCCTATAGCGCTTTGAGCTATCTGCGCTTGTTGGGCCAAAAATACCGTCGAACTCTGGTTTCTCCTCCGTTTGCGCTCCTAAATCTCCGTTCTGTAAGGCTTTTCCTTGAATCCGCGCCTTGACGGTGTGGTGGGCGCATTCCTATAGTGTGCGCAAGTGGCGGAAAGTGGCACAAAGTGGGTTTTTTGAACGTAAAACGCTAAAATTTGGAGAAGCGCATCTGTGTTTCGCGGAGCTAACGCTATCAGTCTCGATGCAAAAGGCCGTCTCGCCATGCCGAGCCGGTATCGTGACGAGCTCATTTCGCGAAGTTCCGGACAGTTGATCATCACCATTGATGCCGTTGACCCTTGTTTATGTGTTTACCCGCTCGATGAGTGGGAGTTGATTGAAACCAAGTTGCGCGCCCTGCCTTCATTGCGTGAAGAAAACCGCCGCCTGCAGCGTTTGCTGATCGGTAATGCCGTCGACCTCGAGCTCGATGGCAGCGGTCGTTTCCTGGTGCCCCCGCGTTTGCGCGAGTACGCCAAGCTCGACAAGCGCGCAATGCTGGTCGGCCAACTGAACAAGTTCCAATTGTGGGACGAAGATGCCTGGGATGCTGTTTCTGCAGCTGACCTGGCTGCTATTCAACAACCGGGCGCCATGCCTGATGAACTGCGTGATTTGATCCTGTGACTATTGATAGCGGCTTTGACCACATCACCGTACTGCTTGACGAAGCCGTTGAGGCTCTCGCCGTACGCGCGGATGGCTGCTATTTGGATGGCACGTTCGGCAGGGGCGGGCATAGCCGGTTGATACTCAGCCAGCTCGGGTCCGACGGTAAGCTCCTCGGGTTCGACAAAGACCCCCAAGCGATTGCCACCGGGCAAGCGCTAGCGGCCGAAGACGGCCGCTTTGTCGTTGTGCAGCGCAGCTTTGCCGAGCTGGGTGCCGAAGTCGCCGAGCGCGGCATGGCAGGCAAGGTGGCCGGGGTTTTGCTCGATCTGGGCGTGTCTTCGCCACAGCTCGATGACCCTGAGCGCGGCTTCAGTTTCATGAACGATGGTCCGCTCGACATGCGCATGGACCCGACCCGTGGCGTGAGTGCTGCGCAGTTCATCGCCACCGCGCCAGTGGAAGAAATCGCCCGTGTGTTCAAGGAATACGGTGAAGAGCGCTTCGCCGGTCGCATGGCTCGCGCCGTGGTCGAGCGTCGCGAAATCCAGCCGTTTGAACGCACCGCTGACCTGGCCGAAGTGCTGAAGGTCGCCAACCCAGCGTGGGAAAAGGGCAAGAACCCGGCCACCCGTGCGTTCCAGGGCCTGCGCATTCACGTCAACAACGAATTGGGCGACCTGGAGGCCGGCCTCGAGGCTGCCCTCGAGGCCCTGGAAGTGGGGGGGCGCCTGGTGGTGATCAGCTTCCACTCCCTGGAAGACCGTATCGTCAAATTGTTCATGCGCCGCCTGGTCAAGGGCGAGTCCGACAACCTGCCGCGCAACCTGCCGGTGCGTTTCGAAGCTTTTGTGCCGAAAATCAAAATCCATGGCAAAGCGCAGTTCGCTTCCGAAGCCGAACTCAAGGCCAACCCACGTTCCCGTAGCGCTGTCATGCGTGTTGCGGAGAAGTTGCGGTGAGCAAGCTTTTCGCCAAGCCCCTCCCGGGCGGCAGCTTCTTTATGTTGCTGTTGTTTGTCGGCGTGCTGGTTTCCGCGATTGCGGTGTCCTACAGCGCCCACTACAACCGTCAACTGCTCAACACCCTGTACGGGGAATTGAGCGTGCGTGACAAGGCGCAAGCGGAATGGGGTCGGTTGATCCTGGAGCAAAGTACCTGGACGGCCCATAGCCGCATCGAAGTGCTGGCCACCGAACAGCTGAAAATGCACATTCCGGGCGCGGCTGACGTTCGCATGGTGGCGCCATGATGAAACTCGAGGGCGCACTCTACCCATGGCGTTTCCGCCTGATGCTCGGCTTGCTGGCATTGATGGTGGGTGCGATCGCCTGGCGGATCATCGACCTGCAAGTGGTCGACCGCGACTTCCTGATCGGCCAGGGCGACGCCCGCAGCCTGCGGCATATTCCGATTCCTGCGCACCGCGGCCTGATCACCGACCGTAATGGCGAGCCCCTGGCCGTCAGTACACCGGTGACTACCCTGTGGGCCAACGCCAAAGAATTGCAGGTCGCCAAAGACCGCTGGCCGCAACTCGCTGCCGCCCTGGGCCAGGACCCGAAAGCCTTGGCTGAACGCCTTGAGGCCCAGGCCAACAAAGAATTCATCTACCTGGTGCGCGGCTTGACCCCCGAGCAAGGCCAGCAAGTGCTCGACCTTAAAGTCCCTGGTGTCTACGGCATCGAGGAATTCCGTCGTTTCTACCCAGCCGGTGAAACCACCGCGCATATGGTTGGCTTTACCGACATCGATGACCACGGCCGCGAAGGTGTGGAACTGGCCTACGATGAATGGCTGGCCGGGGTTCCCGGCAAACGACAAGTCATCAAGGATCGGCGCGGTAGGCTGATCAAGGATGTCCAAGTCACCAAAAACGCCAAGGCCGGTAAGCCCTTGGCGTTGTCGATTGACCTGCGCCTGCAATACCTGGCCAACCGCGAGCTGCGTAACGCGATCATCGAGAACGGCGCGAAGGCCGGCAGCCTGGTGATCATGGACGTCAAGACCGGCGAGATCCTCGCCATGGTCAACCAGCCGACCTACAACCCGAATAACCGTCGCAACCTGCAACCGGCGATGATGCGCAACCGCGCCATGATCGACGTGTTCGAGCCGGGTTCGACCATGAAAGCCATCTCCATGAGTGCCGCCCTCGAAACCGGGCGCTGGAAACCCAGTGACAAGGTCGAGGTGTATCCGGGCACGTTGCAGTTAGGCAAATACACCATTCGTGACGTATCGCGCACCGAAGGTCCGGTGCTGGATTTGACAGGTATCCTGATCAACTCCAGTAACGTGGGCATGAGTAAGGTCGCCTTCGATATTGGCGGCGAAACCATCTACCACCTCGCACAGAAGATCGGTTTGGGCCAACCCACCGGCCTGGATTTCCCCGGCGAGCGCGTGGGTAACCTGCCGAACTACCGCGACTGGAAAAAGGCCGAGACCGCCACGCTTTCCTATGGTTACGGCCTGTCGGTGACGGCGATCCAATTGGCTCATGCTTTCTCTGTATTGGCGAATAATGGCCGCATGGTTCCACTGAGCCTGATCCACGTCGACGAGGCACCGAAAGCCACCCAGGTGATCCCTGAAAACG
Organism: Pseudomonas sp. QC2; assembly: GCF_002859085.1. Lineage (NCBI taxonomy): Bacteria > Pseudomonadati > Pseudomonadota > Gammaproteobacteria > Pseudomonadales > Pseudomonadaceae > Pseudomonas > Pseudomonas sp. QC2. The sequence goes on from NZ_PKKS01000023.1 coordinate 273,119, forward strand.
TCGCCAAGACCATGCAAGGCATGCTGCAACAAGTGATCGAAGCCCCTCGTGGCGTGTTCCGTGCCCAGGTGCCGGCGTACCACGTGGCCGGCAAGTCGGGTACGGCGCGTAAGACATCGGTTGGCACCAAGGGCTACGCCGAAAACTCCTACCGCTCGCTGTTCGCCGGTTTCGGCCCGATGAGCGACCCACGCTACGCCATCGTCGTGGTGATCGATGAACCGAGCAAAGCCGGTTACTTCGGTGGCCTGGTCTCGGCGCCGGTGTTCAGCAAAGTGATGTCCGGCACCCTGCGCCTGATGAACATCACGCCGGACAACCTGCCGCCGACCCAACAAGCGAACGCCGGACCACCGGCCGCTGCTGTAAAAGCCAATGGAGGGCGCGGCTGATGTCTCTTAGCCTGAACAAGATTTTTGCCCACGCCGGTCGTGATCTGTTGATTCGCGAGTTGACGCTGGACAGCCGTAACGTACGCGCCGGTGACCTGTTCCTGGCGGTGCCGGGCGGTAAGTACGATGGCCGTGCGCATATCGCCGATGCGTTGCAGCGCGGTGCTGCGGCAGTGGCTTATGAAGTGGAAGGCGCCACCGTGCTGCCGATCACCGATGTGCCGTTGATTCCGGTTAAAGGGTTGGCAAAACAGTTGTCGGATATTGCCGGTCGCTTCTATGGCGACCCGAGCCGTCACCTCAACCTGGTGGGCGTCACCGGTACCAACGGCAAGACCAGCGTGACCCAGCTGGTCGCGCAAGCGCTTGACCTGTTGGGGCAGCACTGCGGCATCGTCGGCACCTTGGGCACCGGCTTTTATGGCGCGCTGCAAAGCGGCCTGCACACCACGCCGAACCCGATCGCCGTGCAAGCGACCCTGGCCGACCTGAAAAAGGCCGGAGCCAAGGCGGTCGCCATGGAAGTTTCGTCCCACGGCCTGGATCAGGGCCGCGTTACCGCCCTGGCTTTTGACGTGGCGGTGATGACCAACTTGTCCCGCGATCACCTGGACTACCACGGCACCATGGAGGCTTACGCCGCCGCCAAGGCCAAGCTGTTTGCCTGGAATGACCTGAAGTGCCGGGTGGTCAACCTGGATGACGCATTCGGCCGCCAACTGGCCGCCGAAGACAGCGAAGCGCGCCTGATCAGCTACAGCCTGGAAGATTCCAGCGCGTACCTGTTCTGCCGCGAAGCCCAATTTAATGACGAAGGCGTGCGCGCCACGTTGGTCACGCCTCAGGGCGAACACCATTTGCGCAGCACGTTGCTCGGGCGCTTCAACCTGAGCAACGTCCTCGCCGCCATCGGTGCGCTGCTCGGCCTGGATTACGCCCTGGATGAAATCCTGCGCGTGCTGCCCAAGCTTGAGGGCCCGGCCGGTCGCATGCAGCGCCTTGGTGGCGGTAAGCAGCCGCTGGTGGTGGTCGATTACGCCCACACCCCCGACGCCCTGGAAAAAGTCCTGGAAGCCCTGCGCCCACACGCCAAGGGCAAATTGCTGTGCCTGTTCGGCTGTGGCGGTGATCGCGATCGCGGCAAGCGTCCGTTGATGGCCGAGATCGTCGAGCGCTTGGCCGATGGCGTGCTCGTCACCGACGACAACCCGCGTAGCGAAGACCCGAGCCAGATTTTCGACGACATCCGCGCGGGCTTCAACGACGTGTCCAAGGCCGCTTTCGTCGCCGGTCGCGGTGCGGCCATCGCCCAATTGATCGCCAGCGCCAGCGCTGACGACGTGGTGGTACTGGCCGGTAAAGGTCACGAGGACTATCAGGAAATCAACGGCGAACGCCATGCCTTCTCCGATCTGGTCGAGGCCGATCACGCCTTGACGGCCTGGGAGGTCGCCCATGCTTAAAGCGATGACATTCAACGAGCTGGCACATGCCTTGTCGGCCCGAGTGCTTTCGAGCGATTGCAGCTTCGACGGCGTCAGTATCGACAGTCGCAACATCAAGCCGGGGCAACTGTTTGTCGCGCTCGCCGGCCCGCGCTTCGATGGTCACGACTACCTGAATGACGTCGCCGCCAAAGGGGCTGTAGGTGCCTTGGTGCAGCGTGAAGTGGCGGACGCTGCATTGCCGCAACTGCTGGTCGCCGACACGCGCCTGGCCCTCGGCCAGCTGGGGGCGTTGAACCGTGTCGCATTCACTAATCCCGTTGCGGCCATCACCGGCTCCAGCGGCAAGACCACGGTCAAGGAACTGCTCGCTGGTGTGCTGCGCACGCGCGGCCCGGTGCTCGCTACCCGTGGCAACCTCAACAATGATTTCGGCGCACCCCTGACCCTGCTCGAACTGGCCCCGGAACACACGGCGGCGGTGATCGAACTGGGGGCTTCGCGCATCGGCGAAATCGCCTACACCGTGGCGCTGACCAAGCCCCACGTCGCGATTATCAACAACGCCGGTACCGCCCATGTCGGTGAGTTCGGTGGCCCGGAAAAAATCGTCGAAGCCAAGGGTGAAATCCTCGAAGGCCTCGACGCTTCGGGCACAGCGGTATTGAATCTGGACGATAAGGCCTTCGAAACCTGGCGTGTACGCGCCGCCGGTCGCAAGGTCCTGACGTTTGCCGTGCTCAACGCTGCGGCCGATTTCCATGCCTCGAACATCACTGTCGATGCCCGTGGTTGCCCGTCCTTTACCTTGCACTCCCCGCAAGGCAGCGAACATGTGCAGTTGAACCTGCTGGGTAACCATAACGTCGCCAATGCCTTGGCCGCTGCCGCTGCGGCCTATGCCTTGGGCGTGTCGTTGTTTGGTATCGCCACTGGCCTGGGCGCAGTGCAGCCGGTCAAGGGCCGCACCGTCGCGCAACTGGCAACTAACGGCATGCGCGTGATCGACGACACCTACAACGCGAACCAGTCCTCGGTCTGCGCCGCTATCGACCTGCTCAAAGGCTTCGACACTCGCAAGGTGCTGGTACTGGGCGATATCGCCGAACTGGGCGACTGGGCCGAGCAGTCCCACCGCGAAGTCGGCGCTTACGCCAGCGGCAAAGTCGATGCGCTCTACGCCGTCGGCCCGAACATGGCGCATGCCGTCAACGCGTTCGGGCCCGGTGCGCGGCATTTCGCGACCCAGGCCGAGCTGATCCAGGCGCTGACGGCGGCTGAACACGACACGCACACAACCATTTTGATCAAGGGATCGCGCAGCGCGGTGATGGAAAACGTCGTCGCGGCCTTGTGTGGCTCAAGTACGGAGAAACATTAATGCTGCTGCTGCTGGCTGAGTATCTGCAACAGTTCCACAAAGGCTTCGCGGTCTTTCAGTACCTGACCCTGCGCGGGATTCTGGGTGTGCTGACTGCGCTGTGTTTGTCGCTGTTCCTGGGGCCGTGGATGATCCGCACCCTGCAGAACCTGCAAATTGGTCAATCGGTCCGTAATGACGGCCCGCAGTCGCACCTGTCCAAATCCGGCACCCCGACCATGGGCGGCGCGCTGATCCTGTCGTCCATCGGCATCAGCACCCTGCTGTGGGCCGACCTGCACAACCGCTACGTATGGGTGGTGCTGTTGGTGACCTTGCTGTTCGGTGCCATCGGTTGGGTGGATGACTACCGCAAAGTGATCGAGAAAAACTCCAAGGGGCTGCCTAGCCGCTGGAAGTATTTCTGGCAGTCGGTGTTTGGCCTCGGCGCCGCGATTTTCCTCTACACGACAGCGCCAAGCGCGGTCGAAACCACCTTGATCATCCCGATGCTCAAGGACGCCAGCATTCCACTGGGCATCGGCTTCGTGGTGCTGACCTACTTCGTGATCGTCGGCTCCAGCAACGCGGTCAACCTGACCGACGGCCTCGACGGCCTGGCGATCATGCCGACGGTGATGGTGGGCGGCGCGCTCGGCATCTTCTGCTACCTGTCGGGTAACGTGAAATTCGCTGAATACCTGCTGATCCCTTATGTACCGGGCGCAGGTGAATTGATCGTGTTCTGCGGCGCGCTGATCGGTGCCGGCCTGGGGTTCCTGTGGTTCAACACCTACCCCGCACAAGTCTTCATGGGCGACGTCGGCGCACTGGCGCTGGGCGCAGCCCTCGGCACCATTGCAGTGATCGTGCGCCAGGAAATCGTGCTGTTCATCATGGGCGGTGTGTTCGTGATGGAAACCCTGTCGGTGGTCATCCAGGTGGCGTCCTTCAAGTTGACCGGGCGCCGCGTGTTCCGCATGGCGCCGATTCACCACCACTTTGAACTCAAGGGCTGGCCTGAGCCACGCGTGATTGTCCGTTTCTGGATCATCACCGTGATTCTGGTACTGGTCGGCCTTGCCACCCTGAAACTGAGGTAGAAACGAGTGTCCCTGATCGCTTCAGACCACTTCCGCATCGTTGTCGGCCTCGGCAAGAGCGGCATGTCCCTGGTTCGCTTCCTGGCGAACCGGGGCAAGCCGTTTGCTGTGGCCGATACGCGGGAAAATCCACCGGAGTTGGTCACGCTGCGCCGTGACTACCCGCACGTGGAAGTGCGTTGTGGCGAGCTGGATGTCGAGTTTCTGTGCCGCGCCGATGAGCTCTACGTGAGCCCCGGCCTGGCGTTGGCGACACCGGCCCTGCAAGCCGCAGCGGCGCGTGGCGTGAAACTGTCCGGCGATATCGACCTGTTCGCGCGTCACGCGAAGGCGCCGATCGTGGCGATCAGCGGTTCCAACGCAAAAAGCACCGTCACCACCCTGGTTGGCGAGATGGCTGTGGCGGCCGGTAAGCGTGTCGCCGTGGGCGGCAACCTCGGTACGCCGGCGCTGGACCTGCTCAGCGACGACATCGAGTTGTACGTGATGGAGCTGTCGAGCTTCCAGCTGGAAACGACTCACGACCTTGGTGCCGAAGTTGCCACCGTCTTGAACGTCAGCGAAGATCACATGGACCGCTACAGCGGCCTGCCGGCCTATCACCTGGCCAAGCACCGAATCTTCCGCGGCGCCAAGCAAGTGGTGGTCAACCGCCAGGATGCGCTGAGCCGTCCGCTGATGGGCGAGGGCCTGCCGTGCTGGACCTTCGGCCTGAGCAAACCCGATTTCAAAGCCTTCGGCATCCGCGAAGAGCACGGCGAGAAGTACCTGGCCTTCGAATTCCAGAACCTGATGCCGGTGCGCGAGCTGAAAATTCGTGGCGCGCATAACCAGTCCAACGCCCTTGCGGCCTTGGCGCTCGGGCATGCCGTGGGCTTGCCCTTCGACGCCATGCTCTCGAGCCTGCGCACCTTCGGCGGCCTCGAGCATCGCTGCCAGTGGGTGCGTGACCTCCACGGCGTCAGCTATTACAACGATTCCAAGGCCACCAACGTCGGTGCGGCCCTGGCTGCCATCGAAGGCCTTGGCGCCGATATTGAAGGCAAGCTGGTGCTGATCGCCGGTGGCGACGGCAAGGGCGCCGACTTCAAGGACCTTAAAGGCCCGGTGGCCACGCATTGCCGTGCCGTGGTGCTGATCGGGCGCGATTCTGACTTGATCGCCGCCGCCCTGGGCGATGCCGTGCCGCAAGTCCGCGCCACGTCGCTGGACGACGCCATCGCCCACTGCAAAGCCCTGGCCCAGCCGGGCGATGCGGTGTTGCTGTCACCGGCGTGCGCCAGCTTCGACATGTTCAAGAACTACGAAGAGCGCGGCCAGCTGTTCGCCCGCGCCGTGGAGGCCTTGGCATGAGTATCGACTTCAGAAACATCATCAAGCCGTACCCGTCGCCGATCATTACCGGGCGCGGTATCGACCTGGATTTCCCGATGCTCGCCGGTTGCCTGGCGTTGCTGGGCCTGGGGTTGGTGATGATCACTTCGGCGTCCTCTGAAGTGGCTGCCGTACAGTCGGGCAACACGCTCTACATGATGATCCGGCACTTGGTTTACCTGGTGATCGGCCTCGGTGCCTGCATCGTTACCATGATGATTCCCATCGCTACCTGGCAACGCCTGGGCTGGCTGATGCTGATCGGGGCGTTCGGCTTGCTGATCATGGTGATCCTGCCCGGCATCGGCCGGGAGGTGAACGGTTCGATGCGTTGGATCGGCTTCGGCGCGTTCAACGTGCAGCCGTCGGAAATCGCCAAGGTGTTCGTGGTGATTTACCTCGCCGGTTACCTGGTACGTCGCCAGAAAGAAGTGCGCGAAAGCTGGATGGGCTTTTTCAAACCGTTCATCGTGCTGTTGCCCATGGCTGGCCTGCTGCTGATGGAGCCCGACTTCGGGGCCACCGTCGTGATGATGGGGGCGGCGGCGGCGATGTTGTTCCTCGGCGGCGTGGGCCTGTTCCGCTTCACCTTGATGGTGGTGCTGGCGGTGGCGGCGGTGACGGTGCTCGTGCAAGCGCAACCCTACCGGATGGCGCGTCTGATCACGTTTACCGACCCCTGGTCCGATCAGTTCGGCTCCGGTTACCAATTGACCCAGGCGTTGATCGCCTTTGGTCGTGGCGAGTGGCTGGGCGTCGGCCTGGGCAACAGCGTGCAAAAACAGTTCTACCTGCCGGAAGCGCACACCGACTTCGTGTTCTCGGTGTTGGCCGAAGAATTGGGCGTGGTGGGTTCGCTGTGCACCGTCGCGTTGTTCGTGTTCGTGTGTGTGCGCGGCATGTACATCGGCATGTGGGCCGAGAAGGCCAAACAGTATTTCGCTGCTTACGTGGCGTACGGCTTGTCGTTCCTGTGGATCGGCCAGTTCCTGATCAATATCGGCGTGAACGTCGGCCTGCTGCCGACCAAGGGCCTGACGTTGCCGTTCCTCAGCTACGGCGGCAGTTCGTTGGTGATCTGCTGCGCCTGTCTTGGCTTGTTGCTGCGCATTGAGTGGGAGAGTCGTACCCACCTGGGCAGCGAAGAGATGGAGTTCAGCGAAAGCGACTTCGCCGAGGAGCCGACCCATGGGCGCTAACGTGCTGATCATGGCTGGCGGCACCGGGGGCCACGTGTTCCCGGCTTTGGCCTGCGCGCGGGAATTCCAGAACCGTGGCTACACCGTGCACTGGTTGGGTACACCGCGTGGCATCGAAAATGAACTGGTGCCCAATGCTGGCTTGCCGCTGCACCTGATCAACGTCACCGGCCTGCGCGGCAAGGGCAAACTGTCTCTGCTCAAGGCGCCGTTCGTGTTGCTCAAGGCGGTGTGGCAGGCGCGCAAAGTGATTCGCGACGTGCAGCCGGTGTGTGTGCTCGGGTTTGGCGGTTATGTGACCGGTCCTGGTGGTGTGGCGGCGAAGCTCGCCGGCGTGCCGGTGATTGTGCACGAACAGAACGCCGTCGCCGGCACCGCCAACCGCTTGCTGGTGCCCTTGGCCGCACGGGTGTGTGAAGCGTTCCCGAATACGTTCAGTGCGTCGGACAAGCGCCGCACCACCGGCAACCCGGTGCGCACCGAACTGTTCATGGACATCGCCCGCCAGGCGTTGGCCGGGCGCAAGGCGCACCTGCTGATCCTGGGCGGAAGCCTGGGCGCCGAGCCGCTGAACAAATTGCTGCCGGAAGCGGTGGCGCAACTCCCTGCAGAATTGCGCCCGGAGATCTTCCACCAGGCCGGCAAGAACCACGATGAAGTCACCGCCACGCGTTACCGCGAAGCCGGTGTGGAGGCGAACGTACAGCCTTTCATCAAAGACATGGCCCATGCCTATGGCTGGGCCGACCTGGTGGTCTGTCGCGCTGGTGCGCTGACCGTCAGTGAACTGGCCGCCGCCGGTCTGCCGTCCTTGCTGGTGCCTTTGCCCCATGCGATTGACGATCATCAGACCCGCAACGCCGAATATTTGGCCGGGGAGGGCGCTGCCTTCCTGCTGCCGCAAAGAACGACTGGCGCCGCCGATTTGGCCGCACGCCTGACCGAGGTTTTGATGCAACCGGAACGACTCAACAGCATGGCGAGCACCGCAAGCCGCCTGGCCAAACCTGACGCAACCCGCACCGTGGTCGATATCTGCCTGGAGGTGGCCCATGGTTGAGAATCAGAAAGCCATGCCACAACCTGAGATGCGCCGCATCCGTCGCATCCACTTCGTTGGTATCGGCGGCGTGGGTATGTGCGGCATTGCCGAAGTGCTGCTGAACCTGGGTTATCAGGTATCCGGCTCCGACTTGAAAGAGTCGCCGGTCACCGATCGCCTGAAATCCTTTGGCGCACAGATCTTTATCGGCCACCGTGCCGAGAACGCCGCTGAGGCTGACGTGCTGGTGGTTTCCAGCGCCGTGAACACCTCCAACCCGGAAGTGGCGACGGCCCTTGAGCGCCGCATTCCCGTGGTGCCACGCGCCGAGATGCTGGCCGAGTTGATGCGCTACCGCCACGGCATTGCCGTCGCCGGTACCCATGGCAAGACCACCACCACCAGCCTGATCGCCTCGGTATTCGCCGCCGGTGGCCTGGACCCGACGTTTGTCATCGGTGGCCGCCTGAATGCAGCCGGTACCAATGCCCAGCTCGGCACCAGCCGTTACCTGATCGCCGAAGCCGACGAAAGTGATGCCAGCTTCCTGCACCTGCAACCGCTGGTGGCCGTGGTCACCAACATCGACGCCGACCACATGGCGACCTACGACGGTGACTTCAACAAGTTGAAGAAAACCTTCGTCGAGTTCCTGCACAACCTGCCGTTCTACGGTCTGGCCGTGGTGTGCCTGGATGATCCGGTGGTGCGTGAAATCCTGCCGCAGGTCAAGCGCCCGACCGTGACCTACGGCTTCAGCGAAGACGCCGACGTGCGCGCGATCAATGTGCGCCAGGAAGGCATGCAAACCTACTTCACCGTGCTGCGTCCCGACCGTGAGCCGCTGGACGTCTCGGTGAACATGCCGGGCAACCACAACGTGTTGAATTCCCTGGCGACCATTTGCATCGCCACCGATGAAGGCGTCAGCGATGAAGCCATCGTCGAAGGCCTGTCGCGCTTTGCCGGTGTTGGCCGTCGCTTCCAGGTCTACGGCCAACTGCCGGTAGAAGGCGGCGATGTGATGCTGGTGGACGATTACGGTCACCACCCGACCGAAGTCGCCGCCGTGATCAAGGCTGTGCGGGGTGGCTGGCCGGAGCGCCGCCTGGTGATGGTGTACCAGCCGCACCGCTACAGCCGTACCCGCGACCTGTATGACGACTTCGTCAATGTACTGGCCGATGCCAACGTGCTGCTGCTGATGGAAGTCTACCCGGCCGGTGAAGAGCCGATCCCGGGCGCCGACAGCCGCAAGCTGTGCAACAGCATCCGCCAGCGTGGCCAGTTGGACCCGATCTACATCGAGCGCGGTGTGGACCTGGCGCCGATCGTCAAGCCGCTGCTGCGTGCCGGCGACATCCTGCTGTGCCAGGGCGCTGGTGATATCGGTGGTCTAGCACCTAAGTTGCTCGCCAGTCCGCTGTTTGCAGCCGCCCAGGGGAAGTCGAAATGACCACTGACTACGGCTCCCTGTTCTCGACCATCACGCCAGCCGACTTCGGCCGCGTGGCGGTGCTGTTCGGCGGCAAGAGCGCCGAGCGCGAAGTGTCGCTCAAGTCCGGCAACGCCGTGCTCGAAGCCCTGCAAAGCGCCGGTGTGAACGCGTTCGGCATCGATGTGGGCGATGATTTCCTCGCTCGCCTGCAGGCCGAGAAGATCGACCGTGCCTTCATCATCCTGCACGGTCGTGGCGGTGAAGACGGCAGCATGCAAGGCCTGCTGGAGTGCGCCGGCATTCCTTATACCGGCAGCGGCATCCTCGCCTCGGCGCTGGCCATGGACAAGCTGCGCACCAAGCAGGTGTGGCACAGCCTGGGTATTCCAACACCGCGTCACAGTGTGCTGTGCAGCGAAGACGATTGTATTTCTTCAGCCAAGGAACTGGGCCTGCCTTTGATCGTCAAACCAGCCCATGAAGGCTCCAGTATCGGCATGGCTAAAGTGAACTCGGCCGCCGAATTGATCGACGCATGGAAAGCGGCAAGTACCTACGATTCGCAAGTGTTGGTGGAACAGTGGATCCAAGGTCCCGAGTACACCATCGCCACCCTGCGTGGCCAGGTATTGCCGCCTATCGCATTGGGCACGCCCCACACCTTTTACGACTACGACGCCAAGTACGTGGCTTCCGATACCCAGTACCGGATCCCGTGCGGCCTCGACGCAGCCAAGGAACAGGAATTGATGGACCTCACGGCGAAAGCCTGTGAGGCGCTGGGTATCGCCGGTTGGGCGCGGGCAGACGTGATGCAGGATGACCAAGGGAATTTCTGGTTCCTGGAAGTCAACACTGCACCGGGCATGACCGATCACAGCCTGGTACCTATGGCCGCCCGTGCCGCCGGTCTGGACTTCCAGCAGTTGGTGCTGGCGATCCTGGCCGCAAGCATTGAGCCCAGAGGCTAAGACATGAAAGGCGCATCGCTTCGTCATCAGCCCCCACAAGCACCGAGCCGCAAGCCGGTGCCACGGGGTGCCAGCCGAATGGTGGCTAAAGAGCCGATGTCGGCGCGCCTGCCGAAAGCCAATTTTGGTTTCCTCAAGGCGCTGTTCTGGCCGGTGCTGCTGGTGGTGTTGGGCTTCGGCACTTACGAGGGCGCACAGCGTCTATTGCCGTACGCCGACCGGCCGATCACCAAGATCAGCGTACAGGGCGACCTGAGTTACATCAGTCAGCAAGCGGTACAGCAGCGCATCGGCCCGTACCTGGCGGCGAGCTTCTTTACCATCGACCTGGCGGGTATGCGCGCCGAGTTGGAACAGATGCCGTGGATCGCCCACGCCGAGGTCCGCCGCGTGTGGCCGGACCAGGTGACGATCCGCCTGGAAGAACAACTGCCCGTGGCCCGTTGGGGTGACGAGGCGCTGTTGAACAACCAGGGCCAGGCATTCACCCCGCGTGAGCTGGCCAATTACGAGCACCTGCCGCAGCTGTTCGGGCCGCAGCGGGCGCAGCAGCAAGTGATGCAGCAGTACCAGGCCTTGAGCCAGATGCTGCGGCCACTGGGCTTCTCCATTGCACGACTGGAACTGCGTGAACGGGGCAGCTGGTTTTTGACGACCGGGGCAGGCAGTTCCGGCCCGGGCATCCAGTTGTTGCTGGGACGCGACCGCTTGGTGGAAAAGATGCGCCGCTTCATTGCCATCTATGACAAGACCTTGAAAGAACAGATTACGAACATTGCGAGCGTCGACCTGCGTTACGCCAACGGCCTTGCCGTCGGCTGGCGTGAACCGGCTGCGCCCACGGCAGCGCAACCCGCTGTCGCGAAGAATTAAGAAGAGGCAGGACCCATGGCAAACGTGCAAAGCGGCAAAATGATCGTCGGTCTCGATATCGGCACCTCCAAGGTGGTGGCGCTGGTGGGCGAGGTCGGGGAAGACGGCGTCATCGAAATCGTCGGTATTGGCACGCATCCGTCCCGGGGCCTGAAGAAGGGCGTGGTGGTGAACATCGAGTCCACCGTGCAATCGATCCAGCGCGCCATCGAAGAAGCGCAGCTGATGGCGGGTTGCCGGATTCACTCGGCGTTCGTCGGCGTGGCCGGCAACCATATCCGTAGCCTGAACTCCCACGGCATCGTGGCGATCCGCGACCGCGAAGTCAGCTCGGCCGACCTTGAGCGCGTCCTCGACGCTGCCCAGGCCGTGGCGATCCCGGCTGACCAGCGCGTGCTGCACACCCTGCCGCAGGACTACGTGATCGATAACCAGGAAGGCGTTCGCGAGCCCCTGGGCATGTCGGGCGTACGTCTGGAAGCCAAGGTTCACGTGGTGACCTGCGCCGTCAATGCTGCACAGAACATTGAAAAATGCGTGCGCCGCTGCGGCCTGGAAATCGACGACATCATTCTTGAGCAGTTGGCCTCGGCTTACTCGGTACTGACCGACGACGAAAAAGAGCTGGGCGTCTGCCTGGTCGACATCGGCGGCGGCACCACCGACATCGCGATCTTCACCGAGGGTGCGATCCGTCACACCGCCGTGATCCCGATTGCCGGCGACCAGGTCACCAACGACATCGCCATGGCGCTGCGTACGCCGACCCAGTACGCCGAAGAAATCAAGATCCGCTACGCCTGCGCCCTGGCCAAGCTGGCCGGTGCCGGCGAGACCATCAAGGTGCCAAGCGTGGGCGACCGTCCACCGCGCGAACTGTCGCGCCAGGCTCTGGCTGAAGTGGTCGAGCCGCGTTACGACGAGCTGTTCACCCTGATCCAGGCTGAACTGCGCCGCAGCGGCTACGAAGATTTGATCCCGGCCGGCATCGTGCTGACCGGTGGCACCTCGAAGATGGAAGGCGCGGTCGAACTGGCCGAGGAAATCTTCCACATGCCGGTTCGCCTGGGCGTACCCCATGGCGTCAAAGGCCTGGGCGACGTGGTGCGCAACCCGATTTATTCCACCGGTGTGGGCTTGCTGTTGTACGGGCTGCAAAAGCAGACCGACGGCATTTCCCTGTCGGGCCCGAGCAACCGTGACAGCTACCGCAGCGACGACGAGGCGAAAGCGCCGTTGTTCGAGCGGCTGCAGGCTTGGGTCAAGGGCAATTTCTAACGATTTACCGCAACACCGCAGTAAGCAGTAGGCGAAAAAACTAGAGAAAACGAAAGGAGAGGGAACATGTTCGAACTCGTAGACAACATCCCCGCCAGCCCGGTCATCAAAGTGATTGGTGTTGGTGGTGGCGGCGGCAACGCTGTCAACCATATGGTCAAGAGCAACATTGAAGGCGTTGAATTCATCTGCGCCAACACTGATGCTCAGGCGCTGAAAAGCATCGGCGCGCGGACCATCCTGCAATTGGGCACAGCCGTGACCAAGGGCCTCGGCGCTGGCGCCAATCCGGAAGTCGGCCGTCAAGCCGCCCTGGAAGACCGTGAGCGTATTGCGGAAGTGCTGCAAGGCACCAACATGGTGTTCATCACCACGGGCATGGGCGGCGGTACCGGTACCGGTGCGGCGCCGATCATTGCCGAAGTGGCCAAGGAAATGGGCATCCTGACGGTCGCTGTGGTGACTCGTCCGTTCCCGTTCGAAGGTCGCAAGCGCATGCAGATCGCCGACGAAGGCATCCGTCTGCTGTCTGAAAGCGTCGACTCGTTGATCACCATTCCTAACGAGAAGCTGCTGACTATCCTGGGCAAGGACGCAAGCCTGCTGTCCGCGTTCGCCAAGGCTGACGATGTACTGGCCGGTGCCGTTCGCGGTATCTCCGACATCATCAAGCGCCCAGGCATGATCAACGTCGACTTTGCCGACGTACGTACCGTGATGAGCGAAATGGGCATGGCGATGATGGGCACTGGCTGCGCCAGCGGTCCGAACCGTGCACGTGAAGCCACTGAAGCGGCTATCCGCAACCCGTTGCTGGAAGACGTGAACCTGCAAGGTGCACGCGGCATCCTGGTGAATATCACCGCCGGTCCTGACCTGTCCCTGGGTGAGTACTCCGACGTGGGTAGCATCATCGAAGCCTTCGCTTCCGAGCACGCGATGGTCAAAGTCGGTACCGTGATCGATCCGGACATGCGCGATGAACTGCACGTGACTGTGGTTGCGACCGGCCTGGGTGCCAAAATCGAGAAGCCTGTGAAGGTTATCGACAACACCCTGCATAACAGCCAAGCCAGCCACGCCAGCCAATCGGCTGCCGCTCCAGCGCCTTCGCGCCAGGAACTGCCGTCGGTGAACTACCGTGACCTGGACCGTCCGACCGTGATGCGCAACCAGGCTCAGGCCGGTGCCGCGGCGTCCCGTAGCCCGAATCCGCAAGATGATCTGGACTACCTGGACATCCCGGCATTCCTGCGTCGTCAGGCCGATTAATGGAATGTATCAGGGCTATGAAGGTGATTGGTGTTCAGCAAAGGTCTGGTCTGCTATTATCGCCAGCCTTTGTTGATACCAGTTCGCAATTTGCGCTGAAGCGGTCCAAGCCATGATTAAACAACGCACTCTGAAGAATATTATTCGTGCCACAGGTGTAGGTCTGCACTCCGGGGAGAAGGTATACCTGACCCTCAAGCCTGCACCTGTCGACACCGGCATCGTGTTTGTGCGTGCCGACCTGGACCCTGTGGTGCAGATACCTGCTCGCGCGGAAAACGTTGGCGAAACCACGATGTCGACCACATTGGTCAACGGTGACGTCAAGGTGGACACGGTGGAGCACTTGCTCTCGGCCATGGCCGGTTTGGGCATCGATAACGCCTACGTCGAGCTCTCCGCGTCCGAAGTCCCGATCATGGATGGCAGCGCTGGACCCTTCGTATTCTTGATTCAATCTGCCGGCCTGGAAGAACAGGACGCAGCCAAGAAGTTCATTCGCATTCTGCGGGAAGTGACAGTAGAGGACGGCGACAAGCGCGCCACCTTCGTCCCGTTCGAAGGCTTTAAAGTGAGCTTTGAGATCGATTTCGATCACCCGGTATTCCGTGACCGCACCCAAAGTGCAAGCGTGGATTTTTCCAGCACTTCGTTCGTAAAAGAAGTCAGCCGCGCCCGTACCTTTGGTTTCATGAGTGATATCGAGTACCTGCGCAAGCACAACCTCGCACTCGGCGGCAGCGTTGAAAACGCCATTGTGGTCGACGCGGATGGTGTACTGAACGAAGACGGCCTTCGCTACGAAGACGAGTTCGTGAAGCACAAGATCCTCGATGCAATCGGTGACCTCTACCTGCTGGGCAATAGCCTGATAGGCGAGTTCAAAGGCTTCAAGTCGGGCCACGCCCTTAACAACCAGCTGCTGCGCAAGTTGATTGAGCAGACAGACGCTTGGGAAGTCGTGACCTTCGAAGATGCCAGCACCGCACCGATCTCTTACATGCGTCCCGTTGCGGCGGTGTAAGTAACAACTCTCTTTCTTTAGTTTTGAAAGGCCACCTTCGGGTGGCCTTTTTTTTTGCTTGAATTTCAGTGCCTTGTATTTATCCGGGCGGCGATGGAGCGTCGAGGTGGAAATATATTTGTGGTCGGGTAGGGGTTTATGTTCCGGTCGCCAGGTGTTGAATTTTTTTGCAATAGTTAGCTGGTTTTCTTTATTCAAGCTGTCTGAGTAATGTAGTGCTGTCGTACTGTTTTTCGATGTGAAGCATGGATGCTCTGAATTGTGGTTTCCACGAATTTCGGAGTGATGTTTATGTTTATGATTTTAGAGCTTGGCAGATTGTTCGATATGAACTTCGTCGGTTATGCCGGGAGTGTTCGAACATGAGTAAAGAAGACGCTATCTTGCACTCGTTCGGTCTGACGCTCGGTCTGCCCGGGCTGAAGTTTGATGCTTCCCGCGCTTGCCAGTTGAGAGTTGAGGGGCTCAAGCTGGCAATTTATGATAATCGAGTCAGAAAGAGCATGACAATTCTTTGTGAACTCTCGGATCACTCGATGAGTGACACGGAGGTTCTGGATTGGCATAAGTTTCTGTTTGAATCCCAATTTGAATACTTGAATAAGGATACGGCTGTCGTCGGGCTAAATTATCTGTCAGGTGCAATGGTCGCGATGAGTCATATCGCCGATCACGATCTGTCTCTCTCACAGCTCATTGCGAAACTAAATGAGCTGATTGAATGGGTGCTGGAGTGTTCCCACCGGTTTGCCACCCGATCACGTCAGGTGCTTATCGGCCTGTCGCCTCCCGCTTATCAGTGTGCGAAGAGCCTGAGCAGAGGTCATTATGCCTAGTATCAGCCCGACCAATTCCCATGACACCCTTCCCACCTTCCCTGACGCATCGGCAGTCGGTGTTTTGGAAAGTAATGGTGTAAAGCGCCGAGTAACTATTGATGATGCCACTGGCCGATTGGGTGGTTCACTACCTGGTTCATCAGGTAGCGGTTCCACGGTAGACAAGGATGTTGCTGCTCGACAGATTGTGAAGGCGATTCGGGGATTCATCAGTGGAAAGTCTCATGAGCGGATGATTCACAACGGTTCGCTATGGAGGGGCGCGCCGGCCAGTGCTGAGAAAGACCACATTGATAAACTTTCAAGGAATAACCTCAAAACACTTTATAACGAACTGGGTGTGCTGTCCGCACAGGAAAGTAAATTTCTCACCGAGTTTTTTAATGTGCCTCTGTATGCGACCCATAGTACGGCCGCTCCGGTAAAACGTGAGGATGGCAACATTGCATTGTTTTCCCGTCAAAAACTGATTGATCGAAGTATTATTTTTAATACTGATAATTCACCTCAGGAAGATATAAAGCTATTGGGTAATGATGACTTTGTATTTTTTGCCTTGGAGGCAGGCGTCGAACCCAAGAAGCCAAGTAGCCGTTTTGGTGGTACCACGTTTCGTTTCGAATTTGACGCGTCTGCGTTCAAGGATTCAGCGTGGTTAAGTTTGGTTGAAATGCGTTTTGCACAGACGCCAAATTTGGATCGACATATAGACGGCTTGAGCGGTGACGAATACGCCCGGATCTCAAAGCGAAAAATTAATCCATTTGAGACTGTTTTTTCAAGGGGGGACATGAGTGCGGGTATTGGCTTATCGCTTGTTCAGGATTTTCGCAAGCTTTCACCGGCATCAAACCATCGTATGCTTGAATGTACGGGAGAAGTGGAAATGAATAAGCTTGTTAATGGCTTCTATCGTCCAGAGATAAAAGTCGCCAGGCATTTTTTCTCGGACAACTATATGGAGGCGGCCGTCAGAAAGGATGATAAGACATAGGCCAACAGTTGACGGCGTGCGGGGCGCGGCGTTCGTGATGCGATGCACTTACCTGGCAGGCGCAGGTGTTACAGGGTGCTCGCATCCACAATCCGATTACGCCCTGTGTGCTTGGCCTCGTACAACGCCTGGTCCGCACTCAACAGCAACGCCTCCAGCGATAGGCGACTGCGTTTATCCCAGGTACTCATGCCGATGCTCACCGTAATCGGCCGCTCGCTCCCCGTTACCCGCGGCAAGTGTTCGACAGCGCTGCGGATATGTTCGGCAATCACCCATGCGCCCCGGGTATCGGTCAAGGGAAGCACCACCGCAAACTCCTCACCCCCATAGCGTGCAGCCAGGTCGGCAGGGCGGCGGATGTTGGCGCCGATGACCTGCGCCACCGTACGCAACGCCTCATCACCGCCTTGATGGCCATGGCGGTCGTTGAAGGCCTTGAAGTGGTCCACGTCGATCATCAACACCGTCAGGGGGTCAGTTGAGCGCTGAGCGCGGTCCCATTCCAGGCGTAGGCGTTCATCCAACACGCGCCGGTTGGCCAGGCCGGTCAGCGCGTCGGTGGCTGCCAGTTCTGACAGGACGCGTTCAGCGCGAAAACGACGCCGCAGTTCCCGGCGCAGCATCCAGGTCAACCACAACAAACCCATACACAGAAAACCGGTGGCGCCACTGGTCAGCAGTGCGGCGCGTTTCCAGGGAGCGAACACGTCCTCGCTGGACAGTGCCACTACCACGATCAGCGGCAGTTCTCCGACAGTCGTGAAGGTGTACAAGCGCTCCTTGCCGCTGATGGCTGAGATGGCCTGGAAGCTGCCGATGCCCTCATGCAGCATTCTCTTGAAATTGGGCCGCGTGCTCAGGTCCTTGTCGATCATGTCGCGTTCAAGCAGTGGCTGCTGCGCCAGCAGAATGCCTTTTTTGTTCAGCAGGTTAACGCTGCTGCCGTTGCCGATCGTGAGGGTGTTGAAGAGCTGGTCGAAATACGCCAGGCGCATCGTCGCGACCGCGACCCCGGCGAATTCGCCATTGGGTCCCGACACCCGGCGACTGAATGCCATGCGCCAGACCTGGTCGCAGTCGCAATGGATCTTGAACGGGCGGCTGATAAACAGGCCGACGTTCGCGTCCTGGGTATGCGCCTGGAAATAATCGCGATTGGAAAAATTACGGGCTGAAGGCCGCAGCGTGGAGGAGTCCGCGATCACATTGCCATTGGCGTCCAGCAACAGGACTTCGCCCTTGAAGGGCGCCGCTGTGGATAAGTCAAACTGGACCAAGTGCTGGATATTGGCGGCGACTTGCGATAAGTCCTCGCGCTGGGTGGCTGCAATCAATCCATTGAGCGCCAAGTCGTACAGCTCGACGTTACGCAGCGCATCGGCATTAATCAGTTGGGCAATGTTGGTGGTTGAACGGGTAGCGGCCTGCAGGGTGCTGGCGTGTTCGCGGATCAGTAACGCCGCGACAATGATCACAATCAGAACAACAGTGAGGCCACTGCCCAGAATCAACAGGAGCTCGGGGTGTGCAGGTGCGGTACGAACACGGCGTTGACTCATCGGGCAGACTTCAGCGGTGTGGATGCTGGCAGTTTAGTTCTACCCGATGAAAATTAAATGGGTGGTTAAAAAGAAAGATTGCGCCTTAAAACACGTTGATCGGATAGTCGACGATCACCCGGTACTCATCCACGTCCCGATCCACCGCCGAGTAGCCGTTGCTGCCGCGGTTGACCGCCCATTGCAGGCGCACCGCCAGGTCTTTGGCCTTGCCCCCCTGTACCACGTATTTCAGGTCGATATCCCGCTCCCAATGCTTGGCGTCCTTGCCGTCGGCGCTGTACCAGGCGCTGTAGCCACGGCTTTGCGGGTCGACCTTGGTCAGGTCGGTCTTGCCGCTGATATAGGACACCGCCGAGGTCAGGCCGGGCAGGCCTAAACCGCCGAAGTTATAGGCGTACTTGAGTTTCCACGAACGCTCATTGGGGCCGTTGAAGTCCGAATATTGCTGGGAGTTGTCCAGGTACACGCTGTCACCTTGCGCGATGTAGTCGAACGGTGTGTTGCCGTTGACCCGCTGGTACGCGGCGGTGACGCTGTGGTGGCCGACGTCCACGGTGAAGTGCAGGCTGTAGGTGTTGTTGTCGATATCACCCAGCAGCGACTGCCCGGTGTCCTGGGTGTGGTAGTAGTGCAGACCGGGGTTGAGACTGATCATCTCGTTGACCACATAGGTGTAGTCCAGGTCGTAGTAGTACTGGTTCCACACGTCCTTGAGCTCGGAGGCATAGAGGTTGCTGGTCAACCCGTCGATACCGCTGAACGACACACCGGCCCAGTTCATATGCTGGCTGTCAGCCGTGTTGGGCAGCGCGCCGTAGCTGGTGCCGATACGACGGTGGCCGCTCTGGTTGTAGAGCTTGGTGAAGCTGGCTTGGCCGCCTTCGAACATCCAGCCGTCGAGGCTGTGGTTGGTCAGGCTCACGCCACGGAAGGTCTGCGGCAACATGCGGGTCGCGCCGCCGGCGATCACCGGGTTATTGAGGAACAGGTCGCCGGCCCTCAACTCGGTATCGAACGCGCGCATTTTCAAGGTGCCGCCCGCCGTCGAGAACGAGCCGGGCGCCTTACCGTTGCCGCTGCCGTACGGAAGGATGCTGGAGCCGTCCGTGCCGCCACCGCCATCGAGCTTGAGGCCGAGCATGGCATGGGCGTCCAGGCCGAAACCGACGGTGCCCTGGGTGTAGCCGGATTCGAAGAGGCCGATGAAACCCTGGCCCCATTCCTTGCTGTCATCGGTGTGGATGTCGCGACGGTCGCGGTTCATGTAGTAGTTACGGGTGTTGATGTTGAGGTGGGCGCCTTCGACGAAACCGTCGGCGGGGGTGGTGTCTGCCGCGTGGGCAAGAGGGACGATCGTTGCTGCAATCGCGAGGAATAACGGGGTGAACGTCAGCGAGTTCTTCACCGGTGTAGCTCCTTTGGTCAAACGGAAACGGCCAATGTCGTGGGGGGATGCCTGGCCTTTTTTACGGCAAAAAAAAGCCGCTGAAGTCAGCGGCTTTAAGACAGATTCCCAGTGTAGAGCCCTGGAAATAAGTCGAGGGAAATTCGGGTAAGCGGGAGGCTGCCTTTGCCGTCGCGCTCATCGATGCGTCAACTTAACGCAGGCGAGCGGTACGGTACAGAGTGTAACAAGATAATGACTGTTGCCCAAACCGCAACAGTTGGGACGGCGGCCTCGATGACGGGTGCACTGCGATCCCAGTGTGGGCGGGGGCTTGCTCCCGATGACGGTGTGTCAGTCACCGATGTTCTGGCTGATCTATCGCTATCGGGAGCAAGCCACCTCCCACAGTGGGTCGTGGTGGTTTCAGGAATTAGGTTGGCAGGGTGATGCCAAAGGTATTGCCACGACTGTCGCTGCGCACGAACACATCACCGCCGTGCATCAAGGCAATTGCCTTGACGATGGCCAGCCCCAGGCCATGGTTGGCGCCGCTGTTGCTGCGTGACGCGTCCACCCGATAAAAGCGCTCGAACAGGCGCGGCAGGTGTTCGCTGGCAATCACATCGCCGGGGTTGGTCACACCGATTGCCACCTGATGTTCCTGCACTTCGATATTCACCACGATGACTTGCCCCGGCTCGGTGTGCTGCACCGCGTTGCTCAGCAGGTTGATCAGCGCACGGCGCAGGTGGGCCTTTTCGATCTGCACCTGGGCATCGCCATGCACCTGTACCTGCACCTGGGCGTCTTCGAGGATGAAGTCCAAGTAGTCGAGGGTGGTCGCCACTTCGTCGGCCAGGGAGCTTTCGATCAGTTTGGTGGCCTTGCTGCCCTGGTCGGCGCTGGCGAGGAACAGCATATCGTTGATGATCGAACGCAGGCGCTCCAGCTCTTCGAGGTTCGATTGCAGCACCTCGAAGTAATGCTCGGCCGAGCGCCCGCGGGTCAGCGCGACCTGGGTCTGGCCGATGAGATTGGTCAGCGGCGAACGCAGTTCGTGGGCCACGTCGGCGTTGAAGGATTCCAGGCGCGAATAGGCCTGCTCCACGCGGTCGAGGGTGGCGTTGAACGAGTTGACGAACTGGTTCAACTCCGGTGGCAGCGGCGACAGCTGCAGGCGCCCGGAGAGTTTCGGCGGGGCGAGTTTGCGGGCTTCCTCCGACAGCTTGATCAGCGGCTTGAGACCGATGCGCGCCACCCAGAACCCCAGCAGCGAGGCCAGCACCACGCCCACCAGTGCCAGACTGATCAACGCCACCAGCAGATGGTGCTGGGTGGCGCGGAAGTTCTCGGTGTCGATGGCGATCATAAAGCGCAGCGGCGGGCGTTGATCCTTGGCCGGGAACTGGCTCACCAGTGCCTTGAAGGGATGTTTGTAGCCCGGCAGATGCAAGTCGCGCTTGCCGGTTTGTCCTTCGGCGAAGGCGCGGATCTGCGCATCGGGCTCTCCGTATTCGTAGGTCGGATCGCTGCTCACCACCCAGAAACGAATGCGCTTGTCTTCCTCACCCAACAGCTTGAGCTTGGCCTTGATCTTCTGCCAATGGTCCGGTGTGCCGAAGCGATTCACCGAGGATTCGAGCACGCTGTAACGGGCATCCAACTCGGCCCCCGGCAACAAGCCCAGGCCCCGGTCCACCTGCTGATACAACACGCCGCCGATCAATAGGAAGATCAGCAGCGCCACCAGGGTGAACATGCCGCTCAGGCGCAGCGCAATTGAGTTAGCCACCACTTGGGGTCTCCACCAGGCGACTCTCCAGCACATACCCCATGCCACGGATGGTGTGCAGCAGTTTCTGTTCGAATGGCCCGTCGAGCTTGGCGCGCAGGCGCTTGATCGCGACTTCCACCACGTTGGCGTCGCTGTCGAAATTGATGTCCCAGACCATTTCCGCAATCGCGGTCTTGGACAGGATCTCGCCCTGGCGCCGCGCCAACACGCTGAGCAGCGAGAACTCCTTGGCGGTGAGGTCCAGGCGCACGCCGTTACGGCTGGCCTTGCGGCTGATCAGGTCGATCCACAAATCGGCGACCGTCACCTGCACCGGCTCATGACCGCCGCTGCGGCGGGTCAGGGCCTGCAGGCGTGCCACCAGCTCCAGGAAGGAAAACGGCTTGCCCAGGTAATCGTCGGCGCCTTCGCGCAAACCACGGATACGGTCTTCGACGCGCTCGCGGGCGGTGAGCATGATCACCGGCGTCTGCTTGCGCGCACGCAAGGCGCGCAGTACGCCAAAGCCATCGAGGCCGGGCAGCATCACGTCGAGCACGATCACCGCGTAATCGTTTTCCAGGGCCAGGTGCAGGCCTTCGACGCCTTCACGGGCCACGTCGACGGTATAGCCTTGCTCCGTCAGGCCGCGATGCAGGTAGTCTGCGGTTTTTTCTTCATCTTCAATAATCAGGACGCGCATGAGCCTTTTTGCTCCAGGGCCGGGCCTCAATCTGTGGTTGCCAACGCAGGCGTCGGTGTGGGCCGGTGGAAAAACTTCTCCAGGTACAAGTATATGACCGGCGTAGTGAACAGCGTCAGCGCCTGGCTCACCAGCAGTCCGCCGACGACCGCGATACCCAGCGGCTGGCGCATTTCCGCGCCGGGGCCGGCGCCGAGCATCAGCGGCACGGCGCCGAGCAGGGCGGCGAGGGTGGTCATGATGATCGGCCGGAACCGCGTGACGCAGGCTTCATAGATCGCATCCTCCGGCGACAGGCCCCTGACGCGCTGGGCGTCCAGGGCAAAGTCGATCATCAGGATGCCGTTCTTCTTGACGATCCCGATCAGCAGCACCAGGCCGATCAGCGCCATGATCGAAAAGTCCTGGCCCATCAGCGACAGCATGATCAGTGCGCCCAACCCAGCAGATGGCAAGGTGGAAATGATCGTCAGCGGGTGCACAAAACTCTCATACAGCACACCGAGGATGATGTAGACCGCCACCAGCGCCGCCAGGATCAGCCACGGCTGGCTGGCCAACGAACTCTGGAACGCCTGGGCCGCGCCCTGGAAGTTGCCGATGATGGTGGTGGGCATGCCGATTTCGTTCTTGGCCTGGTTGAGCATGATCACCGCATCGCCCAGCGCCACGCCGGGCGCCAGGTTGAACGACAGGTTGGCCGCCGGGAACATGCCGTCATGGCTGATGGACAAGGGCCCTACCGTCGGTGGATCGACCTTGGCCAGTGCCGACAGCGGCACCATCTCGTTGGTCAGCGGCGAACGCAGGTAGAAGTAATTCAGGCTTTCGGCTTTGCCGCGTTGTTGAGTGTCCAGTTCCAGCACCACCTGGTACTGGTTGATCTCGGTCTGGAATTCGTTGATCTGCCGTTGGCCGAAGGCGTCGTACAGCGCCTGGTCGACATCGGTGGCGGTCAGGCCGAAACGTGCGGCGGCCTGACGGTCGATGCTGATGTGGGTGATGCTGCCGCCCAATTGCAGGTCGTTGGACAGGTCGCGAAACGCCGGGTTGGCGCGCAGTTTTTCGGTGAGGCGCTGGGTCCAGGTGTTCAGCGTCGGGCCGTCGTTGCTCTTGAGCACGTATTGGTACTGGGCGCGGCTGGGGCCCGAACTCAAGTTGATGTCCTGGCCGGCGCGCAGGTACAGCACGATGCCCGGCACCTTGGCCAGTTTCGGCCGGATGCGGTCGATAAACTGGCTGGCGGACACATCGCGATCACCGCGATCCTTCAGCGCGATCCAGAAGCGGCCGTTGGCGATGGTCTGGTTGCTGCCGGTCACGCCTACCGAGTGAGAAAACGCTTGCACCGCCGGGTCGTCCTTGACGATCTCGGCCAGCGCCTTGTGCTTGGCGACCATGTCGGGGTACGACACATCGGCCGCCGCTTCGCTGGTGCCGAGCACAAAACCGGTGTCTTGCACCGGGAAGAAACCCTTGGGGATGAACACGTAGCCAACCACGGCCAGGGCCAGGGTCACCAGGAAGATCGCCGCCATGCTGCGTTGATGGGCCAGGGCACGGCGCAGGTTGCGCGCGTAACCGGCCAGCAGGCGCTCGCTGAAGCCGGGTTTGTCATGGGCGGGGTGGGTCGGCGCACGCATGAACAGCGCGGCCAATGTCGGTGCCAGCGTCAGCGAGACCACCACCGAAATCAGGATGGTCGAGGTGGCGGTCAGTGCAAATTCCTTGAACAACCGCCCGACCACACCCCCCATGAACAGCAGCGGGATAAACGCCGCCACCAGCGAGAAGCTGATGGACACCACGGTAAAACCAATCTCGCCGGCGCCCTTGATCGCCGCTTCGCGTTGGCCCAGCCCGGCTTCCAAGTGACGGTGAATGTTCTCCACCACAACGATCGCATCGTCCACCACAAACCCTACGGAGATCACGATCGCCACCAGGGTCAGGTTGTTCAGGCTGAAACCCATCAGGTACATCAGGGCAAAGCTGGCCACCAGTGACACACCGAGCACGCTGGACACAATCAGCGTCGCCGACAACTGGCGCAGGAACAGCGCCATCACCGCCACCACCAGCAGGATCGCGATCAGCAGGGTCACTTCGACTTCATGCAGCGATGCGCGAATGGTCTTGGTGCGGTCGGTCAACACGCTGACCTGCACCGAGGCTGGCAGCATGCCTTGCAGGCGCGGCAGCTCGGCTTGAATACGGTCCACGGTCTCGACGATATTCGCGCCGGGCTGGCGCGAGATCACCAGGTTGACCCCCGGCGTGTCGCCGGACCAAGCCTGCACGTAGGCGTTTTCCGAACCGTTGATGACCTTGGCGATATCGCGCAGTTGAACCGGCGCGCCATCCTTGTAGGACACAATCAACTGCGCGTAATCCTCGGGGAGGAACAACTGGTCGTTGGTCGACAGGGTCGACACGCTGTTTTCGCCGTAGATCGCGCCCTTGGCCAGGTTGAGGCTCGATTGCTGGATGGCCAGGCGGATATCGGCCAGGGTCAAGCCGATGGCAGCCAGTTTGTCGGGGGAGGCCTGTACGCGGATCGCCGGGCGTTGTTGGCCGGTGATGTTGATCTGGCCGACGCCGTCGATCTGGCTGATCTGCCGGGCCAGCAGGGTTTCCACGTAGTCGCTCAGCTCGGTACTGGGCATGCTGTCGGAACTGACGCTGAGGATCAGCACCGGGCTGTCCGCCGGGTTGACCTTCTTCCAGGTCGGCAGGCTCGGCATATCGCTGGGCAGCTTGCCGGACGCAGTATTGATCGCCGCCTGCACTTCTTGCGCGGCGGTGTCGATGCTCTTGTTGAGGGTAAATTGCAGGGTCAGGAGGCTGGAGCCCAAGGCGCTGCTGGAGGTCATCTGGGTCATGCCGGGGATGGCGCTGAATTGCACCTCCAACGGCGTGGCCACGGATGAGGCCATGGTGTCCGGGCTGGCGCCGGGCAGGGTGGCGCTGACCTGGATCGTCGGAAATTCCGCTTCCGGCAGTGGGGCGATGGCCAGGCGCGGGAAGGCAATCATCCCGAGCAGCACCAGGGCGAAAGTCAGCAGCAGGGTGGCGACCGGGTGGTCGACGCACCAGGCCGACGGCGAGCGGCTGCCGCTCATGGCTGCACCTTGGCGTCGACGGTCTGGATCACCTGCGGCGGCTCCTTGAGCACCTCCACCTGGGCCCCGGCCTTGAGCCGCGACTGGCCGTCACTGACCAGCACATCGCCGGCCTGCACGCCCTTGATGATGTTCACGTCGCTGTCTTGGTAGGTGACCTGCACCGGCACCACGTCGACCTTGTCACCGTTGACCCGGTACACAAAGTGCGAATCCAGGCCGCGTTGCACCACCGTCGACGGCACCACCAGCGCGTTTTTGTCGAGGGCGGTCTGAATCTTGATGGTCACCAATTGCCCCGGCCACAGGCGTTGCGAGGCGTTGCTGAATTCAGCCTTGGCACGCAGGGTGCCGGTGGTGGAACTGATCTGGTTGTCGATCAGGCTCAAGTGGCCTTCGCCGAGCAGGTCGCCGGTCTGGCCGTCGGTGTCGGCGCCCATATAGGCATCGACGCTGGCCTTTGTGGGCGCCGCGATCAGGCCTTGCAGGGTGGGCAGCATCTGCTGCGGCAGGGAGAACTCGACGGCAATCGGGTCGATCTGGGTGACCGAGAACAGGCCCTGGGCATCGCTTGTGCGCAGGAAGTTACCTTCGTCCACGGTGCGAATACCCACGCGACCGCTGACCGGCGAGCGAATCTGGGTGTAGGACAGTTGCACTTGAGCCGAATCGATCGCGGCCTGGTTGCCTTGGACGGTGGCCTTGAGCTGGTTGACCAGGGCTTGTTGCTGGTCATAGGTCTGCTTGGACACGCCATCGTCGACGCTCAACGCCTTGTAGCGCTTGAGGTTGACCAGCGCCACCTGCAACTGGGCCTGGCTCTCGCCCAGTTGCGCCTTGGCCTGGTCGAGGCTGGCACGGATCGAACGGTCATCGATGCTCGCCAGCAGGTCGCCGGCCTTGACGCGTTGGCCTTCCTTGACCAGCAATTGGGTGAGAATGCCGTCCACTTGCGGGCGTATGACCACGCTGTGCAAGGACAACACGGTGCCGATCCCACTGACAAAACGCGGAACATCCTGCTGCGCCACGCTCACCACCCGCACCGGAATCGCAGTGGGCGCCGCCAGTTTGCTCTTGGCCGGGCGGGTCAATGCCCAGGCTGCAATCGCCAACACCACGAGGACACCCACGATCAGGGCGGTTTTTCGTTGAATTTGCATGGGGTGAGGCGCCAGGGCAAAGGATTGGAGGAAAGTGGAGCCTTTATAGCCCGTCAACCCGGTCAGCAAAGTGACTGCTAACTGACAGCGCTGTCAGTAAAGGTCGACCATTCGTACAGGCGGTGGTTAAAGATCCAAGGCGGGCAGGTATACTGCGCGCCAGCGAGGCCCGCAAGCCGGTCCCGCGTCATTTTTTGCACGCTCCGGAGCTTTCATGACTTCCCCGACACAACCCCCTGTTGAAGCGACCGACCTCGTCGATCCGGCCAGCGCCGACGGCGTTGAAAAAACCGAGATCCCGGTGTTCAAGTTTCCCTTCAAGCCGGGTGAACTGGCCGGGGCCAAAAATGCCGCCCAGCCCTGGTACAAGAACGGCGCCAAGAACGGCCATACCAAGAGCCCGGGCATGGCGCCACCGGGAACTCGCCGTTCCATGGGTAAACGTTAAGAATAATCAGCTGTAATATTTGCAGGATGTTGCCTACAGCGTCCGTTGATATTTCTGCTTGTGGGCCTGCGATCGTTTCTTGAAAGCTTGCACAGCTTGCGCTCTGCTCCGATTTTTTACCGGGGCGGAGTCAAGGGCGCTCTTTCCGGAAAAGGACGTTTCCTGTGGCCCCGATACACCTCTGTGTAGCGCTTGTCCTGTTGCTCGCGGTCGATGCCGTTGCTGGCATTGATCAACCTCGGCGCGAAATCCGCTTTGCCGTTGCCGCGCACTTTCCCCCCTTCCAGAGCCGCAACCCGCAAGGGCAGTTGGTCGGTCTGAATATCGAGCTGGGCAACGCCCTTTGCCAGCAACTGAATGTGCGCTGTACCTGGGTCGACCAGGTGCTGGTCGAAAACTTCAAAGACCTTGATGCCCTGCAATTCGATGCAATCATCGGCATTGCCCCCACGCCTCAGCGTCAGCGCTGGGTGAGCTTCACCGATAACCTCTATCCCTTCACCACGCGCCTGGTCGCGCGCCGATCCTCCGGGCTGATGCCGACGCCAGCGTCGCTCAAGGGCAAGCGCGTCGGCGTATTGCTGGGGAGTAATCGCGAAGCCTTTGCCCGGTCGCAATGGGCGCCCAAGGGCGTGATCATCAAGCGCTTCTGGCTCAACGACGAACTGGTCCGCAGCCTGGTGGCAGGCGACATCGATGCGACCCTGCAGGGCACCGTGGAAATCCGCGACGCGTTGCTCGACACCCCGGCGGGCCAGGATTTCGACTTCCTCGGCCCCGCCGTTTCCGCCGAGTTGCTGGGCCACGGCGTGGCAATCGGGCTGCGCACCACCGATACGGCGTTGCGTACCGAACTTAACCGCGCCCTCGAACAGCTTAAACACAATGGTGAGTACCAGCGGATCCTTGCGCCTTATCGTCTGGAGGTGCCGTGATGGCTCGATGTGCTCGCGAAGCGGCCAGTCAGCCCTACGCCGCCCGCAGAGGGATAAACGCATAGTTGGCCGGCACCTCGGTCGCAATCTGCGCCCCGGCATCCAGCACCTGTTCGGCAATGTCCATCCCCGATACATGGAACACCCACTCATTGGCCACGGACGGTTGAGCCAGCGCCAGCTCAATCGCCTGGGCAAACAGGCCCATGTCCGGCAGGTAAGCGGTAAACCCATCACCCTTGAGCGCCGTGGTGCGAATGCCCAGCAGGGCGCACACCGCCTCTTTGGTCTGCACGTCATCGCGGTCGGCCTGGCGTGAGCGTTGGATCAACTGCGCCAATTCCTGGTCCATCAACTCACCGCCGACGATCAGCGCCGGGCCCTGCTCCCAGGATTCCGGCGGGCAATCCTTGGCGGCGGGGTTCAGCGGGATATGCGGGTTGATCTCCATCGGGTAGATGCGGCACACCAACGGCCGACGCTCATAGATGCGGCACAGGTTGTCTTCGTCAAGATTCCGGCAGCGTCCGGCGTTGTAGGCGGCAAAGGTGATTGCCACAAACGCTTCGGTAGTGCCACTGGGCACGACCACCGAACGGCGTTCGGCATGTTCGCGTTGCTGCTCGGGCAGGCCCAGGCCATTGCCCAGGAAACCCTCCGCCAGAACGATGACATTGCCGCCGTCCGCCGCCCACTGGCGGGCCTCGTCGAGGGTCAGGGGCACGTGATGGTCGGTGCAGCATTTGCCGCAACCGACGCAGGAAAATCGAGTATTCATGGCGGATCTGTCACCAGGCTAGGTCAGAGGGCACGCAGGAACAGTGACAGGTTTTTACCTCTGTTCACCGTTTCAGCTCTCTGGAAGCAAGTTATACGCCAGTGCCTGTCAGCCCTCGGGCACTGCATCGCGCAGGACAAATCGCATGCCCGCGCTTTCATACAACTGCCGGGCACGCAGGTTGCTCTCCCGCACCTTAAGGTCCACATAGGGCTCGCCGCGCTGCTTGAACGCCTGGAAGCTGTGCAGCAGCAACGCGCGGCCCAATCCCTGGCCCTGGGCGCAGGGGTGAACGCAGAGGTGCTTGATGAAGGCGCTGGTCCAGCACTGCGCCACGGCGAGAACGCCTTCGTCGTTGCTCGCTACCAGGCACAGTGTGGGGTCGAACTCGGCATCGGTGGTGAACCGCTGCTGCCAGGTTTCCAGGTTGGGCACACGACCGCCGCCCTGGTCCTGAGCGAGGCGCAACACAGCATGAATCGCCGGGGCCAGGTCGTCGCGGTAATGATCCAACTGCGTACCGGCCGGCCACTGGGGGGCGGGCAGGCTGCCGGTGAGGTCGCGGCGCAACAGCTGGTAATACTCGGTCACCGGTTACAGGCCTTTCTGTGCCACGGTCTGGGCGGCGATCACTAGGCACTTGGTCAGCTCAGGCGACGAGAATTTGGTCAGTACCGAGTCGGCACCCGCCAGTCGTGCCTTTTCGCTGTTCATCGCGCTGTCCAAGGAGGTGTGCAGCAACACATAAAGGTGCTGGAAGTCGGGGGTTTCGCGCAAGGTGCGGGTGAGGGCGTAGCCGTCCATTTCCGACATCTCGATGTCCGACACCACCACGTTGATCTGCTCGGCGGTGCCTTGCAGTTCCAGCAGCACGTCGATGGCTTCCTTGGCGCTGCGCGCGGTGTGGCAGGTGAGGCCGAGGTTGCGCAGGGTGTGCACGGACTGTTGCAGGGCGACCTGGCTGTCGTCCACCACCAGGATGCGCGCGTTGCCGAGCACTTCGGCCTCTTCCATGGTCAGGTCGGTCGGCGCCGCTTCAATCGGTGCCGGCGCGATGCCGTGGATGACTTTTTCGATATCCAGCACCTGCACCAGGCCGCCTTCTACCTGGGTGACCCCGGTAATAAACGCGCGGTTACCGCCGGAGCCATAGGGCGGCGGGCGGATGTCGGTGGTCAGGCAATGCACGATCTTGCTCACCGCCTGCACATGCAAACCCTGCTTGGAGCGGCTCACATCGGTGACGATCAGGCAGCCGCCGTCCGGGTCTGCCAGCGGCATTTCCCCCAGGGCGCGGCTCAGGTCGATCACCGCCAGCGAGTTACCGCGCAGGGTGGCGATGCCTTTGACGTGCGGGTGGGACTCCGGCAGCTTGGTCAGCGGCGGGCATGGGATGATTTCGCTGACTTTCAGCAGGTTGATCGCCATCAGCTTGCCACTGCGCAAGGTAAAGAGCAGAAGCGAGAGTGAGTCTGCGCGGGCTTTGGTGGTGGACATAAAAACCTTCTGTGGATCAGGGATGACGATCTATAGAGGGTTATCGACTTGGGGAGGCCAGGCTTTAACCGGATTTTGTGTCGGGATGGGTGTGTGTGGGAGCTGGCTTGCCTGCGATGCAGGCACCTCGGTCTTTCAGTTGCACCGGGGTGATGCTATCGCAGGCAAGCCGGCTCCCACACAAGCCCCATTCCACAAGGGGTATGGGTCAGCCCTTCCACACCTGCGGGTTCACCAGGTCCTGCGGACGCTGGCCCAGCAGCGCGCTGCGCAGGTTGTCGAGGGCGCGGTTGGCCATGGCTTCACGGGTTTCGTGGGTGGCCGAGCCGATGTGCGGCAGGGTCACGGCGTTGCTCAGCTGGAACAGCGGTGACTCGGCCAACGGCTCCTGTTCATACACATCCAGCCCCGCGCCACGGATGCGCTGGCTTTGCAGGGCGTCGATCAGCGCCGGTTCGTCGACCACCGGGCCACGAGAAATGTTGATCAGGATCGCGCTGGACTTCATCAGCCCCAGCTCGCGGGTGCTGATCAGGTGACGGGTCTTGTCGCTCAACGGCACCACCAGGCAGACGAAATCCGCCTCGGCCAGCAGTTCATCCAGGCTACGCAATTGCGCGCCCAGTTCCTGCTCCAGCGCCGGCTTGCGGCTGTTGCCGCTGTAGAGGATCGGCATATTGAAACCCAACCGTCCACGCCGGGCCACGGCCGCGCCGATGTTGCCCATGCCGACGATGCCCAGCGTCTTGCCATGCACATCGCAACCGAACAACGGCGCGCCGACGCTGGCTTTCCACTGGCCGGCTTTGGTCCAGGCGTCCAGCTCGGCCACACGGCGTGCGCTGCTCATCAGCAGGGCAAAGGCCAGGTCGGCGGTGCTTTCGGTGAGGACGTCGGGGGTGTTGGTGAGCATGATCCCGCGTTCGTTGAAGTACGCCACGTCATAGTTGTCGTAGCCCACCGACACGCTGGACACCACTTCCAGCTTGCTCGCGCCTTGCAACTGCTCGCGGCCCAGCTTGCGACCCACGCCGATCAGGCCGTGCGCGTGGGGCAGGGCTTCATTGAATTGCGCGTTGATGTCGCCCAGCTTGGGATTGGGCGCGATCACCTCGAAATCCTGTTGCAGGCGTTCGATCATTTCCGGGGTGACGCGGCTGAAAGCGAGGACAGTCTTTTTCATTGCAGGCGGGCTCATCGACTACGGAAGAATGCCAAGCACGCTAACATTCCTGCCGACAATTGTCAGGACGCCTCAGGCCTAAAGTGGGCAGGGTGCAAATGTGGGAGGGGGCTTGCTCCCGATAGCGGTGGATCAGTCAATTCATTGGGTGACTGACCTATTGCTATCGGGAGCAAGCCCCCTCCCACCGTTGACCTGACTCGTCTGGTAGCACTCAGTTCGCCAGGCGCGCGCCGCTGAGGCTGCCGCTCAACTCATACGCCACCAGCTCCGCCTGGTGCGCCGCCAGGATCTCCGGCAGCGAGCCACGCAGGTATTCCACCCACGTCTTGATCTTCGCATCCAGGTACTGGCGCGACGGGTAGATGGCGTACAGGTTCAACTCCTGGGAGCGGTAGTTGGGCATCACCCGCACCAGGGTGCCGTTGCGCAGGCCTTCGATCGCGGCGTACACCGGCAGCAGGCCGATGCCCATGCCGCTGGTGATCGCGGTTTTCATCGCATCGGCCGAGTTCACCAGGAAGGGCGAGGTGTTGATCGCCACGCTTTCCTGGCCTTCGGGGCCGTTGAAGGTCCACTTGTCGAGCTGGATCACTGGGCTGACCAGGCGCAGGCAGGCGTGGTTGAGCAAGTCATGGGGGCGATGGGCGCAGCCCTTGGCCTTGACGTAGTCCGGCGAGGCACAGGCAATGCTGTAGGTGATGCCCAGGCGCTGGGACACGAAGCCCGAGTCCGGCAGTTCGCTGGCCAGCACGATGGACACGTCGTAGCCCTCATCGAGCAAGTCCGGCACACGGTTGGCCAGGGTCAGGTCGAAGGTGACGTCCGGGTGGGTGCGGCGATAGCGGGCGATGGCGTCGATGACGAAATGCTGGCCGATACCGGTCATGGTGTGCACTTTCAGCTGCCCGGCAGGGCGTGCATGGGCGTCGCTGGCCTCCGCCTCGGCTTCCTCGACGTAGGCGAGGATCTGCTCACAGCGCAGCAAATAGCGTTTGCCGGCTTCGGTCAGCGCGATGCGTCGTGTCGTTCGGTTCAACAAGCGGGTTTGCAGATGGGCCTCAAGGTTGGAGACCGCGCGCGAGACGTTGGCAGTGGTGGTATCCAGTTGCACGGCGGCGGCGGTGAAGCTGCCTGCCTCGGCCACGCAACTGAAGGCGCGCATGTTTTGCAAAGTGTCCATGGAGTGTTCTCAGGGGAGATAGCAAATTGTGACAGAAAGTTACGCCGTCCAGTGATCCCTACCAACGGATTATCGCCTGAACGGTAACAAAGATTCACAGGAATGCCAGCTTATCGTTCCCCATGCCGCCCCCTAGAATTGCGCCACCTCTCCCCGCACCACCACCTCAGGAATTCGCAGCAGTGCCGCGTCGCATCAACAGAGAGTTGAAGGCTCTCAGTGTCTGGGCTTTATCGTTAGCAATCAGCGGCTGCATCGGAACCGGAGGAATCGCCCCCCAAGGCCAGTCCCTCAACGCCAGCACACTGGCCACCGACGAAGCGATCCAGAGCGCCGCCCAGGACGCCCACTGGCCCACCGCGCACTGGTGGCAAGCCTATGGTGACCCGCAATTGAACCGCTGGGTCGACCTCGCGACCCAACACAGCCCAAGCATGGCCATGGCCGCCGCTCGGGTGCGGGAGGCGCGGGCCATGGCCGGGATCGCCGAGTCGGCCGAGTCGTTGCAGATCAACAGCGACACCGCCCTCAAGCGCCACAACTGGCCCAAGGATCAGTTCTATGGCCCCGGCGAACTGAGCGGTGCCAACACCTGGGACAACAATGCTTCCCTGGGCCTGAGCTATGCCCTCGACCTGTGGGGCCGTGAAAGCAATGCCACCGAACGTGCCGTCGACCTGGCGCACATGAGCGTCGCCGAAGCGCGCCAGGCCCAGCTCGAATTGCAGAACAACGTGGTCCGCGCCTATATCCAGCTGTCGTTGCACTACGCCAACCGCGATATCGTCGCGGCCACGCTGGCGCAGCAGCAGCAGATCCTCGACCTGGCCCATAAGCGCCTGAACGCCGGGCTGGGCACCCATTTTGACGTCAGCCAGGCCGAAACGCCGCTGCCGGAAACCCATCGTCAACTGGACGCCCTGGACGAAGAAATCGCCCTGAGCCGTAACCAACTGGCAGCGTTGGCGGGCAAAGGTCCGGGGGCGGGGGCGCAATTGCAACGTCCTACGCTGTCGTTGGCCGCACCGTTGAAATTGCCGTCGAGCCTGCCCGCGCAATTGCTCGGCCAACGCCCGGATGTGGTCGCCAGCCGCTGGCAAGTCGCGGCCCAGGCCCGTGGCATCGATGTCGTCCACGCCGGTTTCTACCCCAACGTCGACCTGGTCGGCAGCCTCGGCTACATGGCCACCGGCGGCGGTATGCTGGCGTTCCTGGCGGGCAAGAAATTCAACTATAACGTCGGTCCGGCGATCACCTTGCCGATCTTCGACGGTGGCCGCCTGCGTGCGGAGCTGGGCGAAGCCAGCGCCGGTTATGACATCGCCGTCGCCCGGTACAACCAGACCCTGGTCAATGCCCTCAAGGGCATCAGCGATCAGTTGATCCGCCGCGAATCGATGGACAAGCAATCTGTCTTCGCCGCGCAGTCGGTGGCCTCGGCGCAAAAGACCTACGACATCGCGATGATCGCCTACCAGCGCGGCCTCACGGATTACCTCAATGTGCTGAACGCCCAGACCTTGCTGTTCCGCCAGCAGCAGGTGGAGCAACAGGTACAGGCCGCTCGCTTGAGCGCCCACGCTGAACTGGTCACGGCCTTGGGCGGGGGGCTCGATGCCGGCAACGATGTACCGCCACCCGCCCAGATCCTCCCGAGTAAGACCCCGGCGGCACTTGCCGTATTCGATCACTGAGTAGGATTTGATGACTTCCTTGCCTGCACCGCTGCGCTGGCTGCATTCCCTTGAGTGGCGCCGTGGTTTTTTCGACTGGGCACGCAGCGACGGCGTGACCTGGGTGTATATCTTCAAGGTGCTGGTCGCTGCCTTCCTCACGCTGTGGTTGGCCATGCGCCTGGAACTGCCGCAGCCGCGCACGGCGATGATCACGGTGTTTATCGTGATGCAACCGCAGAGCGGCCAGGTGTTTGCCAAGAGCTTCTATCGTTTCCTCGGCACCCTGGCGGGGTCGGCGGTGATGGTGCTGTTGATCGCCTTGTTTGCGCAGAACACCGAGTTGTTCCTTGGCGCGCTGGCGATCTGGGTCGGCATCTGCACCGCCGGCGCGACGCGCAACCGCAACTTCCGCGCCTATGGCTTCGTGCTGGCCGGCTATACCGCGGCGATGGTCGGCCTGCCGGCCCTGGCGCATCCGGATGGCGCCTTTATGGCGGCGGTGTGGCGGGTGCTGGAAATCTCCTTGGGGATTCTGTGCGCCACCCTGGTCAGCGCCGCGATCCTGCCGCAAACCAGCAGCGCTGCGATGCGCAACGCCTTGTACCAACGCTTTGGCGTGTTCGCGCTGTTCGTCACCGATGGCCTGCGCGGGCGCAGCCAGCGTGAAGGGTTCGAGGCGAGCAACGTGCGCTTTATCGCCGAAGCCGTGGGCCTGGAAGGGCTGCGCAGTGTCACGGTGTTTGAAGACCCGCATATGCGGCGGCGCAATGGTCGGCTCAGTCGCCTCAACAGCGAATTCATGAGCATCACCACGCGCTTCAATGCCTTGCACCAGTTGCTTGAACGGCTGCGCACGGACGAGGCGGACCATGTGGTGGCGGCGATCAAACCCGGCCTGCAAGACCTTGCCGAAGTGCTCGACGGCTTTTCCGGTCGCGCGCTCACCAGCCCCGACGCGGCGCGCCTGGTCAACGCGCTGAGCGCCTACAAGGATGGTCTGCCGGCCAAGGTCCGCAGCCTGCGTGCGGCCTTCCAGGAAGCAGATCCCACCGAAGCCGAGCAACTGGATTTCCACACGGCCTACGAACTGCTGTATCGCTTCGTCGATGACCTGCACAACTACGCGCAAACCCACGCTTCCCTGGCCGACCACAGCCATGCGCGCGAGCAGTGGGACGAAACCTTTATCCCCAAAACCAACTGGCTGGCCTGCGCCGCCTCGGGGATTCGCGCGTCTTTCATCCTGATCGTGCTCGGCAGTTATTGGGTGGCCACCGCCTGGCCCAGCGGCGCGACCATGACCTTGATCGCCGCCGCGACTGTCGGCCTGTCCGCCGCGACGCCCAACCCCAAGCGCATGGCCTTCCAGATGGCCTGCGGCACCTTGATCGGCGCGCTGGTGGGCTTTATCGAAATGTTCTTCGTGTTCCCCTGGATCGACGGCTTCCCGCTGCTGTGCGTGATGCTCGCCCCGGTGATCATCTGTGGCGCGTTCCTCGCCTCGCGGCCGCAATACGCGGGTGTCGGCGTCGGCCTGCTGATCTTTTTCAGCACCGGTTCGGTGCCGGACAACCTCACGGTCTACAACCCCTACACCTTTATCAACGACTACATCGCCATGGTCATCGGCATGCTGGTGTGCGCGGCGGCGGGTGCGATCATCCTGCCGCCCAACAGCCGCTGGCTGTGGCGCCGGTTGGAGCAGGACCTGCGTGAGCAGGTGGTGTATGCGATCAGCGGCAAGCTCAAGGGCCTGGCTTCAAGTTTTGAAAGCCGCACCCGCGACCTGCTGCACCAGGCCTACGGCCTCGCGGTCGGCCAGCCGCAGGTACAGCGCGACTTGCTGCGTTGGATGTTTGTGGTGCTGGAAGTCGGCCACGCGATCATCGAGCTGCGCAAGGAGCAGGCGATTTTGCCGGTGCACCCGGCGTACGCCGAATCCCAGCCCTGGCGCCAGGCGATCCGGGTGATGGGCCGTTCGCTGGTGCGGCTATTCCTGCAACCCAGCGCCAGCAACCTGGAGCGTGGCTTGATTGCCGTCGACCATGCGATCAGCCGCGTGCAGGCCACCGACGAACCTTTCGCCCCGCACTTCGACACCTCGGCGCTGCGCCGGGTGAAGAGTTACCTGCACTTTATCCGCACCTCGTTGCTCGACCCGCAATCACCCCTGGCGGCCCTCAAAGGAGCCACGCATGCCTCGTGAAATCGCCTTCCACGGCGTCTACATGCCGACCATGACGCTGATGTTTTTGATCGCCGCAGTGTTGGCCTGGGCCCTGGACCGCTTCCTGGCCGGGTTCGACCTGTACCGTTTTTTCTGGCACCCGGCGTTGCTGCGCCTGAGCCTGTTCGTTTGCCTGTTCGGCGCCCTGGCGCTGACCGTTTACCGTTGAGAATGCCCCGATGAAAAAGTTTTTCAGCCTGCTCGCGACCTTACTGGTACTGGCCTTGGCGATCTGGATTGGCCGCACGTTGTGGGTGCACTACATGGAAACGCCCTGGACCCGCGACGGCCGCGTACGCGCCGACATCATCAACGTAGCCGCCGACGTCACCGGCGAAGTGGTCGACGTGCCGGTACGCGACAACCAACGGGTGAAAAAGGGCGACCTGCTGATGCAGATCGACCCTGAGCACTACCGCATTGCCGTCAAGCAGGCGCAATCCCTCGTGGCCTCCCGCAAAGCCACCTGGGAAATGCGCAAGGTCAACGCCCATCGACGTGCTGACCTCGATGCGCTGGTGATCTCCAAGGAAAACCGCGACGACGCCAGCAATATCGCCGACTCGGCGCTGGCGGATTATCAGCACGCGCTGGCGCAATTGGAGGCGGCCGAACTCAACTTGAAACGCACGCACGTGGTGGCAGCGGTGGATGGTTATGTCACCAACCTCAACGTGCATCGAGGCGACTACGCACGTATCGGCGAAGCCAAGATGGCGGTGGTGGACATGAACTCATTCTGGGTTTACGGCTTTTTCGAAGAAACCAAATTGCCCCATGTGAAAGTCGGTGACCCAGCCGATATGCAGTTGATGAGCGGCGAGACGCTGAAGGGCCACGTAGAAAGCATCGCGCGCGGTATCTACGACCGCGACAACCCCGAGAGCCGCGAGCTGATCGCCGATGTGAACCCGACCTTCAACTGGGTGCGCCTGGCCCAGCGGGTGCCGGTGCGGATTCACATTGATGCGGTGCCGGAGGGTGTGTTGTTGGCGGCGGGCATTACCTGCACCGTGATTGTGCGGGAGTTGTCGAAAGATTGAGGTCGGTTACTGGAATATCGTTTTGGCTCTGGCTTTGCGACGGCGTTTGACCTGCAAGATACTGACGTATCGGCCCCGCCATCTCCCTCAGAATCACCCGCTTGGGCTTGATGCTGCACAGCGGCACGAACTCGCGTAGCACCGTCACCTGATAATTACTGCCTATGTGCACCACACCGGCCCCGACGATGGCCGGGTCGGCGTCAATGGTTCGATAGAGCTTGGGCAGGTCCAGCAGACGGGTCAGTCGCTGGCGAGTCGTGGTGTGCGCATCTGGCACACCGCTTCGCAGGAAATCGCTTGGCATCCTTTCACCTGTGAGTAGACAGAGGTGAAAGAGCCTGCGGATAGTTTCCTTGGCGTGATGTCAGGCCGTTCGCTGTTTTATGTAGGAACCGGCCTGATGGTTATTTCATGGCGCGATAAACGTCTCATGCAGGTGGCGCCACAGCAGTGCGCCGCTGGCCTGCTTCTCAAAGATCACCGTGGCGCGGCGGTCCGTCCGGGTGCCGCTGTCGTCGATCTGATGCTCGCGGTAAGTCACCGTGGCGCCACGCGCATGTCG
The DNA here is from genome assembly GCF_002859085.1 of Pseudomonas sp. QC2. Taxonomy (NCBI): domain Bacteria; kingdom Pseudomonadati; phylum Pseudomonadota; class Gammaproteobacteria; order Pseudomonadales; family Pseudomonadaceae; genus Pseudomonas; species Pseudomonas sp. QC2. The sequence continues at coordinate 310,972 of NZ_PKKS01000023.1, forward strand.
GTCAATCCCGGCCATCTCGCTCAAGGTGATTTTCAACCCCGGGCGCATGCCACCCAAACGCGTGAACAGCGCATTCACCCCGGCCGCATTGACCCGTGTGCCGGTAGCGGGAGCGATCATGCTGAACGCCGGCGAGAAACGGGCAAGCAGGTTTTGCAAGGTGCCTTCGGGTGCAACGCCGGCAAACCATTGCTCGATCTCGACGTGGGTCTGGATCACTTCTTCAAAAAAATCGCTGTAGTCAATCATCAGTGAGGCTCGCTGGCAGGGGTATGGCAGAGGCTTGGTATTTGCCGCTGAAAGTGCAGGGGGGTTATTGACTGGAATGAAGGGTTAGAGCGAACCGGTCAGCCCAAAGCGTTTCTTCAACACCTTCTCCAACAACCCCTTGGGCAACAATGCCGCCATCAATGGCAACGCCCGACTGCCATTGCCCGAACGTAGCAGGCGCGGCGCCTGAGGTTGCTGGACGGCCTTGAGCACATCCGCTGCAAACACGCTGGCCGGGGTCGGCTTGTCTTGAGAGGCCTGGCTGCGCGCACGAATGCCGTCGCGCAACGGCCACCACGGCGATTGTTCATTGATCAACAGTTCGGCCTGGGCGCCGGCGTTTTTGGCGAAGTGGGTGTTGATGGCGCCGGGTTGCACTTCCATGACGCTCACGCCAAAGGGCGCCAGTTCCATGCGCAATGCATCGCTCAACGCATGCACAGCGGCTTTGGAGGCGCAGTACGCGCCAGCAAACGGTGTCACCAGCACGCCGGAAACGCTGCCGATGTTGACCACCAACCCTTTGTTGCGACGCAGGGCAGGGAACAGCGCCTGGGTCACGCCGACGATGGAAAACACATTGGTCTCGAATTGGCGCTGCATCGCCTCGGTGCCGCCGTCCAGCAACGGCCCCATGGCGCCATAGCCGGCGTTGTTGACCAGCACATCCAGTTCGCCCAGTTGTTCGGCGAGCCGTTGCAGGGCGGCGCTGTCGTTGACGTCCAATTGCACGGCGTTAAAGCCTGCGGCGGACAAACCGGCGACATCTTCCGCACGGCGAGCGCTGGCCCACACGTCGTAGCCGGCGGTCTTGAAGGCATCGGCGAGGGCGCGGCCGATACCGCTGGAGCAACCGGTGATGAGTACGTTGGGCATGGGTCAGTCCTTTGTCAGTCCGAGAAACTGCCTTGCAGGTGCTCGGCACGAAATTCCAGGGTTTGCGGGCGGTAGCCGGGGCGTAAAGGCGGTGTGGGCAGGCAATCGTCCCAGGTGGCGCCGGCCTGCAACTCACCTGGGCCGCGGTAGCGTGGGGCAGCGTAGACGTTGTCGGCGAGGTTGACTGTGTCGCCCGGCGCATAGGCGGCGACGCGCCAACGCAGCTCGGTGAGGGGCACGTCGTTGCCGTTGTTCAGGGTCAGTTTGAGTGGGCGGTCGGCCGGGCATTCTTCTGGGGCGTAGGTGATGCGCAGTTCCAGGCGGGCCAGTTGTGAGGCTTCGCGGTTATCCAGCCACACCACCCAGATCGCTATGAGCCCGAGGCCGACAGCGGCGGCCAGCGACACGGGCAAGGCTCTGGCCGGGTAGCGCAGTAGCAGGATCAGCCAAGTGATGATCAGTAGAACGCCAAAGAACATGGTGACAGTCTCATATGCGGATAAAACATCCTACTCGCGCGATGGCCTGGATGCCTATCGCAGGATCGGTTTTCCTTTACGAGGAACCTAACAACGCGTTTTTTCCACAGAGCCAACATAGGGAAATACGGTTTATCCAGGACGATATCAACGCAGTCTGATCAAGTGAGATGAATAATGACTATCGCAGCCCTTCTTGCGCCCGCGGTCACCTCAGCCCTCGCCTCGGTGGTGACCTCTCTCATCACTGCTCAGCGAGCACCAACGCCGAACGATGCTGGCGCGTCCACACACAAGAACGTAGAACCGAGTTCACGTCCGCCTGGCCGGATGCAGAATCACAAGCTTACAAACCTGGGGCAGACCCTGTTGCAAGCGCCTTCAACGGAACTACGCGATAGCGGTATGACTGCCAAGCATGCCAAGGGGTTTGGTATTGCCATGGGCGGCATGGTAGCCCAGGAGGCTGGGCAAAAAATGGCTTCCGGTGGTGGCTCTCTTTCTAAAGCCTTGGGCATAGCCATGGTGGTGGGGGGTAAAGTTGCCCAGTCGTACGGTGCGGATAAATTTGATAAAGCCGGAGCTCATTAACGGTGCTTCATAAAGCCTGCAAGGTCATCCCGTGAAAAGGACAGGTCTGCGGTGTTGCTGCGCAATGGTCTCCAACGGGATATTGCCTGAATTGCGCAGAGAATGCCGCCGAACCTGATCCTGCAGGGCAGGTGTTTATTTCCTTCATACAGGAACCGGTTTGGAATATTTTCCCACAGAGTTTGAGCATGGAAACGCACGCTGAACTATGAAGGAATCCGACCGTATTCTTATGAAGTGAGATGCCCTATGACGGTTTCAAATACCCTTGCCCCTACGCAGACTGCTTTCGTAGCACCCGCCTCCGCACCTGCGCCTACCGCGCAAGTATCCATCAACCCAGCGCAATACGAAGGAGGCGCCGCGTCGTCTTTGCCCCGCATGCAAGGTATGGGGCTCACGAACTTGCGGCAAACGCTGATGCAGGGTGTCAGCAACCACGTCAGTGCGCGCATGCCTACCGCGCTTAATATCAAACCTGAGGACAAGGAAAAGACGAAAGGGGCTGTTATCACCCTGGGCGGTTCAATGGCGCAGGGCATCGGAAAGAGGCTGGTCAACAGCGGTGGAGTTACCGGGAAGCTATTGGGCGGGGCCTTGGTCTGGGGAGGCAGGGCGGCTGAGGAGATTGGCAAGGACAGATACAGTAGCGCGGGCTCAAGCAGCAACAGTAGCGGTACTTATAACGCCTACTCCCCGTCGGCCTGGGGGGCCCCGTCGACGTCAAAGTGAGCGGGCGTTGAACTAAAAAAGCCCCCACCCAACCCACTGCGGATAGGGGACGCAATGGGCTGGGTGAGGGCTTCTTGTACGACTGTTTTACTGCGCGATAGTTTTCACCGAAACGCCACGTTCAACCGGTGTCGAGCGACCGTAGATATCTTCAAAGCGTTCGATATCGTCTTCGCCCAAATAACTACCCGATTGCACTTCGATGATCTCCAACGGGATCTTGCCCGGGTTGCGCAAGCGATGCACCGAGGCGATCGGGATGTAGGTGGACTGGTTCTCCGTGAGCAGGAACACGTTCTCGTCACAGGTGACTTCGGCCGTGCCGCTGACCACGATCCAGTGTTCGGCGCGGTGGTGGTGCATCTGCAGGGACAAGCAGGCGCCCGGCTTGACCGAGATGTGCTTGACCTGGAAACGCCCGCCCATGTCCACCGAGTCGTAGGAGCCCCACGGACGATAGACTTCACAGTGGTTCTGGGTTTCGCTGCGGCCCTGGTCGTTGAGGGTCGAGACCATCTGCTTGACGCCCTGGACCTTGTCCTTGTGGGCAATCATCATCGCGTCTTTGGTTTCCACCACCACGATGTTGTCCAGGCCGATCACCGACACCAGTTTGCCGTTGCCGTGGATCATGCAGTTGCGGCTGTCCTGGATGACCACGTCCCCTTTGCTGACGTTACCGTGGATGTCCTTGTCGTTGACGGCCCACAGCGAGGCCCAGCAACCCACGTCGCTCCAACCGGCACTCAGCGGCACCACGCAGGCACGCTGGGTTTTTTCCATCACGGCGTAGTCGATGGAGTTGTCCGGGCAGCAAGCGAAGGTGGCATCGTCCAACGTCACGGTGTCGGCGGTCTGTTCACTGCGCTCCAGGGTCAGCACGCAGGTGTCGTAGATGTCCGGATCGTGCTTTTTCAGCTCTTCGAGGAAGCGGCTGGCGCGGAACAGGAACATGCCGCTGTTCCAGAAATAACCGCCGCTTTTGACGAACTCGACGGCGCGTTTTTCATCCGGCTTTTCCACGAACTGCTGCACGCGGCTCACGCCTTCCGGCAGCAGCGAATCGTTGGTGGACTTGATGTAGCCATAACCGGTTTCCGGACGGGTCGCCGGCACGCCGAACAACACCATCTCGCCGCGTTCAGCGGCCACGGTGGCCAGGGCCAGGGCGCGTTGCAGGGCTTTCTGGTCGTCGATCACGTGGTCGGCCGGCAGCACCAGCATCAGCTCGTCGCGGCCTTCATTGACCAGCATCATTGCTGTCAGGGCCACGGCCGGCGCGGTGTTGCGCCCGAAGGGTTCCATAAGGATGCGTTGGCATTCCAGTTTACGGTTGGCCAATTGCTCGTTGACGATAAAACGGTGGTCCTTGTTGCAGACCACGATCGGGGTGTCCATGCCTTCGAACACCAGACGTTCCAGGGTTTGCTGGAACAGCGTTTGCTCGCCGGTCAGGGCCAGGAATTGTTTCGGGAACTGTTTACGCGAAAGCGGCCAAAGACGTGAGCCGCTACCACCGGAGAGGATTACTGGGATCATGTGTTTCTCCTTGAATCAATTTGGGTCAGAGCTACGAAGGTTTGTCGTTTCACTCTTGTTTTTGTCTCGGTCCTTTTGGGAGCCGGCTTGCCTGCGATGCAGGCGACTCGGTCTGTCAGTGACACCGAGGTGATGCCATCGCGGGCAAGCCGGGCTCCCACAGGAAAATAGTTAGCGGGTCGATACCGGGCGTTTTACCCAGACTGGCGAAATGCTCGAACCCGAACCGGTCACGTACAGCACCGCGGCCTCACCGCGTTCCAGGGCCACCGGCTTCACGTCGCCGACTTTTTTGTCGCCGTCATACAGTGCCAGGCTCACCTTCACCGGGTTGATCTCGCGCTCGCCACGGCCTTTGGCAGCCACCGACTTGACCACGTCGGTCTTGCCGTCAGCGGTTTTCAGGGTCAGGGCCTTGTCGCTGAGGTTCTGCACGCGCACCAGGGATTTCTGCTTGTTCTTGAACGGCGGTTCTTCGATCAGCTGGGGCTGGCCGCTGCTGTTGTTGACCAAGGTGTAGTAGTGATCGGCGGCGAGTTTGACCGGCACGGTCTGGCTGCCGATCTTGGCGCTGTAGTCACCACCCGGCATGAAGCTGAAGTCGCTGCTGGCCAGCGGGGCCACTTCACTGAGGTTGGTGCTGCCAACCGTCGCGCTGACTTCCTGGTTGGAGGCGTTGTAGACGCGCACGAAGCTTGAGCCTTTCGGTGCGACAGGGCCGTACAAGGCAGCGTCACCGGCGAAGGCGGACAGGGATACCACGCTCATACCGGCAGCCAGGGCCAGAGTCTTAGCGAGACGACGCGGAGTAGTAGTGAAAGTCATGTGAGTTACCTCTCTTTCAGTTTTGCGCCCGGTCGGGCGTCTCGGATTTTTGATGGTTAACGGGTGTATTCAGTGCCATGTTCTGTTGGCGCGAACCGGCTTGTTTAAGCTGCGCAACCCACGAGGGGTCGGCATCACCGATTTCGTTGTTCACGGGCAGATAACGTTCAGGAAACTCCCAGATCAGCACCTGAGGCGGGTTGTTCTTGAAGTCATCGCTTTTGAGGTAGCTGAGCATCGGCAGGATCGGGCCATGGCCGTCTTCGGCGTAGCTGATCACGTCGCTGCCCAGGGCTTGCTTGAGGGCGCCGACGAAGTTCCAGTTAGGGTTGGCGCTGTAGCTGGTGCCCACCAGTGCCACTGGGGTTTCGCTGTCGCTGAACAGCGCGTCGTCGCCTTTGGTTTCGGCCAGGTGCGTCACGCGTTTTTCCAGCGGCTCTTTAGGCGGCATCAGGTTTTCGAACAGCGGGTCCAGCGGCAGGAATAGACGCAGGTCGCCTTTGTGCGGTTCGGTCTTCTCCGCTTCGGTGACAAAGCGCTGTGGCTCACCGTTGAGCGGCGTCTTGTCGGCGATGGTCTTGGCCAACTGCTTGGCGGCGATTTCAGCACCGTCCGGGGTCCAGTGAGTGTCGGTACGCAGGAACACTTGCTTGCCGCCGAGCTTGGCCTGTTGCAGCGGGCCGAGCAGGTCCGGGGCGATGATCTTGTCGGCAGCGACACGGGCATGGAAGTCCTGGTACAGGTTGGCGTGGATGCTGGCCGGTTTGACCTCACCCAAGTGTTCCGGGTACAGGCGCACCTTGGCCGGCACGATTGCCATCACCAGCTGAATGCCTTGGGCCTTGAGCTTCTGGCGTACGCCTTCGACCAGCGCGTAGTTGCCTTCAAGGTTCTGGTCTTCGTTGACGGCAGGGTTGAACTCCTCGTCGCTGTAAAGCCAGTGATCGCGGCCCAGCACCACGCCAGGGCGGCCTTCGTTGAACAGCTTGTAGTCCAGCGCCGCCCAGAGGTTGGTGCCCAATCGCTTGATCGGGAACTCCTCGTCGTAGTGGGTTTCGACGGCCTTGGTCCAGCGACCGTTGAGCACGGTCGCGTCGGCATTGGTGCTGAAGCCGAAGAAACTGCGCAGCGACCAGGCGCCCAGGGCTAGCAGCAGCACCAGGAACAGGCCGATATAGAGGACGCGCAATGATCGGGTCATGGTCGGCTCCCTCAAAATTGGAAGTAAAGGAACGGCGAGAAACTCTGCGCCGACAGTTTGAGAATCGACGCCACGAACAGCAGCAGCACTGCAGCGCGCATGGCGTAGCGTGGCCAGTCAGCGGTCCAGTAGGCCGGTTGCACGGCGGCATCCTGGCCAACGGTGAAGCCTGGCTCGTGGATGCTGCCGGGGTTGTCGCCCGGTACGGCCTTGATCAGGCTCGGATCGGCTGGTTTGGTTTTCTCGGCAGGGCGGTTGGTGTAGAAGTCGCGCAGGCCAAAGAACGCCAATGTTGCGTACGCCACCACCAGGGTTGCCACTTGCAGGCCGGTGAGGTTGGCGCGGTTGAGTTCCGAGAGCGACCACTCGCCAAAGCTGAACATTGCACCGTACATGCGGCCGGCGACGTGCAGGTTTTCGGCGCGGAAGATCACCCAGCCCATCACCACCAGCAGGAAGGTAAAGGCCCAACGCACGGGGTTGAAGCTGCGCGGCGAGGTGTTGAGGCCGATGGCTTTTTCAATCGCCAGCCACATGCCATGCCAGGCGCCCCACACGATGTAAGTGATGTTCGCACCGTGCCACAGGCCACCGAGCAGCATGGTCAGGAACAGGTTGCGGTAAGTGGTCAGCGTGCCTTTACGGTTGCCGCCCAGGGTGATGTACAGGTAGTCACGCAGCCAGGTGGAAAGGCTGATGTGCCAGCGACGCCAGAACTCGGTGATCGACTGGCTGATGTACGGCTGCTTGAAGTTTTCCATGAAGCGGAAACCCATCATCAAGCCCAGGCCGATGGCCATGTCGCTGTAGCCGGAGAAGTCGAAGTACAACTGCGCGGTATAGGCCAGCGCGCCCAACCAGGCATCGCCGGTCGTCGGGTTTTGCAGGGCGAAGCAATGGTCGGCCACCACCGCCAGGGTGTCGGCGATGAAGACCTTCTTGATGAAACCCTGCATGAACCGCGTGCAGCCCTCGGAGAACTTGTCGAGGGTGTGGGTACGGTTGTTGAACTGGTCGGCCAGGTCGCGGAAACGCAACACCGGGCCGGCAATCAGGTGCGGGAAAATCGCCACGAACGCCGCAAAGTCGATCAGGTTGCGGGTCGCCGGGGTATCGCCACGGTACACGTCGATGATGTAGCTGATGGACTCGAAGATGTAGAACGAGATACCGATCGGCAACAGCACGTGGGTCAGTATGAACGGCTCAAGGCCCGCCGACTTCATCATCACGTTGATGCTGTCGACGCCGAAGTTGGCGTACTTGAAGTAGCCGAGGATGCACAGGTCGACCACCACGCCCAACAGCAGCCAGCGTTGAGCCGGCTTGGTGCGCACGCCGGCTGCACCGACTTTAAGGCCGATCCAGTAGTTCCACAGCGTCACAGCGGCGAACAGCGCCAGGAAGTCCACTCGCCACCAGGCGTAGAACACGTAGCTGGCCAACAGCAGCAGCAGGTTGCGATAGCGTTGCCCGCTCAAATAGTACAAGCCGAGAAAGATCGGCAAGAACAGAAACAGGAACACATTGGACGAGAAAACCATCCCGATCTCTCCATGTTTAACCAACAGTCAAGGGCCAGAGCCCCCCCAAACCCCCCACGAAAAGACGAGGAGGGCGGTACTACATTCCTACTGACGAAACCGACTCAAACTGTGGGAGGGGGCTTGCCCCCTCCCACATTTTTTACCGTGTTTCGTCAGGAACCTTTGTTGCCTTTCTCATGCGTCGGGTCGTAGACCTTGGTCAGGTCACCCCCGAGGCGGAAGGTCTTGAACGGCTGCATCCCGTGCTTGCGCTCGATCACATCCGGGGCGCAGGTGTAGAGGGTGCAGAAGGGCTCAAGCCAGGCGTATTTCATGTCTTCCTTGAGGTCTTTCATGTCCTGCTCTTTGCCGTTCTTCTTCTCGAAGATCTCCGGGTCTTTCACCCCGGCCAGCACTTTGTCGCCCAGGCGTTTGAGCGCGCTGTTGTTTTCCTGGCGCAGGTCCACACCGTTGACCAGGGCAAAACTGGCGATCATCGACAGCGGCGGCAGGGCGTAGTTGTGGTACGACAGCGCCCGTTGCTGACGCTTCAGCTCGTTCGGCAAGAAGCCCTGGTCATCGACCTGGTTCACGCCGACCTTGTATTCCTTGACGGCCCAATCAAACAGGTCGCGGCGGTTGGTGGCGACGGACGTTGCCATCACCGACCAGGCGGCCCAGTAGGAGTGGTTGTTGGTTTTTTCCAGCGGCAGGTTGTCCCAATCGCTCACCACCTGATCGGCCAGTTTGTTGAACCAGGCTTCGATCAGCTGCGATTCCTGCTGGTGGTTGGCCAGCGGGTGCGAGTCGGAGAACTTCAGGCGCACATAGGCCGAAGCCATGCTGCCCAATGCCCATTTGCGCATGGATTTGCCGGTGTGGTTGAAGTCCTTGGACATCAACGCGTCGGCCTTGGCCCAGCTCGTAAGCCAGTTCAAGGTGCACTCCAGCTGCTCCGGACGACCGTCGCGCATGAACTGCATCACGCGCTTGCTGGTGTCTTTTTCCAGCTTGGTGATGTCGGCGGTGCTGTCACGAAAGGCTTTTTCGGATTGCACGTTCAGCGTGGAACGGGCCTTGTCCGAGCCTTCGTACTTGCTGCGAAATTGCAGCGAGCCGGTGTACGGCGGCGGCATGGCGTCGCAGTCATTCTTGAAGTCGCCGGTCTTGAACGCTTCCACCGGGGCGAAATACCCCTGGGGTGGACGCAGTGGCGCGGCGGCGTTGACTGAGCCGGCGAACATCGCCAGGCCCAGCAGCGTTGGAATCAATAACTTCTGCATAGGTAACCTCATTGCCCGGCAGCAGCGGTCTGTTGACCGCCCGCCGGGAATACGTTGCGTGTGCAAATTTTCGCTTCGACTTTCTGCGCGGCAGCGCCCGCTTCGGGGCCCTGCACTTCCACGGCCAGCAAGTTCTGCGAGGCCCAGTCTTCATCGGTGCGCAGTTCAAAGGCGAAACGCCCGTCTGTATCGGATGTTTCGGGTTTCTCGATCTTGATGTCCTCGTGGCGCCCGTTCATGTACCAGAGGGTGGCTTGCAAGGTTTTCACCGACGGATCGGCGAAGCGGATATCAACCTGATGGTTGGCGTTGCGCAGATCTTTGTTCGAACTGTTAACCAGCAATTCGTTCTTGCCGGGTTTCAATGTGGTGCTGGCGCTCATCTGCGCGGTCTTGCCTTCGCAGCCGTTGTCCAGCAGCGCCATCATCTGGCGGTAGATGGTTTCCTGGTCAAGGCGATACAGCGGCGAGAATTCCCAGATGAGAATTTTCGGCGGGCTCTTCTGGAATTCGTCGCTGCCCAGGTACTGGATCATCGAACCTTCCAGGCCACCGCCAGGGAAGGCGACGTTGAGGATGTCGGCACCGATTTCCTCTTCCAGGAAGCCGGCGAAGTTGTAGTTCTTGCCACTGTGGCTGGTGCCGACCAAGGTGATCTGCGGGTTGCCCGAATCGCTGAACAGGTCGCCGTCGCCCGCTTCGCCCTTGGGCTCGGTGGTGAACTGGTCCATGTACTGGATCGCGTAGCTGGTGCCGCAGAGTTGCCCGGCCATGTTGTGCAAGGTGCCGGTCTTGCCCATGCGCCCGGAGCGCTTGGTCTCGAATTCGCGCTTGGGAATCTCGGCGTACTCAGGCATTTGCTTAACCTTGGCCGCGACGATTTTCGCGGTGCGCTGGGCGCCGTACGGGGTCCAGTGCTGGTCGCCGCGGAAGTAGAAATCGTGGGCTGGCAATTCGTCCGGAAGCTGCTCGTTGGTCAACGGCGACAGGTCCGGCACCACGTAGCCCATCTTGGCGAAACGGCCAAGCATGGTCTTGTAGTTGCCCAACGCCTTGTCGAAATCGAACTTGGCCTTTTCTTCCGGGTTGAGTTTGTTGCGGTTCACCAGGCCACGGGTCGGCTGGTAGACCACCACCAGTTCCACGCCCTTGGCCTTGAACGCATCGTGCAACTGCTGCATGCGCTTGTAGCCGGACGGGGTGGTGTCGAATTCGGTGCGCAGGTCTTCCTGGGTACGGAACAGCCAGTCGCCCTGGGCCTGTACCAGGGTGGTGAAGTTCTGCTGGTAACGCGTGGTGTAGTTCTTCGCGTCGTGGGCGGCCGGGCACAGGCTGCAGCATGGCTCGGCGGTGAAGGTCGGCGCCTTGATTTCGTCGGCGCGCACGCCCTGGCTGGCCGCGAGCAGGCCGAGGGTCAGACCCGAGAGGCTCAGCAATTTGATCATGTGTGGGTGCATAAGGGTCATCCTCAGTCCTGCAATTCGGTCTGGCGTTCGACAGGGTCGATCAGCACGGCTTTCTGCTGGCGCACCAACAGGTCGAGAATCTCTTCCTGGCGATCGCCCAGCACGCCGTTGAAGCTGATGCCACTGGATTTGGTCGGCGCCAGCATCGACACGCGGTACAACTCGACACTCAACGGCGAGTCGATGGACAGCGGCCCGCTGCCGTTACCCGCCAGTTCACCGCCGACCACGATCAGCGAGACCTTGGCGTCGAACGGGTCGAGGGCGATGTCGCGGTCGGTGTCGGTCAAGTCCTTGATGTGGCCGTAGAGCCCGGTCAGGCCGTTGGCCATCGAGGTGTTTTCGTACAGCTTGATGTTGACGCTGTTACGCACACGGATACCGTGGCGACGGTTGGCAATCACCTTGTTGCCCCACAGCAGGTTATCGCCGCTCTCATAGAGCGTGATGCCGTCGGTGTGGTTACGGTAGAACTCGTTGTCGGCGACGAAGTTGTTGACGCTGTTACGGTCGAGTACCAGGCCCGACAGCTTGTTGTCGTAGCTGCGGTTATTGAAGATGAAGCTGTCGTTCACTTCCCGGGAAATGATGATGCCGTGCTTCTTCTTGGTGCCGTAGACGGTGTTGTCCGCGATGATCAGGCCGTGGGAACGGTCGTGGGGGTCAATGCCGTAGACGATGTTGTCTTTGTAGGTATTGCCCTTGATCACAAAGCCTGTGGTCTCGTAGCAGTAGAAGCCGTACCACATGTCCGAGAACTCGGAGTCGATGATCCAGCCCGTCGGCTCAGGGCGCTTGAGCACCTTGGCCATGTTCGGCGTGTACTGGGAAATACTCACCCCGTACGACTTACTGTTGGCGTAGCCGAAACTGGCCATCTTGGTGTTGGAGATGTAGGTCTCGGTACCGCCCCAGGCCAGCAGGAACGGGCGGAATTCCTTGGGTGACTTGTACAGCGCCGGGCCGTTGGCCTTTTCGCTCCAGCCGGTGACTTTGGTGTCACGCACAAACAGCTGGCCGTCGTTGATCAGGAACGAACCGGCTTCCTGGGACAGGCGCAGCTCTTGGGTTTTCTTGTCGATTTCCAGGATGCCCTTGCGTCCGACCACGATCGGCAGCTTGGCCAGGAACACACCCGGCGAGGTTTCGCTCAGGTACTGCTTAGGCACTTTGCCGAGCAAGTCCTTGAGGTTCATGTAGCCGTCGTCGATGAAGATCGCCTGGGGAATGCCGTGCTGGCGCACCACCCATTCAGCCATCTTGTTGTCACCGCCGATGAAGTCCTTGAGGGCGTCTTCCTGCATCATGCGGCGGATGCTGATTTTGCCCGGCTTGGCGCGCACGATTTTCTTTTCCATCGCCGCGTCGGTGTAGCCCGACAGGTCGGGCAGGGCCGGCTTGGCCATTTCCAGCGGCGCGGTCGGCGGGCTGGAGATGGTGTAGGTCTTGGCCTGTTGCAGTTCTTTGGCGATGGTCGGCGCTTTAGCCTGCGGCGCGACATCGGCCATGGCAGCACCGCTTGCCAGCAGCATCGCTGCCGCCAGCATGGCCGAGCCTTTGAGGGCTTGAGGGTTCATTGCGCAGGCTCCCATCAGAATTTCCAGATCACGTCGACAAACGCGCGGTGCATGTACGAGTCGACCTGGCTGCCATAGGCATCACCCGGCTTGAACACACCCGCCCGGAAGCGCACCAGGGCCGACGGTTCGTCGATCGACTGGCTGAGCGCGGCCGGCAGCAGGCCTTTCTTGAAGTACTTGGTGACCACCAGGTCCATCTCCTGGCCCAGGTCTTTCTTGCCGTCTTCAAGCGGCAGGGAAGTGCTGGACAGGATCGCGCCGGTCACGTCGTCGGTGTTGTTCTGCACGGCGTCGATACCGTTGCTGCCCACCGGCTTGTTGCCGTCGACACGCCAGAACTTGTGGTACACCAGGCTGGCGTCGTAGTCCTCGCGCAGCTGCCAGGAACCGAACAGGCTCATGGACTGCATGTTGTTCATCTCGCCGCGAAACGCTTCGCCGAAACGGTGCAGGCGGGATTGGGTGCCGGTGAAGTTCGAACGGTTGCTTTGCAGGCCGTTCTGCTCGTATTCGGCACTGGCGCGGGCGTAGGCCGCACCCACTTGCCATTGAGGGTCCAGACGCAAGCGGATACCCAGGTCGGTAGCCCAGCCACTGACGTCATCGCTGCGCTTGGCCTCTGTCGGGCGGGTACCGTCGGCGTTCAAGGCATTGACCGAATCGCGGTCGCCTCTCATGCCGGTGACGCTGGCCCAGTAATTGACCGTGTTGGTGTTGCGCCAGTTGTAGGCGTCGCTGTTGGCTTCGATGCCGAGCCAGGTCAGGTCGCCGTTCTCGCGTTTGTCCAGCGAGTCGGTGGGCACGCCGGGTTCCGGGAAGTCGAGCTTGCCGTTGTCATGGGTGTGGTGACCACGCAGGCCGATCCACTGGCCTGGCGTCCACTGGTAGGCGGCGTCAGCGTAGAGGTGCTGGCGATCCTTGTCCTTGGGCGACAGTTCCTTGAGGTCGGTGCGGTATTCGCTGAAGCGTTCAGCGACGCCGACATTGGCCTTGAGCAGGGTGGTGTCGAAGGTCCAGTTCAGCGCCTCAATGTTGGTGTCGCGCCATTGGCCGTCGTCATTGCGCAGGCGTTGGCGACCCAGCTTGAGGATCTCGCCGGGGTAGGGCGTGAAGCCGCTGTAGCCGACCCAGAATTCGCGCATGGCCAAGTAGTTTTTCTTGGTCTTGCGGTCGTCGTTGGTGGTCTGCTGGTTTTCGTCATCCGCCGATTGTTGCAGGGTGTCGGTCTCGATGATGTCGCTCGACACCACTGCCTGGCCCATGGCGTAGGCGCTCCACGCGCCGCTTTCGCCGTAGATCCACGGGCGCAGGTCGAGGCCGATGCCGTTGACGTCGCCGCCTTTCTGCGTGCCGAGGTCACGGTCATCTTCGGACTGTGCGGTGGCTTTGACTTCCAGGCCGAAGTTCTTCGCTTCGGTCAGTGCGGCCAGGGTCGGGCACGACCACAGCAAGGCGAAGGTCAGGCCGATGCCGGCTTTGACGAATGGGTTGAGCTTCATAGGGATTCCTCGCCGTCTTCTTCTTCCAGGGCGTGCAGTTGCAGCGTGCTCTGGGCCAGGGTGCCGCGGGTGGCCAGTTCCTGTTGCACCAGGCGTTGGCCTTGAGCGCGTTGCTCAGGCGTCAGCGGTGCTTCCAGCTGCGTGGCCAAGTCATTGGCCTCTGGCGTGTCCTGGGCTTTAGCCAATTGGCTGAAGACATAGGCATTCAATGGGTCGGGCTTGGTGCCCTTGCCTTGGGAAAACAACTGGGCGATGGCGAAGTCGGCGCTGTTCTGGCCGTTGCGCGCAGCGGTCAGCAAGTGATCCAGGGCTTTTTGCGAGTAGACCTGGCCCAAGTAGCCACGGCGGTAGATCTGGCCGAGGTAGTAATCGGCGGCCACTTCGCGGCCCACGGCTTTCTGGAAATGCGCTTCGGCCGCCTTGGCGTCCGCCGGCACCCACTTGCCTTCGTAGTAGAGCTTGCCCAGCAACAGCTCGGCGCGCGGCTGGTCGGCGGCGCGGCCGTTGTCCAGGTACTTCATCATCTGGTCGACGTCGCCCAATTCTGGGAAGTCGTAGAGCAGTTGCGCCAGGCTGACCCAGGAAGCCGGGTAGCCAGGGGCGATTTTTTCCAGCAGGGCCTGGGCGGTTTTCTCGTCAGGCTTGCCCAGGGAGGCGTCGCCCAACACACGTGCCACGCTATCAACACGCTGAGCGGTGACGGTGCCACGGCTGTAACCGGCTTCCATCTGCTTGAGCAGTTCGGCCTGTTTTTCGGGCTCGGCTTTTTTCTGGTAGACGGTGGCCAGCTCGACGTAGCAGATGTCGGTGGTGTTCAGCGCGGCTTTACAGATGCGCTCGACATCATCCAGATGCTGGTCGTAGGTGTCCTGGGTGCGATACAGCAGCACCTGCGCCAGGCCGGCTTCCGGGTAACCCGCGGCCTGCCATTTGCTGATCTGTTGCTGGGCATTCACGTTCGGAAAGCTGTGCGGGTATTGCAGGTACAGCATCGCCAGCGGGATTAGCGTGTTGCCTTCGCCATTGGCAAAGGCTTTTTTCAGCAGGCCTTCGGCTTCATGGTGCTCGGCTTCGGTGGAGCCGGGCTTGGCTACCAGCAGGCGACCGAGGCGTGCCTGGGCGCGGGGCGAGGTGTCCGCCGCGGCACGGTAAGTGGCTTCAGCCTGTTTGATTTGCGCCGGATCGCGGGTGCCGACCTGGATATCGGCCAGGCCCACTTGGGCCTCGCTGTAACCCAGGTCTGCCAGTTGCTGGTAATTCTGCTGCGCGGTGACGGTGTCGCCACGCTTGAGCGCTTCATTGGCCAGGCGTTGGTCGGGCAGGCCGGCGCAACCGGCGAGGCTGACTGCGAGTGCCAGCAACGCTACTGAACCCAAGTGGCAACTGCTTTTGTGGCGAGGGAGCTTGCTCCCGCTGGGGTGCGTAGCGCCCCCAAAAGCCGGCTCCAGCTGCGCTGTCGAACGGGAGCAAGCGCCCTCGCCACAGCAAGCCCGCTCCCGCAGGGAATGCGGCGTGTTTGGGATAGTCATCACAGGCATGTCCTCGCTTACAGACCGTGGGCCATGGCTTTATCGATCAGCCAGTTCAGCGATGGGCCACGGTCGCTGATCACTTCGACTGGGCGGCCGGCGTAGGTGCTGTCCAGCGGTGCGTCAGGTTTGATCTGTACGCGGATGTCGGAGGACAGGTCGGCGCTGTTCAGGCTGGTGCTGCTGACGATGGTGCCGGTGCGCAGCTGTTCTTCGTCGGCCACCTGGAAGCTCACGGGTGTACCTGGGCGAACGTCAGCGAACTGACGGTAGGTGAAGCGTGCTTCAACATTGGCCTGGGCGCCGCGCGGCACCAGTTGGAAGATCACGTCGCCTTTGCTGGCGTACTGACCGTCGGCGACCAGTTGCTGGGCAACGATGCAGTCGCACGGCGACGTCAGGGTGCCAGTCATTTGCTTGCCGAACAGCTCCTCAACCTTGGCCGGTTGCAGTTGGTCTTCGTCCAAGTGGCCCTTGAGCACATCGAGCATGCTGGTGCTGAAGGTCGCCAGCGGCGCGCCTTTGGCGGCGATTGCGTCACCTTTGAGCAAGCTTTGCACGGTGCCGTCGCGCGGCATCGTTACGTTCATGCCGGGCACGCTCACCAGGCCAGCCTGTGCGTGGCTGACGAAATACATGCCATACACCGACTTGAAGACAAAGCCGAACGCCGCCAGGCCCACCAGGAAGATCGCCAGGCTGAACGTCACGGCGCGCAGGCGGCCGAAGGCGCTCATGTTGCTGCCGCTGTCCTTGACCTTGCGCGCCTTGGTGAAGTTGTCGCGCTGCAGGGTCGCCAGCACGTCGCCCATGGTCACGATGTCACCGGACAGGTGCGAAGTGATCAGGTGGCGCAGGGTGGAAATATCCTGGGCGTCGAGGTTCTGGAACTGGCAACCGGTGCGGCCGGTCTGGCGATCGTAGGAGCGAATCTGCAGCTCCACGTCCATCGCCAGGCCGAGGTTATCGATGACGAACTGCAGACGACCCTTGTGCACTTCACCGATGGTCAGCGGTTGGGTGGCGGTGAACGCCAGGCCGCCGGCGGAGAGGTCGATCACCCGTGCTTCGGTCTGGGTGCGGTCAGTGTTGAAGAAGCGCAGCTTGGCCGGGATTTTGACACGGGCGTGCTGGCGCTGGGCTTCGGATTCGTGGACTACGTTGGCGTTTACTGGACTGTTCATCAGGGCATTTCCTAGAGTTAATTCAGGCTTGGCAGGGTCAGACCATCATCAGCAACACGGCAACGAAGATGCTGCCGGCGGAGAAGGTCATGGTCCGAGACGACCAGGTGTTGAACCAACGTTGAAAGCTGGCCAAATCGCGGGTCAGTTTGGTGTCCTGGCGGGTCCAGGACTGTTGATCAAGGCGGAAGAACACGTAGATCTTCACCAGCGCGCCCATGATCTGGTTGTAATAGAGAATCATCGGGTACGCCGGGCCGATCGTGTGGCCGGAGCACGACAGCAGCAGGGTCAGGATCAGGCGAGTGATGCCGATCCACAGCAGGTAGGCGAGGATGAACGCGCCGCCGTACTTGAAGGTGGCGATGATCGCCACGGTCAGGCCGAGCAGGGAGGTCCACATCGACACGCGCTGGTCGAACAGCACCACGCTGGTGAACAGGCCGAGGCGGCGTACACCCAGGCCCAGGGCGCGTGAGTTCTGGCGCAGGTTGTTGCCGTACCAGCGGAACATCAGCTTGCGGCTGGCTTTGATAAAGCTCTTTTCCGGTGGGTGTTCCACGGTGTTGATCGCCGCATCCGGCACGTAGAAGGTGTCGTAGCCCAGGCGCATCAAGCTGAACCAGCTGGATTTGTCATCACCGGTGAGGAATTTGAAGCGGCCCAGGCGCCAGTGTTGCAGCGAGTCGCTTTCCACGTCGGCGATAAAGCCTGGGTCGGTGACGACGCTGGCACGGAACACCGACATACGACCGGTCATGGTCAGTACGCGCTTGGACAGGGCCATGGAGCACATGTTGATGTGGCGTTGGGCGAAGCGCAGTTTGTGCCACTCGCTCATGATGTAGCCGCCGCGTACTTCGCAGAACTCGTTGGTGGTCAGGCCACCGACATTGCCGAACAGCTGGAACCACGGCACGGTCTTGCGCACGACGCCTTCGGCGAGCACGGTGTCGCCGTCGATCACCGCAACCACGGCACGGTCGTCCGGCAGGTGGCGGGAGATGGCGCGGAAACCGAATGCCAGGCCATCGCGCTTGCCGGTACCGGCGATACGCACGAAGTCGAGCTTCACATGCTCCGGCGGGTTCATGCGTTCCCACAGGCTCTTCACCAGCAGCTCATCGGACATTTCCACCAGCGAGCAGACCACGGTGGTGGGGAAGCCGCATTCGATGGCTTCACGGATCACCGAGCTGTAGACCTGCGCGGTGGTCAGCGCATCGATACGGAAACTGGTGACCATCAGGAACACATGGGACGGGTCGGCAGCCTTGCCCAGCTTGCGCACTTTACGGCGCAGGTGCGGGTAGACCACGTACAGGAACAGCATGCCGCGAAAGAAATGCGTTGCACCCATCGAGTAGCGCCAGATACCGACGGCGCCAATCAGGAAAATAAAATTCTTCGACTCGGAGTCGAACGTACTCGCCGGCAACAACGCGGCGAGACCCATCAGCAGGCTCAGAAAGAACAGCCAGCCGGCGGATTGGAGCAGTACGTGTTTTAACTTGGACATAAGCGTCATCCGAAGGTGAAGAAGGCTCCAGGCTGCAAGCGCTGGGGATTGGTACGCTTGCAGCCCGAAACTTGCCGTCGCTGTTACCAGCAAATGCCTTCGGTGCGGCCGCTGACGCTGGTGGCTGCGGACATGAAGCCCACCAGGTCGACGACTTGCTTGCCGTGCGGTGCGTTATGCGCCAGGGCACGGAACTTCTCATCGCGGTTGCCCAGGATGATCACGTCGGAGTTGTTGATCACGTCATCGAAGTCCGAATTGAGCAGGGACGACACGTGCGGGATCTTTCCTTCGATGTAGTCTTTGTTTGCACCGTGGACACGGGCGTACTCAACGTTGCTGTCGTAGATGCTCAGGTCGTAACCCTTGCCGATCAGCATTTCGGCCAACTCGACCAGCGGGCTTTCGCGCAGGTCATCGGTGCCGGCCTTGAAGCTCAGGCCCAGCAAGGCGATGCGGCGTTTGTCGTGGCTGGAGACGATGTCGAAGGCGTTCTGCACCTGGGACTCGTTGCTGCGCATCAGCGAGTTGAGCAGCGGCGCTTCCACGTCCAGGGAACCTGCGCGGTAAGTCAGGGCGCGCACGTCTTTTGGCAGGCACGAGCCGCCGAACGCGAAGCCTGGGCGCATGTAGTACTGGGACAGGTTGAGGGTCTTGTCCTGGCAGACCACTTCCATCACTTCGCGACCGTCGACGCCGACAGCCTTGGCGATGTTGCCGATCTCGTTGGCGAAGGTGACCTTGGTGGCGTGCCACACGTTGCAGGTGTACTTGATCATTTCGGCGACGGCGATGTCCTTGCGGATGATCGGCGCGTCGAGTTCTTCGTACAGCGACTGCAGGACATCGCCGGAGGCTTTGTCGAATTCGCCGATGACGGTCATCGGTGGCAGGTCGTAGTCGGCGATGGCGGTGGATTCACGCAGGAATTCCGGGTTGACCGCGACACCGAAGTCGACGCCGGCTTTTTTGCCCGAGCAGTCTTCAAGGATCGGGATCACCACGTTGGCCACGGTGCCAGGCAGAACGGTGCTGCGCACGACCACGGTGTGGCGAGTGGCTTTGTCACGCAGGACCAGGCCGATTTCGCGGCACACCGCTTCGATGTAATCCAGTTCCAGGTCGCCGTTTTTCTTGCTTGGCGTGCCGACGCAAATCATCGACAAGTCGGTGTCGCGAATGGCTTCGGCGAAATTGGTCGTGCCGCGCAGCCGGCCGGTTTCGATACCCTGGCTCAACAGTTCGCCCAGACCCGGTTCAACGATTGGCGATTTGCCTGCATTGATCAGGTCAATCTTGTCCTTGGAGATGTCTACGCCAACCACTTCGTGGCCACGGGCAGACAGGCAACCGGCACATACTGCGCCAACGTAACCGAGACCAAATATGCTGATGCGCATCGCATTTACCTCTTCGTCATTCAAGACTGTGTTAATCGTGCCTATTAAGGCCGGAGTTCATGTTTGCAAGCGTCACTGATGCCGCGAAAGTTAGGCGAATAGACGCCGACTTACCGCGTACAGGCATGTTAAATAGTGAGTGACTAACTATTGCACTCAAGTTGTGCGCAACTTGGCCTTGTTATTGGGGCTTGCCCTCAAATGCAGCCAGCCTTCCTGGGAGAAGGGCTTGGCGCCAGTGCCGCAGGACCTTGATAGAGGCGTTTAGCCTTTAACTATCAATGCCTTGGGTTTTATCACTGACCCATTAGGGTAAGCACAGCCTTGGCCTATAGTTCGTGGCAATTGATCCTTATCGCCGCTCTCAACTAATCGGTTGGTAATGTGACCACTGAGTCAAAGTTAATGTGACAACTCTGCTACTTCCGTTGGTCCGCCATGTAAGTCATCTCCTACAGGAACAGAGAATTTCGTTACCGGTGGTATGAGCAGTGCTTTAGGACGAAGTTCCAGGCCGCTCATCCTGTTTCCAGAAATTTCTTGAAATATTAGGAAAGATGGCACTGGTAGTATATTGATAGCACTTGCTATTTGGGCCAGTAGTTATAGGGAGTTGGCGCGAAGGGATAGTTTTGTGCCACTAGTGTTTTAAAAAAACGGTGCCACTACGAAAAAAAACGACAAATGTCGAGTGAAAGAATTTTTAGGGAAGTGTCTGAATATTTTTTGACGCCAAAATAATGACGATTTCAGGTGTGGAATGCAGGCAAAAATGTGGGAGGGGGCTTGCCCCTCCCACATTTGATTTTTTGCGTCGATGAGGTTGGAGCAGGGCTTTATTCCGGTGCGTGATCGCGCAAAAACACCAGGTTGTCAGGCTTCGACTGCTCGGCATTGAAGCGATAGCCCTGCACATCGAACTGCTTGAGCTTGGCCGGGTCGTTGATGCGTTCTTCGATCACGAAGCGGCTCATCATGCCCCGGGCCTTCTTGGCGTAGAAACTGATGATCTTGTACTGGCCGTTCTTGAGGTCCTTGAACTCGGTGTTGATGATCCGCGCGTTCAGGGCGGTGCGCTTGACCGCCGAGAAGTACTCGTTGGAGGCCAGGTTGAGCAGCACGTCATCACCTTGTGCGGCCAGTGCTTCATTGAGCCACTCGCTGATGCGGGTGCCCCAGAAGGCGTACAGGTCCTTGCCACGGGCGTTGGGCAGTTTGGTGCCCATCTCCAGGCGGTACGGCATCATCAGGTCCAGCGGGCGCAGCAGGCCGTACAGGCCGGAGAGCATGCGCAGGTGGTCCTGGGCGTAGGTGAAATCGGCGTCGCTGAAGGTGTCGGCATTCAGGCCGGTGTAGACGTCACCCTTGAACGCCAGCAACGCCTGCTTGGCATTGGCCTGGGTGAAGGCAGGCGTCCAACTGCCGAAGCGGGCAGCGTTGAGGCCGCCGATCTTGTCGGATACGTGCATCAATTCGCTGATTTGCGCCGGGCTCAGTTCGCGCAATTGTTCGATCAACTCCTGGGAGTGGTCGAGGTATTGCGGCTGGGTGAAGCGCGGGGTTACCGGCGTTGACTCGAAATCGAGGGTCTTGGCGGGGGAAATCACCATCAGCATGAAGTCGTCTCCTGTAAACGTGGAGGGATTCTAGGGGGTTGGGCGTTTTGACTCCACCTATGATGGCGATAGGCGCGATCCGCTATGATGGCCGGTGACTCTGGAGAGGGAGACCCTGTGTGCGAATAGCGCTTTTGTTGTCGGCTTGCCTGTTTTGCCTGAATGCCCAGGCGGCACCGGTGGATGTAGCCAGCCTGGACCGTGGCACCTGGCCCGAGAAGCTCAGCAGCCCGGCGCTGTTCGATGTGGCTTCACGCGCCGAAATCCTGATGTTCGCCCACAGCCTACTGGCCAGCGAGCGCCAGGATGAAGCCGCGCTCAAGCAGCGCCTGGGCCTGAAAATCATCAACATGGCCGCCATCGACGACTTGCGCCGCCAACTCTGGCAGCGCCTGCTGGAAAACTACACGTTCGCCCAGCAGAGTTGCGAAGTCGACGCCTCGTTCTGCTATCTGGTAGAGAACATGGACGATCTGCTCGAGCAGGCCGGCAAGTTTGAGGTAAGCGAAGACTCCTTCTATATAGGCTGGGCCAATCCCAGCCATGTGTTCCATGAGCGCTACCTGGACGAGTTGTTGCGCAAGGCTGCGCTGTTCCCACAGATCAGCAGCGAGGTCGCACTGTTCGGCGACCATGAGCGCAATGGCAACGAATTCAACGACCGCCTGTTCCTGCTGACCTTCGACGGCGGCCCGGCCCCGGTCAGTGGCAATACCGACTGGCTCACCGATTACCTGCGCAAACAGAAAATGAATGCGACCTTCTTCGCCCTTGGCAGCAGCCTGCAAACCCGTGTGGAACGTAGTTCGGTCGCCGATGTAGAGGCGCTCTATCAAGGTCAGTGCGTTGGTACCCAGGGATGGCAGTACCGTTCGCACAGTCATTGGGTGGACTGGCAGAGTTCCATCACCCGCAGCGCATCGCTGGCCCAAAACCTGATGCCGGAAAACTACGTGCCGCTGTTCCGGCCGCCCTATGGCCAGCGTCGCGCAGACAGCCAGGGCTTCTTTCAAGCCCAAGGCTTGCAGGTGGCGTTGTGGGACATCGATTCCCAGGACGAACCGGGCAAGCTCAAGGCCGATGAGTCGGCGCAGCGGGTGCTGACGCTGATGTTGTTGTGGCGCAAAGGGGTCATCGTGTTTCACGACACCCAGGACAAGGCGCGGGTGGCTTTGCCGATCTTGTTGCAGGCAACGGCGCAGAGTGGTTTGGGGTGGCAGGACTGCCGGGAGGCTTTTCGCTGAAATGCCCGGTCCTGTTGGGGATGAGGCATTTGTGGGGTGATTTTGTGCGACATTTCGATGCAGGCGGACTTCCGACTTTAACGGGGACCATGGTGCTCGGCTAGTGCTATTCGTCATCCTGAAAAATAAACTTCAAAAAAACGTCAAAGTGCTTTTTTCTGTCATGGGTTTTGCGGTATTACGAAGTCAGATCGCCGAAACCTGCAGCACAGGTGGCGTCTTCCAAGACTCCTCATGTGGGCACTGCGCTTGACGTCACTCAGGTGCAGTCGGTGGTCGAATCGAGGCGCAGCACCGCCCAGGTATTGCGTCGACTGGCTCCCACAAAGGTGACCGAGTATGGATGATCATGGACGTAACCCTTCTTCCGACCAGCCAATCCTTTATGTGCTTGATACCAACGTATTGATCCACGATCCAAACGCACTGCTTAACTTCGAAGAACACCACGTCGCCATTCCGATGATCGTGCTTGAGGAGCTCGACAAACTCAAAAGCGGGCACCACAGCGTGGCTGCCGAGTGCCGCCAGGCCATCCGCTTGATCGACAAGACATTGGGCGAAGCCTCGCCGGAAGACGTCGAGGTCGGCGTCCCGATCCAGCGCGGTAAAAGCGGGCCCAAAGGCTTGCTGTCGATCCTGATGAGCAAGCGCAGCGAGCCCAACAGCCTGCTGCCGGAAAACCTGAACGACAACAAAATCATCAACCAATTGATCGACCTGCACGCACGCGACAAGGACCTGCGCCTGGTGCTGGTGACCAAAGACATCAATATGCGCCTCAAGGCACGAGCGTGTGGGATCGCTGCCGAGGACTACAGTACCGACCAACTGGTCGACGATGTGTCGATGCTCTCCCGCGGTTATCACACCGTAACCGGCTCGTTCTGGGACCTTGTCAGCAAGGTCGAAACCCGTCAGGACCATGGCCGCACCTGGCACCAGGTGCAGCTGATCGACAACCTGCCGGCCGTGCATATCAATGAATTCATCATCGACGAACAAGGCTTCGTGGGTTGGATCAAAGAGATCCAGGTCGACAAGCTGTTGATCCTCGACCTGCATCAGGAACCCCTGTTGCACCAGGAAGCCTGGGGCCTGAAACCGCGTGATATCTACCAGAGCCTGGCGCTGTATGCGCTGCTCGACCCGGACATCCACCTGGTCAACCTGACCGGCGCCGCAGGCTCCGGGAAAACCATCCTCGCCCTGGCTGCCGCTATCGAGCAGACCATGGTGACCAAGCGCTATCGCCGCATCATCGCCACCCGCAGCGTGCAGGGCCTGGACCAGGAAATCGGTTTCCTGCCCGGCACCGAAGCGGAAAAAATGGAGCCGTGGCTGGGGGCGATCACCGACAACCTCGAAGCCTTGCACATGGATGACGAAAACACCCATGGCAGCGTCGACTATATCCTCAGCAAAGTGCCGTTGCAGTTCAAATCCCTCAACTACATCCGAGGTCGCAGCTTCCAGCAAAGCCTGATTTTGATCGATGAATGCCAGAACCTCACGCCGCACCAGATGAAAACCATCATCACCCGTGCCGGCGCCGGTTCCAAAGTGGTGTGCCTGGGCAACCTGGCACAGATCGACACCCCTTACCTGTCCGCGACCAGCTCCGGGCTGACTTACCTGACGGAACGCTTCAAAGACTTCCCCAACGGCGTGCACATCGCGCTGCAAGGGGTGCCTCGTTCGATTCTGGCCGAATACGCCGAATCTCACTTGTAAATACGGTCAGTGTGGGAGGGCACTTGCCCCTCCCACATTTTGATCGGCGATAGGTTTACAATCGGTGCTCCTGATCAGGAGTATCCCTGTGCTGACTCATCTCGATTCCCAAGGTCGCGCCCACATGGTCGACGTCACCGACAAGTCCGTGACGTTCCGTGAGGCGGTGGCCGAAGCGCGCGTGCGCATGTTGCCCGAGACCCTGAAAATGATTGTCGACGGCGCCCACCCCAAGGGCGACGTGTTTGCCGTGGCCCGCATTGCCGGGATCCAGGCCGCGAAAAAAACCAGTGACTTGATTCCCCTCTGCCACCCGCTGATGTTGACCGGCGTCAAGGTCGAACTGAGCGCCGACGGCGCAGACTCGGTGCATATCGTGGCGCGCTGCAAGCTCTCCGGCCAGACCGGCGTGGAAATGGAGGCGTTGACCGCTGCCAGCGTCGCCGCGCTGACCCTCTACGACATGTGCAAGGCTGTAGACCGTGGCATGACCATCGAAAGTATTCGCCTGCTGGAAAAACTCGGCGGTAAAAGCGGGCACTTCAAGGCGGACCAGGCATGAGCATCAACGTATTGTTTTTTGCGCGTTACGCAGAGGCTGTGGGCCTTGATTCGCTGGAGATGGAGGGCGAGTTCGCCACCGTCGATGCTGTGCGCCTCGCGCTGGCCAGTGACCCGGAGTTTGCAGTGCTCAACGAGACCAGCCTGATGTGCGCGCGCAACGAAGAGTTGTGCGGCCTCGATGAGCCGGTGCAGGCGGGCGACGAAGTGGCGTTCTTCCCCCCCGTGACTGGAGGCTGACCATGGCCATTCGTGTGCAAGCCCAGGCGTTTGATCCGGGCGTCGAGGTGAATGCCATGCACGCGGCCAATGTCGGCGTGGGCGCGGTGGTGAGCTTTGTCGGCTATGTGCGCGACTTCAATGACGGCCGCGACGTGTCGGGGATGTTCCTGGAGCACTACCCCGGCATGACCGAAAAGGCGTTGGCCAAGATCGCCGTGGAGGCCGAGCAGCGTTGGCCGCTGCTCAAGTTGGAAGTGCTGCACCGCATCGGCGCGCTGGAGCCGGGTGAGCCGATTGTGTTCGTTGCCGCCGCCAGTGCCCATCGCCAGGCCGCGTTTGATGCCTGTGCGTTTGTGATGGACTACCTGAAGACTCGGGCGCCGTTCTGGAAGAAGGAAAACACACCTGAGGGCGCGCGCTGGGTAGAGGGGCGCCACAGCGATCACGCAGCGGCGGATCGCTGGAAATAACCAGCCGAACACCTATCTCAACATCAGCTGAAATCAAATGTGGGAGGGGGCTTGCCCCCGATAACTGTGGCACATTCAACATCTCTGTTGACTGGTACACTGCTATCGGGGGCAAGCCCCCTCCCACATTTTTTATCGCATTTCAGCTTACGGGCGTTTGCGCTCTACGGCCCGCAATAAATGTGTCGGAGGAGTTTCGCAGCTGATCTTGCGACCCAGCAGCGTCTCGATTGACGGCAACTGATACGAGTCATCCTCCCCGGCAAAGCTGATCGACACACCCGCCGCCCCGGCCCGCCCTGTACGGCCAATGCGGTGCACGTAGTCGTCCGGCACTTCCGGCAGGGTGAAGTTGATCACGTGGCTGATGCCGTCGATGTGAATGCCGCGACCCGCTACGTCGGTGGCCACCAGCACACGAATCTTGCCTTCGCGGAAACCTTCCAGGGTCTTGATGCGCTTGTGTTGCGGCACATCGCCGGACAGCTGCGCGGCGTTCACACCATCACGCACCAGGCGCTCCTCGATACGCCGCACTTCGTCCTTGCGGTTGGCGAACACCATCACGCGCTCCCAACCGTTGTCGTTGACCAGGTTGTAGAGCAGCTTGTACTTGTCGGCACCGGCCACGGCGTAGATATGTTGCTCGACGTTCTCGCTGGCGACGTTGAGCGCTTCGATCTCGACGATGGACGGGTCGGTGGTCCACTGCTTGGCGAGGTTCATCACGTCTTCGGTGAAGGTCGCGGAGAACAGCAGGGTCTGGCGCTCGGCCTTCGGTGGGGTCTGGCGAATGATCTGGCGCACTTGCGGGATAAAGCCCATGTCGAGCATGCGATCGGCTTCGTCCAGCACCATCACTTCGACCATATCCAAGTGCACGTCGCCGCGCTGGTTGAAGTCCAGCAGGCGGCCCGGCGTGGCCACCAGAATGTCGCAGTGACGGGCTTCAAGGTGCTTGAGCTGCTTGTCGAAGTCCATGCCGCCGACGAACGTCATGACGTTGAGGCCGGTGTACTTGGTGAGGTCGGCGGCGTCCTTGGCGATCTGCACCACCAGCTCGCGGGTCGGGGCGATGATCAGTGCGCGCGGCTCACCCATGTAGCGTTCTTTCGGCGGTGGCGTCTGCAGCAGCTGGGTGATGATCGAGATCAGGAAGGCGGCGGTCTTGCCGGTACCGGTCTGGGCGCGACCGATGGCGTCTTTGCCGGCGAGGGTAAAGCCCAGCACCTGCGCCTGGATCGGCGTGCAGTACGGGAAACCCAGGTCTTGGATGGCGTGCATCAGTTCCGGGGCCAGTTTGAAGTCGTGGAAGCGGGTCTTGCCTTCCTGGGGCTCGACGACGAAGTCTTCGAGTTTCCATGGGATCACGGCCGGTTTTGGTGCACGTTCACGGCGTGGCTTGGGCGCGACTGGCGCGGGAGCGGCCTCAACCGGCTCTGCCTGTTCAGGCGGCTTCACGGTCGGCTTCTTCGGCGGGGTGACAGGTGCGGTCCGACCTGGCTGCTGACCGTCATTGCGGCTGCCGGGCGTGGGGGTTGGAGCACTGGAATCAGGCGCGAGCGGCTCAGCCTCGCTTTTGCCGAACATCTTCTTAAGTGCTTTGAGCACGGTGATCTCATTAATTGGTTAAGGAATGTACGCCGGCCAGTGTAATGCAAGAATCGGGCGCGGCGTAGTGCGTCTGTCATACGGCTACATAAACGCCGGGTTTCAGCCCAGGCGCGCGGTCAGCCAGGCGCCGATATCGTGTATCTCCTGGGGTAACACTTCGTGGCCCATTGGGTATTCCTGCCATGTCACGGTGACACCACGGATCTTCAGGTGCTCATACGCCGTGCGACCCATGGCGTTCTGTACCACTTCATCGTACTGGCCGTGCAGACACAGCGTTGGAATGCGCTGCTGGCTGGCAGATAACTCCAGCTCATTATCGAAGGTGGGCGCGTAGGTGGAGAGGGCAATGACGCCACCCAGGGGGCCTTCCCAATTAAGAAACGCCGTGTGGAATACCACCGCACCGCCTTGGGAAAAGCCTGCGAGAAAAATCCGCGAAGCGTCTATTCCGGTTCTCTTCTGTGCCTCGATCAAATCCGTGACCATTTTGGCCGACACTTCCAGCTCTTCCAGGCTGATCGACCGCGCCGGGCTCATGGCCTTGATGTCGTACCAACTGGGCATCTCGTAGCCGCCATTGATTGTCACCGGGCGGGTCGGTGCCTGGGGCAAAACGAAGCGGGTGGTCAGCAAGCTTTCCTGCAACGCTTCGGCCACCGGCAGGAAGTCGTAGCGATCGGCACCCAGGCCATGCAACCAGATTACGCAGGCGTCTGCGGGCTTGGCGGGCTGAAGAATCAAGGGTTCGGTCATGTCTGCTCCATTAATGTGCGTGCGCTCCGATTGGGTGCGTCGGAACGGTGCGCGATGGGTTGATCTGTTAAGAAGATGTCGCACGGTTGAATCTTTTTCTATTGACCGTGGGCTGAATCGACTCAGCCGGCACTCTGGTACGGGCCTTGCTATGTGTTGAACGATGTCAGCGCTATCTCAGGACGGTAACACTATCAGTGACTGCCGCTTGTGGGATAGCAACTGGATTGATCGCAACAACCTCATGCCGCTTGACCCCAAAAAAGCCAACACGGGTCGATATCGCCTCATAAGGGTGCGCTGAGGTTCGAGCTCCGACACAACAAGAGCAACTGGAGGTTTGAATGAAGGTATTGAAATCCACCCTGGCCATCGTTTCCGCGGCGGCTGTACTGGGTGTCAGTGGTTTCGCCCAAGCTGGCGCCACGCTGGACGCCGTGCAGAAGAAAGGCTTTGTGCAATGTGGCGTGAGTGACGGCCTGCCGGGTTTCTCGGTACCGGATGCCAGCGGCAAGATCCTGGGGATCGACGCTGATGTTTGCCGCGCTGTGGCGGCTGCCGTTTTCGGCGACGCGACCAAGGTCAAATTCAGCCAGTTGAACGCCAAGGAGCGTTTCACCGCGCTTCAATCCGGCGAAGTCGACATTCTGTCCCGTAACACCACCATGACCAGCTCCCGCGATGCCGGCATGGGCCTGAAATTCCCAGGCTTCATCACTTACTACGACGGCATTGGCTTTCTGGTAAACAACAAGCTGGGCGTGAAAAGTGCCAAGGAACTGGACGGTGCAACCATCTGCATCCAGGCCGGTACCACCACTGAGCTGAACGTTTCCGACTACTTCCGTGGCAACAACCTGAAGTACACCCCGATCACCTTCGACACCTCCGATGAAAGCGCCAAGTCGCTGGAATCCGGTCGTTGCGACGTACTGACTTCCGACAAGTCCCAATTGTTCGCCCAGCGCAGCAAGCTGGCCGCGCCGAAAGACTACGTGGTTCTGCCGGAAACCATTTCCAAGGAACCTCTGGGCCCGGTCGTGCGTAACGGCGACGACGAGTGGCTGGCCATCGTGCGCTGGGTTGGCTACGCCATGCTCAACGCTGAAGAGGCCGGTATCACCTCGAAAAACGTTGAGGCTGAAGCCAAATCCACCAAGAACCCGGACGTTGCACGTCTGCTCGGTGCTGACGGTGAATACGGCAAAGACCTGAAAGTGAAGAAAGATTGGGTCGTACAGATCGTCAAGCAAGTCGGTAACTACGGTGAAGTGTTCGAGCGCAACCTGGGCAAGAGCACCCCGCTGGAAATCGACCGTGGCCTGAACGCGCTGTGGAACAACGGCGGCATTCAATACGCACCACCTGTGCGCTGATCGCTGATGGTTCTGTCACCCGGTGGGCCAACCGCCGGGTGATGTTCTGTTCCATTATTTCCGGGGCACTTCATGCAAAATCAAATCGGCGCACCAAAGCAGAAGCTCAGCTTCAGCGATCCCAAAGTGCGTGCGTGGCTCTTCCAGATCATCACGATTGTGGCGGTGGTCTCGCTGGGCTGGTACCTCTTCAATAACACCCAGACCAACCTGCAACACCGAGGCATTACCTCGGGTTTCGACTTCCTTGAGCGCAGTGCCGGCTTCGGTATCGCGCAGCACCTGATCGACTACACCGAATCGGACAGTTATGCCCGGGTGTTTGTGATCGGTTTGCTCAACACCTTGCTGGTGACCTTTATCGGCGTGATCCTGGCGACACTGCTCGGGTTCGTGATCGGCGTGGCGCGGCTGTCGCCGAACTGGATGATCAACAAACTGGCGACGGTGTATGTGGAGGTCTTCCGCAACATTCCGCCGCTGCTGCAAATCCTGTTCTGGTACTTCGCGGTGTTCCTGACCATGCCGGGGCCGCGTAACAGCCACAACTTCGGCGATACCTTCTTTGTCAGCAGCCGTGGCCTGAACATGCCGGCAGCGCTTGCCGCTGACGGTTTCTGGCCGTTTGTGGCCAGCATCGTCGTCGCCATCGTGGCAATCGTGCTGATGGCGCGTTGGGCCAACAAACGCTTCGAAGCAACCGGCGTACCCTTCCACAAATTCTGGGCGGGCCTGGCGCTGTTCATCCTGATCCCGGCGCTGTGCGCCTTGATCTTCGGTGCACCGCTGCACTGGGAAATGCCCAAGCTGCAAGGTTTCAACTTTGTCGGCGGCTGGGTACTCATCCCGGAACTGCTGGCACTGACCCTGGCGCTGACTGTCTACACGGCAGCATTTATTGCCGAGATCGTGCGGTCGGGCATCAAGTCCGTCAGCCACGGCCAGACCGAAGCCGCGCGCTCCCTGGGCCTGCGCCCTGGGCCGACGCTGCGCAAGGTCATCATCCCGCAGGCTCTGCGGGTGATCATTCCGCCGCTGACCAGCCAATACCTGAACCTGGCGAAGAACTCCTCGCTGGCGGCCGGTATCGGTTACCCGGAGATGGTTTCGCTGTTTGCCGGCACGGTACTCAACCAGACCGGCCAGGCCATCGAAGTCATTGCCATCACCATGAGCGTGTACCTGGCGATCAGCATCAGCATTTCCCTGCTGATGAACTGGTACAACAAGCGCATTGCGCTGATCGAGCGGTGAGGAAACGCCCATGAGTACGCATACTTTCAAACCTGATATGCCGCCGCCGAACAAAGTGTTCGGGCCGATGGCATGGATGCGCGCCAACCTGTTCTCCAGCTGGCTCAACACGCTGCTGACATTACTGGCGTTCTACCTGATCTACCTGGTGGTGCCGCCGATCCTGAGCTGGGCGATCATCGACGCCAACTGGGTCGGCACCACGCGCGCCGATTGCACGAAGGAGGGCGCCTGCTGGGTGTTTATCCAACAGCGCTTCGGGCAGTTCATGTACGGCTACTACCCCGGCGACCTGCGCTGGCGCGTAGACCTGACCGTGTGGCTGGCCATCGTCGGCGTGGCGCCGTTGTTCGTCTCGCGCTTTCAACGCAAGGCGATCTACGGGCTGAGCTTTTTGGTGCTGTACCCGATCATCGCCTTCTTCCTGCTGCACGGTGGGATCTTCGGCCTGGCCAACGTGGCGACCAGCCAATGGGGCGGCCTGATGCTGACCCTGGTGATCGCCACCGTTGGCATCGCCGGCGCCTTGCCACTGGGCATTATGCTGGCGTTGGGGCGGCGCTCGAATATGCCGGCGATTCGTGTGGTCTGCGTGACCTTCATCGAATTCTGGCGCGGCGTGCCGTTGATCACCGTGTTGTTCATGTCGTCGGTGATGCTGCCGCTGTTCCTGCCGGAAGGCATGGGCATCGACAAGCTGCTGCGCGCACTGATTGGCGTGATCCTGTTCCAGTCGGCCTACGTGGCCGAGGTGGTACGCGGGGGCTTGCAGGCGATTCCCAAAGGGCAGTACGAAGCGGCCGCAGCAATGGGCTTGGGTTACTGGCGCAGCATGGGCCTGGTGATTCTGCCGCAGGCCCTGAAGATGGTCATTCCCGGCATCGTCAACACGTTTATCGCGCTGTTCAAGGACACGAGCCTGGTGATCATCATCGGCCTGTTCGACCTGCTCAACAGCGTCAAGCAAGCCGCCGCCGACCCGAAATGGTTGGGCATGGCCACTGAAGGCTACGTGTTCGCCGCCTTGGTGTTCTGGATTTTCTGTTTTGGTATGTCGCGCTATTCCATTCATTTGGAACACAAGCTCGACACAGGCCACAAGCGTTAGGAGTTGTTGTTATGAGCGAAGCGATCAAACAGCCTGTGAGCCCTGAAGGCATTATCCAGATGCAGGGCGTCAACAAGTGGTACGGCCAGTTCCACGTGTTGAAAGACATCAACCTCAACGTCAAGCAGGGCGAGCGTATCGTGCTGTGTGGCCCGTCGGGTTCGGGCAAATCCACCACCATCCGCTGCCTCAACCGTCTGGAAGAGCACCAGCAGGGCCGCATCGTGGTCGATGGTGTGGAACTGACCAACGACCTCAAGCAGATCGAAGCGATCCGCCGTGAAGTCGGCATGGTGTTCCAGCACTTCAACCTGTTCCCACACCTGACCATCCTGCAGAACTGCACGCTGGCGCCGATGTGGGTGCGCAAGATGCCCAAGCGCAAGGCCGAAGAAATTGCCATGCATTACCTGGAGCGCGTGCGCATCCCGGAGCAGGCCCACAAGTTTCCGGGGCAACTGTCCGGTGGCCAGCAGCAGCGTGTGGCGATTGCCCGCGCCTTGTGCATGAAGCCGAAAATCATGCTGTTCGACGAGCCGACCTCGGCACTCGACCCGGAAATGGTCAAAGAGGTATTGGACACCATGATCGGCCTGGCCGAAGACGGCATGACCATGTTGTGCGTGACCCACGAAATGGGCTTTGCCCGCACCGTGGCCAACCGCGTGATCTTCATGGACAAGGGCGAGATCGTGGAACAGGCGGCACCGAATGACTTCTTCGACAACCCGCAGAATGACCGGACCAAGTTGTTCTTGAGCCAGATTTTGCATTGATCGATGCTTGAAACGATAAACCCGGCCTGGTGCCTAATGCCAGTCAGTTAAGGGTGAGCACCGTACCTGTGGCGAGGGAGCTTGCTCCCGCTGGACTGCGCAGCAGTCCCATTTTTGGGGCCGCTTCGCGACCCAGCGGGAGCAAGCTCCCTCGCCACGGGTTACTTTTCGCTCATGCTGCTTCTTAACTGACTGGCATTAGGCCTGGTGCCGGGTTTATTTTTTGGGGTTAGGACACCTTGAGTGCTTGTGCTTCGTCGTTCACGGTGTAGGTGAAGGCGCCACGCAAATCAGCGCCTTCTGCCAGGATTTTCGCATCCGCAAGCAAATGTGGGTGACGATCCAAAAGCCGCATCAGCAGCACCAACGGTTTAGGGGCAAGCAACTCGCCACGTTCGTAGCGAGAGAATGCGTTGTGGCCGCCACCGGACAGTAATTCCACGGCTTCCTTTTGGGTAAGGTGCAGTTTGCGACGGGTACGTTTCATTTCGGTGCCGATCATTTTTCGGGCGGCGAGTGTCAGTGCATCTTTTGCTGCATCGTAGCGGTCGGTACTGTCGTTGTCTGGGTCCCAGAAACCATCACCGCATACTTTGCACTCCCACCCTGAAAGTTCGTCGACCCGGCGGTCCATACCTTTAATGCTGATGGTTTCGCTGCGGCCCTCGAAATAGGTCAATCCTCTGGGAGCGCCACAAATGTAGCAATCTTTTACCTTCATACGTTTTTCTCCTTGAAGGAGATCACCGGAGGGGCACCGTCTAAGGAGTAAGTGACCTTGATGTAAATCTCCCGATCTTTCACTTGCGTGTGGTACACGTCCTGCCACATTCGATGATTGCCGTAGGCAGTCATCGACTTGTACAACATCCTGTTTTGTAACTCGTAAATCACGATCTGCATTCCCTCGATACTAAAGCCGAGTTTCTCGCCGGACTCCTTTGCTGTCCTCGTGAACGCCCTGCTGCCAAGCCGCCTCACATCCGCCTTTATCACCGCCAAATCGTAATGAGGTGTGTACTTTTCCATAAGACACCTGAGTCCATAATTACCCTCAAAGGGTAATTTTACCAATCGAAAATACTGCTCCTTTACCCACCCAAGAACCCTAGTGCGTTGCCTTTGTAGGCAACTCCGAATAGCCTGTAGGAAAATTCATCCTATGATTGGACGAAAGCGCTGAACCCATGACAGACATCGCCCCGCTGATCAAACGCTCCCTGGTCGACCAGGCCCTTGAGCAGTTACGCCTGCGCATCACTGAAGGCCGATGGGCCATCGGTGAACGCCTGCCCACCGAGCCGGAGCTGTCCGCTGAGTTGGGTATCAGCCGCAACACCGTGCGCGAGGCCATGCGCGTGTTGGCGTTTTCCGGCTTGATCGAGATCCGCCAGGGCGACGGCAGTTATTTGCGTTCCATGACCGACCCGCTGGGCGCCATGCGCGCGTTATCCCACTGCACCCTGGAGCAAGCGCAGGAGACGCGGCAGATTCTCGAAGTAGAGGCCGTCGGGCTTGCGGCGTTGCGCCGTACCGAGGATGACCTCAATGCGTTGCGCGAGGCGCTCGAGACCAGCGGCGAGCTTTATCACGGTCATCTGGAGGCCTACATCAGTGCTGACCTGGTGTTTCACAAACACTTGGTAGACGCGGCGCACAACCCCGCGTTGAGCGAGCTGTACCAGTATTTCTCCCGCATCGTCGCTGCCCAGTTGCGCCAGACTCTGAACATTTCACCGCGTCGCCAGGCCGTATTCGACCTGCACATTGCCCTGCTCGACGCCGTGGAAAACCAAGACCCGGAACGCGCCAAATCCCTCTGCCGGCAGTTGATCAATGAACCTTGAAGCCAAGCGCACACCTGAACTCGACGAACTCTTGATCGACGCCGAAGCGGACGATGAGGTTGTCCAGCACAGCCAGCCGTTGGTGCGCCGCCCATGGTTGTTGCTGCTCGGCCTGATCCTGGTGGCGCTGAACCTGCGCCCGGCGCTGTCGAGCCTGGCGCCGCTGCTGGCTGATGTCTCACAGAGCCTGGGGTTGTCAGCGGCCAAAGCCGGCTTGCTGACGACCTTGCCGGTGCTGTGCCTGGGCTTGTTCGCGCCGCTGGCGCCCGTCCTGGCCCGGCGCTTTGGCGCTGAGCGCGTGGTGCTGGGGATCTTGTTGACGTTGGCTGCCGGGATCATCCTGCGCAGTTCGGTCGGTGAAGTCGGGCTGTTTGCCGGCAGCCTGCTCGCCGGTGCAAGCATCGGCGTCATCGGCGTGTTGCTGCCGGGTATCGTCAAGCGCGATTTCCCCAAGAAGGCGGGCGCCATGATGGGCGTCTACACCATGGCGTTGTGCCTGGGCGCTGCGTTGGCCGCCGGTGCCACGGTGCCGCTGAGCAAGGCCTTCGGCGACAGCTGGAACATCGGCCTTGGCTTTTGGGCGCTGCCGGCCCTGGTGGCGATGCTGTTCTGGTTGCCGCAAGTCGGGCAAAAGCACGGTGCCCATCACGTCGCTTACCGCGTGAAGGGGTTGCTGCGTGACCCGCTGGCCTGGCAGGTGACCTTGTACATGGGCCTGCAATCATCCTTGTCGTACATCGTGTTTGGCTGGTTGCCGTCGATCCTGATCGGCCGCGGCTTGAGTGCCACTGAAGCCGGGTTGGCGCTATCGGGCTCCATCATCGTGCAATTGTTCAGCTCCCTGGCCGCACCGTGGCTGGCCACCCGAGGCAAGGACCAGCGCCTGGCAATTGTGGTGGTCATGCTGCTGACCCTCGGCGGGCTGTTCGGTTGCCTGTACGCACCCCTCGACGGCTTGTGGGGCTGGGCGATTTTGCTCGGCCTGGGTCAGGGCGGCACCTTCAGCCTGGCGCTGACCTTGATCGTGCTGCGTTCGCGCGACGCTCATGTGGCCGCCAACCTGTCGAGCATGGCCCAGGGCTTTGGCTACACACTGGCGTCCCTTGGGCCGTTTGCAGTCGGGCTGGTCCATGACTGGACCGGTGGCTGGAACGCAGTGGGCTGGATCTTTGCGGTGCTCGGCCTGGGGGCGATTATTGCGGGTCTGGGAGCGGGGCGAGCGCGGTACGTCGCCGTCAGCAGCGAAAGCGTTTGAAGCCTGGCGTGGAAGAGGTGCATCACAGGTACACCACTTCCAGCGTCGCCGAACCATCCAGGGGTGTCTCCTCGCTGAGGTCAAGATTTTGCCGGGCGTTGAGGGTGGCTTCCAGTTTGACCGTGGTGCTCAGATTCTGCATCGATGAAGGCCCGGCCGTGCTGCCCTCCAGGTCGGTAAATCCCAGGTAGCTCCTGGAACCGATATCGATGGGATTGCTGTTGGAGGTGCGCCAGGCCAAGCCGCCGGTGGTGGACTCGGTCCCGTAGACCACCGGCAAACCATCGGCGGCGGTCTGTTTGGGGTCGAAGCTCAATGAATACACCCCAAGCTTGTTGCCGCTTCTATCCAGCCCCAGCCCATAGAAAATCTCGCTGTTTACGTGGGCAGTGCCGTCGCGGTTGTCACGCATGCGCAACGCGTAGCGTGTCGCGTTGTTGCAACCGACGGTCAGGCTCAGGTACCGCAGCGGCAGGCGTGTGCCTTTCGTCAGGTTGAGGTCATTACGTGAGATCTTGCCGAAGTCCACCAGCCCACCGCCGACAAACACCGGCGTGCAGGCCGTGGGCGTGATCAAGCCACTCACGCTCAGGTCGATGATGGAGGCGGCCTGTGCGGTGAGGCTGGTGCAGAGCACGGCCAGGGCGCTCAGGGGGATCAGAATCGCGTTCACTATGATGCTCCTACACAATGAGATGATTTCGGCGGTGTCACCCGCCTTACAGGTACTTCATGGACAGGGTCACGGAACCGTCGATGGGCACTTCATTTTCCAGGGACAGCGTGTTTGTCGGAGC
Organism: Pseudomonas sp. QC2; assembly: GCF_002859085.1. NCBI lineage: Bacteria > Pseudomonadati > Pseudomonadota > Gammaproteobacteria > Pseudomonadales > Pseudomonadaceae > Pseudomonas > Pseudomonas sp. QC2. The sequence continues at coordinate 347,101 of NZ_PKKS01000023.1, forward strand.
GATGGTCGGCGCGATATTCAGCTCTGCATTGAGCACCTGTACCGGCGTTGGGACCAAGGTGCCGATAGCGGCGAATGACGTGAGGAAGTCGGGCGACAGGAGGGCGCTCGGAGCCCAGGTAAAGGGATCAGTCTGGCCGATCGGCCGCAGGGCGATGCCATCGGCAACCAGCGCTTGGAGGCGCAATACCATGTAACCGAGTTTCTGCTGGTCGTTGACCAGCCCCAGGCCGAATTTAAACGGTTTATCACTATCGTAGTTGGAGCCCAGGCGATTATCCCGAGGCTCCAGGGCCAGCAGGGTCAACGCCTCACAGGTGATCGCCATTTGTAGGCTGTAGGTGGGTAACGGTGTGGTCTGGTCGGCATTCAGGTCCCGCGCGGCGATTTTTCCCAAGTCATGCATGCCGCCATTGGACAGGCTGGGTTCACAGGCGCTGGGGGTGATCAGACTGTAGACACTCAAGTCCGTGGTGGACGCAGCCTGGGCCGGCAGAAGACTGCCCAGCCATGCCAATGCGATCAAAGGGGTTAACACTGTTCTGTTCATCGGTGAGTCTCTAGAGATAGATGATTTCCAAGGTGGCCGAACCGTCGAGCACTACATCGGTGCTCAGGTCCAGGGTGTTGGTCGGGGCGATGACCGCCTCCACGGTCACCCGACTCGACAGGTGTTGAATGGCGACCGGGCCCGCCTGGCTGCCGCCGATCGGGCTGAAACCCAGGTAACTGTTGGCACCTACCGGCAAGGGGCTGGCGTTGCTGAGGCTCCAGGCCACGCCAGCGGTGGTGGAGTCGGTGCGATACAGGCGCGGGAAACTGTCGGCTGAGGCGTCGGTGGGGTCGAAGACCAATGAGTACAGGCCGATGCGGTTGGCGCTCTGGTCCAGGCCCAGGCCGTAGTAAATCTCGCTGTTGACCGTGGCGCTGCCGTCGCGATTGTCTTGCATGCGCAAGGCGAACCGCGTCGGGGCATCGCAACCCAGGTTCAGCATCAGTGACTTGGACGGCAGGCGCGTCGATTGCCCGCTGTTCAAGTCGTTGCGTGAAATCCGGCCAAAGTCCACCATCCCCCCGCCTGACAGGCTCAGTTCACAGGCGGTCGGGGCGAAGGTGGCGCGCAATTGCAATTCGCGGCTGGCGGCCCCGGCCGACGCTTCGAACACCCCGGAGGTTTCCCAGACGAGCGCCTCGCGGACCCGCAGTGCCGGTTCCTCGGCCCAGGCACTGATGTCCAGTTGCACGGAGAAGGTCTTACCCTGCACCGGCGCACCTGCGCGCACCGGCACCACACCCACGGTAGGGCGCCAAGCCAACTGTGCGGCGATTTCGCCGGGCGGCTGGCCCTGACCGGCGATCACGCCCAGCTCCACCGCTTGCCCGTCCAACACGCCGTTGCGCAGTCGCAAGGCATATTCGCCGTGCTCGGCAAAACGAAAGCGTTCCGCCCCGTTGCTCACGGCGTTGTAGAACAGGCTCATGTCCGTGACGTGATCGCAGGCGAGGGTCAGGCTCAGGTGTTGCTCCCCCACCGGGTATTGCGTTGCCGGGGTGCTTTGCACGCTTCGATTGAACTGGCCGAAATCCACGGACGACTGGCTCAGGCTCAACCGGCATTCATCGCCCAGCGCCGGCGTGCCGAGGGCTACCCCGGCCAGCCATACAAGCCCGGCCAGCGGGCGACACAAACGGGAAATCACAGGCATTGCTCCTCAAGGGGTACGGCACTGGGCCGCAGCGGTTTCGTAGTACGACTGGGTGTCAGGCTTGGCCTGCAATTGGTAGTGCACTTCGCACGGTGGCTGCCCTGGCGCCTTGACCCACAGTGACGGTTGCTCCAGCGCGTTGGTCAGGAATACCTGGCCACCGTCCTGGACCAGGGTGATGAACTCACCGTCGGCACTGCTGACGGAGGCGCCCCTGGGCAGTGGTTTGCCGTCCACGGTGGTGACGCAGAGCAGGGCGCGGCGTGTCAGGCTGACGCCGAAGTCGACGCGGTCGACGGCACCGCGTCCGGCCGTGATCTGTGCCAGACCGTTGTTGATGTCGGCATTGCGCGGCAGGGTGCGGGTTTCAACTTCCACGGCGGTGCGGCTATAGGCCGACACCTGCGGCACGACGGCCTGGCCTTGCCAGTCGGTCCACACCGGGCCGCTGGGGGTGTTGACCTTGATCCCGGAAATGTCCGCCACCGACAGCACGGCAAACGTGTCGCGCACCGGGTACGGTGACAATGTCACACCGTCGCCATGCATCACTACCGCACCGCGGGCGCTGCCTTGATAGCTGTCGCGCTCGGCGTCATCGCGGCTGTAGTTCAGGTCCAGCTGGGTATAGCGCGGCAGCGCCGAAACCCCGAGGCTCGATTGCAGTTGCCGGTCACGGGAGTCGCGCTCGACGCCGGCGCGGTAGCTCAGTTGATCATTGAGCTGCTCGTTGAGCCCGACACCGATGCGGTGTTCGCCACCGGAGTTGCGCAGCCAGGTGCGGGCGCGACGGTTTTCGCCCAGGGGAATACTCAGGTTCAGGTAGAGGCTGTCGTCGCGACCCTGGCTGCCGCTGACTTGCCATTCGGCGCTGGCCGACACCGAGACATTGCCGACCCGCGTGCCCCAGGTGGCCAGCGCACGGCTGCTGTTGCGTCCGTCGAACAAGGTCGAGCGCGAGTAGCCGGTGCTGAAGGCGCCCATCCAGGGGTGGGACCAGGCCACGCCGGCGCTTTGCTGGTCGCGATAACGCTGATTGCGCTCGTCGGCGTAGCGCTCGGCGATGCTTTCTTGTAACTCGCGATAGCCCTCGGTGCGCTGGGATGTGCCGAGGTAGAACGACCAGCGATCGTTCAGCTGTTGCGACAGCAATAGATCGGTTTGTATGCCTCGTCGTTGTGTGTGGCGGCGCGCGTCGGTAGCGGTCAATGAGGCCTGCACGTCGGTGTTGGTCCACAGTTGGGTACCCAGGCTGATGCCGGCGGCCTGATAGCTGTCGGCGAGCAAGCTGCCACCGGCCAGGTTCACGCCCGGCAGCACGCCGCCGCTCCAGCCGGCGCTGACCACCCAGGGCTCGGCGCTTTGGTCGTGGCTGATATCGCGCACCCGGCCCGCCGCTACGGAATACCCGGGCGCGGGCAGGCCCACGCCGAGCATGGCCGCCGGCACAGTGAAACGGCGCTCGCTGCCGTCTATCTCCTTGACGGTGACTTCGACGTCCGAACGGCTGTCCAGGCGCCTGACATCACTGAGGGAAAACGGCCCGGCCGGCACCACCGTGGAGTGGATCAGCGCACCGTTCTGCCGCACCTCCACCTGGGCCTGGCTGTAGGCGATGCCGTCAATGGTCGAGCCCTGGTTTTCTTCTTGCAGGGCCTGCTCGGTGAGTACCTGCACGCCAGTGATCTGCGCGCCCGCCAGCACCGGGTTGTAGAGGTTGATCTGGCCGGCTTGCAGGACCAGTTGCTGCTGGGCAAAGGTGCGCTGGGCGTAGGCCTCCAGGTGGGTGGTGCGCGAGTCGTCGTCCTGCCAGGTTTGTACTTGGCGGCTGCGCACGATCCAGTCACCGGCGTTGAAGCCGACTTCGGTATTGGCCGAGCCGTAGCGACTGGTTTGATCGCCGTAGTGACTGTACAGCCCGGTCAGGTCGTAGTTGATCAAGCCGGCGAAGCCACCGGTTTCATAGCCTGAAAAATCCCGCACCACGGGGCGCAAGGCATCGGTGGGTACGATCAGCGAGAGGCCGAGGTTGGCGGTGTCCTGTTCGATCTGGGTGGTGGGCCAGCGCGTCATGAAATCATGGCAGCGCAGTGTTTCGTCGCTGTCGGGCACTGTGCCGAGCAGGTTGGCTTTATCCAGCAGCGACTGGTCGAAGCACAGTTCGCCGTCCGCGGTGAAGTGGGCGTTTACCCGTCCTTTCGGGCGGCCGTTGACACTTAACGTGACGGGATGACTGCCGCCGCCGAAACGCGGGGCCTGGACCAACAGCATGGCCAGTCCCGGGTCGATACCTCGTTGTTGCAGTGTGGTGGCGTCGAAGGTAGCTGCCGCTGGCTGGGCCACGGCCTCTGCCAGCCACAGGACGCCGGCCAGCGGGATGACGGACCGGGTTGCCGGGTGGATCAGGCCACGGCGCAGGGCGCGCGGCCGAATGACGGGCAAGGCTTCGCCGTCATGGCAAATCATGACTGTGTTCACAGAACTCACTCGGGTGTGGGCGCTGGTGGCCCAGGTTAGTGCTTGAGGAGGCTAAGGCCGGGCAGGTGTCAGGGGCGCGTCATAGGCGCTGACCGCGAAGCCGTACACGGTGGCGGGTTGAAACCGTACGGTGGTGGCGCCCGCGGCGTTTGCCTGGATCGGAATGTTTTCCCCAGGCAGCACATAGGCTCGCGGCAGCAGTGCCCTGTTGTCGCCGGGCAACAGTTGCAGCTCCTGAGCCAGGCGCACGACGTAGGGTGTGTCGTTGTGCACCCACAGTTGCTCACCTTGCAGCGACCATTTCAGGTCGGTCCAGGGTGTGCGGTTGGTGGCCAGGCCTTTGGGGTGCAGGATCACCGGCAAATTCTGGCGCACCGTGACACCTACACGTGCATGCCCGGCCTTGGCGGGTTTACGGTTGGCAGGTATGCCTTCAAACACCACCCGTTTCAGGCGTTGGGTGGTCAACGGTTGTTTGGTTTGCAGGATAAACCGCACCAGTTGACTCTTGCCGGGCTCCACCCTGGTCAGGGGCGGGGTCACGAACAGCAAGGGTTCAATGTCCTGGGGAATGTCCTCGAGGGTGACGTGCAGCAGGGCCAGGTCGGGGTCGGTGTTGGTGACGGCTACCGAGGTTTCACCGGCCTCCTCGTGCACGATCACCACCGAGGTGTCCGGCACCATGCCGTCAGCGGCAGCCGGCAGCGTCTGGAAACAGGCCAGCAGCGTGCAACCTGCGGCGCTTAAGCGACGCAGAGTAGTGAATAAAGGGGTCATGCAGACGTTCTCCAAATAGTCAGTAGCACGGATTACAGGTAACGCAACTCCAGGGTGATCAAGCCGTCCAGGGGCACTTCTTCCTTCAATGTCAGGTTGTTGGCCGGACTGATCGAGGTGTCCACTCGCAGATTGACCACCAGGTTCCTGAGGGGCACGGGTATCAGGCTGCCCGGTACGGCGAAGGCCATGAATCTGTTCGGGTAGGCGTTGGGCTCCACGTGCCAGGTAGCGCCTTGGTCGGATGAGGTCAAGGTTTGCATCGGTTGTGCGTCGGCCACAGGGCCGCGCAGCGACAGGGCCACCGAGCCCAGCCGCTCGGTGGGTGCCTGGTGGTTCATGCCCAGCCCGTAGAAAAAATCAGGTGCCAGGGACGAGTCGGCTTGATTGTCGACGCCCACGAGGGCGAACAGCACCGCTGCGTTGCAACTCACGCCCAGCGCCATGGGGAAACTCGGCAACACGGTGAACTCATCGAGGTTGAGTCGGCGTGCCGGAATCTTGCCGTGGTCCACCATGCCATCGTCCGACAGCGACACCAGACAGGCGTTGGGGGTAATCAGGCCTTCAACCTGCAGATCGACGCCCGAGGCGGCAAAGGTCAACGGCACACCCACGAGCAAAAACGCGAGTACCAGCGAGCGGAGAAGCATATTCATGACGATCAGTTACCTGGCGTGATTCGGGCTGGGCGGTCGAGGGGTTACAGGTAGCGCACGGTCAGTGTGGCGGAGCCGTCGATCGGGATTTCCGTGCCGCCGGGCAGGGCGTCACTGCGATTGATGATGGTGTAGACGGTCAGCATCGCGGACAGGTTTTGCACCGGGATGGGGGCGGCAAAGGTGGTCAGGCTGGGAGCGATCATGTAATTGGCAACCCATGCATCGTTGATGTCTTGCCAGAACCAACGGTCGCCATCCAGGGAGTAGACGAAGTCAGCGGGGACGGTATCGGCTACGGCCTTGGCGATGGTCAGGTTGAAGTAACCCAGTTTCTGGCTGCCGTTGACCAGGCCAATGCCGTAGCCGCCGTGGATGCCTGAGTCGGCACGGTTGTCAGTGGTTTGCAGAGCCATCAGGGTCTGGGCGTCGCATGCCACGGCCAGGTCGATGGTTTGTGCCTTCAGGTTGGTCGGGGTGGTCGGGTTGAGGTCCTTGAAAGCGATCTTGCCGTGGTCGATGGTGCCGGCGTTGGACAGCGTGGGGGTGCAGGCCGAGGGCACGATCAGCCCCTTGACGGTCAGGTCGACGGTAGACGCGGCAGCTGCCCATGGGCTGGCGATAGCCAGCAGAACAGTAGCGAGGACGCGGGGGGACAGGTTCATTTCAGTGGGGCTCCAGGGATACAGGGGGTTGGGTGAAACACTTGCGGGCTCGGGCTCAGAGGTAGTGCACGGTGATGGTGGCGCTGCCGTCGATGTTCATCTCTTGAGCCACGGGCAGGTTCTGCGCCGGGTTGATGTTGGTGTGGACCGCTAAGTCCATGCTCAGGTTTTGTACCGGGACGGGGATGCGTGGTCCTGCCGCGTCGCCGACCGACAGGAAAAAGTCCCACATATCGCTGTCGTCGGCGCTTTGCCAGGTTGTGCCATTGTCCCAGGACATCAGCATGCGCGGCGTGACGCCATCGGCGAGGACCTTGTCGTAGACCAGCGAATAGCCGCCCAGCTTTTTACCGTCGACCAAGCCGATGCCGTAGTTGTAAAAACCGGTTCCGGACTCCTTGCGATTGTCCGTGGGCATTAACGCCAACAGGGTTTTCGCGTCGCAATCAACCATCAGTTGCACGGTGATTGGGCGCAGGTAAGTGTTGGCGGCAGGCTTAAGGTCACCCACCGAAATTTTGCCGTGATCGACGATGCCGGCGTTGGACAAGCTGGGGGTGCAGGCCGCCGGTACAATCAGCCCCTTGACCGTCAGGTCGGTGGTGGAGGCCGCGAGTGCCGGTGTGGCGAAGCCGATCATCAGGCAAGAGCTGAGCAGGCGCGATAGAGGTTTCATGGTGAGCAGGGTCCAGGGTAGGGAGAACGGATCAGGGATTACAGGTAACGCAATTGAACAGTCACGTGACCGTCCAGAGGGACTTCGTCGACCAGGGTCAGGCTGTCGGAACGCGCGATCATGGTGTTGAGGCGCACGTCGGCATCCAGCTCCTGCACGGCGATCGGGGTGAGGCTGCCGGTGGCCGAGGCCACGGCGGTCATCGCGGTGTGACCCAAATAAGTGCCTTCGACCCAGGTGGCGCCGCCATCGGTAGACACGATGGTGCGCACGGCTTCGGTGTCGGCCACCGCTGTAGAAAGCCTCAGGGAGGCGCTGCCGAGTTTTTCGTCGTTGGCCGTCATCCCCAGGCCATGAAACCGGTCCTGAATGGCTGAGGTGCCTTCACGGTTATCCAAGGTGCTCAGGCTGAAAAGTGTCGGCCCGTCACAGCGCACATTCAGGCGCATCACCTGACGCTGCAGGGACGTGTGAGTGTCTGGGTTGAGGTCGCGGGCGGCCACTTTGCCGTGGTCGATCACGCCGCCGCCGGACAGTCTGGGGCTGCAAGCGCTCGGAATAATCAGGCCGGTTACGGCCAAGTCGGTGCTGCTGGCGGCCTCGGTTTGCGACGTCACGCCAATCAGCAAGGTGACCACTAGGGTCGAAGTACGAACATCCATATTCGGTGATGCCTCGGGTTGAGGAAAAAGGGCTTAGAGGTACTTCACTTCAAGGGTGGCGCTGCCATCGATCGGTACTTCGTTGGTCAGGTCCAGTCCTGAGGCGGGCGCGATAAGCGTCGAGACCTTGAGGTCGGCGGTCAGGTCTTTGATCGGGATCGGCGCCCAGTTGCCGCCGGACTGATTGCCAAAGCTGACCAGGTTCAGGGTCGACCAGACATCGCCGCCCATGGCGTCCCAGGTTTTACCGTCGTCGACGGACTTGAGCGTGGTGGCGGCGGCGGTGTCGGCCGAAGCGTTCAGCAGCTCCAGGGTGTAATGGCCCAGCGGCTGATTGCCGTTGATCAGGCCCAGGCCAAAGCCGTTCGGATTCGTGCTGCCGACGCTGTTTTCGATGCCCTTCAAGGCAAACAGGGTTTGCGCGTCACAGTTCACAACCATCTGCAGCGTGCTGGCGGGGAGCAGGGTCTGGTCGGTGGCACTCAGGTCCTTGGCCGAGATTTTTCCATGGTCCACCACGCCACCGCCGGACAGGCCGGGCGTGCAGGCGCTGGGTGTGATCAGTCCGGTGACGGTGAGGTCCACGCTGCTTGCCGCAAAGGTATGCCAAGGGGACGCGGCCATTAAGGTGGCGACAACTACGGTCAGGGTCTTTCTCATTTTTTGATGATTTCCGGTGCAAGGCCGTGGGCATTTCCCCAGGCGATAACGTTCGCGTTCACTGGGAGGCGGGTGTCCGTCCAAGAGGCCTCAAACACCAAGAGAACGAGGGCCCTCGAAGGACGCCGGGGAATTTATCGGGTGCCTGCAATAGGGGAAATACAACAAATACGACAATGGTTCGTGGCGACTCCGGCTGTCAGATAAAGACGTATTTATGCGTAAGGAGGGAATATTTCGTAGTTGTTGCATGGTTAAAAAATAATCCAAAAGAATATTATTTGACTAAATATGTAATCCATTTGAGTTGTTTTTTCGGGTTGTCGCGGCGGCACAGTGCACCTGCGTAATGGCTCATTCCTGGCCGGTCCATTCCGTAACGAGGTCATCATGCAGCCAGGTAGCCCACCCGGTGGGAACGCAGGGTCTGCGTCACTGCCGCTCGGCCCAATGACCTCTGGGCCCAAGGGATTGAGCGTGTTGGTGGTGGAAGATCATCCAGCCTATCGGATGCTGTTGGGGGGGATGCTGCATAAGCTGGGGTTCGACAGGGAAGTGGTGAACGACGGGCAGGCCGCTTTGACGGCGATGACCGACAGGCACTTCGACCTGATCCTCACGGACTGCCAGATGCCGGTCATGGATGGCTATGCCCTGGCCCGTGAGGTACGCCGTCGTGAGCGCCTGGCCCACACCGCGCCGGTGCCGATCATTGCCCTGACCTCGACCCTTGAGGCTGCCCAGATTCATCGCTGCCTGGAGGCCGGCATCAATGCCTGGCTGGTCAAGCCGCTGACCTTGATACAACTGCGCGAAATCCTGACGTTATGGGTGCCCCAGGCGGACACCCAGCGACCCGAGCCGGTTGCTCAAGACGTGCCCATCACCTGGCCCGCCCGCGCGACCCTGATAGAAACCTTTGGCTGTGCGGCAGTGGTAGAGCGCATGGTGGGGTGCTTGTTGGAGGAGGCGCAGGCGGATCTGGCAGCCCTAGACGACGCCCTCCTTAAACAGGATGCGACGGCGACGAGCCGACACTTGCATCGGTTGGTGGGTGGTCTTGCCTTTTTGGGGGCCGGGCAATTGGAGGACCGCGGCGCCCACTTGATCACTGCGGTGGCGTGTGAGGGCGTCGCGGCGAACTCGCGCTCACTTGGGCTTTTATACGCCGACTTGCGGCGTTACCTGCTGCGCCTGGCCGAGCTATGGCCTCAGGTTTAGTGAAGGAAGTTTCCCTCATCTTTGTAGTTCTATTCTGTAGGTGGCGTCTGTTTTTTCTGTGGGCCTAAAGTCGGGTTTCACTGATTGCTGGCTGAGGCCCGGAAACCGCCAATTTCGGCGGTTGTGGCTGAAAGCCATCAGCGCTATTTTGCCCGGACTCAATTGGCGATCCTGGTGGTGCCCATGCTTCGCGTAATTATTGCTGACGATCATCCCATCGTACGTATTGGTCAAAAAGTGGTCATTGAGGCCAACGGAAAGTGCAAAGTCGTGGGGGAGGCCGATGGACCCGATCAATTGCTGGCGCTGGTCCAGCGCACACCCTGCGACGTCTTGGTGACGGATTTTGCCATGCCGGGTAATCAACAGGCGGATGGCTACGGGTTGTTGGGCTTGCTGCATCGACAACACCCCGATTTGCCGGTGATTCTGGTCACCATGTTCGCCAACGTTGCCACGCTGAGGTCCTCGTTCTCCCATGGCGCGCGCGCCATCGTTGCCAAGAGTGCATCGGCCAGGGAACTGCCGCTGGCGATCAAGGCCGTGTGTGAAGGGCACACCTTTGTCAGCGAATGCCTGCGATTGCAACTTGAGGAGGCGGGCGTCGGTGACCAGCAGGGTATGCCGCAGTTGTCCGGCAAGGAGCGCGAGGTGGTACGCATGCTCGCCAGTGGCATGACCGTCAGCCAGATCGCGGCGCGGGTCAACCGCAGTATCTCGACCATCAGCAAGCAGAAAAGCACCGCGATGAGCAGGCTGTGCATTTCCACCGATGTCGATTTGTTCGCCTATGCGCGCAGCAGTGGCATGGTGCCCTGAGGCGGGCTATTTACCCGGCGAATGTCAGTAGCCTTGGCGGCGTTGACGGCTTATCGTGCGCCTACTCTTTTTCCTCACGCGGAGCCTGCCCATGAGTGATGCCCATAACGCCTTGATCAGCGAGTTTTACACGGCCTTTCAGCGCCTGGATGCCGAAGCCATGGCCGCCTGCTACACCGATGATGTGGTGTTCAGCGACCCGGCGTTTGGCGAGCTGCGTGGCCGTGATGCCGGTGATATGTGGCGCATGCTCACCACGCGGGCCAAGGACTTTTCCCTGACGTTCGACCACGTGCGCAGCGACGAGACCACCGGCAGCGCGCACTGGGTGGCGACTTACCTGTTCAGCGCCACCGGCAATACGGTGGTCAACGATATCGGCGCGCGGTTTGTGTTTCGCGACGGCAAGATCTGCGAGCACCACGACCACTTCGACCTGTGGCGTTGGTCGCGCCAGGCGTTGGGTGTGAAGGGGCTGTTGCTGGGCTGGTCACCTGCGTTGAAAAACGCCGTGCGCGCGCAGGCGCTCAAAGGGCTGAGGGCATTCCAGGCCAGTCGTTGATAAGATTGGCACTCTTCTGGTTTGCCGACATTGACCCGTGACTGATATTCCTGAACCCAAGCCCTGGTTCGTCTACCTGGTGCGTGCCGCCAATGGTTCGCTGTATTGCGGCATCAGCAACGACCCGGTACGCCGTTTTGCCTCGCACCAGAGCGGCAAGGGCGCGCGGTTCTTTTTATCCAGCCCTGCCGTGGCGCTGGTGTACACCGAGCAATGCGCGAGCAAGGGCGAGGCGCTGCGCCAGGAACGCTTGATCAAAAAGCTGAAAAAGAGCGCCAAGGAGTGCCTGGCGGCCAGCGGCTCATTGATTTGACTGATGGGTTCCCATCGCCCCCATGCGCGGTTTCGCAGGCTAAGCTAGTGGCTCATCTATTGAGCGGAGCCTGGCATGTCTGAGTTGATCCTGCACCACTACCCGCAGTCCCCCTTCGCTGAAAAAGCCCGCCTGCTGCTGGGCTTCAAAGGCTTGTCCTGGCGCTCGGTGTTTATTCCACCGGTGATGCCCAAGCCTGATCTGACCGCCTTGACCGGTGGCTATCGCAAGACACCGGTGTTGCAGGTCGGCGCCGATATCTACTGCGACACCGCGTTGATCGCCCGGCGCCTGGAGCAGGAGAAGTCCGGGCCGGCGCTGTTTCCGCAGGGTTTGGAACTGGTGACCCAGGGCTTCGCCGCCTGGGCCGATTCGGTGGTGTTTTCCCATGCCGTGGCGCTGGTGTTCCAGCCGGAATCCCTGGCGGTCAAGTTCGCCAAGGTGCCGCCGCACATGCTGCAGGTGCTGGTGGCCGACCGTACCCAACTGTTCAGTGGCGGCACCGCGACCCGGGTGCAATTGGAGGTGGCCAAGCATCAATGGCCGGCGATTGTCGGCCGAATCGACCAGCAGTTGCAGCACCAATCGGGGGATTTCCTGTTCGGCGAGCCGTCGATTGCCGACTTTGCCCTGGCCCATCCGTTGTGGTTCTTCAAAGGCTCTTCGGTGACCGCGCCGCTGGTGGACGCGTATCCCGCCGTCGCCGCCTGGCTCGACCGGGTACTGAGTTTTGGTCATGGCACCGCCAGTGAGATGAGCGCCGAGCACGCCTTGGACGTGGCGCGCAACGCCACCCCAGCGGCGTTGCCCGATGAAGTGTTCGAGGACTTGAATGGCTTCAAGGCCGGCCAGCTGGTGACCCTTTCGGCCACCGACTACGGCACTGACCCCGTGGCCGGTGAGCTGCTGTTTGTCGGGCGTGAAACCCTGATCCTGCGCCGTAGCGATGAGCGCGCGGGCACCGTGCATGTGCATTTCCCACGCATGGGCTTTCGCATTCAGGCGCAATAACGAAAAATATTTGCAAATAAAGGTGAGGTAAATCCACCGCTCAACCGTGTAGTGCTTGAAACTGCGATCTATTCGCATTAACAGCGTTTTCTACACGGGTTCTCACAGCATGAAGTCGACGGCGGGCGGTTGGATAAAACAGTGGCTGGGAGCCTCGGCATTGGCAGTCTCGGGGCTGGCGTTGTTGCCCCTGAGCGTGGCGCAGGCGCAGGAGCAGCAAAGCGCCCAGTTCAACTTTGCCCTGGCAGCCAAGCCGCTGCCCCAGGCCCTGAGCGATTTTAGCCGGGTCACTGGAATCAGCGTGATCTACACCGATGAAGCGCCCTACGGCCTGAGCGCCCCGGCGGTCAGCGGCCAGATGAGCGCAAACCAGGCCCTGCAACGGTTGCTGAGCAACACCGGCTTTACCTTCCGCCAGATCGACGCCCGTACCCTGGCCCTTGAGCCGGTGCCCACCGACGGCGCGGTGAACCTCGGCGCCACCACGATCAGCGGCGTTGGCCAGCAGGCCCAGGACAGCACCAGCTACCAGCCACCGCCCACCAGTTCGGTGATGCGCTCGGGTGGCTTGCTGCTGGAAACCCCGCAGACTGTCAACGTCGTGCCCGCCCAAGTGCTGCGCGACCAGACCCCGCGCAACCTGGATGACGCCCTGGGCAACATCAGTGGCATCACCCAGGCCAACACCCTGGCCAGCACCCAGGACGCGGTGATGCTGCGTGGCTTTGGCGACAACCGCAACGGTTCGATCATGCGCGATGGCATGCCGATCGTGCAGGGGCGTGCGTTGAACGCTACGGCGGAGCGGGTCGAAGTCCTCAAGGGGCCAGCATCCTTGCTGTACGGCATCCAGGACCCGGGCGGCGTGGTGAATATCGTCAGCAAAAAGCCTGAGCTGGTCCAGTCCACCGCCCTGACCGTGCGCGGCTCCACCTTCGGTGATGGCAAGAACGGTAGCGGCGGCAGCCTAGACACCACCGGCCCGATTGGCGACAGCGGCCTGGCCTATCGGCTGATCGTCGACCATGAAGACGAGGATTACTGGCGCAACTTCGGTACCCACCGCGAGAGCCTGATCGCGCCGTCGCTGGCCTGGTATGGCGACACCACCAAGCTGTTGTTCGCCTACGAGCACCGCGAGTTTCTCACGCCGTTTGACCGTGGCACCGCCATCGACAAGTCCAACCACCCGTTGGACATCCCGGCCACCCGTCGGCTGGATGAACCCTTCAACAACATGGAAGGGCGGTCCGACCTGTACCGCTTTGAAGCCGATCACGACCTCAACGATGACTGGAAGGCCCATTTCGGCTACAGCTGGAACCGCGAAACCTACGACGCCAGCCAAGTGCGTGTGAGTGCGGTGAATGACAACGGCACCCTGACCCGCAGAATGGACGGCACCCAGGGCGCGATCACCACCGACCGTTTCACCACGGCCAGCCTGGAAGGCAAGGTCAAGCTGCTGGGCATGCAACATGACCTGGTGTTCGGCCTGGATGACGAATACCGCAAGATCTACCGCGCCGACCTGATTCGCCAGGGCTCGCGGGGCACCTTCAACTACAACAACCCGGTGTACGGCAATGAAGTGGCGGGCACTACCGTCAGCGCCGTCGACAGCGCCCAGACCGACCTGCTGCGCAGCGACTCGCTGTTCTTCCAGGATGCCATCCACCTCAACGACCAGTGGATTTTTGTCGCCGGTGCGCGCTATCAGATGTACGACCAATACGCCGGCAAGGGCGTACCGTTCAAGGCCAACACCAACGGCAACGGCCAGGCCTGGGTGCCGCGTGCGGGCCTGGTGTATCGCTACACCGATGAATTGTCGTTCTATGGCAGCTACACCGAGTCGTTCAAACCCAACTCCACCATCGCCGCCTTGAACGATGGCAGCACCTTGACTGGCGACCTCACGCCTGAGGAATCCAAGTCCTGGGAACTGGGGGCCAAGCTCGACATCCCTGGGCGCATCACCGCCAGCGCGGCGCTGTTCACCATCGACAAGCGCAATGTGCTGGTGTCGGTCGGTTCCGGCGCGAATACGATCTACAGCATTGCCGGCCAGGTGCGCTCACGCGGCCTTGAACTGGACGCCACCGGCCAATTGACCGACAAGTGGAGCGTGATCGGCAGTTATGCCTACACCGACGCCGAAGACATCAAGGACAACGACCCGACGCTGGAGGGCAACCGCCTGCAGAACGTGGCCAAGCACACCGGCTCGCTGTCGGTGGCCTACGACTTTGGCAACGTCTTTGGTGGCGACCAGCTGCGCGTGGGGACCGGCGCACGGTATGTCGGCGAGCGCGCCGGCGATGCGGCCAACGACTTCAACTTGCCGGGTTATACCGTGGCGGACGCATTTGCTACCTACGACACTAAAATTGATGGGCAGAAGGTCAAGTTCCAACTCAACGTGAAGAACATGTTTGATCGCGTCTACTACACCTCGGCAGCCAGCCGGCTGTTTGTGTCCATGGGCGATGCGCGACAGGTATCGGTGTCGAGCACCCTGGAATTCTAAAGTAGGACATGACGCCTTGTGGCAAGCCCGCTCGCCACAGGGGGAGGGAGCTGGTAGCGTTGCCGCCACTGACAGCTTTGCGGACAACGCTACTGATGTACTTTGGAAAATGCTTACACACCCGCGGCATGCTGGTTGGCTTGAGCCTTTTGCTGGGGGGCTGCGCGAGTGTTTCCCAGACCTCCACCCCAGGCACCCTCGATCACCTGATGGCCGACCCGGCGCTCAACGGCGCCACTGTCTCCCTGATGGTGCGTGACGCCCGCAGCGGCAGCACGCTCTACCAACACAACCCGCGAACACGGGTCATTCCTGCGTCCAACCTCAAATTGCTCACCACTGCGGCGGCGATGGATGTGCTGGGGCCGCAATACCGGTTTTCCACTCAACTGCTGGGTAACGGCACCCAGCAGGGCGAGCGCCTCAGCGGCAACCTCTATTTGCGCGGCTTGGGCGACCCGACCACGCAATTCGCCGACTACCAGGCATTGGCGGCACAACTGGCGGGGCAGGGTGTGCGCCAGGTCCAAGGCGATCTTGTCTTCGACGACACCTGGTTCGACGCCGAACGGCTGGGCGTGGACTGGGCCCAGGACGATGAAAGCACCTACTACGGCGCGCAGATTTCGGCGCTGACCGTGTCACCCAACGCGGATTTTGATGCGGGCACGTTACTCGTCACGGCGAAGGCGCCCATCGCGGTTGGCCAGCCGGTGAGCGTGGTGGTGAGCCCGTCCACCGATTATGTGCAATTGAGCAACCGCGCGGTCAGCGGTCCCGGTAACACCTACGGCATCACCCGCCAGCACGGCACCAACCTGCTGCAACTCACGGGTGCGCTGGCGCCAGGCAAACAAAGCCGGCAGTGGGTGAGCGTGTGGGAGCCGACGCAACTGGTGGCCAATCTGTTTGAGCAGGCGTTGGCGCAGCAGGGCATCCAGGTACTGGGCCGACGCGTGATCGGTGGTACAAGCCCAGCGACGGCCAGGGTGCTGGCCGAGCATCAATCGGCACCGCTGCAGGAACTGATCACGCCGCTGCTCAAACTGTCGAACAACAACATGTCCGAGGCGTTGCTCAAGGCCATGGGGCGCAAGACAGCCAACGCGGGTACGGCGCAGGCCGGTGTCGCGGCAGTTGCGGATTTCATGCGGCGCCAGGGTTTGGACCCGATGACGCTGAGCCAGGTGGACGGTTCGGGTCTGTCGCGGCGTAACTGGGTGTCGTCGCAGAACCTGACCGACCTGCTGCTGGCCGCAGCCAAGCAGCCCTGGTTCGAAGCCTGGTACAACGCCTTGCCGATCGCCGGTGACCCCGACCGCATGACCGGCGGCAGCCTGCGCTACCGCCTGCGCGGCACGGCGGCGCAAAACAACCTGCACGCCAAGACCGGCTCCATGGCGGGGGTTTCCTCGTTGAGCGGCTACATCACCGACGCCGATGGCCGACGCCTGGTGTTTTCAATGATCAGCAATAACTATGTGAGTGACGCCACGCCCATCCGTGCGCTGGAAAACCGCGTGGCACTGGCACTGAGCCAATGGCACGACTAGCTCAGGGCTGATACCCCATCCGCCAACTCACGGCCTGGGTCGCCGCCAGCAAGCGCTGCGCCGCCGGGCCGTCTTCATCGGCGTGGAACAACGAGGTGGGGCCGACCACGGTCATCACCGCCGCCACTTGGCCGACAGCGTTGAACACCGGCGCCGACAACGCATCGACGCCGGGCATCAGCAAACCATGCACAAAGTGCAGGCCACGGCGGCGGATCTGTTCGCAGGCGGTCGCGTAAGCCTGGTCGTCCGCCAGGGCATGGGCGATGCCGGCCTGGATCTCGCGTTCACGCAGCTCTACGGTTTCCCGCGACGGCAGGAACGCACTGAACACCAACCCGGTGGACGAACTGAGCAGCGGCAACACCGAACCCAACTGCGTGACCACCGTCACCGCACGCACCGCCGGTTCGATCTGCACCACGGTCGCGCCCTGGTTACCCCACACCGCCAGGAAGCAGGTTTCATTCAATTCATCGCGCAACTCCGCCAGGGGCATCGCGCCGACCTTGAGCACGTCCATGCTGCCCAGCGCCGCCAGGCCCACACGCAAGGCTTCGCGGCCCAGGCCATAGTGATTGGTGGCGGTGTTCTGTTCGGCGAAACCTGAGGCGATCAGCGCCTGCAGGTAGCGGTGCACCTTGCTGGCCGGCATTTGCACGTGCTCGGCCAGGCGTGAAAGCGAGGTCGCCGGTGACAGTTCGGCCAGGGCCTTGAGGATGTCGGTGCCCACTTCGGCCGAGCGGACTTTCTGTTTACCGGTGTCGCGGGGCTTTTCCATGGAGGGGCGAGAATCCGAGAGATGAATGGGCGTCTTTATAGCTTGACGGTCGTTAGTGATCAAATTACGTTATGCGTAACTGGATTACGATAAAAACAACTTCCGTACAGAGGATGATCCATGAACCTCGAATACCTGTCGGGCTTCGGCAATGAGTTCGCCAGCGAAGCCCTGGTCGGCGCACTGCCGGTCGGCCAGAACTCCCCACAAAAAGCGCCCTATGGGCTGTACACCGAACTGTTCTCCGGCACGGCGTTCACCATGGCGCGCAGTGAAGCCCGGCGCACCTGGCTGTACCGCATTCAGCCGTCGGCCAATCACCCAGCGTTTATCAAGCTTGAACGGCAGTTGGTCGGTGGGCCGTTGGGGGCGGTGACGCCGAATCGCTTGCGCTGGAACCCGTTGGATATTCCAAGTGAGCCGACTGACTTTGTCGATGGGCTTGTAGGGATGGTCGCTAATTCCGGGTCGGAAAAACCCTCGGGCATCAGCATCTACAACTACCGCGCCAATCGTTCGATGGAGCGGGTGTTCTTCAATGCCGATGGCGAATGGTTGATCGTTCCCGAACAGGGCCGTCTGCGTATCGCGACTGAATTGGGCGTGCTGGAAGTCGAGCCGCTGGAAATCATCGTGCTGCCGCGCGGCCTCAAATTCCGCGTCGAACTGCTGGATGCGCAAGCGCGCGGCTACGTCGCCGAGAACCACGGTGCCCCACTGCGCCTGCCGGACCTGGGGCCCATCGGCAGCAACGGCCTGGCCAACCCGCGCGACTTCCTGACCCCGGTCGCCCACTACGAAGACCTGAAACAACCGACAACGCTGGTACAGAAATTCCTCGGCGAACTCTGGGCTTGCGAGCTGGATCATTCCCCGCTCAATGTGGTCGCCTGGCACGGCAACAACGTGCCGTACAAATACGACCTGCGCCGCTTCAACACGATAGGCACCGTGAGCTTCGACCACCCGGACCCGTCGATCTTCACGGTATTGACCTCGCCCACCAGCACCCACGGCCTGGCCAACCTCGACTTCGTGATCTTTCCGCCGCGCTGGATGGTGGCCGAGAACACCTTCCGTCCGCCGTGGTTCCATCGCAACCTGATGAACGAATACATGGGCCTGATCCAAGGAGCCTACGACGCCAAGGCCGAAGGCTTCGTGCCCGGCGGCGCGTCGCTGCACAGCTGCATGAGCGCCCACGGCCCGGACGGCGAAACCTGCACCAAGGCCATCAACGTGGCGCTGGCGCCGCACAAGATCGATAACACCATGGCCTTTATGTTCGAGACCAGCCAAGTGCTGCGCCCGACCCAGTTCGCCTTGGACTGCCCGCAACTGCAAAACACTTATGACGCGTGCTGGGCCTCGTTGCCCGCCACCTTCAACCCGAACCGGAGATAAACCCATGACGCAGCCAACACTCACCCGCAGCTGGGTGGCCTCCGCGAATGGTCACACCGATTTTCCGCTGCAGAACCTGCCGTTGGGCGTGTTCAGCGTCAACGGCTCCGCACCGCGCGCTGGCGTGGCGATTGGGGACTCGATCCTGGACCTGCACGCCGCGATCGATGCGTTCGACGGTGACGCCCGTCGCGCCGTCGAGGCGACCGCTGGTGGCCAACTGAACGCCTTCTTCGAACTGGGCCGTGGCCCGCGCGTGGCCTTGCGCGAGCGCTTGCTGACGTTGTTGGCCGAAGGCAGCACACTGCAGGCGCGTGAAGCGCAGGTGTTGCACCGTGCTGCCGATTGCCAGATGCACGTACCGGCGCGGATCAATGACTACACCGACTTCTACGTCGGTATCGAGCACGCGCAGAACGTCGGCAAACTGTTCCGCCCCGACAACCCTCTGCTGCCCAACTACAAGTACGTGCCGATTGGCTACCACGGTCGCGCGTCGACCATCCGTCCCTCGGGCACCGATGTGCGCCGCCCCAAGGGCCAGACCTTGCCCGCCGGCCAGGCCGAACCGATCTTCGGTCCGTGTGCACGCCTGGACTACGAGTTGGAACTGGGCGTCTGGATCGGCCAGGGCAATGAGATGGGCGATTCGATTGCCATTGGTGACGCGGCTGAACATATCGCCGGTTTCTGCCTGCTCAATGACTGGTCGGCACGGGATATCCAGGCCTGGGAGTACCAGCCGCTGGGGCCGTTCCTGTCGAAAAGCTTTATCACCACCATTTCACCGTGGGTAGTGACGGTCGAGGCACTTGAACCGTTCCGCACAGCGCAACCGGCGCGGCCTGAAGGTGACCCGCAGCCGCTGTCGTACCTGCTGGACCAACGCGACCAGGCAGCGGGTGCCCTGGATATCGAATTGGAAGTCCTGCTGACCACGGCCGCCATGCGTGAGCAAAACCTGCCGGCCTATCGCCTGGCCTTGAGCAACAGCCTGCATATGTACTGGACCGCCGCGCAATTGGTCGCGCACCACAGCGTCAACGGTTGCCAGCTGCAGGCCGGTGACCTGTTGGGTACGGGGACTTTGTCGGGGCCGCAAGCCGGTCAGTTCGGCAGCCTGTTGGAAATGACCGACGGCGGCAAAAAGGCCGTCGAATTGCCCTCCGGCGAGGTGCGCAAGTTCCTCGAAGACGGCGATGAAGTCATCCTGCGCGCTCGCTGCAGTCGTGAAGGATTTGCCTCTATCGGCTTCGGCGAATGCCGCGGCACTGTGGTCGCGGCGCGCTAGAAGGAGAGGGGGATGGAACTCTATACCTACTACCGTTCCACCGCGTCGTACCGGGTTCGCATCGCCTTGGCGCTCAAGGGCCTGGATTTCACTGCCGTGCCGGTCAACCTGCTGGTGCCGGCGGGCGGTGCCAATCGCCAACCCGAGTATTTGGCGATCAACCCGCAAGGACGTGTGCCTGCCTTGCGCACCGATGAGGGTGAGCTGTTGATCCAGTCGCTGGCGATCATCGAATACCTGGAGGAGCGTTATCCACAGGTGCCGTTGCTCTCCAACGACCTTGCGGCCCGTGCCCATGCGCGTGCGGTGGCGTCGATCATCGGCTGCGATATTCACCCGCTGCACAACTCCAGTACCCAGAACCTGCTGCGTCAGTGGGGGCATGACGAGGCAAAGGTGCTGGAATGGATTGGCCATTGGATCAGCCAGGGATTGGGCGCGGTGGAACAATTGATCGGCGATCAGGGGTATTGCTTCGGCGACCAGTCGGGGCTGGCCGACGCGTTCCTGATTCCGCAGTTGTATGCGGCCGAGCGCTTCAAGGTGCCATTGGCGGCGTACCCGCGCATCGGACGGGTGGCGGCGTTGGCGGCACAGCATCCAGCATTTGTGCAGGCACACCCCGCCAATCAACCTGACACGCCTTAGGACCCAATGTGGGAGGGGGCAAAAAATAACCTGTGGCGAGGGAGCTTGCTCCCGTTGGGCCGCGAAGCGGCCCCAGCTCTTTGTTTCAAAAGACTGGGACTGCTGCGCAGTCCAACGGGAGCAAGCTCCCTCGCAACAGGTACAGTGTTTGCCCTTAACTGACTGGCATTAGGGCTTGTCCCCTCCCTCATTTTGACCTTCGCCACCCTTATAAAAATAATAGGTACTTTGCGATGCACAATCAGCTTGCCAGCTTTCGCGCGGCACTCGACGCTCGTCCGGTCTCGCGCTACCAGTGGTTGATTCTTCTGTTGCTGGCACTGTTGCTGGTGACGGATGGCTATGACGCCCAGGTGTTGGGGTATGTAGTTCCAGCGTTGGCTCAGGATTGGGGGCTGGAAAAGGCCGCATTTGGGCCGGTGTTCAGCGCCAACCTGCTTGGGCTGACCTTGGGTTCGCTACTGGTCACGCCATTGGCGGATCGCTTTGGCGTACGACGCATCCTGCTTGGCTGCGTGCTGATCTACGCCAGCCTCACGGTGCTGATGGTGTTCGCCCACTCACTGACCACCTTGATGGCCGCCAGGTTTATCTGCGGTATCGGCATGGGGGGCGCCATGCCCAGTGCCATGGCGTTGATGTCGGACTACTCCCCACCGCGCCTGCGCACGTTGATGGTGACCCTGGCGGCCTGTGGCTTCTCGTTTGGTGGGGCAGCGGGTGGGTTTGTGGCGGCGGGGTTTATCGAAGGCTTCGGGTGGCAGGCAGTGTTTCTGGCGGGTGGCGTAACGCCGCTGCTGTTGTTCCCGTTTCTTGTGCGGTGGTTGCCGGAATCCTTGCCGCGCTTGCTGCGAGATGCGCCGCCGTATGCGCGGCTGCAGGCCGTGACGTCACGCATGTTGCCCGGCTGGCAAGCGCCGCCTGCGAGCGAGGCCGAGAACCAGCAGGAGCAGGGCAGCAAACTGACCGTCGTGGAGTTGTTCCGCAATGGCTATGCGCGTCCGACGCTGCTGATCTGGGCGACCTTTTTTGTCAGCTTGATCCTGCTGTATTTCATGATCAGTTGGTTGCCGTCGCTGCTGTTGGAAAGCGGGCTGGCGTTGAAAGAAGCCAACCTGGTGACGTCGATGTTCCTGTTCGCCGGCACCTTGGGGGCCATCGGCATGGCCTGGTTCGCCGACCGCTTGCAAAGCAAAGTGCGCCTCCTGTCCGGCGTGATGGCGACGGCGGCGGTGTGCACCATTCTGCTCGGTCTCAACCATGACAACCCGCGCTACCTGGTGGCCTGCGTGTTTGCGGCAGGGTTTTGCATCATCGGTGGCCAATTGACCCTCAACGCCTTTGCCAGCAATTTCTACCCGGCGCACGTACGCGCTACCGGAACGGGCTGGGCGTTGGGCGTGGGGCGGTTTGGCTCGATCCTGGGGCCGCTGTTTGGCAGCATACTGCTGGCGATGCATATCCCGGTGGAGCAGATTTTTTTCTTTTGCGCGATACCGGCGGTGATCGCGGCGTTGTTGATTATCCAGGTGCGTTCGCCTGGCGGTGTGAGGCTGAACGCCTCGCTGCCGGGCGATATTTTCAAGGCGCCGGGCAATCACTGAGCCAGCGTCAATCAGCGTGGAAGCGCTCGAGAATCGGGCGTCAGTGCACCACTGAATTGGGCGGCAAATGCCCCAGGCGCTCGGTCAGGCGCAGGCGTTGGATCGGGTCTTCGCTGAGCATCAGCGCGTGTTCCAAGTCAAAACGCTCGGCGTTGGGGCAGTCCAGGCGCTGGTACAGGCTGGCCCGTGCCAGGTAATCGGCGGCACTGGCATTGCCCAGCTCCAGCACGCGCTCGGCGTCGACCAAGGCTTCAAGCGGGGCGTCGTTGGCCAGGTGCAATTGCCGCAGGTTGCGTGACAACCGCTGCAGGATCGAACGTGGATCGGCGGTGTGCAGGTGGTCGGCCTGCAACTTGAGGTTGGGGCCGTATTGGCGTTGCAGCAGGTCACGGCAATCATTGGGGTACAGGCGTCGGCCGCCGCACGGGTCCAGAAGGTGATCGGCGCCGGGGACCCGCAGTAGAAAGTGGCCGGGGAAATTCACGCCGACCATGGGGATATCCAGGCGTCGTGCCAACTCAAGGGCGATCAGCCCCATGGCCAAGGGTTGTCCGCGTTTGCGCTGCAAGACCTTGTCCAGCAGCGCGGCAGCGGGGCGCAGTGGCGTGAACTCATCCTGGGCAAACCCCAAGTCATTCATGCGCCGCAACAACGTCTGGCCCAGTTCATCCGCCGGCACCATGGGCATGCCGAGGCTCACCTGCTGTTGCAGCAACGTCAGCTCCTGCAGGATCAGCAATGGCTGCACTGCCGGGTCATGCTCGGCGGCTATCCACAGCGCGGCTTCAAACAGCGCAGGGGGGGAGCGTTCCAGGCAGGCAAAAAAGGCTTTGCGGGGGTTCATTGCATTCTCCGGCGGATGCCCCCGTTTTAGCCTTGCTGGGAATTTTCGTCCAGTGGCTTAGGCGATAACCTGTGTGCTTATGTCGCAAGGCCTGCGAAATCGAGCGGCTTATTCCAGCGTATTTCGGCAGGTTTCTGCCGCAAGCCTATACTTGGCCCACTACCAGAAGTGATTCGGGAGCTTGACGATGTTTGCTCTCATGCACAGCACCCGCCTTGAATCGCTGCACTTGAGCGTCGACCCGGCTACCGGGCTGAAGGCGGTCATCGCCATCCATAACAGCCGCCTGGGGCCTGCTCTCGGCGGTTGTCGCTATCTCTCCTACCCCGACGACGAAAGTGCCGTGGCCGACGCTGCGCGCCTGGCCCAAGGCATGAGCTACAAGGCGGCATTGGCCGGTTTGCCGGTGGGCGGCGGTACGGCGGTGATCCTGCGCCCCGGCCATGTGGAAAACCGCGCGGCACTGTTTGAAGCATTCGGCCGTTGTATCGAGCAACTCGACGGCCGCTACATCACCGCCACCGACAGCGGCACCTCGGTGGCCGACATGGACTGCATCGCCCAGCACACCCGCTTCGTCACCAGCACCAGCGCGGCAGGCGACCCTTCGCCCCATGCCGCCATGGGCGTTTTCGCCGGCATCCGCACCACCGCCATGGCCCGCCTGGGCAGCGACAACCTAGAAGGTTTGCGCGTCGCCATCCAGGGCCTCGGTAACGTCGGTTACGCCCTGGCCGAACAACTGCACGCCGCGGGTGCCGAACTGCTGGTCAGCGACATCGACCACGGCAAGGTGCAGTTGGCCATGGAGCAACTGGGCGCGCACCCCATCGCCAACGACGCCTTGCTCAGCACCCCGTGCGACATCCTCGCGCCCTGCGGCCTCGGGGCCGTGTTCAACCGCCAGAGCGTCGGCCAACTGCGCTGCGCTGCCGTGGCCGGTTCCGCCAGTGCGCAATTGACCAACCTGCAAGTGGCTGACCAACTGGAAGGGCGCGGCATCCTCTACGCCCCTGACTACGTCATCAACTCGGGCGGCCTGATCTACGTCGCGCTCAAACACAGCGGGGCAGAACTGCCGACCATCACCGCGCACTTATCCAACATCGGCACGCGCCTCACGGAAATCTTCGCCCACGCCCAAGCCGAAAAACGCTCGCCCGCACGGGTCGCGGATGAATTGGCCGAGCGCCTGCTTTACCAATAGCCGGTTATTAAAAAGGCCCTGAATCGATGATTCAGGGCCTGTTCAATTCGGGCTTTATTCCGCCGGTGCGTTCAGCAACTCGGACAACGCGTCCGGCTGACTCTTGAACGCCTTGGCAAATACATCGCGGTTCTTCGCCATGTAGATCCCGGCTTCTTCCACCTGCTGCTCGCTCAGGGACGGCACGGCTTTTTGCAACACTTCTGCCAGCAACTCAGCGAGTTCAAGCATCTTGTCATGACGGTCAGCTTCGGCTTTATCCATGAACAAACGCTCCAGATCTCGGCTGCTGCGGTATACCACTTCGACGGCCATTCACCACCTCACATGCCTTCACGATAGTTGTCTTTCGCTACTACTGTATTCATATACAGTGAAAAGAGTAAGCCAAACCGTGGGGTTTGGGTAGCAGTTTTTTAATGTAGTCGGGAAATAGAGGTTTGCTACAACGGAAATTTCTGACAACACGGCGAGGTTGCCGGGTAATCCTACGGTGACACCCTCTTCAATGTGACCCCCAACGGGAGCAAGCTCCCTCGCCACAGGTTATGTGCCACTTAATGAATCTGTGTCTCATGTCATGCTGCCACCATCTCATTTCCCAGCCCTGGCCTTTTTTCTGCATGCAGAACAACCGTCACGTCCAACCCGCATTATCCGGTCGAGTCGACCTAAGGAAGCATCATCGTGAAAATCAACTGGGCCGAAAGGCTGCGCCAGCAAGTACATGGTCTGGCCGAGTCCCTGGGCAATCTGTTTGTCGAGTCGTTCCACTACCTGGCGCTGTTCGCCATTGGTGCGGTGACCGCGTGGGCGGCGGTGATGGAGTTTCTGGGGATGCTCGAGAATGGGCATATCAAGATCGATGACATCTTGCTGCTGTTCATCTACCTGGAATTGGGCGCGATGGTCGGGATTTATTTCAAGACCAACCACATGCCGGTGCGCTTTCTGATCTACGTGGCAATCACCGCGCTGACGCGTCTGCTGATTTCCAACGTGTCCCACCACAATCCACCCGACATCGGCATCATCTACCTGTGCGGCGGGATTCTGCTCTTGGCGTTTGCGATCCTGGTGGTGCGCTATGCGTCGTCGTCGTTCCCCTCCGTGAAGGTAGAAGGCCCGCGCCGCAAGGGCGAAGCGAGCCTGGAAACCGAGAAAGGTGAGCTTTAAAGCCCGACACTGAAGGGCAGGGGGCGGTTGGGCGGGCGCTGTAGTACTTTGTGATCGCCATCCGTCATCACCGCCAGGATTTCCATGGCGCTGTGACCCTGCTCGATGGCGATGCCGAATTGGATACTCTGCACCAGACGCTTCAGCCGCTTTGGATCATTGCGTTGTTCGGCGCTGATCATACGTTTGGCTACCACCCCTTGCTCGTTGGAGAGGGTCAGCATGATGCTGCCGTCCAGCCGCTGGATGCTCAAGTTGACACGGTATTCTGGCGTGAACGTGTCGGTGATGATCTGAAAAGGATTGTCCATGGTGCGTTACCGCCTGATAAGAACATGCAGTCATTGACGACCGGTGTCGGGTTTAGTTCGCGTCTCCTGACCACCGGCCACTCCGTCGCTGAAGCTTCACAAGATCCGTTTGCTTCAATGCTGTACAGCAAGGGGCGTGCCGTACAGAGATCTTTCAGACAGTGCGATTCCAATGTGGGAGGGGGCTTGCCCCCGATAGCAGTCTTTCCGCCGAGCATTTATTGGCTGACACACCGCCATCGGGAACAAGCCCCCTCCCACCGTTGTTTTGGGTTGCGTTTGAGATCGGTGACCTGTTTCAGGGCAGTACCGAGAAAACGATCGCAGACAGCGCAATCAACCCAATCACCACCACAAACACATTCGACAGCTGACCCGAATACTGGCGCAGAGAGGGCACGCGGCGGATCGCGTACATCGGCATCAAGAACAGCAGGCACGCGATGATCGGCCCGCCCATGGTCTCGATCATGCCCAAAATACTCGGGTTGAAAGTCGCCACGGCCCAGCAGGTCAGCACCATAAACAGCGCGGTGCAGCGTTCCAGCCATTTGGACGACATCGAACGGTTACGCCCGCGCAGGGATTTGACGATCAGGCCTTGGAAGCCTTCGCTCGCGCCGATGTAGTGACCGAGGAAGGATTTGGTGATGGCCACCAGCGCAATCAACGGCGCGGCGTAGGCGATCACCGGGGTCTGGAAGTGGTTGGCCAGGTACGACAGGATCGAGATGTTCTGGGCCTTGGCCGCTGCCAGGTCGGCCGGCGACAACGCCAGTACACAACTGAAGCAGAAGAACATCACGGTCACCACCATCATGCCGTGGGCGGTGGCGAGGATGCCGCTGCTTTTGCGCTCGGCCTGCGGGCCGTACATGCGTTTCTGGTCGACGGCGAACGCGGAGATGATCGGCGAATGGTTGAACGAAAACACCATGACCGGGATCGCCAGCCACAAGGTCTTGAAGAACATCGGCAGCGGCATGCCCTCGCTGGCAGAGGCGAAGAACGCACCGTTCCAGTTGGGGACCAGGCTCACGGCCAGCAGCAACAGGGCGGCAACGAACGGGTACACCAGCACGCTCATGGCCTTGACGATCACGCCCTGGCCGCAGCGCACAATGGCCATCAGTCCGAGGATCAGCACCAGCGACAGGATCGCCCGAGGCGGCGGGGCCATGTGCAGTTGGTGTTCCATGAAACTGCCGAGGGTGTTGGTCAGCGCCACGCTGTACACCAACAGGATCGGGAAGATCGCAAAGAAATACAGCAGGGTGATCAGTTTGCCGGCGCCGACGCCGAAGTGTTCTTCGACCACTTCGGTGATGTCGCCGGATTTGCCCGACAGCACAAAACGCGTCAGCCCACGGTGGGCGAAGAAGGTCATGGGGAAGGCCAGCAGTGCCAGCACGATCAGCGGCCAGAAACCGCCGACGCCGGCATTGATCGGCAAGAACAGGGTGCCGGCACCGATGGCGGTGCCGTAGAGGCCCAGCATCCAGGTGGTGTCGTGTTGGGTCCAGCCGGTGGTCACGGTGTTGTCTGAAACAGGATTTTCGGCAGCAGGTGTACGTACATCGGTCATCGTTATTGCCTCGTTATTATTTTTGCGCGGGCTCACGTTTGGGGCGGGTAGCAGTGCTCCGATCAGCACTCCACCCAGCTGACCGCCAGGCCGCCCCGTGAAGTTTCTTTGTATTTGTCATGCATGTCGGCACCGGTATCGCGCATGGTGCGGATCACCCGGTCGAGGGAAATGAAGTGTTTGCCGTCACCGCGCAGGGCCATTTGCGTGGCGTTGATCGCCTTGACTGCCGCGATGGCGTTGCGCTCGATGCACGGTACTTGCACCAAGCCGCCGACCGGGTCGCAGGTGAGGCCGAGGTTGTGCTCCAGGCCGATTTCGGCGGCGTTTTCCAATTGCTCGGGAGTGGCGCCGAGGATGTCGGCCAACCCCGCAGCGGCCATGGCGCAGGCCGAACCGACCTCGCCCTGGCAGCCGACTTCGGCACCGGAGATCGAGGCATTTTTCTTGCAGAGAATGCCGACAGCAGCAGCGGCCAGGAAGAAATTGACTACGTCGTCGTCAGACGCGTCGGCGTTGAACTTCATGTAGTAATGCAGCACGGCCGGGATGATCCCGGCGGCGCCATTGGTCGGTGCGGTGACCATGCGCCCGCCGGCGGCATTTTCCTCGTTGACGGCGAGGGCGAAGAGGTTGACCCATTCCATCGCCGACAAGGTTGAGGTGATCACATTCGGCTTGCCGATTTCCAGCAGGCTGCGGTGCAGTTTTGCCGCGCGGCGTGGCACGTCCAGGCCACCTGGCAGGATGCCTTCATCGCGCAGGCCTTGCTCCACGCATTCGCGCATCACCGACCAGATATGCAGCAAGCCGCTGCGGATGTCGGCGTCGCTGCGCCAAGCGCGTTCGTTGGCCATCATCAGTTCGGAAACCCGCAAGCCATGCTTGTTGCACAAGGCCAGCAGCTCCACGGCGCTGGAAAAGTCGTAGGGCAAATCAACATCGCTGGTCGGCGCAATGCCGGAGGCGGCTTCTGCCGCTTCGATGATGAAACCGCCGCCCACCGAGTAATAGGTTTGCTCACTCAACAGGCCATTTTCGCCATAGGCGTGCAGGGACATGGCGTTGGGGTGGTAGGGCAGGCTCTCGTCCAGCAGCAGGAGGTCTGTGTGCCAGTTGAAGGCAATGTCTTGTGTGCCTGCGAGTAGCAGACGGCCGGACTCGTGCAATTGCTGGATGCGGGGATTGATCGAGCTCGGATCAACCTGATCCGGCCATTCGCCCATCAGCCCCATCACGCAGGCGCGGTCGGTGGCGTGGCCGACACCGGTGGCGGACAGTGAGCCGTACAGGCGCACTTCCACGCGGCGGGTATCGGTCAGCAATTGTTGGTCGATCAGGGCTTGGGCGAAGGTCGCCGCCGCCCGCATGGGGCCGACGGTGTGGGAGCTGGAGGGGCCAATGCCCACTTTGAATAGATCAAAAACGCTGATAGCCATGCTAAAGCCTTACAAGCAATGGAGTAGAAATCGCTGCCATGTTTTGTAGAGCGAGCGGAATTGGCGCGATACTGAGCCTCTGGATCAGCACTGACCAACGAATTATCCTAAGACACACTTTAGCAGGACTAAACGCTATGACCCGGCCCCTTCATGGCCAGACGTATGTCTGGCTGCACGTTTTTTCCTGCGCTGCGCGGCATTTGTCGTTTACGCGTTGCGCCGAAGAACTGCACATCACGCCGGGTGCGGTGAGCCAGCAGATCCGCCAGCTGGAGGAGCGATTGGGTTTCCGTTTGTTTCATCGACGCGCGCGTGGGGTAGAGCTGAGTGCCGAGGGGCAGCGTTTGGCGACGACGGTGGGTGAGGCCTACGGCAGCA
This sequence comes from Pseudomonas sp. QC2, assembly GCF_002859085.1. Classification (NCBI taxonomy): domain Bacteria; kingdom Pseudomonadati; phylum Pseudomonadota; class Gammaproteobacteria; order Pseudomonadales; family Pseudomonadaceae; genus Pseudomonas; species Pseudomonas sp. QC2. The sequence continues at coordinate 376,063 of NZ_PKKS01000023.1, forward strand.
TTGATGCCGAACTGCAGCGCTTGGACGCGGGGATGATCAGCGGCACGTTGCGGCTGCGTTCGATCCCGTCGTTTCTCGGCAAGTGGCTGACCCCGCGTTTGCCGCGCTTGCAGCAACGCTTTCCGGATATCCAATTGCGCATGGTTGCCGAGGACAGCAGCATCGCTCTGCATGAGGGCGATTTCGACCTGGCCATCGACTTGAACGACGGCAGCTACCCCGGCCTGTTATCCACAGCCTTGCTCGACGAGCAGATCTTCCCGGTGTGCGCCCCGAGCCTGCTACGCGGCAGGCCACCATTGCATGGCCCGGCCGACCTGGTGCATTTCCCGTTGCTGCACGACATCACCGCCTGGCGTGGGAGTTATGAGTACGCAGAGTGGGAGTTCTACCTGAATGCCATCGGCTATCACGACGCCGACGTGCGCCGTGGGCATACGTTCAATCGCAACCACCTGACCATCGAGGCGGCCATTGCCGGCATGGGCGTGGCCATCGCGCGGCGCACCTTGCTCAACGATGAATTGGAGCGCGGCACCTTGATCGTGCCGTTCGGCCTGGCCGTGCCCAATCACAAACGCTACGTGCTGCTCTATGCGCCGGGTGCACTGAGCCATCCGGGCGTGCGCGCGGTGCATGATTGGCTGGTGGAGGAAGCAGGGATTTTCCGCGGATTGCACCCGTTGGGAGAGGGGCAATTGTAAGGTTGGCTGAGCGTAAGAAGATGTAACCAACTCCCCACCCTAACAGCGTTTTTGCTTGTCGTCAGACTTAATTTGTAATGTGGGATTTATCTTTGCAAAGGGGTTGAATTGTTCTTCGGACTGCTCAATTGTGTAATCAAGAGGTCATGGTTTCACCACCCCGGTGTTGCAGTTTGTGACCTCTCGCGAGCTAGCTGAAATAAGGGAAGAACTATGCAAATCCAAGTCAATAGCGATAACCATATTGAAAGCAGCATCCGACTGGAGGAGTGGGTACGTACTACCATTGAGAGCACGCTCGAACGTTACGAAGAAGACCTGACCCGAGTGGAGGTCTACCTGCGGGATGAGAACGGCGACAAGCCCGGTCCCCACGATTTAAGTTGCCGCCTGGAAGCACGGCCAAAAGGCCATCAACCGCTGTCGGTACTGCACAAGGCCGATACCCTGGAACAGGCGATCGACGGTGCGGCGACCAAGCTGGACCATGCGTTGGAACATCTGTTTGGCAGACTGCAAGGCAAGCCACGCGCTGCCGGGAAAAGTCTGTCGGACACCAAGGTCAACGAAGATGAGCTTGAACAGGAGTTTCTGGAAAAAGAACGTGCTGTGTTTAACAGCTGATCACTGAGAGTTCTTTCATCCCCCACTGAACGGGCCTGCCATTGCAGGCCCGTTTTCGTTTAGTGTCCGCGCCGGAAGAAAGACCTGCTCAACCACGCCAACCCACACGCCCCCCCTCCCGCGAAGAGCATGGCCCAGCCGACGCCATGGCGCAGGGCTGCCTGGGCATCGGTGACGCTAAGGTCCATCGATGAAGCCAGTTTGCCCGCCGCAATGTTCTGGCTGATGGCCGCCCAATCCAGCACGGTGCTTTGGGGCAATACAGCAGCCAGTTGATGGCTGATCCCCAGCAACAGCACCAGCCCCATCAACGCGATGTTGAGCGCGAGGGTGATCAGCCGCGCGCTGAGGTCGATGCCCGAGGCCATGCCTGCACGGTCGGCCGAGACTGAACCGGTGGTGGTGTTGGTGGTGGGGGAGTTGGTCAGCGCCAATCCCACACCGGCCGCGATGCAACTGCTCAGCACCAGCACGATGCTTGGCTGCGCGGCAGCGTTTGCAGCGGCCATGCTCAAGAAACCTGCACCCATCAAACCTAACCCAAGAGGGATGATGCGTTCGGCGCCATAGCGCAGGGCCAGGCGTTCGGCCAGTGGCGGCACCAGCAGTGTCGGCAAGGTATAGGCGAGCAGGGCGCCGCCGGTGGTCAAGGTGTCGTAGCCCAGCCCGGCCTGGAAATACAGTGGCAGGTAGATCATGAACGGCCAGAAGCTGAAGTTCATGCCGATCGAGCCCATCAACGCGCCGTTGAAGCGCTGGATACGGAACACCGAGAAATCAAACATCGGGTGGGCGCTGCGCCGTTCGACAACGATGAACAGCAGCAGTGCGGCCACTGCCAGGCCCGCCCAGCCGAGCATGGCCGGGGTGCCAAAGCCGTGTTCGGTGCCTTGGGTGATGAAGTAGACCAGCGCGAACACCGACAGCGTCAAGGTGAGCATGCCGGCGATGTCCAGGCGATTGCCCGCCGGGTCGCGGGATTCCTGCACGCTGACGTGCAGCAGCACCAGGGTGAACACCGTGAGTGGCACGTGCACGAGAAACACCCAGCGCCAATCCGCCACCGCCAGGATCAACGCGCCCACCATCGGCCCGAAGCCCAGGCCCACGCCGGCAATCACGCCCCAGATCGCGAATGCTCGCGCCCGCGCTGCCGGTTCGCGGAACAAGTGCGACAAAATCGCGAACTGGCAAATCATCATCGCCCCGGCGCCGATGCCCTGGACGAAACGCGCGGCGATCAGCGTCGAAGCATGCTCCGCCAGCCCACAGGCCAGGGACGCTAGCCCGAACAGCCACAGGCACAGCACCAGCATGCGTCGGCGGCCAAAGCGATCGGCCAGGGTGCCGGCCGCCATCAACACGCTGGTGCAGGCCAGGGTGTAGGCATTCATGATCCATTGGGCGTCCTGGAAGCCGGTGCCCAGTTCCCTTTCAAGGGTGGGCAGGATGACCGGCACGCTGGAGATTTCCAGGCCGAACATCAGGGCGACCAGGCACACGGCGGTCAGCGCGAGACCATTTTTGGCGGTGCGCGGTGGGCTGGCGACCGATAACGTGGCAGCGGGTGGCATGGGGACTCTCCTGTCGTTGGGGTATCGGATTATTTTCAGGGGAATCTGGTTCTTTATTCGTGATAAGTTTTCCAGTAATACGGGAACCAAGAGCGACAATCGAGCCTATGACCACTCCACGTTTTGATGGCGTTGAACTCTTTCTGCAGATCGTCGAGAGCGGCAACCTGACCGAAGCCGCCGAGCGGCTGAATGTGACGCGCTCGGCAGTCGGCAAGGGCTTGGCGCGACTTGAGGCCCGCCTGGGCACGTGCCTGTTACAGCGCTCTACCCGTCGCCAACGGTTGACCGAGGACGGGCAGGCCTATTACGAGCATTGCCTGCGGGCGCTGGCGGAACTTGAGGCCGCCGAGTCCGTGCTGGAAAGCGGACGGCAACAACCTCGTGGGCGGTTGCGGGCCAGTCTGCCATTAGCGTTCGGGCACCACTATGCGGCGCCTGCGCTATGGGGGTTGATGGATAGATTTGCCGAATTGGAGATCGAGATTTCTTTCTCTGACCGGCTGATCGACGTTGCCCAGGAAGGCTTCGACCTGGCAGTACGCATTGGCGCGCTGCCCGACACCGACCGCTTGAGCGCCCGTCGCCTGGGCGAGCAGGCGATTGGCCTGTCGGCGTCACCGGCGTACTTGCAGCGCGTGGGTCAAATAGAGCGTATCGAGGACCTGGCCGGGCATCGCGGCATTGCTTATCGCTGCAGTGCCCCGCGCCTGGAGTGGGCGCTCAATGACGAGCAGGGCCGCCCACACCGTGCGCGGGTGGCCTCGCCGCTGATGATGGATGACCTCCAGGCCGTGGCCGATGCCGCCATCGCGGGCGTGGGCCTGGCCTGGTTGCCCAGTTGGCTGATCGCCCACTATGCGCTGCGTGGTCAGTTGCAAGCGGTACTGCCTGGTTACTGCGAGCAGCCCTCGCCGATCCACGTGATCTGGCCCACGGCGGCGCACATGCCGGCCAAGACGCGCTGTGCCATCGACGCGTTGGTGGCCGGCACGCCGTCGTGCCTGGCGGGCAGTTAAAACTCAGGATGAACATAGGCATTGTGGTGAGCGGGCTTGTTGTGGTGAGCGGGCTTGCCCCGCGCTGGACTGCGTAGCAGGCCCATTTTTCAGGGTCGCTGCGCAACCCGGCGCGGGGCAAGCCCACTCACCACAACAGACCTCTCACCACAGCAAGCCCCCTTGCCACAGGTTATTTGTGGCTCGAGCCGTTAGAACGCGATGGAGGTCTGCACATACACCGTGCGTGGCTCACCGACGTATTTGCCTTTGTTGTTATCGTCGAATGAACGTGTGTAGTACTGCTTGTTGAAGATGTTTTTCACTCCCACCGCCACGTTCAAATCAGACAGCTGCGGGCCGAAGTCGTAGGCGGCGCGGCTGCTGAACAGCATGTAGCCGGGGATGCGCCCGTTCGCACCGTCGGCGCTTTCGGCCTGGGTGTTGGCGTTGTCGGCGAACTGGCTGCTCTGGTAGCTGCTGTCCAGGTTGAGCTTCCAGCGGCCTTCGGTGTAGCCCACGCCGAGGGTGCCCTTGTGTTTTGACGAGAAGGGCACGCGGTTGCCTTTGTTCGGGCCGTCTTCGCGGATGGTGGCGTCCACGTAAGCGTAGCTGGCATACACATCGAACCCTGCCAGCGCCGGGCTCAAGCCGTCGAGGGCGTAGTTGATGCTGGATTCGATGCCCTGGTGACGGGTCTCACCACGGGCAATCACCGAATCATTGGTCTGGTTGCTTTCGTACTGGTTGTCGAAGTTGATCAGGAACGCGCCGATTTCCGCGCGCAGGCTGCCGTTGTCGTAGCGTGTGCCGAGTTCCCAGGTCCGCGCTTTTTCCGGTTTGACTTCGCCGCTGGTCACACGGTTGGGCATCTGGCTGTACTGCACGCTACCGAACGAACCTTCGGTGTTCGCGTAGAGGTTCCAGTCTTCGGTGAGGTGATAAAGCACGTTCAGTGCCGGCAGCGCGGTGTTGTAGTCACCCTTGTATTTAACGTTGCTCAGGTTGTTGGTTTGCTGGGACTCGATCATCTCGTAGCGAATGCCCGGGGTGATGGTCCACTTGCCGATATCAATCCGGTCATCGATGAAGAAAGCATTGGCCTCGGTGCCGCCACGGGTGTCGCGGTCATTGCGGCTGTCGGTGGTGGGGATTTGCTGGTTGGCGGCAATCGGCGTGCGGTAGCGCAGTTCGTGGCCGGCCTCGTTGATATAACGGTAGCCGACGCCCACTTCGTGGCTGGTCGGGCCCAGGTCAAAGCCTTGGGCGAAGCGCGTTTCCACGCCGCGCACCCAGTACTCGCGCGGGGACAGCGACAGGAACGTGCCTTGGTCGAGGTAGCCGCTGCGCAGCGTCTTGGTGAAGAAGCTGTTCACGGTGAATTCGCGACGGTCCTGCTCATAGCGATAGCCGACGTTGAACATCGTACGGCGGCCCCAGAACTTGTCGTAGGGACGGGTGGACTGATACGGATCGGCCTTGTAGTCCGCGACGTTCAAACCACCGGGCATATCGGCCTGGCCTTCGTAGTATTGCGCCATGGCGTTGAAGCTGTTGGCATCATCGAGCTGGTATTTACCCTTGAGGATCAAGTCGTCAATGCGCGTGTTGCTGTTCTCGCGCCAGTCGCCGCCTCGGGTGCCGGAGTACAGCAGCGCGCCGCCCAGGCCGTTGTCGGCGGTGCCGCCGGCGAGCAGGTTGCCGGTGGTCTTGAAGCCGTCGTGGCTGGAGGACGGGCTGGTTTCGGTCTGCAGGCCGCCTTTGACCGTGGGCGCATCCGGGATCGCGCGGGTCACGAAGTTGACCACGCCGCCGACGTTCTGCGGGCCGTAGCGCACAGCGCCGCCGCCGCGTACGACGTCTACCGCATTCATGTTGCCCATGCTGATCGGCGCGAATGAAAGCTGCGGCTGGCCGTAAGGCGCGAAAGGCACCGGGATGCCGTCCATCAACACTGTGGAGCGCGAGGCCAGGCGCGGGTTGAGGCCGCGAATGCCAAAGTTCAGCGCCATGTCGTGGCTGCCGGTGCCGTTGTTGTCCGGTGCGTTGACGCCGGGGATGCGGTTGAGCACGTCCTTGGCCTGGGTCGCGCCCTGACGCTCGAACTCTTCGCGGCGGATCACATCACGGGCGCCTGGGTGTTCGAATACGTTGGTTTGCGCCGCATCGCCGAGCCAGTCGCCGACCACGCTGGACGTGCCCAATTCGATACTGGCCGGTGCCGTGACCGGTTGCAGGCTGTAGGCATTGTCGCCCTCGGCGCGGGCTTGCAGGCCGGTGCCTTCCAGCAGTTTTTGCAGGCCGTCTGCGGCGCTGTAATTGCCGGACAGGCCACGGCTCTGTCTACCCGCCGTAACTTCGGAGCCGAAGGAAATCAGCACGCCCGCTTCGCGGCCAAACTGGTTCAACGCAGCTTCCAGCGATGTCGGGGCGATGTGATACGGCTTGGCATCGGCCGCCATCACCGGCGGCAGTACGGTAAGACTCAGGCTGGCGCCGAGTAGGAGTTGGCGCAAGGTGCGGGCGAGAAGCGTCGGTTGCTGGGGCATGAACAGCGGTCCTGAGAAGGAAGGATCAAGGTGGCTTTCCTTCTCTGTCACGCGAGGGGTGGAAAACGGCTCATCGGTTTTGAAATTAATCTCAGGCGCGTGCCTGCACGGTCACCCAATACCGCGTAAAACGCCTTACTTTCACCGGCAGGCTCACTTCCAGCAGGTCGAGAATGCGTTCGCTGTCATCCAGCGGGTAGCTGCCGGAGATCAGCAGGTTGGCCACCTGTGGGTCGCAATTGACCTGGCCACGACGATAACGGCCCAGTTCGCCGAGGAAATCTTCCAGGCGCATGTGGGATGCGACCAGCATGCCGTCGGCCCAGGCGCCGCTGTTGGCGTCGGTGGGGCGCGGGGTGTCCCAGCCTTTGCGGGTGAAGTTGACCTGCCTCGCAGCCTCGACCGTCAGCGGCAGGCCGCTGTAGGTGTTGGGCATCACCTCGGCGCGGCCATCGAAGACCGTCAGTTGGGTGTGATCGTTGAATTGGCGCACATTCAAGCGCGCCGCCTGGCTGGTGAGCAGGCCCTGGCCGGTCAAGACATTCAGCGGCGTATTGCCTGCGAGGCTGGTCAGCAGGATCTCGCCTTCAAGCAGGCGGATCAGCCGCTGCCGGCCATCGAAATGCACGTCTACCGCGCTGCCGGTATTGAGCTGCAATTGGCTGCCATCGGCCAATTGCACCTGGCGACGCTGGCCGACGGGGCTACGATAGTCGGCGGTCAGCGGCGGCAGGATATGTTGCTGGCGCAGGCTCCAGGCGGCGGCCGAACCGGCACCGAGGACCAACAGTAATTTGAGGGCCTGGCGGCGGCTGGTGGAGGTCGGCGCATTCAATGCGGCATGGGCCAGGGGCGAGGGCATGCCGCGCATGCGCTGATTCACGCGCTGCATATGGTCCCACGCGCGCTGGTGTTCGCTGTGGGCGTTCAGCCACTGCTGCCAGGCCGCTTGCTGGCGAGGGTTGAGCGCGCCTTGCTGCATTTCCATCAGCCAGTGCACGGCTTGTTCGGCGACTTGAGTGGAGAAATTCATAGGGCGAAATAGCAGCGCATGGCCGCTTTGTTCAGGTGGCGTTTGACGGTGGCGATGGAGATGCCCAGTTCAGCGCCGATTTGTGCGTAGGTCAGGCCATCCAGCTGGGCCAGCAGGAAAGCGCGTTTGACCTGCACGGGCAGGCCGTCGAGCAGCTGATCCAGCTCCACCAGGGTTTGCAGGATGATTGCGTGTTCTTCTTCCGACGGCGCGACGTGCTCGGGCATGTGCGCCAAGGCGTCGAGGTAGGCGCGTTCCAGGTCCTGGCGGCGGTAGAAGTTGAACAGCACGCGCTTGGCGACGGTGGTGAGAAACGCACGGGGCTCGATCAACGGGGGCGTTTCCCGTGCGGTGAGTACGCGAATGAAGGTGTCCTGTGCCAGGTCGGCGGCACTTTCCGGGCAGCCGAGCTTGCGTCGCAACCAGCCGGTGAGCCAGCGGTGGTGGTCGTTGTACAAAACTTCGACGGTGTTGGACGGGCTCAACGGGGACACTCCACAAGCATCGCCATGCTTTAGAGAACAAGAATTGTTCGCATTGTAGGGTGCGTGAGCGGCTTCGGCAATCCACCTGCGCAGGTGATTCATCCGTTCTGTTTTGCTTATGAGAATATTTATCATTAATATTGCGTACTGATGAACCTGGCGCTTCCCGCATGAAAAGCAAAACCTCGCTGCCTGTCTCCTATCGTCTTGCTGTGACCTCGCGCGTGCTGGCTGCCGTGGTGGGGGGGTACCTGATGGCTTCCCTGGCCAGTATCTGCCTGGCGCTGTGGATGCCTATTTCCCGTGCTGACGCAGTGATCACCGGGATGATGAGTTCGTTCGTGTTCTATCTGCTGGCCGTGCTCTGGTGTTTCGCCTGCCGCAGTGCCGCGCGCGCCTGGTTGGGTGTGATGCTGCCGAGCGCGGCTTTCGCCACGTTGGCGGGTGTGGGGTTCTGGATGGCACGCACATGAAAGAGGGCTTTCGCCAGGCCATGGCTTGGCTGCACACCTGGGCTGGGCTGATCTTTGGCTGGCTGCTGTTTGCGATTTTCCTGACCGGCACCTTGGCGTATTTCAAGGACGAAATCAGTCATTGGATGCAGCCTGAAGTACAGGCCCATCCGCTCGACGACACGCGCAGCCTCACGGTGGCACAGGCGTATCTGCAGCAGCAGGCACCGAATGCCGCGCGCTGGTTCATCACCTTGCCCGACAGCCGCGATCCTGGCCTGTCGGTGATGTGGCAAGACAAGGTCGACCCCGGCAAGCGCGGTAATTTCATCCAGAAAACCCTCGACCCAGTCAGCGGCCAGGCCGTGCAGGCCCGTGAAAGCATGGGCGGCGAGTTCTTCTATCGCTTCCATTTCCAGCTGCAGATGCCTCACCCGTGGGGCCGTTGGCTGTCGACCATTGCCGCGATGGTGATGTTTGTCGCGCTGATCACCGGCATCATTACCCACAAGAAAATCTTCAAGGACTTCTTCACCTTCCGCCCCCGCAAAGGCCAACGCTCCTGGCTCGACGGGCATAATGCGGTGGGCGTGCTGGTGCTGCCATTCCATTTGATGATTACCTACAGCAGCCTGGTGATCTTCATGAGCATGGTGATGCCGGCGCCGATTCTGGCTTCTTATGGCAACGACACCCGCGCCTTTTTCAGCGAGGTGTTCCCCAATACCAACAACGCGCCGGCCTTGGGCCAGCCAGGCACATTGCGGCCGCTGGTGCCGATGTACGAACAGGCACGGGCGCAGTGGGACGGTGGGCATGTGGGGCGCGTGGCGGTGAATAATCCCAGCGATGTAAACGCCTCGGTCAATGTGTTCCGCGCAGGTTCCGACAGCGTGGTGCACGATTTCGGCAGCACCGTTTCCTTCAACGGCAGCACCGGTGAGCTGTTGCGGGTGAGTGGCGGGCAGTCACTGCCGGCGGACATCGGCGGCAGTTTCTACGGCCTGCACATGGGCCATTTCGCCGGTCCGGTCCTGCGCTGGTTGTACTTTATCTGTGGCTTGGCGGGCACGGCGATGATCGGCACCGGGCTGGTGATCTGGCTCGGCAAACGCCAGCTCAAACACGCTAAAGCCGCGGTCATGCCGTTTGAACTGCGCTTGGTGGAAGTACTCAACATCGCCAGCATGTCCGGGCTGATGATCGCCATCGCGGTGTTTTTCTGGGCGAACCGTCTGCTCCCGGTGAGCTTCGCCGAGCGTTCCGACTGGGAAGTGCAAACCTTCTTTATCGCCTGGGGCCTGAGCCTGTTGCACGCCATCCTGCGGCGCGGGCGACAGGGTTGGGTCGAGCAGTTAAGCGTCGGCGCGCTGCTGTTTATCGCCATTCCGCTGCTCAATGCATTGACGACCTCGCACCACCTTGGCGTTTCGCTGGCCACCGGCGATTGGGCCATGGCCGGCTTCGACCTGACCTGCCTGGCCAGCGGTGTGTTTCTCGCCTGGGCCGCCTGGAAGATGCAGCATCGCACCGCGCCTGCGCCCAAGGCTGAACGCGCACGCCCGTTGACGCTCAAGCAGGAGACCAACTGAATGCTGCTCGCTCTGCTGATGTGCTACGCCGGGTTCACGGCGCTGTGCTTGTCCACTGACCGTCACCACGGCGAACTGCTGCACAGCAAACCCTCGCCCCGGCGGCGCCTGGGGTTGCGTGTGACCGGCTGGTTGCTGCTGACGCTGTCGATCTGGCCGGCGGTGAGTGTCGTCGGTTGGGGGCAGGGCCTGGTGGAGTGGTGCGCCGTGTTGATGCTCAGCGCGCTGCTGTTGGTGCTGTTGTTGCCGTATCGGCCAAGGCTGGCCTTGATCCTGGCAGGCGTCGGCCTGCTGGCCAGCCCGGTTGCGGCGTTTGCCATCCTTTGAGCCCACCTTGATGATCAGCACCCCACCCGAATCCCAGGACAGCCAGCACGCTGACGCGGCCGGTGGGCGTGCGCATTTCCTGCAGGTGTTCTTGTCCCAGCGTTCGCAGATGGAAGCCCTGGTAAGTCGACGCGTGGGGTGCCGCGCCACGGCGGCTGACCTGGTGCAGGACCTGTTCCTGCGCTTCTGGCGCCGGCCGCTGGTGCAGGTTGAAGAACTCAGCACCTACCTGTTGCGCTGCGCCGGCAACATCGCTATCGACCACCTGCGCAGCGAAGGCGCACGGGTGCGCAGCAGCGAAGGCTGGCGGCCCGAACAGCAAGACAACCAGGGCTCCGAACCCCAGGCGGCGCTGGAGGCAGGCAACGATCTGCGCCACGTCGAAGCGGCCCTGCGCAGCTTGCCCGAGCGCACGCGGCAGATTTTCCTGCTCAACCGCATCCACGGCCGCAAGTACGCCGAAATCGCCAAGGCCATGGGCCTGTCCCAAAGTGCCGTGGAAAAACATATGATGCGTGCCCTCGAAGCCTGCAAAGCCAGCCTTCGCGAACCTTCATCCCCCCGCACGCCAGGGAAAGCACCGTGAACGTCACCCCCACGCCCGCCCAGGAGCAAGCCGCACTGGCCTGGCTGAGCCTGCTGCACGACCAGCCCAGCAGCGGCGACCAGGCTACGTTCAGCCAGTGGCTGCGGGCCGACCCTGCGCACGTCGCGGCCTATTCCCAGGCGCAGGTGCTGTGGGAGTTGAGCGAAGTACCGGCGCGCAAGTTGGCGGGCGAGGAGGCGTTGGCATTGCAGGGCTACCTTAACGCCATGCATGCCTCAAAGCGTTCGCGGGTGGTGCGCTGGTCCGGGGCGCTGGCCATGGCCGCGTGCCTGGTGGTGATGATGTCGATGGGCGCCGGTTGGCAGCCGTCGCGCTGGGTCGATGACTTTGGCGCGGACTATGTGACGGCGCCCGGAGAAATCAAAACCGTCACCCTGGCCGACAAGTCCCAAATCACCCTCGATGCCGACAGCGCCATTGCTGTGGATTTCAACCATGGCGAACGGCATATCCAACTGCGTCGGGGCGCGGGTTTTTTCAGCGTGACCCACACCGGTGAGTCCTTCGTCGTGGCGGCGGGCAGTGGCGAAGCGCGGGTGCTGGGCACACAGTTTGAAGTCCGTCTGCAACCGGCAGGCGCCCAGGTAACGGTGTTGTCCGGGCGGGTTGGCGTGACGCCGTCAACGCAGGGCCAGCAGCAGATTCTTACGGCGGGCCAGCAAGTGGCCTACACCGATGGCATCGCCGATCAGATGCACGCGGTCGACAGCGAATCACGCCTGGCCTGGCGCGACGGCTGGCTCAACTACTACAAGGCGCCGCTGGCCGACGTGGTCAAGGACCTGGAGCGTTATTACCCTGGTCGCATCCTGTTGCTCAATGACGAGATGGGCGCCAAGCGCGTCAGTGGCAGCTTCCCGAGCCAGGATCCGCAGGCGGTGCTGAATGCATTGCAGGCGGTACTGGGTTTTGAACAGCACCATGTGCTGGGGCGAATGATCGTGGTGCGCTGATTACTTCAGCGCCGCCATGATTTTCTCCGGGCTGTAGTCGCGAATCAGCGTGCCGTTCACGTCCACGAACGGAATCCCGCCGCCGCCCAGCGCCTCGTACGCCTTGCGCGCCTGAGCGTCCTTCTCGATATCGAACGCCTGGTAGGGAATGCCTTTCTGGTCCAGGAACCGGCGGATCTGTTTGCAGTACCCACACCATTCGGTGGAATAGAGCACGACGCGCGCCGACGTGCGCACGTGCTCCGGCACCCCTTGCGAGGGGTTGAACACCCGCTCGATCTTGCCCCAGTTCTGGATCACCACCACGACCAGCAACACCAGCAGGACTTTCTTGAAAACCCCGCCCAGCATCAGTTGCGGCGCTTGAGCTGATCGGTCAGTTGGGTTGGCAGGCCCTTGATGATCAAGGTGCCGGCGGCTTCGTCGTACTCGATCTTGTCGCCCAGCAGGTGCGCTTCAAAGCTGATGGACAAGCCCTCGGCGCGGCCGGTGAAGCGGCGGAACTGGTTGAGGGTACGCTTATCGGCAGGGATCTCCGGCGACAGGCCGTAGTCCTTGTTGCGGATATGGTCGTAGAAGGCTTTTGGCCGATCTTCATCGATCAATCCGGAGAGCTCTTCCAGGCCCATCGGTTCACCGAGCTTGGCCTGGCTGCTGGCGTAGTCCACCAGGGTCTTGGTTTTCTCGCGGGCGGACTCGTCCGGCAGGTCTTCGCTTTCGACGAAGTCGCTGAAGGCCTTGAGCAGGGTGCGGGTCTCGCCCGGGCCGTCGACGCCTTCCTGGCAGCCGATGAAGTCGCGGAAGTATTCCGAAACCTTCTTGCCGTTCTTGCCCTTGATAAAGGAAATGTACTGCTTGGACTGCTTGTTGTTCTGCCACTCGGACACGTTGATGCGTGCCGCCAGGTGCAGCTGACCGAGGTCCAGGTGACGCGAGGGGGTCACATCCAGCTCGTCGGTCACCGCCACGCCTTCGCTGTGGTGTAGCAGGGCGATGGCCAGGTAGTCGGTCATGCCCTGTTGATAGTGGGCAAACAGCACGTGGCCGCCGGTGGAGAGGTTGGACTCTTCCATCAGCTTCTGCAGGTGCTCGACAGCGGTGCGGCTGAAGGTGGTGAAATCCTGCCCACCCTCGAAATACTCCTTCAACCAGCCGCTGAACGGGTGCGCACCGGACTCGGCATGGAAGAAACCCCAGGCCTTGCCTTGTTTGGCGTTGTAGCTCTCGTTGAGGTCGGCAAGCATGTTCTCGATGGCGGCCGACTCGGCAAGCTCGGAGTCGCGGGCATGGAGAACTGCAGGTGTGCCGTCGGGTTTTTTGTCGATCAGGTGGACGATGCAGTGACGGATCGGCATAGGCTTCTCGGCTGGTTGATAGGGGAGCGGTTGGCCTCCCCGAAAAGTCGCCAAGTGTACCGCACCATTGGCCAGGACGTGCTTCGAAGGGTGTTTCGAGCACCCTCCGACGGGCCATATGCCTTTTTTTCACGGTTTAGAGCGATAAAGCTGACCAAATGGGTAGGTAGAAGCGGATATTTCCCCGTCTCTGTGCTAGTTTTGCCCCGTCTTACGCCAAGTCTCGGCGATAAGCGTGCATTCAGCATCTGTCAGGTCGAACCAATCCCCGTTTCAAGCATCTATAACCCCGATCTCCGTGGTTATAGCCGGGGGTGCCAGGCCATGACGGTCGGGCTCGACGGCTGACACTGCACTCTGCAATCCATATGAATTTGATAGGGAAGGAACACCACAATGGCTATTACTAAAGACCAACTGATCGCTGACCTGGCTGAAGCAGTAGACGCACCGAAAACTACCGTGCGCGCTCTGCTGGACCAACTGAGCCAAGTTGTTGCTGACCAGCTGGAAAACGGCGGCGAAATCACTCTGCCAGGCGTTGGCAAACTGAAAGTGACCGAGCGTCCTGCCCGTACTGGCCGTAACCCTTCGACTGGCGCTGCCATCGAAATCGCTGCCAAGAAAGTTATCAAGCTGGTTGTGGCCAAAGGCCTGACCGACGCTGTTAACAAGTAAGACGCAGCAAAAAAACCGTGCTCCGGAGCGATCCGGGCACGGTTTTTTGTTGCCTGCGATTTACTGTGGTTGCGGGGTTACTGTGGCGAGGGAACTTGCTCCCGCTGGGCTGCGCAGCGGCCCCAAAAGTCTGGGAGCGGGAGCAAGCTCCCTCGCCACAATGGATCAGTCGCGCACCCAGCGCTGGCGCCAGATCTGCTGCTCGTTCTTGGTCTGGAAGGTCCAGGCCACGAAACGGCTTTGCTTCTGGCCCTGGGACATTTCCACCACTTGGCTTTCCAGCACGCCGGCTTTTTTCAGGGCTGTCTCGATAGCGGGCAAGTTTGACGCTTTTGACACCAAGGTGCTGAACCACAACACTTTGTGGGCAAAATGCGCGCTCTCGGCAATCAGCTGCGTCACAAAGCGCGCTTCGCCGCCTTCACACCACAGTTCAGCTGATTGGCCGCCGAAGTTCAGCACCGGCAACTTGCGCTTGGGGTCGGCTTTGCCCAGGGCGCGCCACTTGCGCTCGCTGCCCTTGGTCGCTTCGTCCATGGACGCATGGAACGGCGGATTGCACATGGTCAGGTCAAAGCGCTCACCCGGCTCCAGCAGGCTCAGCAGGATCTGCTTGGGGTTGGTCTGCTGGCGCAGTTGGATGACTTTGCTCAGGTCATTGGACTGCACGATTGCCTTGGCGGCGGCCACGGCGATAGGGTCGACCTCCGAGCCGAGGAAGTTCCAGCGGTACTCCATGTAGCCAATCAGCGGGTAGACGCAGTTGGCGCCCATGCCAATGTCCAGCACCTTGACGATCGAACCGCGTGGGATCTTGCCGTCATTGACGCTGGCCAGCAGGTCGGCGAGGAAGTGCACGTAGTCGGCACGCCCCGGTACCGGTGGGCACAGGTAATCGGCCGGGATGTCCCAATGCTGGATGCCATAGAACGACTTGAGCAACGCTCGGTTGAACACCCGCACCGCGTCCGGGCTGGCGAAGTCGATGCTTTCCTTGCCGTACGGGTTGATGATCACGAATTGCGCCAGTTCCGGCGTGGTCTTGATCAGTGCCTGGAAGTCGTAACGGCCTGTGTGGCGGTTGCGCGGGTGCAGGGTGGCCTCTTTACGCGGCACGACGGGTTTGGCCGTGGTTGCGGTTTTAGGCTTCTTGCGCGGAGGTTTTGGCGTGCTGGGGGCGGTCATGATGATTCTGGTGTTGGCTCAAAGTGGTGGGCATTGTCACACATCCTGAGCCTGTCCCGGTCAAATGTGGGAGGGGGCTTGCTCCCGATTGCGGTGGACCCGCCAGTTCATAGGTCGCTGACACACCGCTATCGGGGGCAAGCCCCCTCCCACATTGACTGTATTGTCAGCCTGGCATTGGGAGTCTCCAGGCAAAAAAAGAGGCCCGAAGGCCTAATGCAAGTCAGTTAAGGGCAAACACTGTACCTGTGGCGAGGGAGCTTGCTCCCGTTGGACTGCGCAGCAGTCCCAGTCTTTTGAAACAAAGAGCTGGGGCCGCTTCGCGGCCCAGCGGGAGCAAGCTCCCTCGCCACAGGTTATTTTTTACCCTTTCTACGTCTTAACTGACTGGCATTAGGCCTGAAGGCCTCTTTCTTAAACGCGGTCCACCTTACAGGCTGGAAATCCGCGCATGTTGCTCCGCCAGCTTGCCCAAGGCCTGTTCAGCCTCGGCCAACTTGGCGCGTTCCTTGTCGATCACTTCCGCCGGCGCCTTGTCGACGAACGCCGCGTTGGACAGCTTGCCGCCCACGCGTTGCACTTCGCCTTGCAGGCGGGCGATTTCCTTGTCGAGACGGGCCAGTTCCGCACCCTTGTCGATCAGGCCAGCCATCGGCACCAGCACTTCCATGTCGCCGACCAGTGCGGTGGCAGACAGTGGTGCGTCTTCGCCGGCCGCCAATACGGTGATCGACTCCAGCTTCGCCAGCTTTTTGAGCAGTGCGTCATTCTCGCTGAGACGACGCTGGTCCTCGGCACTGGCGTTCTTCACGAACACCGCCAGTGGTTTGCCCGGCCCGATGTTCATCTCGGCGCGGATGTTGCGCGTGCCGAGCATCAGGGTCTTGAGCCATTCGATATCGCTTTCGGCGGCCTCGTCGATGCGCGCTTCGTTGGCCACCGGCCAAGGTTGCAGCATGATGGTCTTGCCTTCGATACCGGCCAGTGGCGCCAGGCGCTGCCAGATTTCTTCGGTGATGAACGGCATGAACGGATGCGCCAGGCGCAGCGCCACTTCGAGCACGCGTACCAGGGTACGGCGAGTGCCGCGCTGGCGTTCAACCGGCGCGTTTTCGTCCCACAGCACGGGCTTGGACAGTTCCAGGTACCAGTCGCAATACTGGTTCCAGATGAACTCGTACAAGGCCTGTGCAGCCAGGTCGAAACGGAACTGGTCGAGCTGGCGGGTCACTTCGGCTTCGGTGCGTTGCAGCTGCGAGATGATCCAGCGGTCGGCCAGGCTCAACTCGTAGGCCTCGCCGTTCTGGCCGCAGTCTTCGCCTTTATCCAGCACGTAGCGCGCGGCGTTCCAGATCTTGTTGCAGAAGTTGCGATAGCCTTCGACGCGGCCCATGTCGAACTTGATGTCGCGACCGGTGGACGCCAGCGAGCAGAAGGTAAAGCGCAGGGCGTCGGTGCCATAGCTGGCGATACCGTCGGCGAACTCGTCGCGGGTCTGCTTCTCGATCTTCTTCGCCAGTTTCGGCTGCATCAGGCCCGAGGTGCGTTTCTGCACCAGGGTTTCCAGGTCGATGCCGTCGATGATGTCCAGCGGGTCCAGGACGTTGCCCTTGGACTTGGACATTTTCTGGCCCTGGCCATCACGCACCAGGCCGTGCACGTACACGGTCTTGAACGGTACCTGCGGGGTGCCGTCCTCGTTCTTCACCAAGTGCATGGTCAGCATGATCATCCGGGCAACCCAGAAGAAAATGATGTCGAAGCCGGTGACCAGCACGTCGGTGGAGTGGAATTTCTTCAGGAATTCGGTCTGCTGCGGCCAGCCCAGGGTGGAGAAGGTCCAGAGGCCCGAACTGAACCAGGTGTCCAGTACGTCGTTGTCCTGTTGCAGCGCAACGTCCGCCCCCAGGTTGTGCTTGGCGCGCACTTCGGCTTCATCGCGGCCGACGTAGACCTTGCCCGACTCGTCGTACCAGGCTGGAATGCGATGGCCCCACCACAACTGACGGCTGATGCACCAATCCTGGATGTCGCGCATCCACGAGAAATACATGTTTTCGTACTGCTTGGGCACGAACTGGATACGGCCGTCTTCCACGGCGGCAATGGCAGGTTCTGCCAGCGGCTTGGTAGACACGTACCACTGGTCGGTCAGCCACGGCTCGATCACGGTGCCGGAGCGGTCGCCCTTCGGCACTTTCAGGCCGTGGTCGTCAACGCTGACCAGCAAGCCGGCGGCGTCGAAGGCGGCAACGATCTGCTTGCGCGCTTCAAAGCGGTCAAGGCCGGCGTATTCAGCCGGGATCTTGCCGTCGATGCTGTCGTTCAGCGTGCCGTCCAGGTTGAACACCTGGCAGGCCGGCAGAACGGCGGCATTCTTGTCGAAGATGTTCAGCAGCGGCAGGTTGTGGCGCTTGCCGACTTCGTAGTCGTTGAAATCGTGGGCCGGGGTGATTTTCACGCAGCCGGTGCCGAATTCAGGGTCGCAGTAGTCGTCCGCGATAATCGGGATGCGGCGGCCCACCAGCGGCAGCTCGACAAACTTTCCGATCAGCGCCTGGTAGCGTTCGTCGTTCGGGTTAACGGCTACGGCGGCGTCGCCGAGCATGGTTTCCGGGCGCGTGGTGGCGACGATCAGGTAGTCGTTGCCTTCAGCGGTCTTGGCGCCGTCGGCCAGCGGGTACTTGAGGTTCCACAGGAAGCCTTTCTCGTCGTGGTTTTCCACTTCGAGGTCGGAAATCGCCGTGTGCAACTTGGTGTCCCAGTTGACCAGGCGCTTGCCGCGATAGATCAGGCCGTCTTCATGCAGGCGCACGAAGGCCTCTTTCACGGCTTCCGACAAGCCGTCGTCCATGGTGAAGCGCTCGCGGCTCCAGTCCACGGACGAGCCCAGGCGGCGGATCTGACGGCTGATATTGCCGCCGGACTGGTCTTTCCATTCCCAGATCTTTTCCAGGAACTTCTCGCGACCCAGATCATGACGGCTCTGGCCGGTGGCTTCGAGTTGGCGTTCCACGAGCATCTGGGTGGCGATGCCAGCGTGGTCGGTGCCCGGCTGCCACAGGGTGTTGCGGCCCTGCATGCGGCGGAAACGGATCAACGCATCCATGATCGCATTGTTGAAGCCGTGGCCCATGTGCAGGCTGCCAGTGACGTTCGGTGGCGGAATCATGATGGTGTAGGAATCGCCCGCGCCTTGCGGGGCGAAATAATTCTCGGATTCCCAGGTGTTGTACCAGGAAGTTTCGATAGCGTGCGGCTGGTAGGTCTTATCCATGCGCGGCGGGACCCTAGTTGGCATTTATTCAGGAAAGCCGGCAAGTATAACGGGGGCGGACGAGGAGGGCGAGTTGAAGACGGGCTTAAGGCTGATGCAAGACTAATGGGGGAGGGGCTTGTGGTGGTGAGGGGGCTTTTCCCCCGAAAAACCAATGGGACTGCTTCGCAGTCCAGCGCGGGGCAAGCCCGCTCACCACAGCCAGCCCGTTTACCACACAGCAAGCCTGCTCATCACAGCAAGCCCCACAGGGGATTTTGGTGTGGTTTAAGACTGGTACTGGCTCAGCAACCGCTCCATCCGCGCATCCAACCGACGCTTGATCTCGGTTTCGATATGCGGGGCAAAGTCGTCGATCACGTCTTGCATGATCAGTTGCGCGGCGGCGCGCAGTTCGTTGTCCAGGTGCAGCAGCAGGGCGTCGGGGCCTTTTTCGGCCGTTGCAGGGGCGGCGGCCTTGACCACCGGCGCCGGCTCGACCGGCTTGCCACCGACCATATCGAATAACAGCGGAATCTGCGGCTCGCCCTCGGCGGGCTCGGTCAACAGCGGCGGCTGCACGTTATCATCACCCAGCAACTGACGGATCGACTCCAGGTCGTCCAGCAGGTGGTCGTCTTTTTTTAGAGGGTTTGGCGTGTCCATCATTTACTCAAAGTCGTTGTAGCCGGTGATCCTGCAGAGGATAGCCCTGTTCGCGGTAGAAACGGAAACTCTCCCGCGCGGCCTGACGAATAGCCGGATCTTCCACCACCACTTCCGCCACACGGGCGAATGCCTTGGCGAACGGCGGCACTTTCAGGTCCAGGTTGACCAGCAGGTCGTGGTGATCGCCGCAACTGTCGCCTAAACCCAGCACTACCAGGCCTTCAGGTTCAGACTCGGCGGGGCCGTGGGGCACGAAGCTTTCGCCCTTGAAACGCCACAGGCGGGCATCCAGCTCGTCGCGCTGGGCGGCATCGCTGCAATGCAGGTAGATGCGGTGGCCCATGCGCCAGGCTTTTTCGGTGAGTTTGCAGGCAAAGTCCAGGCGCGCGAGCGGGTCGGCGCTGGGCAATATATAGAAGTCGACTTGGGTCATTGCGGTTCCTGGGCGGCCTCAACAAGGGTAAAAGGCAGCTTGTTGTGGCGAGCAAGCGTGCTTGCGCTGGGGTGCGAAGCGCCCCCAAAAAGCTGGGGACTGCTGCGCAGTCCAGCGGGAGCAAGCGCCCTCGCCACATCAAGCCCGCTCCGACCGGGTTAGGCCTTTGCGCGATCCAGCAGGTATTGGGTCAGCAGGGGCACCGGGCGGCCGGTGGCGCCCTTGTCCTTGCCGCCGCTGGTCCAGGCCGTGCCGGCGATGTCCAGGTGCGCCCAGTTGAAGTTCTTGGCAAAGCGCGACAGGAAGCAGGCAGCGGTGATGGTGCCGGCTTTCGGGCCACCGATGTTGGCGATGTCGGCGAACGGGCTGTCCAGCTGTTCCTGGTACTCATCGAACAGCGGCAGTTGCCAGGCGCGGTCGTCGGCGGCCTTGCCGGCGCTGAGCAGTTGTTCGATCAGCTCATCGCTGTTGCCCAGCAGTCCCGACGTGTGGGAGCCCAGGGCAACGATGCAGGCACCGGTCAGGGTGGCGATGTCGATCACGGCCTGTGGCTTGAAGCGCTCGGCGTAGGTCAGGGCATCGCACAGCACCAGACGGCCTTCGGCGTCGGTGTTGAGGATTTCGACGGTCTGGCCGCTCAGGGTGGTGACGATGTCGCCTGGACGGGTCGCGCCGCCGCTCGGCATGTTCTCGGCGCAGGCCAGGATGCACACCAGGTTGATCGGCAGCTTGAGTTCCAGCACGGCACGCAGGGTGCCGAACACGCTGGCGGCGCCGCCCATGTCGTACTTCATTTCGTCCATGCCCAGGCCCGGCTTGAGGCTGATGCCGCCGGTGTCGAAGGTGATGCCTTTGCCGACCAGGGCGTAAGGCTTCTCGGACTTCTTACCGCCGTTGTATTGCATCACGATCAGGCGTGGCGGCTGGTCGCTGCCTTGGCCTACGGCATAGAACGAGCCCATGCCCAGTTCCTTGATCTTCTTTTCGTCCAGCACTTCGACTTTCAGGCCCTTGAACTCTTTGCCCAGTGCCTTGGCCTGTTCGCCCAGGAACGTCGGGTGGCAGATGTTCGGTGGCAGGTTGCCCAGGTCGCGGGTAAAGGACATGCCGTTGGCGATGGCCTGCGCGTGGGTCACGGCGCGCTCGACTTCAGCCTGGGCAGCCTTGATGGTCAGCAGGGTGATTTTCTTCAGCGCACGCGGTTCGGCTTTCTGGCTCTTGAACTCGTCGAAAATATAGCCGCCGTCCACCAGGGTTTCGGCCAGCAGGCGGGTCTTGCCGTAGCTGTCACGGCCTTTTACAACGATTTCATCGAGGGCCAGCGTCGCATCGCTGCCGCCCAGGCCCTTGAGGGTCGTGAGGATACCGCTGATGATCTTGCGGAACGGGCGGTCGCCCAGTTCGGCCTCTTTGCCCACGCCGACCAGCAACACGCGCTCGGCCTTGAGGTTGGGCAGGCTTTGCAGCAGCAGGCTCTGGCCGACTTTGCCGGCCAGGTCGCCGCGCTTGAGCACCGCGCTGATGGCGCCGCCGCTGAGTTCGTCGAGTTGCTTGGCGGCAACGCCGAGCTTGCGGCCTTCGCCGATGGCGACCACGAGGGTGGCGGTTTTCAACGTTTCGGGGCTAACGCTTTTTACAACCAATTCCATTTTCGGGTCCCTTATAAAGGTCTGTTAGCCAAGAGTCTGTACTCCGGCTTTAATACCAGGCAGCTGTGTAAACCGCCGGTGACAAAGGCCGCAGTTTGAACCTCGCCGACGGAGCCTGACAACCCTTGCCACCTGCTTTGTGCATGTGCATGAGGTTGCGCAGTGACAGGCGCGGTCAATCACAGGATAATGCGCCATCTTTTTAGCCGGCCCTGTGTCAATGGGCTGACTCGGTATGCTTGCTTGTTTGGCCGCCTTAGCCTGACAACCCTGGAGTGTCTGGTTTGATCGTCTTCCGTTATCTGTCCCGCGAAGTCCTGTTGACCCTGAGTGCCGTGAGTGCGGTATTGCTGGTCATCATCATGAGTGGTCGTTTCGTCAAATACCTGGCCCAGGCTGCCTCCGGCGCCCTCGATCCGGGCTCGCTGTTCCTGATCATGGGCTTTCGCCTGCCGGGCTTCCTGCAGCTGATCCTGCCGTTGGGCCTGTTCCTCGGGATCCTGCTGGCCTACGGCCGGCTGTACCTCGAAAGCGAGATGACCGTGCTCTCGGCCACCGGCATGAGCCAGCAGCGTCTGCTGGGCATGACCATGATCCCGGCCGCCGGCGTCGCGCTGATCGTGGCCTGGCTGAGCCTGAGCCTGGCCCCTCAGGGCGCCATGCAGTTCCAGCTGGTGCTGAACAAACAGGACGCGATGACCGAGTTCGACACCCTCGAACCCGGCCGCTTCCAGGCGCTCAATGACGGTTCACGGGTGACCTACACCGAAACGCTGACCGACGACCGCGCCAACCTGGGCGGTGTGTTCATCTCCGAGAAGCGTCTGGGCCAAGACAAGAAAGACCGTGGTATTTCCGTGCTGGTGGCTGATTCAGGTCGCCAGGAAGTGCGTCCTGATGGCAGCCGCTACCTGATCCTGGAAAATGGCTATCGCTACGATGGCAGCCCAGGCATGGCGGATTATCGCGCGATCAAGTACGACACCTATGGCGTGATGCTGGCTCGCCCGGACATCAGCGATGAAGTCACCGACCGCGATGCCATTCCGACGATGGACCTGTTCGGCAGCAACGAACTGCGTTCTATCGCCCAGTTGCAGTGGCGCTTATCCTTGCCTCTGTTGGTGTTTATCGTGACCTTGATGGCTGTTCCGTTGGCCCGTGTCAACCCGCGCCAAGGCCGTTTCCTCAAGCTGTTGCCCGCGATCCTGTTGTACATGGCTTATCTGACGATGCTGATCTCTGCCCATGGGGCGGTAGAGAAAGGCAAGCTGTCGCCGACCCTGGGCTTGTGGTGGGTGCACGGGATCTTCCTGGCAATCGGCCTGGGGCTGCTTTATTGGGAACCTATACGTTTGAAAATGAAGAGCCGTCGTGGCCAGAAGGAGTTGGCTCGTGGCTAAGCTCGATCGCTACATTGGTAGCAGCGTACTGATCGCCATCCTGGCGGTACTGGGCATCATCCTGGGCTTGGCCTCGTTGTTCGCCTTCATCGATGAAGTCGGCAACGTCAGCGACACCTACACCGTGTGGGATGTGCTGAGCTACGTGGCCCTTACCGCGCCGCGCCGTCTCTACGACATGATGCCGATGGCCGCGCTGATCGGTTGCCTGATCGGCCTGGGCAGCCTGGCCAGTAGCAGTGAACTGACCATCATGCGCGCCGCCGGCGTGTCCATTGGGCGTATCGTCTGGGCGGTGATGAAACCCATGCTGCTGCTGATGGCCTGCAGCGTGCTGATCGGCGAATACGTGGCGCCACCGGCCGAAACCACCGCCCAGGCCAACCGCGCCCTGGCGCAGGGGTCGGGCGATGCGCAAAGTTCCAAGCACGGCCTGTGGCACCGTCAGGGTGAAGAGTTCATCCACATCAACGCCGTGCAGCCAGGCGGCCTGTTGATTGGTGTGACGCGCTACACCTTTGACAAAGAACGTCACTTGCTGGAGTCGAGCTTCGCCAAACGTGCGCAATACAGTGGCGAAAAATGGCAACTGAGCGACGTCACCACCACGTACTTCCGCAATATTGGCCAAGGCACCAACGCCCGTACCGAAGTGATCAATGTGCCGAGCGAAGAGTGGGATATCGCCCTCAAGCCGGAACTCTTGAATACCGTGGTGATGATCCCGGAAAGCCTGCCGATTTCGGGGCTGTGGAGCTATATCCACTACCTCAAGGACCAGGGCCTGAACAACGGCCGCTACTGGCTGGCATTTTGGGTCAAGGTGTTGCAACCGGTGGTCACCGCGGCGCTGGTGCTGATGGCGATTTCGTTCATCTTCGGCCCGTTGCGTTCGGTAACCCTGGGTCAACGCGTGTTTACCGGCGTGCTGGTGGGCTTCACCTTCCGCATCGCCCAGGACCTGCTGGGCCCGTCGAGCCTGGTGTTTGGTTTCTCGCCGTTGTTTGCGGTGCTGGTGCCGACTGCCATCTGCGCCCTGGCCGGGTTCTGGCTGCTGCGCCGGGCGGGCTAGCCGCGCGCTTATGAACAAAAAATGCCCCGGTCGAGAGATCGGGGCATTTTTGTTCTGGTCAGCAAAGATGACGCCTGGCCTGAGCATCAGGTACAATTCCCGGCTATTTTTCAGCGGGCAATCTGCCTGCAGCCTTTTTGAGTGTTGATCCGTGAGTGATTTGAGTCATATCCGCAATTTCTCCATCATCGCCCACATTGACCATGGTAAGTCGACGCTGGCCGATCGATTCATCCAGATGTGCGGCGGCCTTGCCGAGCGTGAAATGGAAGCCCAGGTACTGGATTCCATGGACCTCGAACGCGAGCGCGGGATCACCATCAAGGCCCACAGCGTGACCCTGTACTACACCGCCAAAGACGGTATCAAGTACCAACTGAACTTCATTGACACCCCGGGCCACGTCGACTTCACCTACGAAGTCAGCCGTTCCCTGGCGGCCTGCGAAGGTGCGCTGCTGGTGGTGGACGCGGGCCAGGGCGTTGAAGCCCAGTCCGTGGCCAACTGCTACACCGCCATCGAGCAAGGCCTGGAAGTGATGCCGGTGCTGAACAAGATCGACCTGCCACAGGCCGATCCGGACCGCGTCAAAGAAGAAATCGAAAAAATCATCGGCATTGACGCCACCGACGCCGTCGAGTGCAGCGCCAAGACCGGCCTGGGCGTCGACGAAGTGCTCGAGCGCCTGGTCAAGACCATTCCCGCCCCCACCGGCAACTACGAAGATCCGCTGCAAGCGTTGATCATCGACTCCTGGTTTGACAACTACCTGGGCGTTGTTTCCCTGGTACGCGTGCGCCATGGCCGTGTGAAAAAGGGCGACAAGATCCTGGTCAAGTCCACCGGCAAGATCCACCTGGTGGACAGCGTCGGTGTGTTCAACCCCAAGCACACGGCTACCACTGATCTGAAAGCCGGTGAAGTAGGCTTCATCATCGCCGGTATCAAGGACATTCACGGTGCACCGGTCGGTGACACCCTGACCTTGAGCTCCACCCCTGACGTCGACGTGCTGCCGGGCTTCAAACGCATCCAGCCGCAGGTCTACGCCGGCCTGTTCCCGGTCAGCTCCGACGACTTCGAAGATTTCCGCGAAGCCCTGCAAAAGCTCACCCTCAACGACTCGTCGTTGCAGTACACCCCGGAAAGCTCCGACGCCCTGGGCTTCGGCTTCCGTTGCGGCTTCCTCGGCATGCTGCACATGGAGATCATCCAGGAGCGTCTTGAGCGCGAGTACGACCTGGACCTGATCACCACCGCGCCGACGGTTATTTTTGAGCTGGCGCTGAAAACCGGTGAAACGATTTACGTCGACAACCCGTCCAAGCTTCCAGACCTGTCTTCCATCGAAGACATGCGCGAACCGATCGTGCGCGCCAATATTCTTGTGCCGCAGGAACACCTGGGCAACGTCATTACCCTGTGTATTGAAAAGCGTGGCGTACAGCACGACATGCTGTTCCTCGGTACCCAGGTGCAAGTGACCTACGATTTGCCGATGAACGAAGTGGTCCTGGACTTCTTTGACCGTCTCAAATCCACCAGCCGCGGCTATGCTTCGCTGGACTACCATTTCGACCGGTACCAATCGGCTAATCTGGTGAAACTGGATGTGTTGATTAACGGCGACAAGGTCGATGCCCTGGCACTGATCGTGCACAAGGACAACGCGCACTACAAAGGTCGCCAGTTGACCGAGAAGATGAAAGAACTGATCCCGCGCCAGATGTTCGACGTTGCGATCCAGGCCGCCATCGGCGGGCAGATCATTGCGCGGACCTCGGTCAAGGCCCTCAGAAAGAACGTGCTGGCCAAATGCTACGGCGGTGACGTAAGCCGTAAGCGCAAGCTGCTTGAAAAGCAAAAGGCCGGTAAAAAACGCATGAAGCAAGTGGGTAACGTGGAAATTCCACAAGAAGCCTTCCTTGCGGTGCTCAGGTTGGATAGTTAGGTCCTATGTCGCTAAATTTCCCGCTGTTGCTGGTCATCGCCGTTGCCGTTTGCGGTCTGTTGGCATTGCTCGATCTGGTCTTCTTCGCCCCGCGTCGTCGGGCGGCTATCGCGTCCTATCAGGGCAGCGTCAGCCAGCCCGATGGCGTGGTCATCGAGAAGCTGAACAAAGAGCCTTTGCTGGTTGAATACGGCAAGTCGTTCTTCCCGGTGTTGTTCATCGTGCTGGTGCTGCGCTCGTTCCTGGTGGAGCCGTTTCAGATCCCGTCGGGCTCGATGAAACCGACCCTGGACGTGGGCGACTTCATCCTAGTGAACAAGTTTTCCTATGGGATCCGCTTGCCGGTGATCGACAAGAAGGTCATCGAAGTCGGTGACCCGCAGCGCGGCGATGTGATGGTGTTCCGCTACCCGAGCGACCCGAACGTCAACTACATCAAGCGTGTGGTCGGCCTGCCGGGCGACGTGATTCGCTACACCAGCGACAAACGCCTGTTCATCAACGGTGAATCGGTGGCCGAGAAACTGATCGGTTCCGAACCGAACAGCCTGGGCAGCGCCGAGCTGTACCAGGAAAAACTCGGTGCGGTCGAGCACGAAATCCGCAAGGAAATGAGCCGCTACCGCGCGACGCCTGATGGTGAATGGAAAGTGCCGGCCGGGCACTACTTCATGATGGGCGACAACCGTGACAACTCCAATGACAGCCGCTACTGGGATGATCCCAATATTCCCAAGGACCTGCTGGGCATGGTTCCCGACCAGAATATCGTCGGCAAGGCCTTTGCGGTCTGGATGAGCTGGCCGGAACCCAAACTCAGCCACCTGCCGAACTTCTCGCGAGTCGGGCTGATCAAGTAATACAAGCGGCGCTGTGAACACAGCGCCGAATGCTTTTCTGGGGCTCGGACATTTCCGGCCTCATGCAGCACCAACCAGGATTTGAATTTGAACACTGCGTCAATCGTCGATGGCCGCCGGTGCCACCAACTAGATATGGATAAACCGTGACCGTTTCTCTAGCACGTCTCGAGCGCCAGCTCGGCTACACCTTCAAGGACCAGGAATTGATGGTCCTTGCCCTCACACACCGCAGCTTTGCAGGGCGCAACAACGAGCGCCTGGAATTCCTCGGTGATGCCATCCTCAATTTCGTCGCCGGTGAAGCGCTGTTCGAGCGCTTCCCCCAAGCCCGTGAAGGCCAGCTGTCGCGCCTGCGCGCACGCCTGGTGAAGGGCGAGACCCTGGCCGTACTGGCCCGTGGTTTTGGCCTGGGCGAATACCTGCGGCTGGGTTCCGGTGAGTTGAAGAGCGGCGGTTTCCGGCGTGAATCGATCCTGGCCGATGCCCTCGAGGCGTTGATCGGTGCGATCTACCTCGATGCAGGCATGGAAGCGGCCAAGGAGCGCGTCACTGCGTGG
Organism: Pseudomonas sp. QC2; assembly: GCF_002859085.1. NCBI lineage: Bacteria > Pseudomonadati > Pseudomonadota > Gammaproteobacteria > Pseudomonadales > Pseudomonadaceae > Pseudomonas > Pseudomonas sp. QC2. The sequence continues at coordinate 403,032 of NZ_PKKS01000023.1, forward strand.
CTGACTTCCGAGATCGAAAGCCTCACGCTGGTCGACACCAACAAAGATCCCAAGACCCGCCTGCAGGAATTCCTGCAGTCCCGCGGTTGCGAACTGCCACGCTACGAAGTGGTGGATATCCAGGGTGAGCCCCATTGCCGCGTATTCTTCGTGGAATGTGAAATCACCTTACTGAACGAAAAAAGCCGAGGTCAGGGTGTGAGCCGTCGTATTGCCGAACAGGTAGCGGCCGCTGCAGCACTGATTGCCCTGGGCGTGGAGAATGGCCATGACTGATTCAACCGCAACACGCTGTGGCTATGTTGCCATTGTTGGCCGCCCCAACGTGGGCAAGTCCACGCTGCTCAACCACATCCTCGGCCAGAAGCTTGCGATCACCTCGCGCAAGCCGCAGACCACCCGCCACAACATGCTGGGCATCAAGACCGAAGGCACCGTGCAAGCGGTCTACGTCGATACCCCGGGCATGCACAAAGGCGGCGAGAAAGCCCTTAACCGCTACATGAACAAGACCGCTTCGGCGGCGTTGAAAGACGTCGACGTGGTGATCTTCGTGGTCGATCGCACCAAGTGGACCGACGAAGACCAGATGGTCCTCGAGCGTGTGCAGTACGTCACCGGCCCGCTGATCGTCGCGCTGAACAAGACCGACCGCATCGAAGACAAAGCCGAGCTGATGCCGCACCTGACCTGGCTGCAGGAACAACTGCCGAACGCCCAGATCATGCCGATCTCGGCCCAGCACGGTCACAACCTCGAAGCCCTGGAACGCGTGATTGCCGGCTACCTGCCGGAGAACGAACACTTCTTCCCGGAAGACCAGATCACCGACCGCAGCAGCCGTTTCCTTGCCGCCGAACTGGTGCGCGAGAAAATCATGCGCCAGATGGGCGCCGAGCTGCCGTACCAGATCACCGTCGAAATCGAAGAGTTCAAGCAGCAGGGCAAGACCTTGCACATCCATGCGCTGATCCTCGTCGAACGTGACGGCCAGAAGAAAATCATCATTGGCGACAAGGGTGAGCGCATCAAGCGCATCGGCACCGAAGCGCGCAAGGACATGGAATTGCTCTTCGATTCCAAGATCATGCTCAACCTGTGGGTGAAGGTTAAGGGTGGCTGGTCCGATGATGAGCGTGCATTGCGCTCCCTGGGCTACGGCGACTTGTAAGGTCCTGAATATACCGCAGCGCTGAAACTGTGGGAGGGGGCTTGCTGTGGTGAGCGGGCTTGCCCCGCGCTGGGCTGCGAAGCAGCCCAAAACCAGGCACTGAGATCTGCCTGAAAGAACTGCGGTGATTTGTCTGGGGCCGCTGCGCAGCCCAGCGCGGGGCAAGCCCGCTCACCACAGTGGTTCTTCGCTATTTCATGGTTTGTGTTCCGTCATCGAGACTCCCATGTCCCAATCCCCACCCCCCAGCCAACTCGCCTATGTCCTGCACAGCCGCGCCTATCGCGAGACCAGCGCCCTGGTGGATTTCCTCACGCCACAAGGCCGCTTGCGCGCAGTCTTGCGCAGCGCGCGGGGCAAGGCGGGCACGTTGGCCCGGCCGTTCGTGGCCCTGGACGTGGAGTTTCGCGGCAAGGGCGAGCTCAAAAACGTCGGCCGCCTGGAAAGCGTTGGTACCTCCGCCTGGCTGAATGGCGAGGCCCTGTTCAGTGGCCTCTACCTCAATGAGTTGCTGATCCGTCTGCTTCCCGCGGAAGACCCGCACCCGGCGGTCTTCGATCACTACGCCGCCACCCTGATCGCCTTGGCCGAAGGCCGGCCCCTGGAACCGTTGCTGCGCGCGTTTGAATGGCGCCTGCTCGACGACCTGGGCTATGGCTTTGAATTAAACAACGACCTGCACGGCGACCCCATTGCTGCCGACGGTATGTACCGACTGCAAGTCGACGCGGGCCTGGAGCGCGTATACCTGCTGCAACCCGGCTTGTTCCAGGGCACCGAGCTTTTGGCCATGAGCGAAGCCGACTGGACCGCCCCCGGCGCCTTGTCCGCCGCCAAGCGCCTGATGCGCCAGGCCCTGGCCGTGCACTTGGGCGGACGGCCGCTGGTCAGTCGCGAGTTGTTTCGAAAGCCCTGACATCCCCGTGTATGCTGTGCAGCGTTTCTTTCCCCTTTTCAGGAGCGCTTCCGTGAGCACCAGCAATCGCATTCTTCTTGGCGTCAATATCGACCACGTCGCTACCCTGCGTCAGGCCCGGGGCACCCGTTACCCTGACCCGGTCAAGGCCGCGCTGGACGCCGAAGAAGCGGGCGCCGACGGCATCACCGTGCACCTGCGCGAAGACCGCCGCCACATCCAGGAACGCGACGTGCTGTTGCTCAAGGATGTGCTGCAAACGCGCATGAACTTCGAAATGGGCGTCACCGAAGAAATGATGGCCTTCGCCGAGCGCATCCGCCCGGCGCACATCTGCCTGGTCCCGGAAACCCGCCAGGAACTGACCACCGAAGGCGGCCTGGATGTGGCTGGCCAGGAAGCGCGAATCAAGGCGGCGGTAGAGCGCCTGTCGAAGATCGGCAGTGACGTGTCGCTGTTCATCGACGCCGACGAGCGCCAGATCGAAGCCTCGCGCCGTGTCGGTGCCCCCGCCATCGAACTGCACACCGGCCGTTACGCCGACGCCACCACGCCCACCGAAGTGGCTGACGAGCTGCAGCGCATCATCGACGGTGTGAACTGCGGCCTCAACGAAGGCCTGATCGTCAACGCCGGCCATGGCCTGCACTACCACAACGTCGAAGCCGTGGCCGCGATCAAGGGCATCAACGAGCTGAACATCGGCCATGCACTGGTCGCGCACGCGCTGTTCGTCGGCTTCAAAGGCGCCGTGGCCGAGATGAAGGCGCTGATCCTGGCTGCTGCCAAGGCTTAAAAAACGCCGAAAATCCAGTGTGGGAGGGGGCTTGCCCCCGATAGCGGTGTGTCAGTCAGCCTATCTGTAGCTGACCCACTGCAATCGGGGGCAAGCCCCCTCCCACAGTGATTTTCGGTGCATCCAAAGTTGTCGTCATCCAGCCAACCCCTTTGAAATCAGCCATGCGGCAATGCGAAGCCTTACCGTTTAGCCAGTGCAGGTGTATCGTATCTGCCCTTTGCAGGCCCCGAGCCTGCGGCAGATACGTGAGGTTGTTGTGTCCCGATCCTTTTCTCGTCGACAAATCCTGGGTGGTCTTGCAGGCCTGGCCGTAGTGGGGGTGGGGGCCGGTGGCGCCTATCGCTACTGGCTGGGGAAAGTCGCCGAGGCCGAGGCGGGACACGATTACGAACTGATTGCGGCACCGCTGGATGTGGAACTGGTGCCGGGGCACAAGACCGAAGCCTGGGCGTTCGGCCCCTCGGCGCCGGGCACCGAATTGCGCGTGCGCCAGGGCGAGTGGCTGCGCGTGCGGTTTATCAACCACCTGCCGGTCGCCACCACCATTCACTGGCATGGCATCCGCCTGCCGCTGGAAATGGACGGCGTGCCCTACGTCTCGCAATTGCCGGTGCTGCCCGGCGAATACTTCGACTACAAATTCCGCGTGCCCGACGCCGGCAGCTACTGGTATCACCCGCATGTGAACAGCAGCGAAGAACTTGGCCGCGGCCTGGTCGGCCCGCTGATCATCGAGGAGCGCGAACCTACCGGTTTCAAGCACGAGCGCACCCTCAGCCTGAAAAGCTGGCATGTGGACGAAGAGGGCGCTTTCGTGGCGTTCAGCGTTCCCCGTGAAGCGGCGCGTGGCGGCACCGCCGGGCGCTTGTCGACGATCAATGGCGTGTCCCAGGCGGTGATCGATCTCCCCGCCGGGCAGATTACGCGCGTGCGTCTGCTCAACCTCGACAACACCTTGACCTATCGCCTCAATATCCCGGACGTTGAAGCGCAGATCTATGCGCTGGACGGCAACCCCATCGAACCTCGCCCGTTGGGCAAGGAATATTGGCTGGGCCCGGGCATGCGTATCTGCCTGGCGATCAAGGCACCGCCGGCCGGCGAAGAGCTGTCGATCCGCAACGGCCCGGTGCGCCTGGGCACCTTCCGTTCGGTGGCCAACACCGACGCGCCGACCGACTGGCCACCGGCATTGCCCGCCAACCCGATCAGCGAGCCGGACCTGGCCAATGCCGAAAAACTCAACTTCAATTTCGAGTGGGTGGGTTCGGTGTCGGTGGATGACGGCAAGCCGCCGAGCCTGTGGCAGATCAACGGCAAGGCCTGGGACATCACCGACAAGACCTGCGCCGACCGCCCGATTGCCAGGCTTGAGAAGGGCAAGAGCTACATCTTCGAATTGAAAAACATGACCCAGTACCAGCACCCGATCCACCTGCACGGCATGAGTTTCAAGGTGATCGCTTCGAACCGCCACAAGGTGATCCCGTACTTCACCGACACTTACCTGCTGGGCAAGAACGAACGCGCACGCGTGGCGTTGGTGGCGGATAACCCAGGGGTGTGGATGTTCCACTGCCATGTGATCGACCACATGGAAACCGGCCTGATGGCCGCCATCGAGGTGGCGTGATGCGCCAGTTTCGCCCTACGGCGATCATCGACCGCAGTCGCGACCAGGACTTCATGCGCGAGGCCCTGGTGCTCGCCGCCCAAGGTGCCGCGTTGGGTGAAGTGCCCGTGGGCGCGGTACTGGTGCAGGACGGTGAAATCATCGGCCGTGGCTTCAACTGCCCGATCAGCGGCAACGACCCCAGCGCCCATGCCGAAATGGTCGCTATCCGCGCCGCTGCGCAAGCCATCAGCAACTACCGCCTGGTGGGCAGTACGCTGTATGTGACGTTGGAACCGTGCAGCATGTGCGCCGGTTTGATCGTGCACTCACGGATTGCGCGGGTGGTGTACGGCGCGCTGGAGCCTAAGGCCGGGATTGTGCAGAGCCAGGGGCAGTTTTTTACCCAGGGCTTTTTGAATCATCGGGTGGTGTTTGAAGGTGGGGTGTTGGCGGAGGAGTGTGGGACGGTGCTGAGTGAGTTCTTCAGGGCCAGACGCGCCAAGCCTCAGGCCTAGCCAACACCGTATAGCCAATGTGGGGGGAGCAAGCCCCCTCCCACATTGTGATCTCCCTTTATTCAAGGGGGATCGGGGGGTTATTTCTTGGCGATGATCACCGCCCGCATCGGCGCCGGCAGCCCTTCAAGGGTCTTGCTGTGATCCTCCGGATCGAGGAAGTCACTTAACGACTGATACTTCATCCACTCCGTGCCGCGCTGTTCCTCCACGGTGGTCACGCTCACATCCACGCAACGCACGTCACTGAACCCGGCACGGCGTAGCCACAGCATCAACGCCGGCACCGAAGGCAGGAACCACACGTTACGCATCTGCGCGTAGCGATCTTCCGGCACCAGCACTTGCTGCTGATCGCCCTCGACCACCAATGTTTCCAGCACCAGCTCACCGCCCTTGACCAGGGTGTCCTTCAGCGCCAGCAAATGCTCGATCGGCGAACGGCGGTGGTAGAACACACCCATCGAAAATACCGTGTCAAAGCCTTCCAGGTTCGCCGGCAAATCTTCAAATGGGAACGGCAGGTGCCAAGCCTTGGGCTCGGACAGGTAGCGCTGCACCGCCTGGAACTGGCAGAAGAACAGCCAATTCGGGTCCACGCCAATCACACTGTCGGCACCGGCGCCGAGCATGCGCCACATGTAATAGCCGTTGCCGCAGCCTACATCCAGGATGCGTTTGCCTTTGAGGTCCAGGTGCGGCGCGACCCGTGACCATTTCCAATCCGAGCGCCATTCGGTGTCCACATGGACGCCGAACAGGTGGAACGGCCCCTTGCGCCACGGGCACAGCCCCATCAGTGCCGTGCGCATTTGCGCGCGGGTGGCGTCGTCGCAGTCGGTGTCCAGCGCCAGGTCGTTGAGCAAATCGACTTCGCTGGGTTGGATGTTCGGCAGTGCATCCAACGCACTCTGCCAACGGTCCAGGTCGCCATGACCCTTTTCCATCTTGCTATCGAGTTGCGCTTGCAGGCCTTGGGCCCACACGGCCAGGGGAGTGCCGACCAAATGGCGGGCGAGGGGGGACAGATCAATCATGGCAAGGCAATCAACGAGGCAAAGTTAAGACACTGGAACCACGGCACGACTGTCGAGAAACCCGCCGCCAGCAGGCGTTCGCGGTGTTCTTCGAGGCTGTCGGGCTTCATGACGTTTTCGATGGCGCTGCGCTTCTGGGCGATTTCCAGTTCGCTGTAGCCGTTGGCGCGTTTGAACGCGATGTGCAGGTCGTTGAGCAGCGCGTGTTCTTCAGGATCGTTGAAACGCAGCTTCTCCGAAAGAATCAACGCACCGCCCGGCAACAGCGACTGGCGGATGCGCGAGAGCAAGGCCAGGCGTTCATCGGGGGCAATGAACTGCAGGGTGAAATTCAGCGCCACCACCGAGGCCGGCGCAAATTGCAGCGCGAGGATATCGCCCTCGATCACCTCTACCGGCAGCAACTCCTGAAACATCGAGTCCTGGCCATTGAGGTATTCGCGGCAGCGCTCGACCATCGCCGCCGAGTTATCCACCGCAATCACCCGGCAACCGTCGGTGCGCACATGGCGACGCAAGGCCTGGGTCACCGCGCCGAGCGACGAGCCCAGGTCATACAGCACGCTATGGGGCTGGGCAAACTGTGCCGCGAGCACACCGAGGTTCTCGACGATGGTCGGGTAACCCGGCACCGAGCGCTTGATCATGTCCGGGAACACCCGCACCACGTCTTCGTTGAAGGCGAAGTCCGGCACCTGGGGCAGGGGCTGGGCGAATAGGCGATCGGGTTCTTTGCTCACGGTTGTTCCGGCAACGAAGGGGGAAAGGCCGGCATTTTAGCCAAGTTGGCCCTCGGATGCGCGCGTTGTCTGATTTGTGGTCAGCAGGCTTACTGTGATGGGCGGGCCTGCTGTGGTGAGCGGGCTTGCTGTGGTGAGCGGGCTTGCCCCGCGCTGGGCTGCGCAGCAGCCCCAAACTATTGATGTCAGCGCTGCCTCCGGATAAATGCTGATGCAGTGATGCCCCACTGTCCCAGCCAGTAAGTGACGATCAGCAAATACGGCGCCGCCTCGAACGCGACCACAAACCGATTAATACCGATCAGCGTGTCGGAAAACACAAACGACCCTGCCCCCGCCGCCGCCAGCAGTGCCGAGCGTTTCGGCACATCACTGCCCAATCGCGCCAGTGCGCGCCAGAGCATGGCGCTGATCACCAGCGCGTACACCACGACGGGGATCAGCAAATCGCCAAGCCCGTGGGAAATCAAAATGCTCAGCAGCACCGCGCCCACGGCCAGCGCGAGCACCAACGGCAGCAGTGCCAAACGCCGACAGTCGCTGTAATAGGCTTTCAGATAGGCCAGGTGCGCAAACAGGAACGCACCGAGGCCAAAGATAAACAGGTCGCCCGGCCAGGCGAGCAGCACATCGCCGACCAGGGAGAAAATCAGCCCCAGGCTGATCCAGCGTCGATAGTCGGTGGGCGGTGCATCATGCAGCCAGCCCAGCAGGGCCAGTACCGGCAGCGGCTTGACCAGCAGGCACAGCAACGCCGCATGGGTGGTCAAGCCGTAGATAAAGGTGCCGGCGCCCATCAGCGCAAGAATCAGCCATGGCATATCAGTTCACCGTGACGGCGCAGTCAAAGGTTTCGACGGGTTCGGCTTCCGGTTCCCAGGGTTGCTGGGAGGTCAGGCGCAAACGGCCCTGGCCGGCCGCGAAGGCCTGGAAGCGCCAAGTGGACTGGCCGCCGCCTCCGATCACGCCGGATTCCGTGCTGCTATAGACCTCGGGGCTCAACGCACGCAGCACACCGCCGGCGGAGTCCTGGATGGCCCAGCGGTAACCGGTGGTGGGGTTGCTGGGCAGGGTGAGGATCAGGTTTTGCCCGGTTTTAAGCTGAAGCGGGCAGGCGCTTTGGTTGTCCACGCTGACGTTTTGCTTGGGGGCACTGGCGCAGGCGGCCAGCAGGGCAAGGCTCAAGGGGAGAAGCAGGCGGGCTGCGGTCATGGGGGCTCCGTTGATTCACGACGAAGGGCGAGCATAACTGAAGATGAGGCAAGGTGTAGTGAGCGGGCTTGCCCCGCGCTGGGTGGCGAAGCCGCCCTGAACCAAACACCGCGTTCTGTCTGAAAGAATGCGGTGTTTTAACAGGGGCGGCTTCGCCACCCAGCGCGGGGCAAGCTCGCTCATTACAGGGCCGGGCACTACCTGGTGATTAGAACAGCACCTTCGCCACGTCCGCAAAGCGCTTGGCAAAGTGCACGGTCATGCCTTCCTTCAGGTACTCCGGCAACTCCTCGAAGCTACCGCGATTCGGCTCCGGCAAAATCAGCTCATGAATCTTCTGGCGCCGCGCCGCAATCACCTTTTCGCGCACCCCGCCAATCGGCAGTACATGCCCGGTCAACGTCAGCTCGCCGGTCATGGCCACGCCTTTTTTCGGCGGCTGGTTACGCGCCAGGGACAATAGCGCACTGGCCATGGTCACCCCCGCACTCGGGCCATCTTTGGGTGTGGCACCTTCCGGCACGTGCAAGTGCACGAAGGCTTCGTCGAAGAACTTCGGATCACCACCAAACGACTTCAAGTTGGAGCTGATGTAGCTGTAGGCGATTTCGGCGGATTCTTTCATCACTTCACCCAACTGCCCGGTGAGCTTGAAGCCGCGATTGAGCGTATGGATGCGCGTCGCCTCGATCGGCAACGTCGCGCCGCCCATACTCGTCCAGGCCAGGCCGGTGATCACACCGGTGCCGGACAGCACTTGCTCATTGCGGAACACCGGCATGCCCAGCGAGCTTTCCAGGTCCTTGTTGCCGATCTTGATCACCGAGTCCGGCTCATCCAGCAGCTTGACCACGGCCTTGCGCACCAGTTTGCCCAGCTGTTTCTCCAACTGGCGCACCCCGGCTTCGCGGGCGTAGCCGTCGATCAATGCGCGCAGGGCGCCGTCGCTGATGCTCAGGCTGTTTTTCGACACGCCGGCTTTTTCCAGCTGTTTCGGCCACAGGTGACGCTTGGCGATGGCAACTTTTTCTTCGGTGATGTAGCCCGACAGGCGAATCACTTCCATACGGTCGAGCAGCGGGCCGGGGATGGAGTCCAGGGTGTTGGCGGTGCACACGAACAGCACCTTGGACAGGTCCAGGCGCAGGTCCAGGTAATGATCGAGGAATTCGACGTTCTGCTCCGGGTCGAGGGTCTCCAGCAACGCCGACGCCGGGTCGCCCTGGAAGCTCTGGCCCATCTTGTCGATCTCGTCGAGCATGATCACTGGGTTCATCACTTCCACATCCTTGAGCGCCTGCACCAGCTTGCCCGGCAGCGCGCCGATGTAGGTGCGGCGATGGCCCTTGATCTCGGCCTCGTCGCGCATGCCACCCACACTGAACCGGTAGAACGGTCGCCCCAGGGATTCGGCGATGGATTTGCCGACGCTGGTCTTGCCCACGCCCGGCGGGCCCACCAGCAGCACGATGGAACCGGCGACTTCGCCTTTATAAGCGCCCACCGCGAGGAATTCGAGGATGCGACTCTTGATGTCATCCAGCCCCGCGTGGTGTTTATCCAGCACCTTGCGCGCGTGTTTGAGGTCAAGTTTGTCCTCGCCGTACACGCCCCACGGCACCGCGGTGGCCCAGTCGAGGTAGTTGCGCGTCACCGCGTATTCCGGCGAACCGGTTTCGAGGATCGACAGTTTGTTCAGTTCTTCATCAATACGTTTTTTCGCCTGGGCCGGCAGCACTTTGCCTTCCAGGCGTTGCTCGAACTGTTCGACATCCGCGCTGCGGTCGTCCTTGGTCAAGCCCAGCTCTTGCTGGATGACCTTGAGCTGTTCCTTGAGGAAGAACTCGCGCTGGTGCTCGCCGATCTTGCGGTTCACCTCGGCGGAGAGTTCTTTTTGCAGGCGCGCCACTTCCACCTCTTTGCGCAGCATCGGCAGGACTTTTTCCATGCGCTTGAGCATGGGCACGCAGTCCAGCACTTCCTGCAACTCGTTACCGGTGGCCGAAGTCAGCGCGGCGGCGAAGTCGGTCAGCGGCGACGGGTCGTTGGGGCTGAAGCGGTTGAGGTAGTTTTTCAGCTCTTCGCTGTACAGCGGGTTGAGCGGCAGCAGTTCCTTGATCGCATTGATCAGCGCCATGCCGTAGGCCTTGACCTCGTCGGTCGGCTCGCTCGGCTGGTGCGGGTATTCGACTTCCACCAGGTACGGCGGGCGGTGGTGCTTGAGCCAAGTCTTGATGCGCACGCGGGTCAGGCCCTGGGCCACGAACTGCAGCTTGCCGTTCTCGCGGCTGGCGTGGTGCACCTTCACCAGGGTGCCGTACAGCGGCAGGCTGGAGGTGTCGAAGTGGCGCGGATCTTCCGGCGGGGTGTCCATGAAGAACAGGGCCAGGGAGTGGTGGTCGGATTTGCTTACCAGCTCCAGGGTCTCGGCCCACGGCTCTTCATTGACGATCACCGGCAGCACTTGCGCCGGAAAGAAGGGCCGGTTGTGGATCGGGATGATATAGACCTTGTCCGGCAGGTTTTGCCCAGGCAGGGCCAGGCCGGTGTTGGACGAAGGGGTTTCAGCGTTTTCGGGGTCGGCGTAGTCGTTGAGGTCGTAATCAGGGAAATCTTGCTGGTCGCTCATGGGGCACCTGCATAAGGAAGTATGGTGCTTAGATGGGGCGGGGCAGTGGTGGTTTCAATGGGGGGGTGGAGTTAGCAACAAATTGCATGAAATAACGGGAGAGACTCGCTCAGTGTGGGAGGGGGCTTGCTCCCGATAGCGGTTATTCAGATAAAAATTGATGTCTGGCACACCGCCATCGGGAGCAAGCCCCCTCCCACATTTTTTATCGCGTGGCGTCAGCTGATTTTGTGCAGGTAGGCGGGCAAGGGCTGCTCCGGTAACACTGAGAGCACCTTCAAACGCTGCAACATACGTTGCCGTGCCCGCTGTAAATGCTCACGCAGGTTCAGCGCCGCTGCATCAAACGCGCCGTGCAGCAGCAACTCCAGAATCAAACGATGTTCGGCCAGCATGGCGGGATCGGCGCCGATCCCCAGCAAACGGTAGAAAATCCGGCTGATGATCATCGGGCTCTGGCCCTGGCGGATCAGGGCGGCGATCTTGCGGTTTTGCAGGCCGGCCAGGCAGCGTTGGTGCAAGTCCTCTTCAATCTGCTCAATGGCTTCCAGGCTGCATTGGGGGCTGTCTTGCGCTTCCAGCACGCGCTGCAACATCGCTTCAAGCAGCTCGCGGTCGAGGTGGGGCGCGCTCTGGCGCAGGGCTTCAGGCTCCAGGCAGGCACGCAGTTCGTAGTCTTCGGTGACTTCCCGCGCCGTCAAAGGCCCCGCCAGCCATTGGGAGTAGGGCTCCTTTTCGACCAGGCCACGATCGCGCAGGCGCATCAGCGCTTCGCGCACCACCGCGCGGCTGACGCCGTAGTGGTCGGCAGCGGCTTGCTCGTCGAGTCGGTAGTGGCCGAAGGCAATGCAGGTGGACAGCGCCGCGCCGATTTCCTCAACGATGCGCTCGCCCAGCGGCCGCGTGTCCACCAGCTCATCTTCTCCGTTAAGCCCCAGATGCGCATGGCTCAAGGGTAAGCGCAGTGGCTCCATGGCCAAGCCTTCGGGGTTGATCAGGTAACCCCGGCCGTTGAAGCGGCAGATCAGGCCTTCTTCATGCAGCAGGTCCAGCGCCTTGCGCACCGGTACGCGACTGGTGCCGAACAATTCGGCCAGCGGCGCTTCCAGCAACACCAGGCCGTGACGCGCGGTACCGTTGACGATCGCGTCACGCAACACCTGGTGAATCATCGCGTAACGGGAGGCCGAGGCGGACACTGCTTTCATCGCTTTCTCTAGAGGCTGTAGGACGGTGGCCGGGGATTCTCTCATACCTTGCGCCTGTCACTCTGCGCCACGTCGGTGGCACTTTTTTGGGGCCCGAAAGGTGGGACTGTTACTTTTCTGCACCAAAATGTACTTATTAATAAAAGATACATTATTTCATTGAAGGCGCTTTCCCGCGCCCTGGCAAGATTTTATTCCACCGTCTAAAACCATCTATCCCGTAGTTCTGGGCAAAATTCACGCATCGCGCCCCTACGGCCTGACGAAGACTGGCACGAAAGCTGCCTTTGTAAAATGTACATTTTATTAATATGTACGTTTTGTGAGGGTCATCCTGATGTCAGACGCCACTTCAATGGCCGAGGATTTTGCCAGCGGTCGCAGCGACCCGGTGCAAGCCCTCGAACAGGCACTCGAAAAGGCCAGCCAAGCGCCGGCCGTTTTTATCAGCCTGACTGCCGAACGTGCCCGCCGTGAAGCCGAGGCCTCCGCCGCCCGTTGGCGCGCCGGCCAGCCATTGAGCATGTTCGATGGCGTGCCGCTGGCCTGGAAGGACTTGTTCGATGTGGCCGGCAGTATCACCACGGCGGGCGCCGCCTACCGTCGAAACGCGTCCGCCGCGTTGCTTGATGCCCCCATCGTCGGCCTGCTGTGCCGCGCCGGGATGGTCAGTGTCGGCAAGACCAACCTCAGTGAACTGGCCTATTCCGGCCTGGGTCTGAACCCGCATTTCGGCACGCCGCACAACCCTCATGGCACCGACCAACCGCGCATTCCCGGTGGCTCGTCGTCCGGCTCGGCAGTGGCCGTCGCCGCCGCAATTGTGCCGATCGCCATGGGCACCGACACGGCCGGTTCCATCCGTATCCCGTCGGCGTTCAACGGCCTGGTGGGTTACCGCAGCAGCAGCCGACGCTATAGCCGCGACGGTGTCTTCCCCCTGGCCCATACCCTTGACAGCCTCGGCCCGCTGACCCGCAGCGTGCGCGATGCGCTGGCCATCGACGATCTGCTGCACGGTCGTAGCCAAACCCACAGCGCCCGCAGCCTCAAGGGCCAGCGCTTTGTGCTGGCGCAACAGGACGTCGAACCCGCTGTGCGCAACAACCTGTTGCGCGCCGTGGAGCAACTCAAGGCCCAGGGTGCGTTGATCGAAGAACGCGAATGCCCGACCTTCCAGGCAACCCTGGACCTGATCAAACACCACGGCTGGCTCGGTGCTTTTGAAGCCTTCGCCCTGCACGAAGCGTTGCTCGACAGCCCCGACGCCGAACAACTCGACCCCCGCGTGCGTCGCCGCCTCGAAGCCGCGCGTTCACTGCCGGCCAGCCAGCTTATCCACCTGACCGAAGCACGCCGCCGCCTGCAACACCACCTGGTTGAAGACCTCGACGGCGCCATCCTCATCACCCCCACCGTTGCCCACGTTGCACCGGCGTTGGCGCCTCTTGAGGCCGACGACGACCTGTTTGTCAGCACCAACCTCGCCACCCTGCGCCTGACCATGCCCGGCAGTTTGCTCGACATGCCTGGCGTAAACCTGCCCAGCGGCCGCGATGCCCAGGGCCTGCCCACCGGGCTGCTGCTCAGCGCCCCGACGGGAGAAGACGCACGCCTGCTGCGCGCGGCGTTGTCCGTCGAAACCGTACTTAACGTTTAAGGAGACACACCATGGCTAAAGACATCCTCTGTGCATTTGGCGTCGACGTTGACGCCGTCGCCGGCTGGCTCGGTTCCTACGGCGGCGAAGATTCGCCCGACGACATTTCCCGTGGCCTGTTCGCCGGTGAGATCGGTGCGCCGCGCCTGCTCAAATTGTTCGAACGCTACGGCCTGCGTACCACGTGGTTTATCCCCGGCCACTCGATGGAAACCTTCCCCGAGCAGATGAAGGCCGTGGCCGATGCCGGTCATGAGATCGGCGTGCATGGCTACAGCCATGAAAACCCCATCGCGATGACCGCCGAGCAGGAAGAAATCGTCCTCGATAAATCCATCGAACTGATTACCCAAGTCACCGGCAAACGCCCCACCGGCTACGTCGCGCCGTGGTGGGAATTCAGCAAGGTCACCAACGAGCTGCTGCTGAAAAAAGGCATCAAGTACGACCACAGCCTGATGCACAACGACTTCCACCCCTACTACGTGCGCAAGGGCGACAGCTGGACCAAGATCGACTACAGCCAGCACCCCGACACCTGGATGAAACCCTTGGTGCGCGGCGAAGAAACCGACCTGGTGGAGATCCCGGCCAACTGGTACCTCGACGACCTGCCGCCAATGATGTTCATCAAGAAAGCCCCCAACAGCCACGGCTTCGTCAACCCGCGTCACCTCGAAGAAATGTGGCGCGACCAGTTCGACTGGGTCTACCGCGAACACGAACATGCGGTGTTCACCATGACTATCCATCCCGATGTGTCCGGCCGCCCGCAAGTGCTGCTGATGCTGGAGCGCCTGATCGAACACATCCAGAGCCATGCCGGCGTGCGCTTTGTCACGTTCGACGAAATCGCCGACGACTTTATCCGCCGTCAACCGCGTACCTGAACCTTTGCCCCCCACCCCTGAGGCGCGACCCATGTCCATCTACAACAAGCTTGACCTGACTGGCTGGAAACCCCGGCAACTGACTTCCAAGGAGGTGCGTTTCGCCACCTGGATCGCGTTTTTCGCCTGGGTGTTTGCGGTGTATGACTTCATCCTCTTCGGCACCTTGCTGCCGGAAATCGGCCGGCACTTTGGCTGGGGTGAAGTGGAGCAAGCTGAAATCGCGACCTGGGTGGCGGTGGGCACGGCGGTGGTCGCCTTTGCCATTGGCCCCGTCGTCGATAAGTTGGGACGACGCAAAGGCATTATCTTCACCGTGGCCGGTTCTGCGCTGTGTTCGGCGCTGACCGCGATCGGTGGCGCGTGGGGCAAGTCGCCGCTGATTCTGATTCGGTCGTTGGGTGGCCTGGGCTATGCCGAGGAAACCGTTAACGCCACCTACCTGAGCGAGCTGTATGGCGCCTCGGAAGACCCGCGCTTGACCAAGCGCCGTGGCTTTATCTACAGCCTGGTGCAGGGCGGCTGGCCGGTCGGCGCGTTGATCGCCGCCGGGTTGACCGCGCTGTTGCTGCCGATCATCGGCTGGCAGGGGTGCTTCATCTTCGCCGCGATCCCGGCCGTGGTCATCGCGATCATGGCGCGCAAGCTCAAAGAGAGCCCGCAGTTCCAGATCCACCAGCGCATCAGCCAGCTGCGTAAAAGCGGTGCGGTGAAGGAAGCGCAGAACGTCGCGGTGACCTACGGCGTGGACTACGACGAACACAGCAAGGCCGGCCTCAAGGCGGCCTTCCGTGGCCCGGCGCGGCGCGCCACGTTGGTGATCGGCGCGGCACTGTTGCTCAACTGGGCGGCGATCCAGGTGTTCAGCGTGCTGGGGACTTCGGTGATCGTCAGCGTGCATCACATCTCGTTCGAAAATTCGCTGATCATCCTCGTGCTGTCGAACCTGGTGGGCTACTGCGGTTACCTCAGCCACGGCTGGATGGGCGACAAGATCGGCCGCCGCAACGTGATCGGCCTGGGTTGGATGCTCGGCGGCCTGGCGTTCGCCGGGATGCTGTTTGGCCCGAGCAATATGCCGATGGTGGTCGGGCTGTACAGCCTGGGCCTGTTCTTCCTGATCGGGCCGTACTCGGCGGCGTTGTTCTTTATCAGCGAAAGTTTTCCCACCAGCATCCGCGCCACGGGCGGCGCCATCATCCATGCCATGGGCCCGATTGGGGCGGTGGTCGCAGGCTTTGGTGCCACTCAAGTGTTGTCCGCCGGCAGCGACTGGCAGACCGCCGCGCTGTGGTTCGGCGCACTGCCGTGCTTTTTGTCCGGCGCGCTGATGTTTGCCGCACGCCATGTGCGTCCGGAAACCGTTCAGTAAGGAGTGATCGATGAGTCGTAAAGTTGCCTTGATTACCGGCGCCGCCAGCGGCATCGGCCAAGCCCTCGCCGTGGCCTATGCCCGCAACCGCGTGGCGGTGGTGGGCGGGTATTACCCGGCTGATCCCCATGACCCGCAGACCACCGTCAGCCTGGTGGAAGCCGCCGGCGGCGAATGCCTGATGCTGCCGTTGGACGTGGGCAATACCGCCTCGGTGGATGCGCTGGCCGAGCAAGCCATACAGCATTTTGGGCGACTGGATTACGCCGTGGCCAACGCGGGTTTGCTGCGTCGCGCACCGTTGCTGGAGATGACCGACGCGCTGTGGGACGAGATGCTCAATGTCGACCTCACGGGGGTGATGCGCACCTTCCGCGCGGCGACCCGGCATATGCATGCGGGCGGCGCGTTGGTGGCGATTTCATCGATTGCCGGTGGCGTGTACGGTTGGCAGGAACACAGCCATTACGCGGCGGCCAAGGCCGGTGTGCCGGGGTTGTGCCGGTCGCTGGCGGTGGAATTGGCACCGCTGGGTATCCGTTGCAATGCGGTGATCCCCGGGTTGATCGAGACGCCGCAGTCGCTGGATGCGAAGAATTCGCTGGGGCCGGAAGGCTTGGCGAAGGCGGCGCGGGCGATTCCGTTGGGCCGGGTAGGGCGGGCGGATGAAGTGGCATCGCTGGTGCAGTTCTTGACCAGTGAGGCGTCGAGCTATTTGACCGGGCAGAGCATCGTTATTGACGGTGGCCTGACCGTGCGCTGGCCTGACTGATGTACCCGATCCAAATGTGGGAGGGGGCTTGCCCGATGGCAGTGTGTCAGTCACAGGTGCCCTAACTGACACACCGCCATCGGGGGCAAGCCCCCTCCCACATTGGAATTGTGTTTGTCTCTGGAGAATTGATATGCCCCAACTCACCCATCGCCGCGCCGTCATCACCGGCGCCGGCAGCGGCATCGGTGCCGCCATCGCCCGTGCCTACGCCGCTGAAGGCGCGCGCCTGGTGCTGGCCGACCGCAACGCCGCCAGCCTCGCCGAAACCGCGATCACCTGCCGCAACCTCGGCGCCGAGGTGTTCGAATGCCTGGCCGACGTGGGCACCGTCGAAGGCGCCCAGGCCAGTGTCGACCGTTGCGTCGAACAGTTCGGCGGTATCGATATCCTGGTCAACAACGCGGGCATGCTCACCCAGGCGCGCTGCGTCGACCTGTCCATCGACATGTGGAACGACATGCTGCGCGTCGACCTCACCAGCGTCTTCGTCGCCAGCCAGCGCGCCTTGCCGCACATGCTCGCGCAGCGCTGGGGGCGGATCATCAACGTGGCCTCGCAACTGGGGATCAAGGGCGGCGCCGAACTGACGCACTACGCCGCCGCCAAGGCCGGTGTGATCGGCTTTACCAAGTCCCTGGCCCTGGAAGTGGCCAAGGACAACGTGCTGGTCAACGCCATCGCCCCCGGCCCGATCGAGACGCCGTTGGTGGGTGGCATCAGCGAAGACTGGAAGCGCGCCAAGGCCAAGGAGCTGCCCTTGGGCCGCTTTGGCTTGGCGGACGAAGTGGCACCGGTTGCAGTGCTGCTGGCCAGCGAGCCGGGGGGCAACCTGTTTGTCGGCCAGACCCTTGGCCCGAACTCCGGCGACGTCATGCCATGACGGAGGTGTAGCGATGTGCGGACTCTGCGGATTGCTCGGCGAAGACCTGCACTGGAGCGACCCCCTGGGCGACGAACTGCCCCGACGCCGCGAACGCCTGCGCCGGATTGCGGCGATCAACCAAGTGCTGGCGGTGTTCCGGCTCAAGGTCGAAGACTTCCAGGGCGCGTCCTACCTGCTGTTGGGCGCCACCGGTAAACAGGCACTTGCCCATGGCCTGGATCAACTCTGGCAGGCCGCCGAGACCCTGCTCGGCCGCCCGTTGGATCCTCTCGATCCGATACTGCTCGACCATCTTGAACGCTGAACCCGCCCTCTGTGGCGAGGGAGCTTGCTCCCGTTGGAGCGCGAAGCGCTCCGGTTTTCTGGGGGCTGCTGCGCAGCCCAACGGGAGCAAGCTCCCTCGCCACAATGGACGGTTTGGAAACGACTATGAGCATTGCCCTTAATGTCATCACCGGCTTCCTCGGCAGCGGCAAGACCACCTTGCTCAAGCGCCTGCTGCAGGGCGAAAGCCTGGGCGACACCGCGCTGCTGATCAATGAATTCGGCGATGTCGGCATCGACCACCTGCTGGTGGAAGAAGTGGCGCCGGACACTGTACTGCTGCCCAGCGGCTGCGTGTGCTGCTCGATCCGTGGCGAGTTGAAAGACGCGCTGCTCGGCCTGTTGCAGCGCCGCGAGCGCGGTGAAATCCCGGCCTTTAAACGGGTGATCCTGGAGACCACTGGCCTGGCCGACCCGGCGCCGATCCTCGCCACCTTGAACAACGATGTGCAACTGCGCGGGCGTTTCCATATCGGCCTGGTGATCACCCTGGTCGACGCCAGCCACGCCACCCTGCAAGAACGCCTGCACCCGGAATGGCTGGCCCAGGTGGCCGCGGCGGACCGCTTGCTGCTGAGCAAGACCGATCTTGCGGGCGACTGCGCGGCACTGCGCGCGCACTTGCAGGCGCTGAATGCGGGTACGCCGATCCTGAATACCCACGACATCCACAGCGGCGATCAACTGTTGCTGGGTGAGGGCCTGCGCAGCGCCGAACCGGCGGTGGAAGTCAGTCGCTGGCAGCTGCATCGGACCACCACAGCTATCCACGGTAGCGCACAAGTGTGCAGCCTGACCTTCGACCAGCCGCTGGATTGGGTGGGGTTCGGGGTCTGGTTGTCGATGCTGTTAAGATGCCACGGCGAACGAATCCTCCGTGTCAAAGGGCTGCTCAACGTGAACGCCAGTAACGCCCCCATCGTCATTCATGGCGTGCAGCATTGCCTGCATGCGCCGGTCCATTTGCCTGCGTGGCCGGGCAGTGACCGCCAATCGCGGCTGGTGTTTATCCTGCGCGGCCTCGACCCCGCGCTGCTGCGGCGCTCGTTCGAGGCGTTCTCGCGGCGGTTCGCGGCATGATCACCCTTCGCGTCCTCGGCACCTCCGTCACCTTGCTCGAATGCCTGCGTGTACGCGCCGAACAGGAACTGGGCATTCGCCTGGTGTACCAGGTGCATGACGTCGAACAGGCCCAGCGTATCGCGGTGATGCAGCCCGAGAGCTATGACCTGTACGACCAGTGGTTCCACAACGTCGACTTCGTGTGGCCGGCCCGGGCGATCCAGCCCATCGACACCCGGCGCATTGCGCTGTGGCACGAGATCAATGACCTGCCCAAGCGCGGGCGCCTATCCCCCAATGACCGCCTGGGCAGCGGCAGTGTGCCGAGCGAGCGCCTGTTCGTGCAGCACGACGGCAGCCTCGGCAGCACTGTCACCGAGCGCATCAGCATGCTGCCGCTGACCCACAACGCCGACAGCTTCGCCTACCGCCCCGAGCGGCTGCCCGAAGGTTTTTGCCACGGCAACGAAAGCTGGGGCTGGCTCCTCGACCCCGCGTGGCGTGCGCGTACGGCCTTGCAAAGCGACGCCGCCATCGGCGCCCTGGATGCCGCGCTGGCGGTGCAGGGCGCAGGGCTGGCGACGTTCAAGGACATCGGCAATATGAGCATCGAAGAGATCGACGTGCTTGCCGACATCCTCGTGCGCAAACAGAAAGAAGGACACTTCGCGGCGTTCTGGTCCGATGATGAAGAGGCCGCGCAACTGATGCTCAGCCCGAGTATCGATATCCAGAGCCTGTGGTCACCGACCTTGATGCGCCTGCATCGCGCTGGGGTGAAATACCGCCTGGCGGTGCCGAGCGAAGGGTATCGGGCGTGGTTTGGTGGCGTGTCATTGTCGCGGCATGCCAAGGGGCCGGTGCTGGATGCGGCGTATGCGTATCTGAATTGGTGGCTGTCCGGGTGGCCCGGGGCGGTGATGGCGCGGCAGGGGTATTACATCGGCAACCCGGCGCGCAGTCGTGATCACCTGAGCAGTGCGGAGTGGGATTACTGGTATGCGGGTAAGCCGGCGCGGGAGGAATTGCTGGGGAGTGATGGGTTGCCGTTGATTGATATCGGTGAAATGCGTGATGGCGGGTCTTATGAGCAGCGGATGGGGCATATTGCGGTGTGGAATTCGGTGATGGATGAGCATAATTATTTGGTGCGGCGGTGGGGGGATTTTATGCGGGCTCGGGGTGGTTGACCGGGTACCTATCCGTTGCTGCGGTAACGGCTAACCCGGCGTCCTGCCGGGTTAGCCACGCTCCAAAGCCTGCGTTCGGCCAGCGTGCTTGACGGGGCGCCTCAGATCAAGATCTAGATCAAAAGCAAGAGCACGGCGGCCTGGTAGCCGGCCGGTTTCTTACTGTCGATCTCGGTTAAATGTGGGAGGGGGCTTGCTCCCGATTGCGGTGTGTCAGCTAATACATCTGCAACTGCCCCACTGCTATCGGGGGCAAGCCCCCTCCCACAGTTTGATCTCCATGTATCAGGTGCTTACTTTTGGGATCTTCCAGAAGTGAGTCTCAACCCCCCCAAAAAATCAGCCAACCCTCTGTCGCCAATAAACCGGCACTAATATCCCCGGTTTTATTGGGTGCACTTACCCCAACTCCCAGCTAATCTCCTCACACCCAACACTCAAACAAAATAGATGTTTTTTTGACGCCAGGTCAGCGGTCGCAAGGGACGCACATGACAAAGGGACGCCGTGGCAGAGAGAGGCGAACGCTGCCAGAGGGCACTGCAATGAGGTGGCGCCACACGTTCCAAACCCGTATCGCGGGGGTGCTCGCGCTATTGCTGCTGGTCGTCGTTGCCGCTACCTACTTTGCCGTAAAGACCGCGACCTCCCGCGCCGTGGAAAACCAGGCGCGAGTCCAATTGAAAACCGGCAGCCAAGTGTTCGAGCGCCTGCTCGACCTGCGTGGGCATCGCCTGCAAAACGGCCTGGACTGGCTGACCGCTGATCTCCCCTTCAAACGGGCTGTGGCCGAAGGCAAGACCGTGCCGATTCTCGCCGCCCTGCGTCGCCACGGCACCGGTATCCGCTCCAGCGAAGTGTTTGTATTGGGCCTGGACGGCAAGGTCATGGTCAGCACCTTGCCGATCCTCACGCGTGGGCAGTTTTTCCCCTATGACGACGCCCTGCGCCACGCGCGGCGCACGGGGCTGCAGATGCTGATTGTGGCGATGGATAGCCGGCCTTATTTGCTGGTGCAGGATGAAGTGCTCGACCCACTGCCCGTCGCCCGCATCGTCATGGGCTTTCCCATGGACACACTGTTCGCTAACGAACTGCGCTCCATGAGCAACCTGGAGGTGTCGTTCCTCAGCGTGCAAAACGGCAAGCCCGGACCGCTGTTCAGTACGCAGCCGGACGCTTACCACGCCACCACCCTTAGCCTGCTGCGCGAGGGGCACATCAGCCCTGAACCGAAGATCCACCTGTTTTATGGCCGGCGCGTGCTCAGCCAAGTGTTGCCGCTGGCCAACACCGGCGATGGCAACGAAGTGCGCGTGTTGCTGCAAAGCCCGCTCGACCATGCCTTGGAGTCCTTCGCGCCGCTGGACCGGCAGTTCCTTGGAATCGCCCTCGCGGTGCTGCTGGTGTCGTTGGCCGGGGCGTTGTTTTTGGCGCGACGGGTGTCGCGCCCGCTCAATGCCCTGGTGCAGGCGGCCGGGCGGATTGGCGCCGGTGACTATCGCACCCCGGTGCGGGTGCGCAGCCACGATGAGTTCGGGCTGTTGGCCCGTGCCTTCAATGCCATGCAAAGCGGCATCGCCACGCGCGAGCGGCAATTGGCGCACAACGCGCTGCACGACCCGCTCACCGGCCTGCCCAATCGCGCCCTGGCCATGGAGCGACTGGGCAGCGCGATCAGTGCGCGTCGGCCGGTGGTGTTGCTGTACCTGGGGATCGAAAACTACCGGGTGATCAACGAAGGTTTCGGCCCCCAGGGCGTGGAAGAAATGCTGCGCGAAGCCAGCCGCTGCCTGTCCATGAGCCTGTTGGCCAGTGACACGGCGGCACGTATTGCCGGCAGCGAGTTCCTGCTGTTGCTGGAAAACACCGAGGTCGACCGCGCCGTGGCCCGTGCCGACCGCCTCTACACACTGCTCACCGAACCCCAGCGTATCGGCAACGACGAGCTGCGCCACGAAGTGAGCATCGGCATCGCCGCCTACCCAGCCGATGGCCAGCACGTGGAAGAGTTGATCAGCCGCGCCGCCATCGCCCGGCATGACGCCGCGAGCCTGCCGGGGCATTTGCAGATCTACCAGCAGGACCGCGACTTGGCCCATCAGCGCCAGATCACGCTTATCCGTGACCTGCGGCGTGCGGTCATCGAGGGGGAGTTGTTCCTGTGCTACCAGCCCAAACTCGACCTCAAGCACGGGCATGTGCGCCAGGCCGAAGCCTTGTTGCGCTGGCAGCATCCGGCCCTGGGCCAGGTGTCCCCGGACGAATTCATCCCCCTGGCCGAACGCACCGGCAGCATGAGCAGCCTGACCCTGTGGGTGATTGAAGAAGCTATCCGCCAGATCGCCGAGTGGGCGCAGCGCGGCATGCTGATCCAGCTCTCGGTGAATATTTCGGTGGATGATCTGGCCGATGATGAGCTGGCGATCCGCGTCACTGCCTTGTTGATGCAGTACCACGTGGGGGCCGAGCAACTGATCTTCGAGATCACCGAAAGCGCGATCATGCACAACCCGCAACAGGCGCTCAGCGTGTTGGAGCAACTGCGCGGCTGTGGCATCAGCCTGTCGGTGGATGACTTCGGCACCGGCTATTCGTCGCTCGCGCAATTGCAGCGTTTGCCGGTGCAAGAGTTGAAAATCGACCAGTCCTTCGTGCGCAACCTCAACAGCACCAGTGGCGACGGAGTGATCGTGCGCTCGACCATCGAAATGAGCCACAACCTTGGGCTCAAGGTGGTGGCCGAAGGTGTGGAGTTCGAGCCCAGCCTCAAGCTGCTCAAGCTATGGAATTGCGACACCGCACAGGGCTACCTCATCAGCCGGCCATTGAACGCGATGGCGTTCGAGCGTTGGATGCGCCGCGAGCGGGCGCCCATCTAAATAGTCATTCCCGTCGACTACAGATTTTTAGAGCAGGGTCGATAACCTCTACAGAGCTTGACCGATTGCATAGGTTTTCGCCGACCAGCGGTCATGTGTTCCTGCAAGCTGAATGATGGCAATTGGCCTTATTTGCGTCATCATGCCCGCAGTGCAACGCTTCTGTGCCAAGGCTGGCCGCTCTTTTAGCCCATTTTCTGCGGATCGACCATGGCTCGGATTTTCCACCTGTTATCCCGTGCGGCGCTGTTGCTGGCCGCGGCCGGCCCCGCGTCGGCGGCGACGCTCGAGGTGGCGGCTTACCAGGCCGACGGCCGCCCGGTCGCCGATGCCGTGGTGACCCTCCGAGGCCCGGCCGATGCACCGCAGGGTGTGCTCAAGGCCGATATGGACCAGCGCGGTCAACGCTTCGCGCCCCATGTGCTGGCGGTGCATACCGGCACGCAGGTGCGCTTCCCCAATAGCGACAATATTCGTCATCAGGTCTATTCGTTCTCCGCTGCCAAGCGCTTTGAGCTGCGTCTTTACGAAGGCACGCCTACCGACCCACTGCTGTTCGATAAACCCGGTGTGGTGGTGCTGGGCTGCAACATTCATGACTGGATGCTGGGCTATATCTACGTGACCGACGACCCTCGCTTCGGCGTCAGCAATGCCCAGGGCCGGGTGCACCTGGAACAACTGCCGGCCGGCGACTACCACCTCACCCTATGGCATCCGCAACTGGCGGGTATGCAGCCGCTGGATGGCGGCACCTTGCACATCCCCGCGGCCGGCCTCAGCCACCGCGTTGTGTTGAGCCTGGAACCTGCGCCTGCGGAATTGCCGCCGGCACCCAGCGCCTTTGGCGATGCCTTCAATCGAGCCACCCATGAAACTGCGCAATAGTTTCCAGGCGCGGGTCGCCAGTGTGCTGATCCTGCTGTCGCTGGTGGTGATCGGCGCGTTGTATTTCAGCGTCAAGGCCGCGACCCGCTCGGCGGTACGCGGTCAGGCCCTGGCGCAGTTGGACGTGGGGACGCGGGTGTTCGAACGCTTGCTCGACGCGCGCGGCCGACGCCTGGCCGATGGCGTGCAGTTGTTGGCGGCCGACTTCGGCTTTCGCGACGCTGTCGCCAGTGGCGATTCAGCGACGATGCGTTCGGTGCTGCTCAACCACGGTAAGCGTATCAACGCCAATGACATGATCCTGCTGGGCATGGACGGCAACGTCCTGGCCAGCACCGTGGAGGAAGTCCCCGAAGGCTCGACCTTTCGCTACGACCAGGCCCTGCGGGAAGCTCGGCGCAATCGCCAGGCGACGCTGATCGTGCCGTTGCAAGGCGAACCGCACCTGTTGGTGGAGGCTTCGGTGTTGGCACCGTTGCCGATTGCACGGGTGGTGATGGGGTTCAGCATGGACGGTGCGTTCGCCGATGAGTTGCGTTCGTTGAGCAACCTGGAAGTCTCATTTCTGGCGATTGATCGTGGCCGTCCTGGCGAGCTGGTCAGCACCCAGCCGCAGGTACTGCGCGCGAGTATCAGCGCGCTGATGCAGGGCGATTCGACGCGCCGTGGCGTGTCCACCACCGATCACCTTGAGCACCGTTTCCTCAACCAGTCGCTGGTCCTGGCCAGTGATGAAAACGGTAAAGTCCTGGCCCTGCTGCAAAGCCCGCTGGACGCGGCGATGCAGGCGTTTGGACCGCTGGATGAAAAGATCCTCGGCATTGCCCTGGTCGCGCTGATCGCTTCGCTGATCGGTGCGTTGCTGCTGGCTCGCACGGTATCGCGCCCGGTGCAGGCGCTGGCGCTGGCGGCCGAGCGTATCGGCAGTGGCGACTACCAGACCCCGGTCGTGCTGGCGCGCAGTGATGAACTGGGGCGCCTGGCCCTTGCGGTCAACGCCATGCAGAGTGGCATTGCCGAGCGCGAACAACAGCTGGCGCATAACGCCCTGCATGATCGCCTCACCGGCCTGCCGAACCGTGCGCTGGCCATGGAGCGCCTGGGCAGTGCAATTGCGCTGCAGCGGCCGATGGCGTTGATCTACCTGGGGATCGACAACCTGCGCGTCGCCAGCGAAGCCATCGGGCCGCAAGCCGTAGACCAATTACTCTTGACGGTGAGCCAGCGCCTGCAAGCGGCGTTGCGCCCCGGCGATACCCTGGCGCACCTGATCGCCGATGAATTCCTGCTGCTGCTCGAAGGCGCGGGCAGCGACGAAGCTGTGGGCATGGCCGACAAACTGCAACAACTGTTGCTGCGTCCCCAGCGCATCAATGGCCATGATCTGGCCTTGGACTGCCGCCTTGGCATCGCGGCGTACCCGGCCGATGGCGCAAGCCCCATTACTTTGCTGGAGCGGGCGGCGATTGCCATGAAGGACGCCGCACAAATGCCCGGCCGCTTGCAGGTCTACGAGCAGGGGCGCGACCTGGTGCACCGCCGCCAGATCACCCTGATCCGCGACCTGCGCCACGCCCCCAACCTGGGCCAACTGCTGTTGCACTACCAACCCAAGCTGGACATCCGCCAAGGCCATGTGCGCCAGGCTGAAGCGCTGTTGCGCTGGCAGCACCCGCAATTCGGCATGGTCTCGCCGGCGGAATTCATCCCCTTGGCCGAGCGCTCCGGCAGCATCACGTTGCTGACCCAGTGGGTGATCGAGGAGGGCATCCGCCAGTTGTGCGAGTGGAACCGGCGCGGCCTGTCTCTGCAGTTGTCGCTGAACATCTCGGCGGACGACCTGCTTGGCGATGAACTGGCCCATCGGGTCTCGGCATTGCTGCGGCGCTATGGTTTGCCGGCGGAACAACTGCTGTTCGAAATCACCGAAAGCGCGGTGATGCGCGAGCCGGAAAAAGCCCTCAAGGTGCTCAACCTGCTGCGCGACTGCGGCATTGGCCTGTCGGTGGATGACTTTGGCACCGGCTATTCGTCATTGGCGCACCTCAAGCGCCTGCCGGTGCAAGAGTTGAAGATTGACCAATCTTTTGTGCGCAACCTCGATGAAACCAGCGAAGACGCGGTGATCGTGCGCTCCACCATCGAGATGAGTCACAACCTGGGCCTCAAAGTCGTCGCCGAAGGCGTTGAATACGCCCACAGCCTGCGCCTGCTGGAGCGCTGGCAGTGCGACACGGCACAGGGTTACCTGATCAGCCGGCCCTTGAGTGCCGACGCCTTCGAAGCCTGGGTGGCCTTGCCCCTCAGTGCGCAAACTTCCCGGGTTCATTGAGTGGCATGACGGTGCGTGTTTCTTTTCTGATGGGTTGCCTTTGCGCGCTGACCCTACAAACGGCGCTGGCCGATAATGGCCGGCTGATCGCGACCGGCGGCGCCAGCAGCATTGAAGGCGCGGCGGGGGGTGGTATCACACCGTGGGCCGTGCTGGCCGGGTATGGCGAACAGCACGAGTGGGGCGCCACGGCATTCGCCACCACGGTCAACCTTCCGGATTATCGCTTGGACGTGGCCGGTCTGGCGCTGGCCTATGACAACCGTGTCGAGCTGTCTTTCGCCCGCCAGCGCTTCGACCTCGGCACACTGGTGCACAGGCTCAACCTGCCCGAAGACAACCTCGGGCAGGACGTGCTGGGGCTCAAGGTACGGCTGTTCGGCGACGTGATCTACGACGCGTTGCCCCAGGTTTCGCTGGGGCTGGAATACAAGCACCAGACCCACTTCGATATCCCCAGCCTGGTGGGCGCCAAGCGCGACAGCGACGTCGAGGGCTATCTGGCCGCCAGCCGTTTGTTCATGGGCGCCGCGTTTGGTTACAACGTGCTGGTCAACGGCAGCCTGCGCTACAGCCGGGCCAATGAAACCGGCTTGCTTGGCTTTGGCGGTGACCGCCGCGACAGCCGCAGCCTGCTCAAGGAGGGCTCGCTGGCGCTGCTGCTCAACCCGCGGTGGGCCGTGGGCGTGGAGTACCGCGAGAAGCCCGACAACCTGTCGTTTGCCGGCGAAAGTGACTGGGCGGACGTGTTCGTCGGCTATTTCCCCAACAAGCATGTGTCGTTTGTATTGGCCTACGCACGCCTTGGCGAAATCGCCACGCTGGATAACCAGAATGGCACCTACCTGTCGGTGCAAGGGAGTTTCTGATGCGCGTGTTACCGCTATTCCTCGCGCTGTTGCTCAGTGCCTGCGCCCAGCAGCCGCCGAAGGATGACAGCCTCTATCGCGACCTCGGCGCCCTGCCGGGTATCACGCGTATCGTCGAAGGCATGTTGCTCAACATCGCGCGCGATGAACGCATCGTCGAGCGCTTCCGGCGCATTGATATCCAGCGCCTGCGCAACAAGCTGATCGAACAATTTTGTATGGAGGCGGGTGGGCCGTGCACCTACACCGGCGACAGCATGGCCGAGAGCCACAAGGGCCAGAACGTGAGCCGCAGTGATTTCAATGCGTTGGTGGAAGACTTGATCAAGGCGATGGACAGCGAGGGGATTGCAGTGCCGGTACAGAATCGCCTGATTGCGCGGCTGGCGGTGATGCGCGGGGAAGTGATCGAACACTGATCGCAACTGTGGGAGGGGGCTTGTCCTAATGCCAGCCAGTTAAGAAGCAGCAAGAGCGAAAAGTAACCCGTGGCGAGGGAGCTTGCTCCCGCTGGATTGCGCAGCAGTCCCAGTCTTTTGAAACAAAGAGCTGGGGCCGCTTCGCGACCCAGCGGGAGCAAGCTCCCTCGCCACAGGTACGGTGCTCACCTTCAACTGACTGGCATTAGGGCTTGTCCCCTCCCACAGTCTTGTTGTCGGTGTCGCTTAATCCGGCAGTTTGAACGCCATCACATAGTCACCCTGCTTGGTACCCAGGGAGCCATGACCGCCGGCCATGACCAGCACGTACTGCTTGCCGTCCTTGCCGGTGTAGGTCATCGGTGTGGTTTGCGCGCCTGCAGGCAGGCGGCCTTCCCACAGTTGCTTGCCGTTTTTGACGTCGTAGGCACGCAGGTACTGGTCGAGGGTACCGCTGAGGAACGACACGCCACCGGCGGTGGTGAAGGTGCCGCCCAGGCTAGGTACGCCCATGGTCAGCGGGATTGGAACCGGCGAGCTGTCACGCACGGTGCCGTTCTTGTGCATCCAGAGGGTCTTGTGGGTGGTCAGGTCGACCGCCGCCACATAGCCCCACGCCGGTGCCTGGCACGGCAGGCCCATTGGCGACAGCATGGCTTCGAGGATCACGCCGTACGGCGCGCCTTTGTTCGGCTGCACGCCTTCGGTTTCGCTGACGCGTGGACCTTGCTTGGCGAT
This sequence comes from Pseudomonas sp. QC2, assembly GCF_002859085.1. Classification (NCBI taxonomy): domain Bacteria; kingdom Pseudomonadati; phylum Pseudomonadota; class Gammaproteobacteria; order Pseudomonadales; family Pseudomonadaceae; genus Pseudomonas; species Pseudomonas sp. QC2. Next base: position 431,158 of record NZ_PKKS01000023.1, read on the forward strand.
CTCGGCGGCCGGGATCAGTTTCGATTTGAATGCCATGTAGCTTGGGTTCACGAAGGCAATCTGGCGAACCGGGTCGACGGAAATGCCACCCCAGTCGAACACGCCGAAGTTACCTGGGTAAACGATCGAGCCTTGCAGCGATGGCGGGGTGAAAGCACCGTCGTAGCGCATGGATTTGAAATCAATCCGGCACAGCATCTGGTCGAACGGCGTCACGCCCCACATATCGCGCTCTTTGAGCGGCGGCGGCATGAAGTTCAGGTCGGACTTGGGTTGGGTCGGCGACGTGTGGTCGCCCGCGACCGCACCTTGCGGTACCGCCACTTCGTGGATCGGCACAACCGGTTGGCCGGTGGCGCGGTCCAGCACGTAGATGCTGCCTTGCTTGGTCGACGCCATCACCGCTTGCTTCACGCCTTCAGCGGTCTTGATGTCGATGAGCGAAGGCTGGCCGCCCACGTCCATGTCCCACAGGTCGTGGTGGGTGAACTGGAAGGTCCACTTCACGTGGCCGCTGTCGATGTCCAGGGCGGTCAGGCCGGCGCTGTATTTTTCCGAGTCTTCGGTACGGTCGCCGCCGTATTGGTCGGGCATCTGGTTGCCCATCGGCAGGTACAGCATGCCGAGTTTTTCATCCACGGCGAACATGGACCACATGTTCGGCGAGTTGCGGGTGTAGGTCTTGCCCTCGGCCAACGGCGTGGTGTCGTCCGGGTTGCCGCTGTCCCAGTTCCACACCAGCTTGCCGGTGTGCACGTCGAACGCGCGGATCACGCCGCTTGGCTCGTCGGTGGAAACGTTATCGGTGACGTGGCCGCCGATCACCACCAGGTTCTTGGTCACGGCCGGTGGCGACGTGGAGTAGTAACCGCCTGGGGCGAAGCTACCGATGTTGGCACGCAGGTCGACCTGGCCTTTGTCGCCGAAGTCTTCGCACATCTTGCCGGTGTCGGCGTTGAGGGCGATCAGACGGGTGTCGGCAGTCGGTACGAAAATACGTTTCGGGCAGGCATTCGGTGCAGCGGCGGGGCTGGCGCTGCCGGTCGGGCTCTGCTCGGAAGCGTAGGCGGCGTCATCGTGATACGACACGCCACGGCAGGTCATGTGCGCCCAACCCTTGAAGTTCTCGGCACCCTGGCTGCTGATCTTCGGATCGAAGCGCCAGATTTCCTTGCCGGTGTCCGGGTCGAGTGCAATCACCTGGCTGTGCGGCGTGCACACGTAGAGCATGCCATTGACTTTCAGCGGGGTGTTTTCTGCGGTGGTCTCGCCTGGATCATTCGGGCCAGGGATGTCACCGGTGCGGAAGGTCCACGCAGGTACCAGTTTGTGAGCGTTTTCCGGAGTGATCTTTGCCAGCGGCGAGTAGCGATCACCGTAGGCCGAACGGCCGTAGGAGTTCCAGTCGCCATCGGCCTGGGACGGCGCAGCACTGGCCATGCCCGGCACCGCATCGCGGTCCAGTTGACCCTTGATCTCACCGGGGTTGGTGAATTGGCTGGCGACGGCAGCCGCACCGGCCAGCACCACGGCCACGCTCAACGCGCCAGTGCCCAGCGGGGCAGGCTGGCCACGCAGCAACGGACGGCGAAACCACGGGAGCAGCATGACGATACCCAGGGCGAACAGCAGCGCCAGGCGCGGCACCAACTGCCACCAGTCCAGGCCGACTTCCCACAAGGCCCACACGGTGCTGGCGAACAGCACCAGTGCGTACAGGCCCAACGCGGCGCGGCGGGTGGCCAGCAGCAGGACGCCGGTCAAGGTGATGCCGATACCGGCCAGCAGGTAGTACAGCGACCCACCGAGCATGCTCAGCTTGATACCCCCGGCCAACAAGGCCAGGCCCATGATCAGCAGCAAGACGCCTAGCAGCCTGGGCAGCAGGCGACTTGGGCTTGAGGCACCGTCAGTGCTCATAGTTGTGTTTCTCCGTTACGTTGGAATTATGTATCCCCGTGTGTCTTCACTGTAGATGACGATTCGGCACGGGCTTGGTTCAGCGTTAATTCGGTTTTTCCGGGGATAAACGGGGTTATCCATAGGCGGGCGATTTATCCCCAGGCGCAGAGGGGGGTAAGACAGCGCTGTCTTTGCAGGCGGGAAATGTCAGCAAGATGGGGTCGACCGGGGAGTGAAACGTTTCAGGTTATTGCCGGGAAGGATAAAGGCAGTGGGCGCCGAGAGAAAGCGCAAATCGCAAGATGCATCATTTCCGATTTGGTAACAGTGACTAAATGTCGCTGCAAAAAGAGGGGCAGGGCAGGGTTTTTGTAGTGAGCGAGCTTGCCTCGCGCGGGGCAACCCCGCTCACTGCAAGTAGTCAGGCGTACACCTTAGAACGTTGTACGGAGACCGAACTGCACGCTTCTGCCCGGTGCCGGCGCGATATCGCGCAGGATCGAGCTGGCATAGCGCACCGTCTGGTTGGTCAGGTTTTCACCGTTCACAAACGCCAGCCACTGGCTGCCCCCCATGTTGAAGCGATAACCCGCGCTCGCGCCCAGGGTGGTATAGCCATCGGTGCCGCTCTCGTTATCCGGGACACGGCCTTGGCCGGCGGCATGTTCCACGTCGATGCGCGCCTGCCAGCGGTCGAGTTCCCACAGCAAGCCGCTGTTCAAGCGTAACGGTGCAATGCGCGGCAGGGCTTCGCCGGTATCGAGGTTGGTGGCGCGGGTGTAGTCGCCCGACAGTTCCAAGGCGAATTTGCCGTAGGCGCCTTCGCCAAGCTTCCAGTGATCCTGGGCTTCGAAGCCGGCGAAACGTGCACGCACGCCGGAGTATTCGTACTCAGGGATACCGGCTGCGTCCTCTTCACCTTCATCGTTCAATGTGCGACCGGTGCCCAGCAAGCCGATGTAATTGGAGAAGCGGCTGTAGAACACGCCGAAGCTGCCCTTGTGGGTGCCGGTGTCAAAGCGCAGTGCCAGGTCGCTGGACACGGCTTTTTCTTTTTTCAGGTTGGCATCGCCCAATTCGTAAGTGCCGGTGGCGACGTGGGCGCCGTTGGCATACAGCTCGTAGAAGGTCGGCGCGCGCTCGGTGTAGCCCAAGGTCGCGGCCAGGGACCAAATTGGCGTGAGGGTGTACACGGCGCCCGATGACAGGCTGCCGGCGGTGAAGGTGTTGGACCGGTCGGCATTGGCGAAACGCGCATTGCCCTTGGCATCCGGGTCGACGCTGGTGTGTTCCAGGCGCCCGCCGAGGCTGAGTTTCAGGCGCTCGGTGGCCTGCATTTCTTCAAGGATAAACAGTGCGCCGGCGTTGGTATCGGTCTGCGGCACGAAGGCTTCTTCGCCGAGGGCCGAGAACTCGTTGCGGGTCACTTGCGCGCCGACCACGCCGTCGAACGGGCCGATCGGCTGGTGGCGCGCTTCAACCCGCGCTTCATAACCTTTGTTTTTGAAGATCGTGCCGGTTTCGCCGCCTTCGATTTCGCGGTGCTCGTAGTCGGTATAGCCCGCGTCGAGTTTCAGCGAGGTAAACGGGCCTTGCAGGTTGCGGATCTCCGACGCGAAAGCGTAGTGATCCTGCTGCATGCGGATGCGTACATCCTGCTCGGCGGGAGAGCCGTAGTTGGCGTCGTAGTTGCTGTAGGACAGCCCGGCATACCCGTCGTCCCAGGTGTAGGAACCGCCCACGGCGCCGCCGTCCTGGCGCCCATCACTGTTGCCCAGGCGGCCATTTTTCCCGGGCGCGTCGTCGGTTGCCGGGGCGTGTCGGCTGCGGGCCTGGCCAGGGATCTTAAGGTCGTTGAATTCCCGCGCATTGGCATCCAGGTGCAAGGCGAACGTGCCGTTACCGGCTTCCAGTCTGCCGGCGCTGCTGCGGGTGGTGTCGGCGCCGCCGTAGCGCAACTCACCGGCACCGTGGATGCCTTCGATGGCCTCGGTCGGGATGCGGTTGTCGAAGGTGTTGACCACCCCACCGATGGCGCTGCCGCCGTACAACAGGGCCGCGGGGCCGCGCACGATTTCGATGCGGTCGACGTTGACCGGGTCCAGCGGCACCGCATGGTCGTAGGACAGCGACGACGCATCCAGCGCACCGACGCCATTGCGCAGGATGCGAATGCGGTCGCCATCCTGGCCGCGAATGATCGGTCGGCTGGCACCTGGGCCGAAGTACGACGACGACACGCCTGGCTGCTTGTTGAGGGTTTCGCCGAGGCTGCCTTTTTGTTGCAGGGTCAGGTCATCGCCTTCGAGCACGGTGGTGGGCGAGGCGAGTTGTTCGCTGCCCAGCGGGTTGCCGGTGATGACTTGGGGTTGCAGTTCAAGGGCCTGGGCTTCGGAGCAGATCAGCAGGGCGGCAGCGAGCGGGGACAAGCGCCACAGAGAAGAGAGGGACATCGGACATTCCTTGGCAAAACGGGGAAAAGATTTGATATTTATCGTTACAATATAACATCTCTTTTTCGCTGGGAACGGGAACTTTTTATAACCGGGCAGGCGGGTGATAAGGTGTGCACCTTCGTGACCCTTTTTCATAGGCCTGGCATGACCGCGACAAGCAACGACCCCCTCCACGGCGTGACCCTGCAACACGTCCTCACCACGCTGGTGGAACACTACGAATGGGAAGGCCTGGCCGAGCGCATTGATATCCGCTGCTTCAAGAGCGACCCGAGCATCAAATCGAGCCTTACGTTCCTGCGCAAAACCCCATGGGCTCGGGAGAAAGTCGAAGGGTTGTACGTGAAGCTGATGCGCACCAAACGCCCGTTGGATTGATCCCATGAAGCGGTTCGTGGCGGCAGCGGCATTGGCCGGCTGGGCAGGGTTGGCGATTCAGCAATACCTGATTTTCTATTCGCGCTGGACGTCTGGCGCCAGCCTGCTCGGCGGGCTGATCAACTTTTTCAGTTTCTTCACCGTGCTCACCAACACCCTGGCGGTGGTGGTGTTGAGCTATGCCTGGGTGAATCGCGACTCAGCGGCGAAGCAGTTTTTTCTCGCGCCAAGGGTCAGCAGTGGCATTGCTGTGAGCATCGTTGTGGTCAGCCTGGCCTACAACCTGCTGCTACGGCATTTGTGGAGCCCTTCAGGCTTTCAATTCATTGCTGATGAATTGCTGCATGACGTGATGCCGGTGCTGTTTTTGATCTACTGGTGGCGGTGTGTGCCCAAGGGCCATTTGCGCTTCAGGCACATCGGCGCCTGGGTGATCTACCCGTTGGTGTACTTCGCCTACGCGCTGCTGCGTGGGGACTTGCTCGGGCAGTATCAGTACCCGTTCATTGATGTGAGCACCCTGGGTTATCCACAGGTGTTTGTGAATGCCGGGGGGATTCTGTTGGGGTTTGTGTTGATCGCGCTGGCGGTGGTGGGGCTGGATAGGCTCATCAAGCCCCGCACCTGACTTACTCTTCTTCGCTGCCCTCGGCCCGCCAGTAACCGACGGCCTTGAGGAATTCCTCGTTGACCTTGTGCGTGTCCAGCAACACACGTCGTACCTGGCGCGACAGCTTGGTTTCGGTTGCGACAAAGCTGTACAGCGAACCGGCCGGCAGGCTCAGGTTGCGCACTGTTTCGAGCAGGTCATCCTGGCCGCGCACCACCCATTTCACCTGCACATCGGCGGCACTCTGCAGGGCTTGGCGCTCTGCTTCATTGGCGATCTCAATCACCGCCAGCACCGTGCGCCCGGCCGGGAGTTCTTCCAGGCGGCGCGCGATGGCGGGCAGGGCGGTTTCATCGCCGATCAGCAGGTAGCTGTCGAAGATATCCGGCACGATCATCGAGCCCCGTGGCCCGCCGATATACAGGTGTTGGCCGACTTGCACCTGCTCGGCCCAGGTGGACGCAGGGCCATCGCCGTGCAGCACAAAGTCGATATCCAGCTCACCCGCGTCCAGGTCAAAGCGCCGGGGCGTGTAGTCGCGCATGGCCGGTTGCGGGCCTTCGCCTTTGATGCTGAAGGTCGGGCTTTCCAGCGCCGCTTGTTCAGCGGCGTTTTGCGGGAACAGCAGCTTGATGTGATCGTCGCTACCCAGGCTGACAAAGCCCGCCAGCTCAGGGCCGCCGAGCGTGATGCGGCGCATGCGTGGGGTGAGATCAACCACCCGCAGCACTTGCAGGCGGCGACGCTTGATCTCGTGGGTAACGCGATGGATGGCTTGCGTATTCATTGGTCTTTCCCGTCGGCAATGGCTTGAGCGGTGCCGTTGAGCAGCGCCGCGACACGAATGATTTCTTCCGGGCTCCAACGCCCGTGGTGCGAATGCAAGGCGTGACGCAGGTTGTGCACCGCCTCGTGGATTTGCGGTGGACGGTCGTGGCCGCGCAGTGAGCGTTTGCTCACATCGATGCGCATGCGGATGCCGTCGAGGGCAACCGCCTGTTCGCTTATGAAGAGACGACCGGCGTCGGTGATTGTGTAGCGTTTTTTTCCACCTGCGGCGTCGCCAGCGATCAATTCACTTTCTTCAAGAAAGGTCAGGGTGGGGTAAATCACGCCGGGGCTGGGGGTGTAGGCGCCGTCGAACAGGCTTTCGATCCGGCGAATCAAGTCGTAGCCGTGGCACGGTTGCTCGGCGATCAGCGCTGGCAACAGCAGTTTCAAATCGCCGGGGGCAAACACCCGGGGGCCGCGACCGCGGCCGCCGCGGGGGTCAAAACTGTCGCGTGGGTGAGGATGGTCTCGCATTGTAGGAGCCTCTGTGTGTGTCTAGATATAACTTAAGATATATCTTAGATTTCACGCAAGGGCGCCCGACGGACGGTCCGCGTGCCGCCACGGTGTTTTGCACTATTTAGTGGGTCTGCCTAAGTAAACAGTGTTGTTTTTTTGAATATGTAATCCTATTCTTACGGACTCTTCGCAACTAAAGAATTCTCGTTTAGTTCAATGTAATCCCTTTCTTACAGTCGTTCTTAAAGTTTTGGCAAATTGCCATAAACTTCCTATGTGTCTTGGTGTAACAAGGCCACGAGATTCAGGGAAAAAGACGGCTTACTTGCTCGTGCTCGCAGCGGAAACTTGTCGGGTGTCGAACGGCTCCTGATTTGCAATGCAAATAGTTGGAAAAAATCGGCGCTTTTAATAGGTCCTCGCACAACTGCGTCAGGATTTCTAACGATGATTATTGATAGGTGAGTACTTGCAAATGAAATCTAAAATGAAAGCTGCGCTGTTCTCTGTCGGGCTGTTGGCTGCTTCGATGTCCGTTGCTAATGCGGCGGATGGAACCATTACCTTTACCGGCTCGGTGCACTCGGGTGCTTGCTCTATCAAGCCTGAATCCGTCGATCAGACTGTTCCACTGGGTTCGATCGCAAAGCACCAGTTGCAAGATGGCGGTAAGTCCAATGCGCGCCCTGTGACCATCGAACTGGAAGGCTGCGATTTGACCGGCCTCACCGATAACACCGTGACCACCACCTTCACCGGCGCGCCCTCCAGCGCTGTTCCGGGAGCGATCGGTACCGTGGGTGGCGCGGGCGGCGTGGGCGTCATGATGACGCACGGTGGTCGTCCTATTCAACTGGGTGTCGCGACCACCCCGCAGGCCATTTCCGTCGGTGATAACACGTTGGAGTTTGGTGCTTATGTACAAGGCGCCGCCACGGGCACGATCGTCCCGGGTGATTTCAGCGCGGTCACCAACTTTACCTTGGCTTATCAGTAAGTTTTTCCCCCGCCACCCCGGGTGGCGGGGGGACGCTGACGGGAGGTCCAGGTGAAAACATTCATAAGTCTCGCTATTGCCTCTTTATTGACGATCACCAGCGCCCCTGGCGCGCAAGCGTCTTCGCAAGGCGAAGGGGTTGTCACGCTGGGCGGCGTGGTCGTTGACTCAGCCTGCGGGCTGGAAGCGGGCAGTGCCGATCAGACGATCGTGATGCCCCCCGAACCTGTGGGCCGGCTTTTGCGATTGGCAAGGGGCGCACCCCACCCCTTCCAGTTACGTCTCGTCAATTGCTCATTGAGTCGCGAGGACCCCTTGCGCCCAGGTGTACCGCTGCCTGATTGGCAGCATCTGCGGGTGACGTTCGACGGGCCCAGCGATAGGGAAGGGCGCTCCTTTGCCGTGTCGGGTGGCTCACAAGGGGTCGCTTTCCATATTGAGGATGCTGCGGGTCAAGAGAGTGTGCCGGGTCAGCCGATGGCGCTGCTGCCGATAGTGGAAGGCGATATGACACTCCACTACAGGCTTTACCTGGTGGGTAACGGACTACCGCTGGTGGTGGGATCTCACGGTGCCGCAGTGCGATTCAAGTTGGAATACTTCTGAACAGTGATGGGTTGTTTTCATGTTGAATACGTCGAAGGTGAAAAGTGCACTCCGCCCAAGCCTTTTTGGCGGGTTGATGTCACTGGCAGGCACTGTATTGGGTGCCGGAGATATAGAGTTTAATACCGACGTTCTTGATCTTAATGATCGCACGAATATCGACTTGTCTCAGTTTGCGCGCAGCGGCTTTATTCTGCCTGGCACTTACTCGATGGTGGTGCAGATCAATACTCAGGCCATTGCGGAACAATCGGTGGCGTTTTATCCCCCCGATGATGATCCCAAAGGGAGCGAGGCCTGTTTATCACCCGAATTGGTAGAACAGTTGGGCCTGAAAACGTCCGGTGCCGCCAAACTGACTTGGTGGAACGGCGGACGCTGCCTGGATATCACAGGCTTGCCGGGTATGGAGGTGAGTGGAGATTTAGCCACTTCTACGCTGAACATCAGTCTTCCCCAAGCCTACCTTGAGTACAGCGCCATTAATTGGGATCCGCCCTCCCGCTGGGACGAGGGCGTGCCGGGCTTGTTGGTTGACTACAACATGACGGCGCAGTCGAGTTATCAAAAGGATGAGCGCAACCGTAATAACTTCAGTGGGAACGGAACACTCGGTGCCAATGCCGGGGCGTGGCGCCTGAGAGCTGATTGGCAGGGGCGCGTCGAGAGCGGCCGCGAGCGGTCCTACAAGGATCAAAAGCTGGAGTGGAGCCGTTACTACGCTTACCGCGCGGTGCCTGCGTTGAAGGCGCGTTTGGTGGTGGGCGAGGACTATCTGTATTCGGACCTGTTCGACAGTTTCCGTTTTACCGGTGCCTCGCTCAATTCGGATGAAAGCCAGTTGCCGCCTAACTTGCGCGGCTATGCACCTGAAGTGGTCGGGGTGGCCAAGACCAACGCGAAAGTCGTCATCAGCCAGAAGGGACGCGTGTTGTACGAAACCCTGGTGGCGGCAGGGCCGTTTCGCATTCAAGACCTGCGGGATGCAGTATCCGGCACGCTGGATGTGCGGGTGGAGGAGCAGGATGGTTCGGTGCGCAGCTTCCAGATCGACACGGCGGGTGTTCCTTACCTGACGCGCCCCGGGCAAGTGCGTTACAAGCTGGCGACTGGGCGGCCGTCCAACCTTCAGTACGGCGCTGACGGAGATTTTTTCGGCACGGGAGAGTTCTCTTGGGGGGTCAGTAATGGCTGGTCCCTGTTTGGCGGCGGCATGACGGATAACAACTACCGGGCGGTTTCCGTGGGTGCGGGTCGCGACCTGCTGGCATTCGGGGCCATATCGTTGGACGTGACGCAGTCTCGCGCCGAGCTCTGGAACGAGACGCTCTCGGGAAAATCGTACCGCCTTCAATACTCCAAGCACTTTGAACAATACGACAGCCAAGTCACCTTCGCGGGCTATCGGTTTTCCGAGAAGAACTTTTTGAGTATGAGTGAATACCTGGATGCTCGTCATTACGGGTTGAACGGCGAGCTCAGCAGTCGTAGCGAACTCACCGACGGCTGGAAGCCGATTGGCGGCAGCAAGGCGCTGTATACCGCGACGGTTAACAAGCAGTTCCGGGACCTGGGGGCAACTGTCTACGCCAGTTACAGCAAACAAACGTATTGGGAGCGGCCGGCCACTCAGCGCTGGAACATGTCGGTGTCACGCTACTTCAGCGTGGGCTCCGTCAAGAATATGAGCCTGTCCCTGAACCTGTACCGCAGTCAGGAATACAGCCATAAAGATAACGGCATAGCGCTGACCGTCAGTCTGCCGTTGGGACGCAGCGGCACGCTGTCGCTGGATGCCAATAGAGCCGCGGGTGAGAACAACTTTTCCACCCGTTACAGCGATCGCTTCGATGAGCGCAACAGCTACCAGCTCAGTGCCGGCGACACGTCCGCCAGTGGTTATTTGAGTCATATCGGTGACCAGGCGGACATTGATCTCAGTGTCAGCACCCAAGAGGGCAATTACAGCAGCCTGGGTGTGTCTGCGCGCGGGGGGGGCACGCTCACGCCTTACGGTGGGGCACTGCATCGTTCCAGCAGTACCGGCGGAACCCGTTTGATGGTCGACACCGGCGGTGTGCCCGATGTGCCTGTGCGGGCTTACGGCACTCCGACCCGCACTAACGCCTTCGGCAAGGCAGTTATCTCCGACATCGGCAGTTATCAGCGCACGGCGGCCAGTGTTGACCTGGAGAACTTGCCTGGCAACGTCGAAGCCACTCAATCAGTGACGCAACTGACGCTCACCGAGGGCGCTATTGGTTACCGGTCGCTGGAGGTGATTGCCGGTGAGAAGGCCATGGCTGTTCTTCGCCTGCAGGACGGCAGTTCACCCCCCTTCGGCGCGACGGTGAAGAACCTCAAGCAGCAGGACACCGGCATCGTCAACGACGGCGGCAATGTCTACCTGAGCGGTATACAGGCCGGCAAACAGATGATCGTCAGTTGGGGCGGTAGCGAGCAATGCGTCCTTACGCTCCCGGCCATTTTGCCCGCGGATGCGTTGACCAACGCCCTCGAACTGAGCTGCCAGAGCGTCGCCACTGATCAATCCTTGCCCGAACCAGCAACGCTGACCGGGAAGCCAATTAATACGGAGAACACATCCTCATGACGCTGAATACGCGCCGCCTATTCCAGGCATTCGCTTTACTGGTCCTGGGCTTGAGCCAGAGCACTCACGCCGCGGTTGGCCTGGATCGGACCCGAGTGATTTTTGACGGCGGCAAAGAGGCCACCAGTGTGAACATCACCAACAACAATACCCAGCTTCCGTATTTGGCCCAGGGCTGGATCGAGGATGAAGACGGCAAAAAAATCACCACGCCCTTGATCGTACTGCCACCGGTTCAACGCTTGGAGCCTGGCAAGCAAAGCCAGGTGAAGGTTCAGGCATTGCCGGCGGCCAAGATGTTGCCGCAGGACCGGGAGACGGTTTTCTACTTCAACCTGAGGGAAATTCCGCCGCGCAGCGATAAGGCCAACACGCTGCAAATTGCGCTGCAAACCCGCATCAAATTGTTCTACCGACCCCAAGCCATTGCCCCCAGCCAGCAAGACCTGTCCAACCCTTGGCAGGAGAAGCTGACCCTCACCCGCGAAGGCGAGCATTACAAGGTGAATAACCCTACGCCTTACTACGTGACCCTGGTGGATGCGCGCAGCAGCAAGGACGGTAAAACCGTGCCGGGTTTTGAACCCCTCATGGTTCCGCCCAAAGGTGCGCTGGCGTTGGGCCCCACGGCCAAAGCACTCGGTACCACACCCTATTTGTCCTATGTGAATGACTACGGCGGCCGTCCGGTGCTGGCGTTCACCTGCAGTGGCGATACCTGCAAGGTGAACACCCAAGCCTCGCCGCGTAATGAGTAGCACCTGCTGCGGGAGAACATCATGAAGTCGCAACGTATAAGCGCCTGGGCCGGCCTGTTACTGGTCTTGATGGGAAGTGCGCACGCCGAGGATGAGGACATTGAAGGCATGAGCGGGAAGCTGAATATTCTCGGGTCCATGCATGAAGTTCCGTGCAGCCTGGAGATGGCATCAATGGATCAGACGATTGACCTGGGTGCCGTGTCGACGAGCCAGCTCCAGCGGCCCGGCGATCAGGCGACAGCCAAGGCATTCCAACTGCTTTTCAAGGACTGCCAACGCACCGCAGGCAGCATCCGCAATGAGCGCACCGGGAACCTGACATGGAGTGCGCATCAACCGGTGGTGACGGTCATGTTTGTCGGACTTGCCGATGCCGATGATGCACGCCTGCTCAAAGTTCAAGGCATCACCGGGATGGGCTTGCGCATGATCGATGCCCTGGGGCGGGACGTACAGCTGGGCTCAAGGGGCCAACCGTTGTTCTTGCCTGTGGGCAATAGCACGCAGACCTGGAATGTCCAACCCACGCGCACCTCCGCACCTTTGACCAGCGGGGCCTTTCGGGCCGTCGTTGATTTCAGGCTCAAATATGAGTGAGGGCAGAACAATGGCTAAGTCAAAAGGCCCGTGGGCCCTTCTTATCGGCGGCGGCTTACTGTGGGTGGTCAGTCAAGGTGTGCAGGCTGACGTCAATCTGAGCATCCGTGCGGTCATCATTGCGCCTCCGCCGTGCGTCATAAACAACGGCAGTACGCTCGATGTGCCTTTCGGCAATGACCTGCTGACGTCACGGATCGACGGCGTCAACTATCGCCGGGGCGTGCCCTATACCGTCAGCTGTGACTCCCCGTTCAGCAACGCGTTGACACTGGAACTCAGGGGCACGGGGGCTTCGTTTGATGGCCGCGTGCTGTTGACCCGCAAGCCCGACCTTGGGGTAAAGCTGTTCATCAATGGCGCTGACTGGCCTCTGAATACGGCCGTGAATTTTACCTACCCCAACTTCCCGGTCGTGCAGGCGGTACCTGTCAAGCGCGCGGGCAGCACGCTGACGGGAGGTGCATTCGATGCCGCCGCCACCCTTGTGGTCGATTACCAATGAAGAGAAGCGATCCATGACATTTCGGCAGCAGCGAGCGTTGCTCGCCTTGTGCTTCATCGGCTTTTGCAGTGGCGCGTCGGCCAACCTGACGTTCAGCGGAACACTGAATGAGCCGCCCCCTTGCACCATTAATGCAGGAACCACGATTGAAGTCGATTTTGGCGATGTCGGGGTCAAGCAGGTCGATGGTGTGAAATACCGCAGGGCACTCGGTTACCTCATTACCTGCGGCGCCGACACGCTGCCGTGGCAGCTGAAATTGAGCGTTAACGGAACACCAGCGGCTTATGACGCCTCGGCGGTGCAGACCAGCGCCGCTGACCTGGCCATTCGGATTTTTCAGAATAACGCCCCGTTCCTGCTCAATACGCCACTGGATATCGCCCTGTCGTCACCGCCGCTGTTGGAGGCCGTACCCGTCAAACGGCCAGGCGCAATCCTGGCCCCGGCAAGGTTCACGGCGGTGGCCACGCTGTTGGCCGAATACCAGTAGGAGTTGAGTCTATGCACCCTGCAATTGTTCATAAGGCTTGGCCCTGTGCCGGGCTGGCATTACTGCTCACCTTCGGCTTGATCCCCACGGGGCAGGCGGCGGACAACCTGTCTTTCAAGGGCAACCTGGTTGAAGAAGCCTGCACCCTCCGACCGGGTGACGAGGCGATCACCCTGGAGCTCTGGGACGTTACCAGCAAGCACCTCTACATCAACACGCGCACGCAGGGAAAGGGCTTCAAGGTGCACCTGGAAGACTGCGATACCAGTATTGGCAACACCGTCACCATCACGCTCGGGGGGCGAGAAAACATGGCGCTACCCGGCTTGTTCGCGCTGGATGGTGGAAGTATTGCCTCAGGCATCGGCATCGGTCTGGAGACACCGGCTAATAAGCCATTGCCCGTGAATACCGTCAGCGATGAACAGGTGCTGAGTAATGGCAGCAATGTCATTGAACTCAAGGCCTACGTGCAGGGCGAACCGAATGCCATCAAGGATCAAACCATAGGGCACGGCGCCTATAGGGTGACCTCAACGTTCACGTTGGACTACCCGTAACGCGGTACACCGAAACTCATAGGCTGAAAGAAATAGCCTCAGACAAACTTCAACTCGCTTCTGGGCGGCTTAAACGCACGGGCTGCATGTTCGTCGTGCGGTGCCCGTTAAGTGAGCAATGAGAGATCAACATGAAACGACTATATGGAGTCTTGCTGCTTCTGGTCCTGACAGGTATTGCGACGACCGCCAGAGCAACGGATTGCCGTGTGAACGGCGGACCGTGGATATTTGTAGGCGCAGGCGGCACGCTAAACCTGCAAGTCCCCGTCACTGTTCAACTGGGTGCGGACAGAACCCGAATCATGCTGGAAGGGGTGCGGCTAGAGTGCCGGTTTTCCGGCTTTGGGGGGAGCCAACCTTGGTATACGGACTACTGGGCGACGTCGGCCAGAGTAGGACCTGCCTGGGTACCCGGTGCAAAATTTGCCAACCAAGGCACGGGCTTACGGATAAACGGAAGTTACTACAACAACCCCGTTCCGAATGGCATTCGAATGACAACCATGCCGAACAATCTCATCGGCGTCCCGGTCGATGTAACGCCCTATATTCTAGTGCGCAATGATCCTGCCAACCCTATCGACGTTCGCATCGGGGATGTGCTTGGAAGATTGAATCTCGACCAGACAAACAACTACAACTCCGGCAGTTCGGCGCTTGCGGTGACCTACACCGCCGCCAATAACTTCTCCATTTCGCCGTCAACGTGCACGATCAACAATAACAACCCGATTGACATCAACTTCGGCAACGTACACCAGAGAGCGATAGGCACCGACCCGCTGACAACGACCGTGCGCAGCGACCGTCGGCTGACTTACTCATGCCCGGACGGCGGGATTACCACGCCGATCACCATCACTTATAAGGGCGTCCCCTCGACGTTCGACTCACGCCTGTTGGTGATGACCAATCCCGATGTAGGCACGGCGCTTGTCCGTGCAGGGACTGCGGTTCGAGTCGGCAGCTCCTTCCTCACCCAAATCAACAACAGTGTGGGGGGCGATGACGTGACCTTTACGCTGGTCAGGCGTGCGGGCTCCCTACCCACTGCCGGGCCCATCAACGGCAGCGGTGTGCTGGTGATGGGGGTGCCATGACCTAAGGCCCCGCCACACACTGTGAGTGGCTACCCGGTTGCAGGTACGGCGTCAGGATCGGCGCCATGCCCTTGAGCACCTGCACCGGCAGCGCCGAGGTGAACGTGAAGTGCTGCGCCGAGGCACCGGGCACGAAGGCGGTGAGTGTGCCGAAGTGCTGTTCGCCGATGTAGAACACAAAGGTCGCCGTGCGGTTGATCGACTTGGAGCTCAGCACCCGCCCGCCGGCGCCGATGGCTTCAATCCGGTTATCGCCGGTACCGGTCTTGCCCCCCATGGCCAAGGGCGAGCCGTCGGCCAGTTTGAAGCTGCCGGAAACCCGCTTGGCGGTGCCGGCGTCCACCACTTGGGACAAGGCCCCGCGCAATGCGGTGGCCACCTCGGAAGGCATCACCCGTTTGCCGCGGTCGGGGGTGTTGGTCAAGCGGGTTTCGTAGGGCGTGCCTGTGGCGAACTGCAGGCTGTCGATGCGCAGCACCGGCTCGCGCACACCATCGTTAAGAATAATCCCCATCAACTCTGCCAGCGCGGCGGGGCGGTCGCCCGAACTGCCGATGGCGGTGGCCAGGGACGGTACCAGGTGATCAAACGGGTAGCCCACCGCCTGCCAGCGCTGGTGGATATCCAGGAACGCCTCGACCTCCAGCATGGTCCGGATACGGCTGTCCCGGGCGCCTTGATGGCGGCTCTTGAACAGCCAGCTGTACACCTCCTGACGCTCGAATTGACTGGCTTTGACGATCTCGCTGAAGGTCGCTTGCGGGTGGTTCAGCAGGTAGCCCAGCAGCCATAAATCCAAGGGATGGACTTTGGCGATGTAACCTTGGTCGGGCAAGTCGTAGGCGCCGGGGCCGTAACTCTTATAGAGCTTGGCCAGGCGCTCGTCGGTGAGTTTTTCCTGGGGCTTGACGCCGTTCAGGTGCGAGCGCACGAAGCGGTTGAAGGTGTCCTGGTTGGCGTCGGGCAACAGGTAACGGTGCACCGCCGCCAGGCGAATCGGCGTGGGCCGCAGGCTGTCGAGGAAGGTGTCCAGGCGCGCCTGGGTGTCTTTTTTCTGGTATTTCTTCCAGAACTTTTGCAGGAAGGTCGTGCCCTCGCGGTCGGCGAACCGGGCCAGGTATTCCTGGCGACGCGGGTCATCATCGTCCTTGAGCAGCACGGCGCTGTTGTTCGGCCCCGCGTAGGTGCTGTAGCGCACCAGGTCGCGCATCAAGCGGATAAACGGCAGGTTGATCGACTCACGCAAGGCGTCCCGCAGGGTGGGGTTGCGGCCATTGTCTTCGTTGCGAAAGTTATGGAAGTGATGCAGGCCGCCACCGGTGAAAAAACTTTCGCCGGGGTTGGCCGAATACGTGCGGTCCAGGGCCGCGTCGAGCATCGCGGCAAGCGATGTGCCGGGGTTCTGGGCCAGGTAGTCGACGGCCCAGCGGCTGAGACGGTCCTGGTCGTTAATCTCGGCTTTTTTCAGGGCTGCCGGGGTTTGCCCGGCATAGCGTTGATGCAGTTCGGTGATGATTTGCAGGTAAGTCGTGAGTACCCGCAGCTTGGCGGTAGAGCCCAGTTCCAGCTTACTGCCTTCGTTGATGTCGAAGGGTTGGTCGGTGCTGTCGGTCTGGACCCGCACCCGTGAGCTGTCGGGAGTCAGTTCGAACAAGGTGAAGCTGTAGCGCACTTGCGGTGTGCTGTCGGCGGTGAGCAAGCGTGGGCCGATCAGGCCGATCTGACCGGCAAAGGTCGGGTCGGCCAAGTGTTTGAGGTACTCGGTGACCTGGGCTTGCAAGTCACTCTGCAAGGTACTGGTTGCGGACAGATCAAGGCGGTCAAGGTCGTACAGCGGGCGATTGAGCAGGGCGGCCAGACGGCTGCGGGCAACGCTGATGCCTTTGTTGGTTTCAATCGGTTGGATCGTCGGTTGCTGTTGCCAGTCGCGGTACGTGACCTTGGCGGCCAGCGCGGCCGCCGACAACGCCGAGTCGATCACGCCGTTTTGCGTGAGCAGGCGCAGATGGCTGTCGGTCAACTGCGCCAGCTCCTCGCGGCCCTTGCTCAGGTAGTGAGAGGGGCGGCGCTGGGCAATCATCAGCGACAGCACTTCACGCAGCGCCAGGCCACGTTGCTTCAGGCTTTGCGCATCGTGCGTGGTGCTGACCAGCGCCTGGTTGACCTGGGCGAAATCGGCGCCGTACCACACACGCAATCCTTCGGCCATGCCGTGCACCTCACCGTGCCCGGGTACTGCCGACAACGGCACGCTGTTGAGGTAATCGCGCACCACATTCTGTCGGGCCTGTAACGTGTGTGGGCCGGCCTGATAAGCGCGCACGCTGGCGGAAATCATCTGGCGGATTTTCTCACCGCCGGACAGCGTCAGGCCGTCGGGGGAGTGGCGATACTTTTCCAGCTGCGTGGCCAACGTGCTGCCCCCAGCGGTTTGCCCCGGCAGGTGCAGCAGCTTCGCCACCTGCGACCAGGCTGCCTTGGCAAAACGTGGCCAGTCCACGGCTGGGTTGGCCAGGGGCTGCTCGGGGTCGAGCAGGTCACGGTTCTCGATGAACAACAAGCTGTGCACCATCAACGGTGGTATGGCATCGAAACTTGCGTACAGTTGCTGCGGGTAGTTGAACTGGTACAACGGCGCCGCCCGGCAATCGGTGATGGACAGCCCCGCCTGGGTTTTTTCGGCATAGGGCACAAAAAAACCGTGATTGTTGTAATCCATCAACGCGCCAGAGAACCGGGTTTGCGCCTGCACCCTATAATCGCGTTTAAGCAGCCGGGGCAAAAACTCTCCGAGGGCGCTGTAGCCCAGGCGCTTGTCGAATGGCCCGGCACCGGGGTAAACGATGGCCTCGCTGGGGCCGGGCTCAAGCGTATACGTGAGGCTGGCGGCCAGGCGGCTGAGCTCGCGGGCTTGCAGGGCCGAGGTGCGTACCTCCCGGGCGGTGGCGAAGCCGAGGGCAATCAAGGCCATCAACAGGACCAGCCAGAACACCCGTCGCCATAAACGGCGAGGTGCAGGCGTTTTGGGCAAAGATGGCTGATCCACACTGCTTTCTGAAACGGCAGCCTTGGTCGAATCCGATTGCCACAGAGCACCCATAGTCGATTGATCCATTCACGCAGATTGATCGGACTTGTCTGAAGCTTAGACGGTGGCGGGCGATTGCAGCGGCGTTTTTGTATGGCATGTCGACAGAGGAACGCGTGTTGCGTCAGGGCAACGGGTGTTTCAACCCATTATTGAGCAGTGCCAGCCAGTGTTGGTCATTGGCCTGGCCCCAGCGGTAGGTGCCCTGGTCGTTGAAAAACACCGAGATATCCTGCAGAGACCACGCGATCATTTTCTCATTGAGCAGTTTCATGTAGTCCCGCGCCGGGCAGACGATGGCCGCCCATGGGTCGCAGATCCACAGGTCCGCCCAGCCTGCTTCCTTGAAGTCCAGCGTGTGTGTCAGCGTGGCGGTGGGTGCGCCTACCACCACGAAGGCGTGCGCGGGCGGGCTCATGCCCCAGATGTGCGCGTGGCCACCGTTAACCCGGATCAGCTCTCGGGCGACATGAGCCATCTGGTCGCAATTGCCGGCGCCGGTCTTGAGGATCACCTCAGTGTAGTTGGGATGGCCGACGCGGCTGTATTGCCACATCACCAAGGACTCGGCGATGTCCAGCCGGGTCAGTTCGTCAAGGCCGGTGCCCACCACATTGGCTGAGCCGATACCGGTGCTCTTCACCAGGGCCACGGTGCTTGCGTGCGCCTTTTGGGCCAGGTACTGGTTGAGTTTTTCTGCGCTGCCAGCAGCCTGAAT
The DNA here is from genome assembly GCF_002859085.1 of Pseudomonas sp. QC2. Taxonomy (NCBI): domain Bacteria; kingdom Pseudomonadati; phylum Pseudomonadota; class Gammaproteobacteria; order Pseudomonadales; family Pseudomonadaceae; genus Pseudomonas; species Pseudomonas sp. QC2. Next base: position 449,836 of record NZ_PKKS01000023.1, read on the forward strand.
GAACGCGGTACGTGGCCAACTCTCCAGTTGCATTGGCCTTGCTGCAATGCTGATCGGCAGGCGTTGCCCTTGATCGCTTGCGTTGAGCAACAACTCGCGTTGCTTGAGCGGGCTCAAGGTGCTGGCCTGCTGGCGAAGGCGCGCAATTTTTTGGGGGCTGAAATCTCGGCGAGCCAGCTGTCCGTACAGCACTTCCAGGGTCGGCAGAGTGACCAGGGGACGGTTGTGGACATAACCTGCCGCCGTTAAATAGTCGAGTTTACGCTGGCTGAATGCGCGGATCAGTTGTTCGTGCTCGCCCCCTTGGCTGAAGTACAACTGATTGCACTCCGACGCGCGGCGACTCACCTCATAGAAAATCCCTGTATCGGCCTCTACGACAATGCGGGGGTTGGGGAGTGTGCCTGGCGGATTAAGGTCGACCGCCATCGCCCGCACGACGCGGCTGTCTTCCACACCCTCAACCAACGCCTGCAATTCAACCACCCGCGTTTCGCGGCTGAGCTTGTTATCCAATTGGTCGTTGGGCAGGCCGAACTGCGGTTCATCGTCGAGCAGGGTGCCGGTGACTTTCGGCTTGTACTTCAAGAGCGGCGGCAGGGCCACTGGCGTGAGGTCGAAGGTGCTCCCCGAGGGTATTGCCTCATACAGCCGGTGGTCATACACCAGTCGTCGCGGGGCCGACCCCACAGTGGGCGCCGCGGTGAGACGGATATGCTCAATCGCCTGCACCCGGCGATGATGAATGGATGAGCGGCTCGTGGAGAGTCTTTTGGTGAAGCACACCAACGGGATCGGGCTGCGTTTTTTTCGGCCGGTGAGGCAAGCCGCGTCCAGCCCTTTTTCGACCCTAAAGTAGGCGGGTGATTGCACATCGTCCAGGTGCGTTGCGGCCTTGTGCTCAAGGCGCAGCAGTTGGTTCTGGTGCAGCAGGTCGGTGGCCTCCGAGCGCGGGATGACCAGCGGCTGGGTGGCGAAAAAACGTTCTGTGACCAACGCCCGGTAACCATTGGCGGCGCGCATCGGTATCACGCCGACGGCACTGGCCAGGCGAAAACTATCCAGCGGCGGCCCATACGGTCGGGTGCTGAAGGGGGAGCAGGCGTGCCAGCGGTTTTTGTGCAGGAGGGCGTTGATACGCACGAAGTCGTTCCCGCGCAGCACCGTGCCGTTGCCGATGTCGGCGCGGGCCAGCAACGTGGGGTAATCCAGCCATAACGCGTTGGCGGTGCTGCGTTGAATTTGCCCGATCGCCGTGTCGAGCACACGTCCTGCTTCGGTCGTCAGCCGGATCGCGCCGCTACCGGCCAGCCTGAACAGGCCGGGAATACCGTCCAGCGGGTTCAGCACGGTATTGAGGAAGGCGCTGCTCAAGCGGCCCAGTTGGATCAGTTTAATCGGCAGCGGTACGGTTCTTTTCAAGATCGCCAGCGAGGCCGTAAGAAACTGTTGGGTGGGAAACAGCAGGGCCAGCAAGTCGATAAAACAGCCATAGGCCCCATCGATGGCGCGGCGCAGGTCTGCGGAGGTGATGTCGGTGGCGCACGACCAAAACGGGACGAGTTTTTTAAGCCGGGCCAGCAACCGATCCCAGCGTTGCTGCAAGTGTTCGTGCCGGGTCGAGCCCCTGGCCTGCACGCGCAAGCCGTCGACTTCGAGGAAGAAGTGTTGCTGCACGATGGCGTGGGCAATGGCGCGATTGACCGACGATCCAAACGTGAACGCCGTCGACGGCAGTGAGTTGTCCGGCGCCGGGGTGGATGACCACAGCAGGTCGATGATCACCTTGGAACGGATCCCCAGCCTCGGCGGGCGCCCATTGGCGTAGGCTTCCCAGTCCACGGACAGCTCATCGCCGACCAGCAACTGCGTGACGGGGTGGGTCGAGTGGGCACCGCCGGTGGTGGCCGAAATCGGCGTGCCTCCCAGGCGAAACGCCAACGGTGGGCCGTCGCGCTTGTGCACGCGGTTCAGCAGAGGGAACAGCTCGTACTCCTCGATGCCGGTGGGCGATGTCGCGCGCAGGATCACACCCGTCCGCGCGGTACGGGCGAGCTCTTCTTCCTTGCTCAGCAGCGTGAGGTCCTTGCCAGGTGGTTTTTTCAGCACCAACAGTTGCAGGTCAGCCTGTTGCAGGTGCGAACGATCAGCCAGGGGCAATTGCGCCAATAGGTCTTCAATCGTGGTGCTGTAGGCCTGTTTCATCGTTGCGATATAGACGCCAAAGGCCGTGTCGAAGCGTTCGTTGATATCCCCTAATTGCCCAAACGATAGACGCAGTTGCGCCAGGTCCAGCTGCGGTTCGATAGACGCCCACCGGGTGTCGTCCAACTGGCCGTCCATGTGCAATTCCACCAGCGAATGCAGGCTGTAGTTCTCGCGATCGTGATGGTGCATCGGAAAGCGCAGGCTGCTGCCGGCCAGCGGTGGAACCGGGCGCCACAGGCAGGCTTTTTCCAGCCACGGCTGCTTTGGAAATACCCGTTTGAGATCCTCCAGGGCGATGCTGCGGCGACTCGGCGGTGTGCTGGCAACGGTGATCAGCGCGTCCTTCAAGGCTTGCAGGCGATGCATCAGGCGGGTTTTAAGGGCGTCGATCTCGTCAGTCAGGTATTCACCGTTCTCGCGCTCGGGCAGTTCGCCTTGGGCGATGGCCCAGTCGAGCAAGGTGCGGGTGGCGGTGTACGCGCGCCACTGTTGCTGCTGGACGGTCTTGGGCGGCTGCGCAGCCAGCGCGATCATGTCGTTGTAGGTCATGTACTGCGGTGATCCAGGCGCCAGTGCGTGCGCAATCATCACGCCCTGCTTGAAGGTCATCCAGGCGATCGATGTGCGAAAACGCAGGGTGTCGGGCAATGCCTGCACCAGAAACTCCGGCGCGGTGCCGGCCAGCAACAAGTGCGCCGCCAGCGGGGCGGCGGCGGTCGAGACCTTGCAGGTGCGCATCACGTGCAGTTCCAGTTCGCGGCGTAAGTCGGCATGGGGTTTGCCCCAGTGCACGTCGGCGACCAGGTTGAAGCCGGCCGGCACGTAGCCTGCTTCACCGGCCGCAGGGTCAAGGTCGAGGATCAGTGCGCTCAGCACCAGCAGGCCCAGGCTTGTCTGGCCGGCGGATTCGTCCGCGTGTTGCCCATACCACTGCAGTGCCGTGATCAGCTGTTGGCCCAACGCACGCGCGGGCTCCAGGCCGAGCAGTTGCTTGAGCAGAGCGTCGGCCTGTGTGCGGATCTGCTCAGGCGTTTTGCCGTTCAGCAGGGCGCCGCATAGCCGATCGAGCAGGCGTGGGCGGTTGTTCTGCCGCCCGGTATTGATCGTCTCGATAATGGTTTTCCGTTGGGCGGTATCCAGTTGCACCGGCGAGCGAGCCGTGGCGCTCAACAGCGCGTGGTAGTCACCGAATGCAGGGGGCCTCGGCAGGTTCATGTGCAGGCTCAGCAGGGTGTCGTCGGCGGCGGCCACCGTGTCGGGTATGTCGAGTTCATGGTGGTGCAACAGCTGCTTGAGGCTGAATGGGCCGCAAGCGGAGCGGGCACTCACGGCGGGATGGCGAGCGCTGTCGGGCTGGCGTGCGCTGGAGTCTGGATCGGGTGTCAGTGGCACGCCGGCGGTGTCGATCAGGCTGTCACTGTCCTTGCCCAGGACCAGGGCCTTCAACGCTTCGGCCATGAGCGCCCGGTCGTGATCCAGCGCCAGCCATTGCAGGTGTTGCATCAGGGCGATGTCGGCGTTGGCCAGGTCGGCGACGGGCAGCATCGTCAGCGCCGTCGACTGGCGCAGGGTGTCGATCAGTGCCCGGGCCTCCTCAGGTGTGTCGGGCACCGGCAGGTCGTGGCACTGCAGGAGCTGGGCAACGCTGAACAGGCCACTCTGGTGGACAAGGGTGCAGAGCTGTTCGGCGACGTCGACCAACTGCTGCAGCTGGGCTTCGGGCAGCAACGCCAGCAACTGTTCGATGCCGATGTCGACCAACATGCCCAGGGCATTCTTGCCGCTGAGCCGGCGCGTGGCGGGGTCGAACGCATACATGCCGGGTTGCAGGCCTTGCGCTGACTCAAGCGCCAAGAATTCTGCCGTGGTGGTAAGGGTTGTAAGCAGCGCTGCGCCGGCTTGCTGGGTCGTGGCCCAAAACGAGCCGGACTCGAGCTTGAGGTAGGTCTTGTAGGTGGAAAACAGATTGAAATCGTCTTCATCCACCAGGTTTCCCAGGCGGTCGGCGAGTTGGTGCAGGTCCTGGTTCAACCGCTTGAGGCTGTCATTCAGGCCCACCTTGGGGTCGGCAAAGGTGTTCAGTTGATCCAGCGCCTGGGTGATCACCCGGCGCTCCCCGTGATGGCGGGGGTGTGGATAACCGTAAAAGTTCAGCACCTGTTCTGCGCCAAGCGCCAGCTGCGTGGTGTCTTGCTGCACGTTCAGGCCAGCCAGGTCCAGTGGCAGTCGTGTGAGCCAAGCCTGCACGTTCGGTCGGCTGAGCGCTTTGCGATAGAGCTGCAGCCAGCAGCCCAGTGACGAACATTCTGGAATGCGCAAGGCGGTGGTGTCGGTGGATTCCAGGTGATTGATCAGCGCGGTTATCAAGCGGTTATCGGCCGCCAGGCGCAGCGCCCGACCCTGCTTGAGTACGTCGAGGGTGTTTTGCATGAGGATGTCCCTTCGGTGTCATTGCCGTCCTGGCAATCGAGGATTGCTGATCGTGAAGGGCCTGCGCTTGAAGCGGTATCGGCACGGTGCGCCTCAAACCGTGGCCGAGTTCGGTGTTGGCGGTGTGATGGGCTGAACAGGCTGAAATAGAGCCTTTTGCCAGGCCCGTCCGATCAGGCGAGGGGCATGACGCTGCACGGCGGCTGTGCAATACTCGCCCGCCTCGCAACACCTGGAAAACGTCTGAACACAGGTCATGCTTTCTCGTAGAAAGTGCATTCGCCCAGACTAATCGCTGAATTTAGTCGTTTATAGAGTGAAAGGCCCCGCGTTCGGGTTTTTATACTGCATGCCCCACCGATCCTGCAGGACGGGCCTGTTTACCCCTCAGGCCCGATCAGAGTCGCCCCGGACCTATCGGTCTTACGGCGGCAAGTTCGGTGGTTCATCCAATAACAAGACGAGGTTGTACCCTTATGCCAGTTGGCAACTCCCTGCCCCATGGCGAGACCGCTCAGGGCGGCCCGCTCAAACGCGAATTGGGCGAACGGCATATCCGCCTGATGGCCCTCGGCGCCTGTATCGGTGTCGGCCTGTTCCTGGGTTCGGCCAAGGCCATTGAAATGGCCGGCCCGGCGATCATGCTGTCCTACATCATCGGCGGTCTGGCGATCCTGGTGATCATGCGCGCCCTCGGCGAGATGGCCGTGCACAATCCGGTCGCCGGCTCCTTCAGCCGCTATGCACAAGACTACCTGGGCCCGTTGGCGGGCTTTCTGACCGGCTGGAATTATTGGTTCCTGTGGCTGGTGACTTGTGTGGCGGAAATCACTGCCGTCGCGGTGTACATGGGCGTCTGGTTCCCCGACACGCCGCGTTGGATCTGGGCCCTGGCGGCCCTGATCAGCATGGGCACCATCAACCTCATCGCGGTTAAGGCGTTCGGCGAGTTCGAGTTCTGGTTCGCACTGATCAAGATCGTCACCATCATTGCCATGGTGATCGGCGGTGTCGGCATCATTGCGTTCGGTTTCGGCAATGACGGCGTGGCATTGGGCATTTCCAACTTGTGGGCCCACGGCGGCTTCATGCCCAACGGCGTGACAGGCGTACTGATGTCGCTGCAAATGGTGATGTTCGCCTACCTGGGCGTGGAGATGATCGGCCTCACCGCCGGTGAAGCGAAGAACCCGCAGAAGACCATCCCCAGCGCCATCGGCTCGGTGTTCTGGCGCATTCTGTTGTTCTACGTCGGCGCGCTGTTTGTGATTTTGTCGATCTACCCGTGGAACGAAATCGGCACCCAGGGCAGCCCCTTTGTGATGACCTTCGAACGCTTGGGCATCAAGACGGCGGCCGGCATCATCAACTTCGTGGTGATCACGGCGGCACTGTCCTCGTGCAACGGCGGCATCTTCAGTACCGGGCGCATGCTTTACAGCCTGGCGCAGAACGGCCAGGCCCCGGCCACCTTCGGCACCACCTCGAGCAATGGCGTGCCGCGCAAGGCCCTGCTGTTATCGATCTTTGCCTTGCTGTTGGGCGTGCTGCTCAACTATCTGGTGCCGGAGAAGGTCTTCGTCTGGGTCACTTCCATTGCCACCTTCGGCGCGATCTGGACCTGGGCGATGATCCTGCTGGCCCAGCTCAGGTTCCGTCGTGGCTTGAGCCCGGCCGAACGTGACGGGCTCAAGTACCGCATGTGGCTGTACCCGCTCAGTTCCTACCTGGCCCTGGCGTTCCTGGTGCTGGTGGTGGGCCTGATGGCGTACTTCCCCGACACGCGCGTGGCGCTCTATGTCGGGCCGGCGTTCCTGGTAATGCTGACGGTGCTGTTCTACGTGTTCAAGTTGCAGCCGACGCAAGCCACCGTGCCCGTCCGATAGGCCCTATCGCCGGAGCGGTCAGTGGACCCTTTGGGCCAACTGCGCCGCTTCGGTCAATTGCCGGACCAGGCGGTATTGCTCCAGTTTTTCTCGCTCTATCAGTGACTGGCGTCGTTCCAGGTATTCGTCGGAGCGTTTGTTCTGCACCTGCTGATCCAGTTCCTGCTGCTTGAGCTTGGATGCATCCCGGACCGTCAGGAACGGCTCCGGGTAGCTGAGTGCCAGGTATTCGATCCAGAATTCGCGCTCCAGTATCGAGTCCTGTAGCGCCGGTGTGCTGCGCAAGGCATTCAGGTGGTCGCGGGCTTCCTGCACGTGCTGTTCGGTCACGCGTTCGTCAATGGCATACAGCATCTGTTCGGGGTGTACCGGCAGGCTGAATTCTTCGGTGAGCCTGACCCTGAAAAACAGCGTGACTTCGGCCGCATCCAGCGGTTCTTCCGGCGTTTCCAGGCGAGCGATGAGGTCCTCGGAAAACTGGTCGAGCTGTTCGATCAGGTAACTGCCTTGCGCCAGCACCAGCAAGTCTTTGTCCCTTTGATGGCTTCCCTGTTGAGACTTGGCCTGGTGCGCCCGGTGCATGAGCTCCATATTGCTGAACGTCAAAATCGCGCCGTCACCGCAGGTGCCTGCGGCGTAAGTGTTGAGGAAGATTGTCTCGCACAGGTGGTTCGAGTTGCCCATGGCAAGCAACAGCGTCCACACCCGCTGAGTCAGGCCGGCCCTGATCCGCCCGCCCTGTCGATAATCGTATGACTGGGTCAAGTCCCTCAGCACCCTGAAGGTGTCGTCGGGGCTTGCCCCTTCGTGCTCGCGCAACGCGTCCCAGAGAAATCGCAGGCTCTCATGTTTATTGGCGTGTACGCCCGACAGCCAGTTATTGAAGTCCTTGGACGGACCCGGCAGGTGCACGATTCCGGGCCTCGCGCCGCGCAGGTTGACCCGGGTTTCGGCGCCGTACCGGGCGAGCCGCTGGCGTGTCTCGAGGGTCAGTGGGTTGTCATGCAACAGCGTACGCCGTTGACGTTCCAGGGCCTGTGGGCTGCTGAAGAGGCTCTCGGGAAGGGTGGTGATGTGGTTCTCCTCCAGGTGCAACAGGCTGAGGTTGGGCAATGCCCACGCGCTGTGTGGCCACTGAGTCAAGCCGGTGTTGCGCAGGTTCAGGGTTTTCAGCTCGGTCAGTGCGGCGAAGTCCGGAACCACCCCCAGCGGGTTATCGCTCATGTTCAGCTCGCGCAGATTGACCAGCCTGCTCAGGCGTTCGGCGGAGGCGGCTGTCAGCACGATACGGTTGTCTGCCAGGTCCAGGTGGGTGAGGTGGGCCATATCGCTGATTGCGCTGGGCAGTTCGCTCAGGTCACAGTCGATTTTCAACGCGCGCAGCTCGCTGAAATGGCGCAGGAAGGCATCCCCTTGGGCGGGGAAAATATCGCCTGCGAGGTGCAGGTATTCGATGTGTTCAAACGTGCGCGAATCGATGCTCAGGGTCGGCAATGTATTGATGGCGTCCAGTTGCAGGGTCAACGAGGACAGGTGAAATAACCCGAAAATGAAGCGCTGAGGGTTTTCCCGTCGGGCGGCTTCGCACAGGCGTAGGGCGAGTGCGCGTCGTGTTGTGAGGTTGCTCCAGGATTGCCTGTCACTGTCGCTATCACTGTCGCTTTCCAGGCTGTCGTCTTGGCTGTAGGTCGCATCGGACCAGCGTTGCAGCTCGGTCGGCAATGCTTGGATTTCGGCCTGGCGCCGATCCAGTTCAATCAGCGCAGCGGGTTCGCTGAGGTTCAGTGAACGAATGAAGCGCCGAGCGTCGTCGTTGGAAAAACGCGGGTAGACCTGCTGGACCCTGGACATCAGGTCGGGCGGGCGATTACCGCCGAAGGGCCACAGCTCACTCCACAGCGGGTAGGCCAGGAACGTTCGATTCACGCCCAGCGGCGGCACCATCCAGGGTTGCACGTGAGGCAGGTCCAGCAGACGTTTGATTTCGACCCGACGTTCCAGGGCAAGGGCGGCGATTTGTTCGCGTAAGTCAGCAATACCCGGTTCGCCCACGCCCCCCAGCGCGGCTTTTTCGCTGTCGGACAGTGTCTTGACGATGACGTCCAGCAGCGCGGGCGATGGGGCACCCAGGTGTGCGCCGTCCGCCGCGTAGCCTTGATAGCCGCGTTGGGTGCGAGCGAGTACGCGGCGCACCGAACCGTCCAAGTGCCCGGCGCGTTCCAGCAGGCGCCCGCGCGAGTCACCTTCGTGGATATCGATACGCAGCCCCTTAGGCCAGGTGGGCAGGGATTTGAGCAGGTGCAGGGTGATTTTGTCGCTGTCGGGGTGGGTCCAGGCGCTCAGGTAAAGCCCTTCATAAGCCCGGTTCAAGCGCAGGTCATGGCTGGACAGGCGCACCTGTTCGGCAAGCCGCAGGCTCACTTGGTGCTTGTCGCGAAGTTGCCTGAGTTCACGCGGGCTGGCGTGTTCGAGTATGGCCTTGACCAGCGGGGTGGGTAGTTCCGGGAACTTGGCTTTGAAGCGTTTATCGCGCAGGTTGCCGGTGGTCTCGCTCTGGGTGTAGAGCGAATTGAAGATGTCGGCTTTTTCGCGTTGGGCAAATTCGACGATTTTCTTAACCAGCTTGAACAGGCGTTCGTCGTGGGACGCGGGTAATTCACCGAGCAGGCCTTGGGTGATGGCGTCGTTTTGACTCAGCACTTCCAGCAGTTTGGCGTCTTTGTAATCGTGCTCGGTGACCTTCACGGCCTGGGCATCGGGTGCCTGGCTGACCGGGTATTGTTGCAGCACCCGGTTCTGTCGATCGACGATCTGCAGCACGTGGCTCGATGGCCAGTCCGGCAGGCTCGATATCACCAACATCTGCAAGTGCGGCTGGGCGCTGCGCGAGGTCGGCTCGGCGCGCATGGCCTCGATGAACCGGTGGATTTCCTGTTCGATCTTCAAGCGTTTGCAGGTGTCTGCCAGCAGCGGCGGTACGGCGCGACCATTGCGGTGGACTTGGCGCAACAGCGGCGCGGAGGTGTCGGTCAGGGCCAGGATTTTAGCGGCCATGTCCCGTGTGAAGGCGTACGCGTGGTTACCCAGCCGATAGAGCAGGCGATGGTCGTCCCAGGTCATCGGGTTTTCGCTCGACAGGCGCCAGGTGCCTTCGCCGTTGTGTTCAAGGGTGGGGGTATCGACGCCGATTTTCGTCGGGTGGTGCAGCCGCCATTTGAGGCGCTTTTTGTCGAAGGCAATCCGGTAGAGCGCATCCAGCAACGGCAGGTAGTGGCGCCCGTCGAGTACGAAAATGCCGTTGGCGGTGGGCGCCAGGTCCGGTGGCAGGTCCAGGCGTTGTTCGTATTGCACCAACGAGCCATTGACCAGGCTGACAAACCCTTCGGTATTGCGCTGGTTGCTCATGTAATCCCCCAGCGTGTTACGCAGGCCTTGGCTATCGCTGGCGCTGTTCATACCCAGTAGCTGGCGCTCATGGGGTTGCAGCACCGAACCGATGGCCAGGTAGAAACTCTCGTTGTCGGGAGATACCGGAATCGTTCCGCCGTTACGCAGGTCGTACGCTTCATAGCGCCCACGGCCGTAATGGCGCAGTTCCACGGTCGGGTCGTCCGAGCCGCTGGACAGGTAAGGGGTGGCGATGTCACCGGCAACCACTTCGGTGATCACGAAAGGCCGTTTAAGCGTGTTGCGCACCAAGGCCGAGGCAAACTCCCGGGCCCATTGGTCAATGTCGTCATTGTGTGCGCGTGGGTGGTACAGCCCGTCTATTGCGGCGTCGATACGCAGCGCCGTGCGGTGGTGATCCAACCATTCGGCAAACGCCGTCGGCAAGGTGCCGGCGTCAAGAAAAGCCTGATGCTGGCGTGGCGTGAGTGGGTTAGCCGTGAGCAGTTGCTCAAGGTGGGCGGGCGACAGCGGCCGGTTCAGGTCGCGCATTTTTTTCAGCAGCGGCGTGACGGCCACCAAGGGAGGCGGTGCCATGAACGGCAAGAACCGTCGCACATCGGCAGGAGGAAGTCGCTCGCCTTTTTCGTAACCCGAAAAGTCGACCACGGCACTGAACAGCGTCATCCGCTCCTGCCGAGCGAGGGCCACGACCTGCTCACGAATGGCGACGACCCGTTGGTCCGGCGAACGGTTGTGGCGAGTTTCCTGGCCCAGGGTCGAACCACTGGGTTGCAGCTGGAGGATGAGTAACAGCAACGTGTCGGCGGAACCGGGCGATACCTGCTGGCCATCGGTGGCCAGGTAGCTGCCGTCCTCACGACGTGTCAGGCTGATCAGGTGAGGCCTGGTCGGCGCGTGTTCAGGTTTGCTATAAATTTCAATCACTTCGCCGGCTTCCTCACGGATGCTCAACAGGGCGTCGACCGGCCAGCCCGCCAATTGCGTCAGCAGGCAAAACACCGTGCTGTCGCCGTGCGGGGGCATGTACCCCGGCTGGTCGAAGTGGTCGATGATTTGCTGGATAACCCGGTCGGCTTGCAGGCGCCTGACCCCTTCGATCAGGTTCAGCGGTGCGCTGTGTCCGGCCCAGACCCGGTCCAGGGTGGCGCGCGGTGTGGCAGTGCTCTTGAGCATGTGCTCCAGGTCGGCCACGGGTGCATGGGAAGAGCCGTTGGGCAGCATGCGCTGCAGCAATTTGATGTCGGACAGCGTGTGGGCGTTATGCAGGTCGAACTTCCAGGCCTGCCAGGCGGGTTCGAAAATGATCGGTGGGTTATAGGTGTCAGCGTTTGCGTGTTTGAGCACGTAACGCATGCTCTGCGAGTCGTGCCGCACTTCCACCACCAGTGCCTGGTCGTCGTGGCGCAGTTTGACGTAGCGTTTGCCCTTGACGGAAAAGACCCCCAGGGCGTCCGGGGTTTTGCCGTTAAGCAGGGCCTGGTTGGCCACCGCGTACGGTTGCGCGTCGGGTTTCCAGAGTGCTTCGACGCCGTCCGGGCGCGTGACTTTGCGTGGGTTGCCCAGCCGGTTCAGGTAGCCGAGCATGCGCTGGCGGTGCAGCCTGCCGGCAGTGGAGATCAGTCGGCCGCTGACGGCCAGGTCGGCGACATCCGCCATGGCGCTGGCGAAACCACTTGCATCACCCTGGATCGCTTCACTCAGGCCTTGGCCGACGCTGTAGGTCAGGCTGCCCATGACGGCCAGTTGCATCATGCGGTTCAGCCCGGTCACGCCGCCGGGCAGTGGTGTCAGCAGCAGTTGCAGGACTTCGCCGGCAATCGCGGCCACGGCGTCCGTGAGGGCCTGCCAGTCGGCTTCGGAACGCGGGGTCGCCAGGGTGTCCAGGTCGGCCTGGAAGCGTTGAATCTGCTGGTGAGTGAACGCTTCGACCAGCGTCAACGGGCGATCCGGGCGCATGGCTGTCGAGAAGCGCACGCTGTCGAGGGTCCGCTGCGGGAAGGCTTTGTGAAAACCGTCATACAGCAATCCAGTCAGCCAATTCATGTCCTTGGGACGCGGCTCTTGGCGCAGCAGCGATTTAAAGGTCGCCAGGCCAATCAGCGGCAGTTGTCGCGACAACCAACCCAGGTCCTGTTGCTGGTGGCTGGCATTGAGTTGCTCTCGCCAGGCGTTTTCGGCCGCCTGCGCGTCAACGTGATAGCGCAGCGCGCCGCCTGGGCGAAAAGGGAAATACGACAACACCCCGAGGCTGGCCACATTGATCAGCAGTAAGGGGATGGGCATTGCGGTGTGCCAGGCGGTGTGCGGCTTGGGGAGGATGGGCGTGCGACTGGACGTCAGGCTCAGCATGTCGAAAGGCGGTTGCGGGCCATCGCCGTTGAGGGCGGCGTGCAGCGTGTCATACATCGGGCGGGTCAAGCCGGTGACGGCGCGGTTGCGCCAGGCGTCGAGCAAGTCGAACAGCAGCAGCGCCTTGGAGGAGGCCTTGATCAGGTTTCGCAGCGTGCCGTCGCTGCTTAACGTCGGGTTGACGAGCGCCCGCAATCGCCCCCCGAGGTTCAGCTTGCGGGCTACGGCGATGAAGTCTTTGACCGGCAGGCTCCGGTCGTCGTTGCCGCCGATGATCTCACTGGCTTCTGCCAGGCTATAACCCGAGGCCTGAATGATCGAGCTGGTGAACCCGAAGTTCAGGCAGGCGGCTTCCCACAGGGTCATGCTTTTGGTGTGCTCGATGTACTGCCATTCATCCAGGGCGCGGCGAGGGCGATACGGCGGTTCAGTGACGCGGGGCTCCCAGGGAAAGGGTTGTTCGCGTTTTTCCAGGTAGGTGGTGTAGAGGCGGTAGTTTTCCGGATCACGCCCGCCGATCTTCTCGCGCAGCTCAGCCAAGCCCTCGACGTTGAAGGCCTGGATCAGGCGGTTTTTTTCGGCTTCGACGGCGTTGACGGCAGCCAGGGCTTCGCGTTGCAGTTTGAGGTAACGGGTTTGCTCTGGCGGCGTCAGGCCTTGCATGGCCTGCGCGACAGTGTGCTGAATCAGTTCGAGGGATTGTTGCCGGGCCCAGGCTGTGCTGGATTGCAGGTTGCCGGATAAGCCGTTGAGCAGTTGGTGGGTGGGCATGTGTTGGGGCCTTTCACAATGGGTGGAAGGCCAAGGGGACCATGGCGCCTTTGGCGCCTGGGGTTAACTATGTACCTGGGTTGCGGACTTCATGGGCGTGTTCAGGCGCTTGTTGAACTCCAGCCACGCGGCCAGCGTCGCCATCAGCGCAGCGCCGGCCAGGGCGGTGAAAACCTGCATGGTGAAGGTATCGCCAGCCAGGGCGTTGACCATGTCAGCCAGCGGCGCCAGCAACACGCCCAGGCAGAACACTTCCAGCGAATAGCGCCCCATCCGGCAGGTTTGCCGTGCCAGCCAGTTTTGCGTCCAGGCACGCCCCGGCAACAGTTTGGCGGTGACATAGGCCAGGGCCAGGAAGTGCAGCAAACGGACCGGCGACAGGTCGGTCTTGCTGATCGGGTAGAGCAGCTCGCTGAGTGCGGAAGGCATCAACGCGTCATGTACGTCGGGCCAGCGCCAGGCAATCGTGATCACGCAGGCCACCAGCGAATAGACCGCTGCGGTGACGAACAGCGGCTGGCGTAGCAGGGGGCGATCATCCTGCGCCCGTGGCGTTTGCCCGTGAATGGCCGCCGCACCGCCCAGTATGAACAGGAACTGCCAGGTGACCGGGTTGAAGTACCACACACCGTCTGCGATCGCCGCCAGGTTCCACCCCAGGTGCGGCGCCAGCAGGTACACCGCCATCGATACCGCGACCACCGCCCAGGTCTTGCGCAGGAGCAACGGCAGCACCAACGGCAGGCCGGCCAGCAGCACGATATACAGCGGCAACGGGTCCATCAGGTTCGGCTTGAAGCGCAGCAGCAATTCATCCACCAGGGCTTGCTGCGGGTGTGTGACGAAATGCGTCAGGCCCATCTCCTCTACCAGGTCGCGGGTTTCCACATGGCTGTTGGTGAAGAACACAATACCCATCAGCATCGCCAGCAAAAAGATATGCACCACGTACAGCACCCACGTGCGCCGCAGGATCTTCAAGCAGGCCATCCAGTAGCCTTCGCGCTGCAGGACCTTGCCGTAGGCCAGCACGGACGCGTAGCCAGCAAGAAACACGAAGACTTCAGCCGCGTCGCTGAAGCCGATATTGCGCAGGGTAATCTGGCCAAGGGGATTGTGGGGGACGTGATCCCAGAAAATGAAGATCAACGCCAGGCCCCGAAAAAAATCGATGCGCGGGTCGCGTCCGTTCAGCATGGCAGCGGGCTCTTGAACAAATAGTTTAGTAATGACAGGCGCGTGGCAGGGATGTCGCACGCCGCACGTCGGGCGGGCGCAGGTTGGCGGTATTTGTAAGCAATTGCAAAGCCGGGATATTACTGAATGTCTCTAGATATCCATGATCACTCACACAGCGTGGTAGCCGGCGAATACGCCATGGGCGCTGCCGGCTTGCACGCAATACGAGCGGCCTAGAAAGCATCCATCAGCAGTACACGGCAGGGCTTTGCCTGGTACTCATTGATTTTCGGTACCAGCCGGGTGAAGTGTTCGGTCTGGCAATGGGTATCCAGTGCGTCCTGGTCGGGCCACTGCTCGATAAAGATAAAGTGTCCGGGGTCTTTTTGATCGACATACAGGTCGTAGGCGATACACAGGGGTTCCTGGCGGGTTTTCTCCACCAGTTCGGCGTACCACGGGCGCACGGTGTCCACGTGTTCGGGCTTGATGAAATCTTCGGCGATGACTTTCAACACGGTATCGCTCCCTTACGCTGCCGCCACTTCATGCGGCTCAAAACTGTCCGCTCGCGCCATCTGCCACATGCGCGAATAAAACTCGCCGTTCACCTCGCCCGTCAGCAACTCGCCCGGCTTGAGGAACACATGCAACTGCGAGAACAGCTTGATCTCAGTCGCCGACATGCGCCGCACCAAGTGCTTGGCCGACAGCTGTGACGGATGATCCAGGCCGGCCGCCGCGAGCATTTCCGCCAGCGCCTTGAGCGTGTTGCGGTGGAAGTTGAACACCCGCTGGGCCTTATCCGGCACCACCAGGGCGCGCTGACGCAGTGGGTCTTGGGTGGCGACGCCGGTGGGGCATTTATTGGTGTGACAGCTTTGCGACTGAATGCAGCCGATGGCAAACATGAAACCGCGCGCCGAGTTGGCCCAGTCGGCGCCGATGGCCAAGACGCTGGCGATATCGAATGCACTGACGATTTTGCCACTGGCGCCGAGCTTGATCTTGTCGCGCAGGTTCAGGCCCACCAGGGTGTTGTGCACGAACAGCAGGCCCTCACGCAGCGGCACGCCGATATGGTCGGTGAACTCCACGGGCGCGGCGCCGGTGCCGCCTTCCTTGCCGTCGACCACGATAAAGTCCGGGAGGATACCAGTGTCGAGCATGGCCTTGGCGATGCCCATGAATTCCCACGGGTGGCCGAGGCAGAACTTGAAACCCACCGGTTTACCACCGGAGAGTTCACGCAGTTGGGCGATGAACTGCATCAGTTCGATCGGCGTGGAAAATGCGCTGTGGCGCGACGGCGAGATGCAATCCTCGCCCATCATGATGCCGCGGGTGTCGGCAATTTCCCGGGTGACTTTGTGCTTGGGCAGGATCCCGCCATGGCCGGGCTTGGCGCCCTGGCTCATCTTGATTTCGATCATGCGCACTTGTGGGTTTTGTGCCTGCACGGCGAAGCGTTCCGGGTCGAAGCGGCCGTCGCTGGTGCGGCAGCCGAAGTAGCCGCTGCCCAGTTCCCAGGTCAGGTCGCCGCCGTGTTCGCGGTGGTAAGGGCTGATGCTGCCTTCGCCGGTGTCGTGGGCAAAGTTACCCAGCTTGGCACCCTGATTGAGCGCGCGGATGGCGTTGGCGCTCAACGAGCCAAAACTCATCGCCGAGATGTTGAACACCGACGCCGAGTAGGGTTGCGTGCACTGTGGGCCGCCGACCATCACGCGAAACGCGTTGGGGTCGCTCAGGGGCGCGGGACGCATGGAGTGGCCGATGAATTCGAAGCCCGACTGGTACACGTCGATCAGGGTGCCGAAGGGTTTGTCCGCTGTTTCGTTCTTGGCGCGCGAATACACCAGCGAGCGCTGGGACCGCGAGAAGGGCAGGGCATCGCTGTCGGACTCAAGCAGGTATTGGCGGATTTCCGGGCGAATGGCTTCCACCAGGTAACGGATATTGCCCAGGATCGGGTAATTGCGGCGCACGGCGTGGGGGCTTTGCAGCAGGTCGAAAATGCCGATCAGGCTCAACACGCCGGTGACCAGGGTGATCGGCCATAGCCATTCATGATGGATAAAAGGGAGGCTGGCGAGGGTGAAAATGACGCACACGGCAAAGAAGGCGTAACGGCTCAGTAACGACAGGCTCATACGGTTTTTTCCTCAGGTTCAACGCTACAGGTCGATCCGCCATTCTGCGCCTGTAGGGAAAGCCGGGACAACCGATAAGGGCATTGAGCTGGGGCTTGTCCTTATTGCAATCGGTTCTCGTTTGGGTGCATTATTTGCGTTACTGTATAACACATTGAATCCACCCAGACGCCCAGGAGGCCTTATGAAAGCTGGTATCCATCCCGACTACCGTACCGTGTTGTTCCACGATACCGCCGCCGACGTGTTCTTCCTGATCGGCTCCACCGCTGACAGCGACCGCACCCATGTACATAGCGACGGCAACACCTACCCGTACATCCCGCTGGACGTCTCCAGCGCCTCGCACCCGATCTACACCGGCCAGCAGCGCAAGACTCAGGTTGAAGGCCGGATTGCCGGTTTCAACAAGCGGTTTGCATCGTTTGGCTCCGGTGCGAAGAAAGCCGAAGCCTGAACCTGATTCGGCGGCGTGCCCTACGCCGCCGTTTGCCGTATCGGCAACACCACCCGAAAGGTCGTTCCCTTGCCCACCTCGCTGCTGACGGAGATGTTGCCATGGTGTTTCTTGATGATGCCGTAGGAGAGTGACAACCCCAGCCCGGTGCCTTCGCCCACCGGCTTGGTGGTAAAGAACGGGTCGAAGATCTTCTGCACGGTTTCGGGTGTAATCCCACAGCCGTTGTCCGCCACTTCCAGCCAGATATTCTCGCCTTCCACACCGTTGCTGATGGTAATGGTGCCGCGTTCCGGCCCCATGGCTTGTGCGGCGTTGATCACCAGGTTCATCACCACCTGGTTGAGCTGCGAGGCCAGGCATTCGATTTCCGGCAATGGGTTGTAGTGTTTGACCACATCGGCCTTGTACTTGAGTTCACTGGCGACGATGTTCAGGGTCGAATCGATGCCCTGTTGCAGGTTGGCAAATTGCCAGGTCTGGTCGTTGTCGACACGGGAGAAGTTCTTCAGGTCCTTGACGATCTGCACCACGCGGCCGATGCCTTCCTTGGACTCCCGGATAAGAATCGGAATGTCTTCCTTGAGAAAATCCAGCTCCAGGCCGGTTCGCAGGACTTTGAGTTGATCGCGCGGTTCTTGCGGGGCAATCAGTTCTTCGGCGCTTTGATAGGCATCGAGCATCTGTTGCAGCTGGTTGAAGTAGCTGTCCAGGGTGCTGAGGTTGGATGAGATAAAACCCACCGGGTTGTTGATTTCATGGGCCACACCCGCCGCGAGTTGGCCAAGCGAGGCGAGCTTTTCCGACTGCACCAGTTGGCTTTCCAGGTGTTTGCGCTCGTCGATTTCCAGTTGCAGCGCCTGGGTGCGTTGTTCCACCAACTGCTCCAGGTGAGTGGTTTGCAGCGTGGCGCGACGGGCCATATCCCATTTATTGGCCAGGGTATTGGCCATTTGCTGGACTTCAATGTTATCGAACGGTTTTTTCAGGATCAGCAAGCGATCATGGCCATTCAGGCGGTCCAGCAGGTCTTCCCAGGAATAGTCCGAGTACGCGGTGCACACCACCACCTGCAGGTCGGGGGCGACTTTCCAGAGTTCCTCTATCGTTTTCGCACCGTCCCAGCCCTGGGGCATACGCATGTCGACGAACGCCAGGGCATAGGGCTGCTGCTG
Source organism: Pseudomonas sp. QC2 (assembly GCF_002859085.1). Classification (NCBI taxonomy): domain Bacteria; kingdom Pseudomonadati; phylum Pseudomonadota; class Gammaproteobacteria; order Pseudomonadales; family Pseudomonadaceae; genus Pseudomonas; species Pseudomonas sp. QC2. Next base: position 467,852 of record NZ_PKKS01000023.1, read on the forward strand.
TGCCATCGCCGAGATGAGTAATTGCAGGCCTTCTTCTCCGCCGTAAGCTGAGTGCAGCTCGAAGACCGGAGCCTTGGCTTTGACCGTAGCGCCAAACAGTGCTGACTCCATCTCATCCAGCACTTGGTTGGAATCAACCACGGGCATCAGGATCTTGCGGAAGTCGTCGTGAATCGACGGCGTGTCATCAATCAGCAGGATGCGTCGGTTAGGGGGCTTGTTCATGCGGGACTTCCGGCAAGGGTCAGAGGAATGGTCAAGGTAAATACCGCGCCCCGGCCCGGCCCGTCGCTGTGGGCGGTGAGCTGGCCATTCATCTCCACAGCGGCCAGGGCGCAGCTGTGCAGGCCAAAGCCGTGGCCTTCCTTGCGGGTGGTAAAACCGTGGGTAAAGATGCGGGTCATGTTTTCGGCCGGTATGCCTTCGCCATCGTCCTTCACGCTGATCTGCAGGGTATCGTCATCCCTCTGCTCGACCCTGAGGGTCATCTGCCGTGGCCGGTCGCTGAGGTTGGACATGGCATATTTGGCGTTGCTGATCAGGTTGACCATGATCAACAGCAACCGGTGTTTGTCTGCCAGGATTTCCGGCACCTGGGCGTAGTGCTTGACCACTGTCACATTGTGGCGGCTCAGCGCACCGGCATTCATCCGCAAGGCATCTTCCATCAACACGCTGATATGCACCGGCTCCAGCAGCGTTGACGCCCCGGCATAGGATTGCTGGGTGGAGACGATGTCCTTGATGTGGTCGACGCTTTTGCTCAGTTGCGCCAGTTCGTCGGTCATGCCTTGCTGCTCGACGGCAATCGCCTCCACCAGTTGGTTCAGGTAGCCGGGCAGCAACTTACCCTTTTCATCCTGAGTCAGGAAGGTACCCAGGTCCCCCTGGTGTTCGTTGATCAACTGCATGGCCTTGCCCAGGCCCTGGGCCTTGCTGCTGCGTAATTTGCGCGCAACCATGTCGGCGGAAATGTTCACGCTGTTAAGCACGTTGCCGACGTTGTGCAGCACGTTGGTAGCGATCTCCGCCATGCCGGCCTGACGGGCGCTGTCGAGTAACTCACTCTGGGCATCCTTGAGCTGCTGCGTGCGCCGCTCCACGCGTTGCTCCAGGGTTTCATTGGCGGCCTGCAAGGCCCGATTGACGCGGTTGATCTCGGCAAAGCTGCGCAGCAGGCGCACGGCCAGGTACAGCAGCAAAACCACCAGCAGGGTGGCGAACACCAGCAGGTAACGGTGGTACTTCTGGTCGACGAGGTCGGCCGCCTGTTGATCCTGGTTGAGGTAATTGGTCAGCTCATCCAGGCGGTCGGCCACGGGAATGGCTGCAATCCGTTCGAGCAAATTATTGACCAGCGGTTGTTCGCGCAAAATCAGCTCGATGTGCTTGCTCAGGATCTCAACCGGTGCCTGGAACTCGGTTGGCAACTGTTCCTTGTTCACCGCCAGCTTGCCCAGGCCCACCAGGATATCGGCGGCACGCTCGTCGCTGGTGACCTGGGCGAACTCCAGGCTGCTGAGCAGCAGGTCGTAGGTGTCGGTGGCGACGCTTTGCAATTGCCGCCTGCCGTCCTCGTCATAGCGGCTGAACTGGGCCTGGATATCGTCTTCGGCGGTCGGCAAGAAGGCCAGGGAGTTGCGCAGCACCGCGTTGTGGGATTTGAACTGATCCACCAACCGGGCTTTTTCCTGGATCGCCGCCTGGTAACCCTCCAGGGTGGCTTGCCAGCGGGACAGGTCTTCTGGGGCGTGATAGGTGGGGTGACTCTGCAGAACTGCCCACAGCCGCGTCATTTCCCGCAGGGGGGTAACCAGAGGGTCGTAGTTGTGCGTGACGGCGATCCTGGCCTTGAGCACCTCGCTGTCCCATTGCGCATTGAGTTGCTGCAGTTGGCGGATCAGGTCGCGGGACTGGGTGTAAGTGGCCGTCTGATCGCGGGACGACTTCACGTACAGAAACACCAGGATCGAGGCCAGCAGCAGCGTCATCAGGCTGAGGAGAAACTGGCTGGTACGGCGGCGAGAAAGGGTCATGAGAGTTGGCTCATAGCGGCTTGCCTGCCCATTCGCCGGTCAGGGTCTTGAGAAACTGCACGATCAGCGCCTTGTCTTCGGCGGAGGGCGTGCGGCCCAGTTGGTAGATGAACATCACATCCACCGCTTCTTCCAGTGTTTTGGCCGACGCGTCGTGAAAATACGGCGCGGTGACCGCCACGTTGCGCAGGCTGGGCACTTTGAACACATGGCGATCTTCCTCGTCCTGGGTCAGCAGGTAGCGCCCCAGGTCCGATTCGACCGGGTTGCCGCGCGCCTTGAAGTAGTCCCCCATCACGCCGAACTTCTGGAACATATTGCCGCCGATATTGATGCCCTGGTGGCAGGCGATACAGCCGTACTCCTTGAAGCGCTGGTAGCCGTACTTTTCCTGGATCGTGAGGATATCGGTATTGCCCAACAGGTACTGGTCGAACCGCGAGTTGGGGGTCAGCAGCGTTCGCTCATAAGCGGCCAGCGCATTTTGCACGTTGGCGGCGGTGACGCCGTCGGGGTACGACTGGCTGAAAGCGGCCTGGTAAGCGGGCAGGGCGGACAGGTTCTGCACCACGGTTTTCCAGTCGCTGCCCATCTCCACCGGGCTGATGACCACTTGTTCGATCTGCGCTTCCAGCGTGTCCACCCGGCCGTTCCAGAACTGCTTGAAATTCTGGCTGGCGTTAAACACCGTGGGCGTGTTGATCTCCACCGGGTGGCCATCGAAGCCAATGGAGAACGGTTTGTCATCGGCACCGCCGATGTCCAGTCGATGGCAACTGGCGCAGGACAAGGTGTTATTGGCCGACAGCCGCGGCTCGTTGAACAGCTGGCGGCCCAGTTCGACTTTAGCCGGGTCCAGGGCCGGCGCCGCCGGCAACGGCTTGAGCGGCTCGTCCAACGGGGCGGCCATCAAGGGCGCTGCCGTGACCAGCCAACACGTGAACATCAGGCCAATTCGAGTAGTTGAGACTGCGCTCAAACGAGCACTCCTTGCGTTCGGCTATTGATCGGGCATCAGGGGCGCGGAGCCCACTTGCAGTAACTGGGCGAAATCCTTTGAAGGTACAGCCTTACTGAACAGATGGCCTTGGCCTTCTTCACATTGCTGGGTTTGCAGGAACTTCAGTTGCTCCAGCGTCTCCACCCCTTCGGCGATGATGCTCAACCGCAGGCTCTTGCCCATGCCGATGATAGCGCTGATCAACTGTTCGTCTTGGTTATTCACATTCAGGCCTTGCACAAAAGACTGATCGATTTTCAGCACGTCAATGGGGAAGCGTCGCAGGTAGCTGAGGCTGGAGTAACCGGTGCCGAAATCATCCAGGGCCAGGCGTACGCCCATGGCTTTGATCTTGTTCAGCCTCTCAACGGTGTCGTCGACATTTTGCATCAACACGCTTTCGGTGATCTCCAACTCCAGTCGGTCGGGCGGCAGGCCGCTTTGCTTCAGGATCGCGGCCAGGTTGTCGACAAAATCCCGCTGGCGGAAGTCAATCGCCGAGATATTCACCGAGATGCACAGCGAGGGCAGGCCCATCACGCGCCACGCCTGTGCCTGCTGGCAGGCTTCGCGCAGTACCCATTGGGTCAGGCGCACGATCAGGCCACTGTCCTCAGCCACGGGAATGAAATCCACGGGGCTGACCCACCCTGAGCGGGGTTGAAACCAACGTATCAGGGCTTCTGCTCCTACGATCCGCCCGGATTTCAGGTCCAGCTTCGGTTGGTAGTGCAGCACAAACTCATCGCGCTCCAAGGCCTGGCGGATCGCACTTTCCAGGTTTTGCTGATGCTGGGCGCGCAGGTTCATGGCGTCGGTATAAAAGCTGAAACTGTCGGGGCCGCGCTCTTTACTGGTGTGCATGGCCGTTTCAGCGTGTTTGATCAACTCCACCGCGGTGCCGCTGTCATTGGGGTAAATGCTGATGCCCAGGCTGGCCGTGATGCTCAGGTCATGCCCCGCGACGTGGCGAGTCGCGCTGATGACCTTGAGGAGTTTCTGGGCAACGCCCTGGGTCTGCTGGGGGTGCTGGATATCGTTGAGCACGATCACGAACGCGTCGGAGCCGTAGCGGAACACCGAGTCCGACTCACGCACCGCCGCCACCAGGCTTTGGCTGACCTGCTGCAGCACCTCGTCGCCTACCGGATAGCCCAGGGCATTGTTGATGCGCTTGAAACGGTCCAGTCCGATGAACATGACCGCCAGTTGGGTGTCATGCCGACGGCCCAAGGCCATGGCCTGGGTCAGCCGGTCGCCCAGCAGCGTACTGTTGGGCAATTCGGTCAGCGCGTCGTACTGCAGCAGGTGCGAGACTTTCAGCAGTTCCTGCACACGTTCTTCAACGGTGCGCTCCAGGCTGCTCACTTTGAGCGCGACGTCCTGGGCCAGCTGCCACTTCCACGTCAAGGCGCTGGCCATCTGGCGGATTTCCAGGTTGTCGAAGGGCTTTTTGAGGATCAGCAGCTGGTCGTTGTATTTCAATCGCGCTTCGATGGCCTCGAAGGAGTAGTCGGAATACGCCGTGCACAGGGCAATCTGAAGGTTGGGGTCGGCATTCCAGAGGGCTTCGATGGTTTGCAAGCCATCCCAACCCGGCGGCATGCGCATGTCGAGGAACGCCATGGCATAGGGAGCGCCGGCGGCGAGTGCCTTGTGGACCAGGGCCAGGGCTTCCTCACCCTGGTAGGCGGAGTCCAGCTCAAACACCTGGCGCACTTTGGCCGGGGTGCCGAACAGGGTGTGCTCAAGGGTGTCCAGCGAGGGCTGGGCGTCTGCGTCGGCACAGAGGATCTTGCGAAAGTCCTGGTGGATGGAGGCAGTGTCATCGACGATCAGAATACGACGGTTGGCCTTGACTGAATCCGGGGTCATACGGCGCACAGCGATGGCAAAAGGTGCGACTGCATAATGACTTCTTCCCTGGTTGCACGTCTGAGCGGGTTGCCAGCGGCTATGAGAGCATAGTCGAGCTCCCTTGATATCGACGGCCAGTTGGCGTCAAATCAACCCCACGCCTTAAGCGAGGGAAGACGGCTTGGGACAAGGGCTCAATGTAGCTCAATTTTGTTTAATTTGAAGGCGCAGTCGGCATGGATGAACAACTCGCGAAGCTTTCCACCGAAAAACCCACCATTTTGTTGGTCGACGATGAAGAGTCGATCCTCAATAGCCTGCGCCGTTTGTTGCGCGGCCAGCCCTACGATGTGCTGCTCGCCGGCAGCGGTGCCCAGGCCCTGGAAATCATGGCGGCGCAGCCCATCGACCTGGTCATGAGCGATGCGCGCATGCCGGGCATGGACGGGGCCACGCTGTTGGCCAAGGTGCACGATGTGTATCCCGCCACCAGCCGCATCCTGCTGACCGGGTATGCCGACCTCCCGACGATCATCAAGGCGATCAACGAAGGCCAGATCCACCGTTACATCGGCAAACCCTGGAATGACGATGAACTGAAGCTGATCCTGCAGCAGGCCCTGGAACATCAGCGCCTGGAGCGCCTGACCCAGGTGCAGAACGAGCAGCTCAAGGTACTCAATGCGACCCTTGAAAAGCGCGTGGAGTCGCGCACCGGTGAGCTGCAGCAGACCGCCGACATGCTTGACCTGGCCTACGAAGAACTCAAGCGCAGCTACGTGACGGGCACCGAGGTGTTTTCGCTGTTGGCCAACTTGCGCCTGCCCAAGGACAAGCAGACCAACCGCCAGTTGATCGACCTGATCCGGGTGTACTGCAACGCCCAGGCGATGGACGAGGTCAGCACGCGCGACCTGACCATGGCCGCCGCGCTCTACAACATCGGCAAACTCAGCTGGACCGACAGCATGATGACCGCCCCGGCCGATAGGCTGCACAGCACTGACCGCGATCTGTACCGCGCCTATCCGACGCAGAGCGAGTCGCTGCTGATGACGCTGGAGCCGATGAAGGATGCGGCGCGGATCATTCGTCACCACCAGGAACGCTATGACGGCAGCGGCTTTCCCGATCACCTCAAGGAGGAGGCGATTCCGTTCGGTTCACGCCTGCTGAAACTGGCGGTGGATTTCATCGAGTTGCAGAAAGGCCTGATCCTTGAGCGGCAGATGAACAGTGATGAAGCGCTGCTCTACATCCAGAAGTATGCCGGGCGCCTTTACGACCCAAGCCTGGTCGACGATTTTATTCAGGCCTGCGCCAAGTTCCTCAGTGATGTGACGCTGGGCGATCCCACCGTCAAGGTCCTGACCACCCGTGAACTGGCGGACGGCATGGTCCTGGCGCGTAACCTCAATGCCGATAACGGCATGTTGCTGCTCAACGCCGGCAAGGTGCTGAACCTGCCGCTGGTGGACAAGCTCATTGCGTTCGAGGCAATGGAAGGCGCGAAATACGCCATTTTTATCAAAGTACCCGAAGAGACCGCGAACCTTTCATGAGCACCTCTACTATCCGCATCGCCGCCGCCCTCCTGATCGGCAGCGACGGCCAAACATTGCTTGTACGCAAGCGTGGCACCCAAGCGTTCATGCAGCCTGGTGGCAAGATCGACGCCGGCGAGCAACCTGCCGAGGCCCTGGCCCGCGAGCTGCACGAAGAGCTGAACCTGTGCATCGACCCCAGCCAAGCCCTCTACCTCGGCAACTTCAGCGCACCCGCGGTCAACGAGCCGGGCTTTACCGTCGAAGCTGAGTTGTTCCAGGTACGCATCGATGTGCCGGTCACCCCCGCTGCTGAAATCGAAGAGGTACGCTGGATCGATCCTGCCGGTGATGGCGGCTTGCACTTGGCGCCGTTGACACGCGACCTGATCCTGCCGTTTTACCGTGCGTCACTGACCGCAACGGCCTGAAGCCTATGATCATCCGTGCACTGGGGGCCCACGACGCCGAGGCTTATCGGGCCTTGATGCTGGAGGCGTACGGCGCCTATCCGCAGGCATTCACCTCCAGCGTGGCCGAGCGGGCGGCGATGCCATTGAGCTGGTGGCAAAAGCGCCTCGACAACCCACTGGATCGGCTGTTGGGCGGTTTCGACGGCGATGAACTGGCGGGTATTGTCGGTCTGGCGTACGAGCCACGCGAGAAGGCGCGGCACAAGGTGACCCTGTTCGGTATGTACGTGACCGGGGCCTATCAGCAAAGAGGCCTGGGCCTGCGGTTAGTCGAGGCAGCCCTGGATGAAGCGCGCCGACATCCGCGCTTGAAAGTGATCCAGCTGACCGTCACCGCCGGTAATGACGCCGCGTTTGCGCTGTACCAGCGCTGTGGGTTCACTCAATACGGTCTGGAACCGCTGGCGGTGCGGGTGGGCGTGGATTACTTCGATAAAATCCACATGTGGCGCGAACTGAAAGACCAGTGATACGCCCTGTGGGAGGGGGAAAGCCCCCTTCCACCGGTTGAGCTGAGCCTTTCAACGCACCGCGCTGACCCCATCCAAGGTGGAAAACGAGGTGTCCTTCGCGGTCAGCAGAAAGTCGCGCATATACGGCGCGTCCAGCATGTCCGCGCGAATCCCTGCATACAGCGTCGCAAACAAACCCTTCTCACCCAGCCGCTTGGCTTTCACGTAGCCGCGCGAGCTGTATTCATGCAGCGCCCAGTGAGGCATGCCGCACACGCCACGGCCGCTGGCCACCAGTTGCATCATCATCACCGTCAGTTCCGAGGTGCGCACCTGAGCCGGCTCAACGTCGGCCGGTTCGAGGAAGCGAGTGAAGATGTCCAGGCGGTCGCGCTCCACCGGGTAGGTGATCAGGGTTTCGGTCAGCAGGTCTTGCGGCACGATGTAGGCCTTGTTCGCCAGCGCGTGCTGGTTGGCCACGGCGAGCATGGCTTCATAGGTGAACAGCGGCACATAGGTAATGCCTGGCAGTTCCAGCGGGTCGGACGTCACCACCAAGTCCAGGTCACCACGGGCCAACGCCGGCAGCGGCGCGAAGGCAAAGCCCGAGGCCAGGTCCAGCTCGACTTCCGGCCAGGCATCGCGGAACTGGTCGATGGTCGGCATCAGCCACTGAAAGCAGCTGTGGCACTCGATGGCCATGTGCAAACGCCCGGCGGTGCCGCCGGCCAAGCGTGCAATGTCGCGCTCGGCGCCGCGCAGCAGCGGCAGGGTGGCGTCGGCCAGTTGCAGCAAGCGCAGGCCGGCGCTGGTGAAGCGCAGCGGCTTGGTCTTGCGCACGAACAACGGCATGCCCAGGCGTTCCTCCAGTTCCTTGAACTGATGAGAAAGCGCCGATTGAGTCAGGTGCAGGCGTTCAGCGGCTTCGACCAGGCTGTCGGCTTCGCGCAAGGCGTGCAGGGTCTTGAGGTGGCGGATCTCTAGCACGGGTTATCCATGAGTAAATTTGATGTTTGAGAGGGAATGGTTGAATTTGTCTCATGTTTACAGCCTCTCATTCAACCCCTGCCGAGCGTCACGACGCCGAAACCTCGTCGGCAGCGACCCACAACGGACGGATATGAGGCAGCGCCGAGGATTTTTTGCCGATATCGGAGAACGGCAATGTCGGGTCATCACCGTGAGTCAGGCCCCGATGCTCCGGCAGCTTCAAATGGGCTTTCTCGAACTGATCGAACGTCGCTGCGCGCCGGTTGTAATGAAAGTGCGCGTACCACAGCGGCTTCGGCGGCAAGGCTGTCAGGTCCCAGACTTCATATTCCTGCATGAAATCCGGGCGTCCATCGCGTAATGGGGCCAGGCGTTTCAACCCGCTGTTACGTCGCACCTCGACCACCTTATGGCTGGCCAGGTCATCAAGCATGCCATCGGTGGGCTGTTTACTTGACAGGGAAAACTCAGTCCGCAGGGTACGGCCGGTTGCTTTCAGCTGTGTCGCGCCGTCCTGCAGCTGTTTGAGGGTCATATGATCGGGCGCCAAGGGCGCGATGGTCCGCGCCCGGGTGAGCAGTTCCTCGGCTTCTCTTGCCAGCATCTCCTCCATTTCGACCGGCAGCAGGCCGTGGCGAGCGTAATCACGCACTTTTTTGATGTAAGAAGTGACGGCCCTCAGACGTGCTTGCGCTTCAATGACCAGGGCGTTGAGGTTCTTGGCGGCCACCACCTCGACAATGGGCTCGGGGTTGGTCAGGTAATACCGGCCATTCGCGGTTTGCTCCCAGATCTCGGTACGGCCTTGGGCGCCGGTAATGGTATAGCGACGCACGCCGGTCGAGGGTTCCCAGCTTTCCACGCCGATCAGCAGTGTGTTGTCTTCAGTTTCGAAAATTCTGCGGGGGCTGCTGGTGGGCTTGCGCGGTGCAGGCTCACGCAAGGTTTTACGGGCGCGCTCGGCCATTTTTTCCAGTTCGGCGCGCAGTTGGGGGACGTAAACCGGGTCGAAATGTTGGGGGTAACTGGTTGACCAGCGGTCCAGGTTCATCCGCATGTTTTCGTAGGCATTAATGCAGAAATTGAGGATCGTGTTGCGTTGGTTGAGGTTCGAACTGATTTCCAGCAAGTCGGTTTGCAGATCCAACGCACGCCAGGTCGTGGTTTTGGCGTTCTTCAGCGCACCTTGCAGGTAATGCCAGGAGACGTCCGACAGCGCCTTGCCATGATCGATAACGTCCAGCAAGGCGGCGACCTTGGTGTAGTTACGTTTTCTCTCGGACAGGTGTCGGTTTATCACCTCTGAGGCATTGGTTATTCGTTGTCGTTGCTCACGGAGGGAGACCCGGCTGTTCCAAGTGTTCATGGTCTCCATCGCGGTCTCGGTGTGGCGAAAGTGCTCAAGGTTGGCAATGTGTTTGCCCCTGATCTGTTCCCTGAGGGCCGCCCGTGCCGTCACTTGCTCATAGGGTGTGGCCTCTAGAAGAGCGGTCAGGTTTTCTATGTCATCGGAATGGGTGACCATCCGTTCTCCCCTGAGCTTGATCAGCCATTGGGACTTCCAGACCACTTCATACGCGGCATCACTTTTGGCTCTATTTCCGGTCCTGGCCCGGTTGCCGCGGACCAATGGAATGACTTGGTCGAGTTGCTCATGAAGCTGCTTGGCAAGCTCTATGCCTTGCGCCAGCTCGGTTACTAGATCGTCGAACAAGCCTGTCTCGCCATTTTCATAGCGATTTACCAACGTGCCGACCCGCTGATGGTTTTGATCGAAGTGATGATAAGTCTGTTCGACACTGGCCGTCAGTGCACGCTGCCGACGGTAGACCTGATCGGTCCACCAGCGCGGCAGACGCTCACGAATTGCCAACGGCCACAGCGGGTCCAGCCTATCTGCCAAGTGCCCGAGCGCCGCACCGCCGCCTGCCAGGCCACCGGGGTGTGAGGTGCCGTAGACACCGAAGTGCGTGTCCCATTGCCCGGTTTCATCCAGGGCGATCGGCTGCTTGTAGGTTTTTTTCGAGTTGCCGCTCAGGCGCCAGTGACCATCCTGCAGCTCAACCTGATAGAGCGCATGCCTGCGCAGGATGAAGTCGCCGTCGGCATGCCGGTAGATGTGACGATAAAGGCCGTATGTCGCCGGCTGCAGGTGACCGAGCGAGAGCGCTTTCTCGTATTCGTAACCGCTGAACCGCAGGCCTATATGGGCACTGCGGCTCGGTGGCGGACGCAAATAACCGCTCACGTTGAACGCGTTGCGCAGTTGGCGCGCGGCGGTGCGTGCACGCGCGGCATTCGGGGTGATGAGCACGCCGGTGCCCACGTCGATGGCGGCATCGATCAGTGATTGCAGGACCTGCGTTACCGCCTGTAATCCTTCAACCGGGTCGCCGCGCCGAAACGCACGGACGGCTTCGTTGGCACTGGTCCAACCATCGTGCAGACCGATGGCGGTACCCACAATGGGTACCACACCCATGGCCATCTTGATCCAGGTAAAGGCCTGCTCACCCTTCATCGCATAGCGTTCCCGGTACAGCTCGCTGTTGGAGCGTGAGGTGGCGCGGTGAGCCTCAAGCAAGCGGCCCATGTGGGCGTTGAACACGTGAGTGGCCAGCGACGGTGCGCCTGGCCAGGGTTTGCCGATGGCAATCAGGGCACTATAGTTTTTCAGCACAGCCTGGTTGATCCGGCCGGCATGGCGTTCGACGTCTCCGGGCACCGCGCGTGCGGCCAGGTAACTGACCATGTCGCTGGACAGACACAGGTTGTAGAGGGCCTGGCGGGCTTGCTCGCGGGTATCGAAGCGGCGCACGTATTGGCGGTCCGGGCTGTCGGGCAGGTAGAGGAGGGTCAGCCCGGTGCTTTTTTCTTCAATGAAGCTGATGCCGGACAACGTGCTGGGGCCGTCATCGGTGTCCGCCCCGCCGACACTGAGTACGGCGGGTAGCACAACGAGACCCACCGGCTTGGCCTGCTCGGCGGCCCGGTTGAACACCTGCAGTTCATCCGCCGTGAGGGTGCCGTTCAAGTGCGCCAACCGACCCTGAATCTTCAGTATCAGGCGGTGGGGTTCCATCAGGCATTCCAGGCGAGCGTCGCGAGTAAACGAGGCTTCCCGGTCGGTGCCCAGCCATGTCTCCTTGATCAGGTCCTCATACTGTTGTGCCACGTCCAGCTCGGTGACCATTGTTTTCACGTAGCGCGGGTGAGGGCTGCCGCGAGGACTTCACGCTCATTCGTATCGAGCGTGCTGACGAGCACTTTCATAAAGCCCAGGCGTTCACTGAGTGCGTTATCGATGTTACCCAACGCCAGGTCTTCAAGGCTCAGGCTGACTCGGGCCGTGCTGGGTTCCAGCACGGTTTTGGTCGGGGTTCCCGGTGCGCCGGGCGCGGCGAAAAAGTGCTGCCGGTGGGCAACGGTTTCGGGCAAATCCAGTGTCACGGAAAAGGGCTGTTTGAGGGCGAAATCCCGGTTCAGGCGCTTTTCAAGCTGGGTCTTGCAGTAGGTGTGGCTCAGGGGCAGTTTTTGTTCCAGCGCGTGATCGGCCCTGCGCATGGCCCGCCAATAGTCTTCGATCCATGCCTTGAGCTGGGCTCGGTCTTCGGCGCTGACGGTAGTGAGCCAGGTTGTCAGGTGTTCGGCCAGGGCGCCCGTCTGCTGTCGCTCACGCCACTGGGTATAAGCCAGTTCGCGTGCTTCATTCGCCGGTACGCCCAGTTCGTGCAGCAGTTTTACGCGGATGGCTTGCAGTTCAGTGGCTTGTTGCAGGGCCTGTTCGGGCTCGGATGTGCGGTGCAACAGCACTTCAATCTGCTGCACACCGTTGGAAAGCTGCTGGTGCAAGCTGTAATCGAAGGCCTTCTGGCTCAGCAGACGGGGCTCAAGCGTCAGCGCCGGCTGAGTGGAGGTTTGGACGAAGAACCACGCTTGCAACTGCGCAAAGTTGTCAAAGCGATGCACACCACCATTGTGGCCTGGCCAGTAGAGCAGCAGGCTGTTGGGCGAGGAGGGCAATGCTTTCAAGGTGCTGGCTTGGGTAATCAGCAGCACACCCTCGAGTTCTTTTTGGCTGATGGTTTTTTCGCCGTTCTTCTGCTCGATCATGGACAGGACGAGGCAGGCGACCGCGATGTCCTTGGCGGGTGGTTTGTCGGGGTCCAGCCCATCCATCAACCACTGGTATTCTGGGATGCTGATTTGATTCAACTGTCGTAGCAGCTCGGCTTCCTGCTTCAACCCCTGCCATCGCGCCTGCAGCAGGGCGGTGTATTGAGGGGTGTGCTTCTGCAGTAGCTCCGACAGCATGAGCGCAGGTTTTTGATCGAGCAAAGCGCCGGCTGCTGTGTAGGCCTGCTGCCGGGCCTGATGCAGTGCATCGAATAGAGGGGTGAGTAAGGCCAGGCGCGAGTTGTCCTCGCCCGCGAAGACTTCAAGGGCGTTTTGCTGTTGTTTCAAGGCCTGGCGGCGTAGCCCCAATGGCACATCGGCGGTCAAGCCAGTAAAGGGCGGCGGGTTTTCGGTACTGTCGGGTGCAGCGGGCAGTTCTGGGGCTGCAGCGAACAGTGGCTCCCGTTGCAGGCGGTCGATCCGCTCGGCAGTGTGCAGCGCGCTCGCGCCGTGCTCGGCCAAATCACCGTCGGCCGCAGACGTCAGGGTGTCTTGTTTTTGCTTGATCCAATGCTCCTGAAGGTGTGCCAGCCCTGCCTCCAAGGGGGTCTCAACCGTACGGTACTCGATGCCGTGCTCGCGGGTTATCTGCGTGACGCCGGGGAACAATTCCGGCTGATCACGTAGCCAGGTTTCCAGGCGAACGCGGTCGCCGAATACCATCAGCGCCGGCTGTCGGGTGGGCAAGTACACACACTGAGTCACAGGGTTGTCCTGGTCGGTACGGGTCATGACCAACGCACCCGGCACCTCGACCGTAGGGCCGCTGGCAGACGTCAACAGCAGTTGCTCGACATACAGGGCCTGGCCGTCGGCGGGTTGTTCGCCGGCAGGTGGATCGACCAGCCGTAGGAGCGGGGCCACCTGGTCGGTATTGATCTCGCTCACGGCGACGGCATGTTGGGCGGCGGCCAGGAAATGCTGGCGGTACAGTTGGTTGGCCAGTTCGCGCCGGGCCATCGGGGTGCCGGGCGCGCGGGCAATACACCAGGTGATCCAGTGGCTTCTGATCCCATGCCGCAGGTTCAGCTTCAGCAACCGTTGCAGCAGCGCAACCGGTGTCGTCTCTTCAGAGAGACCAGTGAGTGTGCAGCGTTGGTCGAGGGTGGGGTCTACGCCCGCGAACGCATAGTGTTGTTGAGCGTAGGCCCAGGCGTCCGTGAGCGTGACATCCCGGGCAGGGGCATCACCTTGCGCGGCGAAATGCAGATGTACCTGCTCGCCATCCACGTCCAATTCCTGCCTGATCAGTGTGTTGATCGATGCGCGCACGCTGGGCGCGGTCGCCATCAGGTCAAGCAAGCGCTGGCGACTGTCCTGCCAGCTCTCGCGCGCTTGCAGCAAGAGATGCTCATCCACAGCACGACCAAGAGGGGACGAGGGCCTGCGAATGTCGCTGAGGGTAATGCGTGTGTTGAGTTGTTCCGCCATCAGAATGTCTCGGGATCAATGAAGTAACGGGCATTGAACGTCGGCGTGACTTCTGTGGGGGCTTAGATAGTTGTCGCAGTGACCGTTGAGCGGGCTTCATCAAACTGTCACGCAACTGTGGCAGCGCGCTTGAACAAACTTCATCAGACTCGCGCTCTACTGGGGTTCTGCGTTTCGGTGTTTTTCATGCGCGTGTTGCTTTTACTGGCCGCTCTATTGTTCGGCCTGCCGTCTTTTGCGGCTTCTCGATGTGACGTTAATGTCCCGACCCAAACGGTCGACCTGGCTCAGGTGAGCATCGCCTACCAGAGCATCGGCCGTGCGTCCGACCCGGCCTTGCTGCTGGTGATGGGGCTGGGCGGGCAGTTGATCCATTGGCCCGACGAAGTCGTCGTCGCCCTGTGCCAGCAAGGGTTTCGGGTGATCCGCTATGACAACCGCGACGTCGGCCTGTCCACGTGGCGCCAGGCACCGGCCAATGCCAACCTGACCTTTGAAGTGCTGCGCTACAAGCTCGGCCTGCCGTTGGCGGCGCCGTATACCTTGACCGATATGGCCGACGACGCCATCGGCTTGATGGACGCCTTACAGATCCAGCAATTCCACGTGCTGGGCGCGAGCATGGGCGGGATGATCGCCCAGCACCTGGCGGCCATGGCGCCGCAGCGGGTCGAGAGCCTCACGCTGATCATGACCAGTTCCGGCGCCGAAGGCCTGCCGGCACCGAACGCGGCGCTGGTGCAATTGCTGTCGCGGCGCAGCGCGCCGAATCGTGAAGTGGCCCTGGAGCAGCAAGCCGATCTACTGGCGGCGCTGGGCAGCCCGAACGTGAAGGATGATCGCCAGGTGTTGCTGCACCAGGCGGCGCTGTCCTACGACCGGGCCTTCAACCCGGACGGCGTGAAGCGCCAGATCATGGCGATCCTCGCCGAACCGAGCCGCGTGCCGTTGCTCAACCAACTGCGCGTGCCGACCCTTGTGGTGCACGGTACTGCTGACCCGTTGCTGCCGGTGATGCATGGCGTGCACCTGGCGGCGCATATCCAGGGCAGTCAGTTGAAGCTGATCCCCGGCCTGGCCCATCGTTTCCAGGAAGCGTTCAAGGCGCCGTTGCTGGCGGCGGTGTTGCCGTACCTGCAAGCCCATCGCGAAGATGCCGCGCACTGGGCGCAGATTGACTTGGGCGAGCCTGCAAAGGTGTTGTGACATTGGTGTATCGTGCAACCTTTACGGCACATTACTGCTAGCGAGGTTGCCTGCCATGAGTACCCCCCTGAAAATCGATTTCGTCAGCGACGTGTCCTGCCCCTGGTGCATCATCGGCCTGCGCGGCCTGACCGAAGCCCTCGATCAGCTTGGCGCCGAGGTGCAGGCCGAGATCCATTTCCAGCCGTTCGAACTGAACCCGAACATGCCTGCCATCGGTCAGAACATCGTCGAACACATCACCGAGAAATACGGCTCCAGCGCCGAAGAATCCCAGGCCAACCGTGCGCGTATCCGCGACATGGGTGCCGAGCTGGGCTTTGCCTTTCGCACCGATGGCCAGAGCCGCATCTACAACACCTTCGACGCGCACCGCCTGCTGCATTGGGCCGGGCTGGAAGGGTTGCAGTACAACCTCAAGGAAGCGCTGTTCAAGGCGTACTTCACCGATGGGCAGGACCCGTCCGACCACGCCACCCTGGCGATCATCGCCGAAAGCGTCGGCCTGGATATCAAACGCGCGGCCGAGATTCTTGCCTCCGACGAATACGCCGCCGACGTGCGTGAGCAAGAGCAGTTGTGGATCTCCCGTGGCGTGAGCTCGGTGCCGACCATCGTGTTCAATGATCAGTACGCCGTCAGCGGTGGGCAGCCGGCGGAGGCGTTTGTGGGCGCGATTCGCCAGATCATCAACGACTCGAAAAACTAAAGTCGAACACGGGTCAACCTGTGGGAGGGGGCTTGCTCCCGATAGCGGTGGTTCAGTCAAAACATGTGTTGACTGACACTCTGCTATCGGGGGCAAGCCCCCTCCCACATTTGTTTCTCGGTGTTCTTGAGATAAGTGCTGGCCCGCCCCTTGCATTGACCCCTTAAAGCCTTAGGGGACACTGCCTTGAACATTCTTGACCTCGACCACAGCCTCACCGCCCAGGCACCGATTGCCCGGCGTTTGGCCAATGGCCGCGCCCACCGTATCGACCTGCTGGACCTGGGCCCCAAGCTGCGCTTGTGGTCCACCGAAAAAACCTGGAAGCGCTTCGCCGAACGTCTGGCCCAGCGGCCCCGGCCTACGGATGCGCGGCCGGAAATCCTGTTTGTCGGTTCCGGCGACTATCACCACCTCACACCGGCCTTTCTGGCCGATCTCAAAGAACCGATCAGCCTGATCCACTTCGACAACCACCCCGACTGGGTACGCTTCGCGCCCAAGCGCCACTGTGGTTCGTGGGTCAACCGTGCGCTGAAAATGCCGGCGATCAAACGCATCGTCACCCTCGGCCCGTGCAGCGACGACCTGCATAACCCGCAACTGCGCGGCGGCAACCTTGGCGCCCTCAAGCGCGGGCACTTGCAGCTGTTTCCCTGGCAGCACGCGCCGTCGAAAGTCTGGGGGCGGGTAGGCGATGGCGCCGGCCATCGTCAGCAGGAAGACCACCTGCACTGGCGCAACCTGGCCGAGCTGGATTGGACGGCGTTTCTCGAGCAGATGATCAGCAGCCTGCCCACCGAAGCGATCTGGATCACCGTCGACAAAGACGTGCTCGCCAGTGAAGACGCGGCGACCAACTGGGACCAGGGCGGCATGCGCCTGACTCACCTGCTGCAAGCCCTGCGGGCGTTGGCGGCGCGCAAGCGCATCATCGGCATCGATGTGTGCGGCGAGTTCGCCCAGCCTGCCTTCAGCAACGCGTTCAAGCGCTGGGAAGCCAAGTCCGACCAGCCGCCACCCGAGCGTTGGAGCGCGCAAGACCTGCAGCGCAACGCCGCCACCAATGAAGCCTTGATTGATCTGTTTGAGGAACTGTTCCCGTGACCTTGACCGTGGTGTTGCTGGTGGCGTTTTCCATCGTGCTCGATGTGATCGGCCAGCTGTGTTTCAAGATCGGCCTGGACCGGTTGCCCGAGCTGGACGGCGGCTTTCGCCTGAATGCGTTCTGGGGCCAAGTGTTTAATGCGCCGTTGCTGTGGGCCGGGATCGGCGCCTATGCGATCGAATTTTTCGTGTGGCTCGAGGCCTTGTCCCGCGCGCCGTTGAGCCTGTTGTTTCCGGCCGCCGCGCTGGCGTATTGCGGGGTCGTGCTGGCGGGCAAGGTGGTGCTGGGCGAGACCGTCAGCCGCCGCCGTTGGGCGGGCACGCTGGTGATTACCTTAGGTGTGATGTTGGTGGCGATTGCAGGGAGCCAGGCATGAGTACGCAAACGATGAATACCGGATGGCTGCACGGGCGCTTCGGCACGGTGGTGCTGTGGGCCTTGTTGATCTGCACCGAAAGCGCGGGCCAGCTGTTTACCAAAGTGGCCGGGGATCAATTGGGGCAGATGGATTTCAATTGGCAGTGGCTGGGTGAGGTGGCGCGCAACCCTGGGATCCTGGCGGCGATCGCCAGTTATATCGGCGCGTTTTTCGTCTGGATGCTGATCCTGCGGCGCAGCAGCCTGTCCCTGGCGTTTCCGCTGAGTTCGCTGGTGTTTGTGGTGGTGTTGCTGGGTTCGTGGCTGGGGCTGGGGGAACATATCAGCCCGCTGCACTGGGTGGGGGTGGCGGTGATCATTGGCGGGATTGTGTTGTTGGCCGAAGGTGAAGAGAACTGATCGGCTTGGTTTTTGTAGTGAGCGGGCTGGCCTCGCGCGGGGCAAGCCCGCTCACTACAAGGTCGGGGTTAGCCGCGGAATTTGCGGTGTGCGACTAAAAATCCTAATCCATGGGACACCGGAAGCGTTTTCACTCCAGCCGCACGCTGCTGCTCGGCAATCTCTCGATGAAACGCCTTCACTTTCGTCCAGTGCATCTTCGGCCGGTAGTGGTGCTCGGCGTGGTAGCCGTTGTTCATCCAGATCAGGTTGTACAGCACACCGTAGGCGCTTACGCCCCAGGCAATCGGCAGGTCCGGGTTGCCGCCGAAGTGCTCGTAGTAGCCATTGAGCGATGACAGGCACTGGCCCAGGTACCAGAACGGCAGCAACCACACTACCGCCTGCCAGTTGTAGAAGGCCAGGGCGAGATAGAACGCCACTGTCACGCCGATCTCGACCTTGACCCAACGCGCATCCGCCGGACGTTTGCGCTTCATTTCGTCATAGAAGGGCTTGGGATCGTCGCGGAAAAAACTCAGGAAGGTATAGGCCCACGGGTTCTCCGGCTGGCCATCGTGGCCGCGCTGGTAGATCGACAGCGGGTCGATGGTTTTGCCATCCGGCCCCGGCAGGTCGGCGTTGCCACGGTGATGGCGGTTGTGGATATCGCGGTAGAGCGTCTGGGAAAAACCGATGGTCACCGACAGCAACAGGTCGAAGGCCCGGTTCATCGCGCGATGGCTGAAGTAGGCGTTATGGATCTGGTTGTGGGAGATGCTGTTGATGCTCCACGACAGACTGATCGCGTAGACCAGCGCCAGGGGCACCAAGGCCCACCAGTCCAGGCTGTGGAAAGCGCCAACCAGCCAGACGACAAAGGCGAAATGCGCCAGGCCCAGCGCGATGGGCACCAGGTCCCAGAGTGAATGATGCAGCAGGCGGTAAGCGGGGCGAGCCATGAAGAATGTCCTGGAAAAATGGATTCCAGCACCTCATTGCAAAGCCCAGACCAACCTCAATCGAACTTATAGCTGATAGCCGTCTGCACCTGGCCCTGGTTCACGTCGCCGGTTTCCTTGACGATGCTGCTGTTGGCGGCCGAGCCTACCAGGTGGACCCAGCTGGCGCTGGTCAACAGCGACCAGTTGGCCGCCAGGGGGAATTCAAAGCTCTGGGTCAGCGTCATGTTCTGGAAGCCACCACTGGCGTTGTAGGGACGGATTCCGGAATCCGCGGACTCATTGGCATCAACCCCGAAAAAGGTCTGGGTCTGGCGGGCGTCGGCAAAGTGCGCCATCAGGCCGGTGCTGCCAATGATGCCGCCACCCAGGGGATAACCCAGCTCACCGCCGACCTTGCCCAGCACACCGCTTTGATCTCGCCCGCCGCCGACGGCCTGGCCCAACTGGGCGTATACCCGCCAGAAATCAGCCGGCGCATATTGGATAAAACCGCCCACCTCGGCCATGTCCGACACATTGCGCAGCCCCTGCAGCGAGCCGTTCGAGGTGCGCCCCTGCAGGTAATTGATATACGGGCCTGCGGTAAAACCGTGGGTGTCCAAGGCGCTCCAGGTCAAGCCGTCATCGGTACTCAGGCTGACGGAGCCCCAGTCCAGATCGAAATAGGGCACCGGCCGCGTTTCGTAGCGGCTGCCGGTAGGGTCATGGGGCTGGTAGCTGACGCCTGCGCCGACTTCGCCGGTGATACCGTCGGCCAGTGCCAGGCTTGAAACACTCCACAGGCCAAGTAACCCGGCGAGTGCAGCGCATGTGATCCTCAACATGGTCACAGTTCCTTGATTGAATACGTGCGCATGAACGCGCAAAGCGCCGTGCCCACGCAAGCACTCATCTTGTTTGTAGCAAGCTACAAAAATTGTAGCTCCTACGACACAAATCGCCCTCCATTCCGAGCAAAGCCCCAGCCCCGCTGGGCCTGCGCCAGTTGGCACACTCCCTGCTCTACCCCTTGTTGCAAGCGCACACAGCGCGCTCCTCCAAGGTAAACAACGATGATCCACTGGCATATCGTGTGTGACTTCGACGGGACCATCACCCCCACCGATGTCATCGACAACGTCCTCCAACGCTTCGCCGGCCCCGAGTGGGAAACCATCGAACAGGAATGGCTGGATGGGCATATCGGTTCACGCGAATGCCTGAGCCGCCAACTGGCACTGATCAAGGCCACCCCCTCCGAACTGCTGGCGTATTTCGACAGCGTCGAGATCGACCCGGACTTCCCCGACTTCGTCGATCACGTGATCGGCCTGGGTGCGTCCATCGAAGTCGTCAGCGACGGCATCGAGCAGGGCATCGCGCGGATCCTGTCACGCAACTACGTGACCCTGCTGCCGATCCTCGCCAACCGTCTGCGCCAGGTCGACCAGAACAGCTGGCGCATAGACTTCCCGTACGCCAGCGATGCCTGCCGTGCCGCTTCCGGCAACTGCAAGTGCAAGTCCACGCCGCGCAACAAGCGCGTGCTGGTGATCGGCGACGGCAAGTCCGACATGTGCGTGGCCTCCACCGCCGACTTCGTGTTTGCCAAGGGCAGCCTCGCCGACTACTGCGTGGCCAACCACATTCCGCACGCGCGCTTCGACACCTTTGCCGAAGTGCCTGCATTGCTGGCGCTGCTGCCACAGGGCATCGCCGCCAACGCCACCACCTTCAACAGCTCTTCTGACAATCAGGAACTCTTCCACCATGTCTGATATCCGTATCGCTACCGCCGAAGACCAGATCCTTCTGGATAAAGAAGCCAAATACTGCTCCTACGGCGACACCGTCCACTACATCGAGCCGCCACGTATTTTCAGCCGTTGCGAAGGCTCCTACGTATGGGACACCGAAGACCAGGCCTACCTCGACCTGCAAATGTGGTACTCGGCGGTCAACTTCGGCTACGCCAACCCACGCTTGAACAACGCGCTGAAACAGCAGATCGACACCCTGCCGCAAATCGCCAGCCAGTACCTGCACAAAGGCAAGATCGAGCTGTCGGAAATGATCGCGGTCGACGCCAAGAAGAAATTCGGCCTCGACGGTCGTGTGCACTTCAACGTCGGCGGTTCGCAGTCCATCGAAGACTCCCTGAAAGTGGTGCGTAACGCCACCAACGGCAAGAGCCTGATGTTCGCCTTCGAAGGCGGCTACCACGGGCGTACCCTCGGCGCGTCGTCGATCACCTCCAGCTACCGCTACCGTCGCCGCTACGGTCACTTCGGCGAGCGCGCGCAGTTCATCCCGTTCCCGTACCACTTCCGCGGCCCTAAAGGCATGACCAAGGAAGAGTACGGCAGCCACTGCGTGCAGCAATTCGCCCGCCTGTTCGAGACCGAATACAACGGCGTGTGGGACCCGAAAGTCGGCCAGAGCGAATACGCCGCGTTTTACGTCGAGCCGATCCAGGGCACCGGCGGCTACGTGATCCCGCCGATGAACTTCTACCGCGAACTCAAGCAGGTGCTGGACCAGCACGGCATCCTGATGGTGTCCGACGAAATCCAGATGGGCTTCTACCGCACCGGCAAGTTGTGGTCGATCGAGCACTTCGACGTGCAGCCGGACGTGATCGTGTTCGGCAAGGCCCTGACCAACGGCCTCAACCCGTTGGGCGGCATCTGGGCCCGTGAAGAATTGATCAACCCGAAGATCTTCCCACCAGGCTCGACCCACTCCACCTTCGCCTCCAACCCGTTGGGCACGGCGGTCGGCCTGGAAATGTTCAAGATGACCAACGAAGTCGACTACGGCGCGATGGTCATGGCCAAGGGCAAATTCTTCCTCGAAGGCCTGCAAGACCTGCAGAAACGTTTCCCGATCATCGGCGACGTCGACGGCCTGGGCCTGGCCCTGCGTTGCGAAATCTGCGGCCCGGATGGTTTCACGCCGGACAAGGCGACCCTGGACTACATGGTCGAAGAAGGCATGAAGGGCGACATGGTAGTGGATGGCCAAAAACTCGGGCTGATCCTCGATGTGGGCGGTTACTACAAAAACGTGATCACCCTGGCACCGTCCCTGGAAATCAGCTACCCGGAAATCGAACTGGGCTTGAAGCTGCTTGAGCAACTGCTGGTGCGGGCGACCAACCGGTGAACACGGCAGAGATCGACCTCGGTGAAGGTGATGCCGGCTTCGTTCTCGGTGAAGGTCCGGTCGGGATCCTGTTGATCCACGGCCTGACCGGCACTCCCACGGAATTGCGCCAGGTCGCCAAGGGCCTGGCCAAGGCGGGCAACTGCACGGTGTACGTGCCTACCCTGGCCGGGCATTGCGGCGACAACAGCGACCTGCAAGCCACCGGTTGGCGTGACTGGTACGAAGGCGTGCGCAAGACCTTCGTGGGCGTGAAGCAGCGCCACGAGCAGGTGTTTGTCGGTGGCTTGTCGATGGGTGCGGTGATGTCGATGTACCTGGCGTCGGAGCATCCGGGCCAGGTGGCCGGGTTGCTGATGTATTCCACCACGCTCAAGTACGACGGTTGGAGCATCAACAAAATGGCGTTCATCACGCCGTTGCTGATCCGTATCCCGTTCGGCGTGCGCCTGTTCCGCTTTACCGAGAAGCCGCCCTACGGCATCAAGAATGAACGCCTGCGTGCCATCGTTGAACGGCAGATGAAGGAAGGCGAAAGCAGCGAGGCGGGCCTGTTGACGATGGAGGGCGTGACGGTGCGTGAATTGCACTGGATGAACGCCGTGGTCAAAAAACGCATGCCGTCGATCAACGTACCGGCGCTGGTGCTGCACTCCATCGAGGACGACATCACCAGCCGCTGGAACGCCGATTACGTGGAGCGCCATCTTGGCGGGCCGGTGACCAAGATCCTGTTGGACAACTGCTACCACATGATCACCGTCGACCTGCAATACCGCCGAGTCATCGAGCTAAGCGCCGCTTTCATCAGCGAACGAACTCTATGTAGTGAGCGGGCTTGCCCCGCGCTGGGTGGCGAAGCCGCCCCATTTCCGGCACTGAGTTTTTCCAGTTAAACCGCAATTGCAGTTTTTAGGGCGGCTTCGCCCCCCAGCGCGGGGCAAGCCCGCTCACTACAGAAATAAGGGACCGAAGTGATTACCGCCCAAGCCTTCCCGACCATCCGGGCCATCCAGCGCAGTGCCTGGAACGACTGCTTCCCCGGTGCCCTGGAGGACTGGGACTATTACGTCGCCGTGGAAAACGCCGCTATCGATGATTTCCAGTGGCGCTACCTGGCGGTTTACCAGGATGGAACGCTGGTGGCCGTGGCCGCCGCGTTCATCACTCATTATCGCCTCGACACCACGGTGTCGGGCGCCGGCAAGCGCTTGACCGAGCGTGTGGAGCGACTGTGGCCGGGGCTGTTGCAACTGGGGCTGTATGCCCTGGGTTCGCCGGTGGCCGAACGCTGCGACGCTGGTTTCGCCAGTGGCGTGCCGCAGGCGAGTCGTGCGCTGTTGCTCCAGCACCTGCTGCAAGCTGCACGCCGGGATGCCGATGACTTTGGTATCGGCCTGGTGGCGGTCAAGGACGCGCCGAGCAAAGACCCGCACTGGCTTGAGAGTTGCCGGGCGGCGGGCTTCCAAAGCATGCCGAGCTTGCCCACGGGCGTGTTGCCGCTGCCCTATGGGTCGGTGGACGCCTACCTGGGCTCGCTGGGCAAGTCCACGCGCAAGGACCTGCGCCGCAAACTGCGCGCACCAGGGCCGCGGGTGGAGTGGCGGCGCACTATCGACGACGTGCTGCCCGACGTGATGCGCTTGTACGAGGCCACGCTGACGCGTGCCGAATTGCAGTTCGAGCGACTGCCCGCCAGCTACTTCACTGGGGTGCTCGAACGGCTGGATGAGCGCGCGGTCTGTGTTCTTTACTGGGTGGACGAGCAATTGGTCGCGTTCAACCTGATCCTGGTGGACGAACACCGGCTGGTGGACAAATTTTTCGGGCATGACGTCGCGTTCACCCGCGACTACAACCTGTACTTCCGCAGCTGGCTGACCAACGTCGACTACTGTATTCAACACAATATTGCGTTGTATGAGTGCGGACAGGCCGGGTATGCCAGTAAGCTGCGCCTGGGCTGCGAGTTTCAGGGTAACAGCGTGTTTTTCCGCCACCGCAACCGGCTGGTCAACGGCCTGCTCAAGCTTGTAAAACTGTTTATTCGACCGGATCGTTCCGACCCTGCCATGGCTGCTGCGATGAGCGAAACCTGATGATCACCAAGACCCGCCAGAAAGCCCGCCCCTTTGCCATTTCGCGTTGGAGCGTCCAGCGCAAGCTGGTGCTGGCCTTCTGGTTGGTCAGCGTGATTCCCACCATGATCGCGGCCGAATTGGCGGCGACCACGTTGTCGCAGATCTTCGACAGCAACGTGCGCATCTGGCTGCAGGAGTCGACCAAGATCGTCAAGGACGAGATCGGCGACATCCTTCACGACAACGCGCGCATGGCCAAATTGTTCCTGCGTTACACCAGCCCGCCGTCGAGCCGGCAAGCCGCCAAGCACGACCGGCTGACTGCCGACATTGCCGACGCCACCGATATCGACGTGGTGGCGCTGATCCGCGTCAGTGACCACAAGCTGGTGTTCAGCACCGCCGCCGATGACATCGTCAAGCAGATCAGCCTGGCCAACAACACGGTGTTGCAGACGGTGCAGGTGGGGGGCGTATCCACCGGCATTGTGGTCTCGACCTTCGAGACGACCCAGGACGGCGTCGACTATTTGCTGCTGGTCGGGACCTACCTGGACAGCAGTTTCCTCACCAGTGTGGCCGATGTGCATTCCCTCGACCTGCGCCTGTACCTGGCCAACCCCGACGGGTTCTCCGAGATCTTTTCGACCCAGCGCTTCGAGGACCATCCTTCGCGCATTCCCAAGAACGTCGAAACCGCGATGCGCAGCACCAAGCAGCCCAGCGAGCAGTTCACCAATAACTACAGCGGGTTGTACTGGCCGATCTTCAACGACGCCGGCGACTTGCAGGGCGTGATTTTCAGCGGCCTGCTGCGCCACACCAGCCTGGTCGGGCTGGTGAACCAGAGCAATCTGTTCGTGTTGATCTTCCTGCTCAGTTCGGCACTGTCGCTGGCAGCGGGGGTGTTGGTGTCGCGGCGCCTGACCAAGCCGCTGCGGGACCTGTCCCAAGGCGTGAGCGCAGTGATCTCCGGCGATTACGCGCACCGCGTGGTGGTGAGCGGCGGCGACGAGCTGGCGCAGCTGAGCAGCACTTTCAACCACATGACCGAGCGCCTGGGGGAGTTGCATCACCTCGAAGCGCAGTTGCGTCGGCGTGATCGCCTGCACGCCTTGGGCGAGGTCGCCATGGGCCTGGCCCACGAGATCCGCAACCCGCTGGGCATCATCAAGACCGCAACGCAGCTGCTGCACCGCCGCGCGGATCTGGCGGACACCGACAAGCGCCACCTGGAATACGTGATCAGTGAAGTCAGCCGCATCAACGACCTGATCACCGAATTCCTCGACTTCGCCAAGCCCAACCCACCGCTGCGGGTGTTGCAGCCTGCGCGACCCTTGGTGGAAGAAATCCTCGGCTTCTGCGCCCCGGAACTGGCCACCCATAACATCGACGCGCACATCGATGACCAGGCGCCGGGGGCGACGATCTACGCGGATGCCAAGCAACTCAAGCAGGCGTGCCTCAACCTGATTATCAACGCCATCGACGCGATGCCCGAAGGCGGGCGCCTGACCCTGGGCATTCGCACGCTGGACGACACTACCGTGATCAGCATCGCCGACACCGGCCAGGGCATTCCGGCAGACATGATCGAGCGTATCTTCACGCCATTCGTCACCACCAAGGCGTCCGGCACCGGCCTGGGCCTGGCCAAAGTCTATTCGATCATGGAAAGTCACGACGGCAGCATCGAATGTGCCAGCGAGAAAGATGCCGGCGCCACCTTCAGCCTGTACATTCCGGCGATGGGCGAAGACGACGAGGACAGTCATGACGCATAACATTCTGGTAGTCGACGACGAACCCAAGCTCTGCGACCTGCTGGCGTCGGCCCTGGGCCAGAACAACGTGCAGGTGTTTATCGCCGGCAACGGCCTGCACGCGCTCAAAGTGCTGGAGCAGGAAGACATCGACCTGGTGATCAGCGACTGGCGCATGCCAGGCATGGACGGGCCGGCGCTGCTGGCCGAGATCAAGGTGCGTTACCCGCATGTGCCGGTGATCGTGATGACCGCCTACAGCACCGTAAAAAACGCCGTGCAGTCGATGCGCAACGGCGCCTACGACTACATCGCCAAGCCGTTCGACATCGACGAGCTGGACATCACTGTGGCCAAGGCCCTGCAGTTTCGCGACATCATGCGCGACAACGCGCGCCTGCGTGCCGAGCTGGACGAGCACGCACAGTTCGACAGCCTGGTGGGCGACAGCCCGGCGTTTCGCAAAGTGCTGCAAGCGGTGGACTCGGTGCGCGACAGCAGCGCCACCATCCTGCTGACCGGCGAAAGCGGCACCGGCAAGGAAATGGTCGCCCGCGCGATCCACAAGCACGGCAGCCGTGCCGACAAACCGTTCGTGGCGGTCAACTGCGCGGCCATCCCGGAAGGGCTGCTGGAAAGCGAAATGTTCGGCCATCGTAAAGGCGCGTTCACCGGCGCCGTGGCCGACCGGGTAGGGCGCTTCCAGCAGGCCGACAAGGGCACGCTGTTTCTCGACGAAGTGGGCGACATGCCCCTGGCGCTGCAGGCCAAGATCCTGCGTGCGTTGCAGGAGCGGGTGATCGAACCGGTGGGCGATCCTCGCGAGCGCAAGGTGGACGTGCGGGTCATCGCCGCCACCAATAAGAATTTGCTCGAGGCGGTGGCCAACAAAGAGTTTCGTGAAGACCTGTATTACCGCCTCAACGTGTTCCCGATCCCGCTGCCGGCCTTGCGCGAGCGCGTGGAAGACATCGCGCCACTGGCCCGCCACTTCGCCCAGACCCTGAGTGCCACCGCCGGCAAACGTATCACCGGTTTCAGCCCGGAGGCCCTGCAGGCCATGGCCGCGTATCACTGGCCGGGCAATATCCGTGAGCTGCAGAATTGCGTGGAGCGCGCGACCATCGTGGCCGCAAAGCCGGTGATCGAGGACATCGACTTGCCGGGTTACCTGTTTGCGTCCAGGCCGAGTGAGGGCGGCGTGACGGCGATCCTCAGCGACGGGCCGGGCATTCCCCAGGATTTGGACGCGGCGCTGGCGGAGGTGGAGAAGGCCTATATCCTGGCGGCGTTGCAGGAGAGCAACGGCGTGCAGGCTGCGGCGGCGGCGAAGATCGGGATATCCGAGCGAAGCTTTTGGTATCGCCTGAAGAAGCTGGGGATTCAAGTGGACAAAATAGTCCGCTGACCTATCTGACACACCTCAATTCAAATGTGGGAGCTGGCTTGCCTGCGATTGCGGTATGTCTGGGCCAGATGAGTTGACTGATACACCGCTATCGCAGGCAAGCCAGCTCCCACAGTTTGATCGAGTTGTGTCAGGTGTGGACGCGTACCCAGATGCTGACCAGGACGGTTGCGGCCATCAACCAGGCGACAGCCGCAACGGCGAGTGACGCTTCCAACCGCATCCGATCCACCATCACATACAACGTCGCCAGGTACACAAAGTACGGAATGATCGACCACATCCCAAACAGGATCGTGGTCTTCAAGTCGTCCACCGAACGGCCCTTGCCGACGATGTAGTGGGCGATCAGCGCAAAGGTCGGGAACAGCGGCACCAAGCCTGCGATGTAATAGTTTTTGGTTTTGGCCAGCGCGGCCAGGATCAACACCACTGCCGCGCCCAGGGCGGCCTTCAATACCAGGTCCATCAGTGGCTCAGTCCGTATTTCTTGACCTTGTCGAACAGCGTGGTCTTGGCCATCCCCAGTTCCTGGCTGGCCTGGGTCAGGTTGCCGCCGCTGCGTTGCAGGGCATCGTTGAGCAGGTTGCGCTCGAAGGCTTCCACCGCTTCGGTAAACGCCAGGCCTTGGCTGCCGCTGCTGGCGCCGCTTTTCTTGAAGGCGGGCAGGCCGAGGGCGAAGCGTTCGGCGACGTTGCGCAGTTCGCGCACGTTGCCGGGCCAATCGTGGCTCATCAGGCTGGACAGGGTCTGGTTGTCCAGTTCAGGCGCGGTGCGGTCGAAACGCAGGGACGACTGCTGCAGGAAGTGTTCGAACAGTTGCAGGATGTCTTCGCGGCGCTCACGCAGCGGCGGCAGTTCCAGGGTCACCACGTTGAGACGGTAGTACAGGTCGCTGCGGAACTGGCTGGCGCGGCTCAGTTCATCGAGGTCGGACTTGGTGGCGGCGATCACCCGGCAATCCACTGCCACGCTCTGGTTCGAACCCAGGCGTTCCAGGGTGCGTTCCTGCAACACCCGCAGCAACTTGATTTGCAGGTTGATCGGCATGCTTTCCACTTCGTCGAGGAACAGCGTGCCTTCGTGGGCGTGTTCGATCTTGCCGATACGACGCTTGCCCGCGCCGGTAAAGGCGTTGGCTTCGTGGCCGAAAATCTCGCTTTCGAAGAGGTTCTCCGGCAGCCCGCCGCAGTTCAGGGCGACGAACTGGTGCGAGTGACGCCGACTGAAATCATGCAGGCAGCGCGCGACCAGTTCCTTGCCCGTTCCGGTCTCGCCTTCGATCAGCACGTTGGCCGAGGTGTCGGCGACGTTGGCGATCAGCTCGCGCAGGTTCTGCATGGCCGGCGAGCGGCCAATGATGCGGCCTTCCAGCGAATCACGCTCGGCCAACTGGCGGCGCAGCGACCAGACTTCCCGCGCCAGCCCGCGCTGCTCCAAGGCACGACGGGCGACGTCGACCAGGCGTTCGGGGGAGAAGGGCTTTTCCATGAAGTCGTACGCGCCGTTGCGCATCGCGCCGACGGCCATGGAGATGTCGCCATGCCCGGTGATCAGCACCACCGGCAGGCTTTTATCCAGGGCCTTGAGGCGTGTGAGCAACTCCAGGCCGTCGATGCCCGGCAGGCGGATATCGCTGATCACAATGCCGGCGAAGTTCTCGCCGATGCGCTTCAACGCCTCTTCGGCACTGCCCACGCCGACGCTGGGAATATCTTCCAGGGCCAGGGCTTGCTGGCAGCCGAGCAGCACATGGGGGTCGTCTTCGACGATCAACACGGTGAGGTCGTCTTTCAGGGCTGTAGCGTCTGTATTCATGTCGACTCAGCTTTTTGAGCGCCCGCCAACGGCAGACACAAGACAAAGGCCGTTCCACCACTGGCCGGGTGTTCCACGGCAAGGTTACCGCCGGTGGCCGCCGCGAGGCTGGCGGACAGGGTCAGGCCCAGGCCCAGACCTTGCTCGCCGGGTTTGGTGGTGAAGAACGGTTCGAACAAATGCTTGCGGGCCTCGGGGTCGATGCCATGGCCATTGTCGCGCACTTGCAGGCGGTATTTGCCATCGACGGTGCTGCCTTCCAGCCACAGTTCCGGGGCTGGTTGGGCTTGCATGGCGTCGAGGGCGTTGCCGATCAGGTTGACCAGGATCTGCTCCAGGCGCGTCTGGTCGATTTGCAGTTGGGCATTGGAAAAGTCGCGATGCAGGGTCAGCGGCAGGTTGTCCAGGCGTGCGCCGAGTACCTGGAACGCGGCGTCCACCGCCTTGGCCAGGCTCGCTTCGCCTTGATCGTCACCGCGTCGGGCAAAGGAGCGCAGGCTGGCGGTGATGCGGCCCATGCGGTCGATCAGTTCGTTGATGGTCTTCAGGTTGGCGCTGGCGGTGTCCAGGGCGCCGCGCTCAAGGAAACGCACGGTGTTGCCGGACAAGGTACGCAACGCGGCCAGGGGCTGGTTCAGTTCATGGGCAATACTGGTCGACATCTGGCCGATAGCCGCCAGCTTGCCGGCCTGCACCAGCTCATCCTGGGCGCGACGCAGGGTTTCCTCGGCCTGGCGCCGTTCGCGGATCTGACCCTTGAGCCGTTCGTTGCTGGCGCGCAAGTCGGCGGTGCGTTCGGCAATCCGTCGTTCCAGCTGGCTGTTGGCTTCCTGCAGGGCTTCGCGCGCGGCGAGGCGCGTGGCGATGACTTTACGCCGCTCGTTCCAGGCAATCAGCAAAAACGCCACCAGGCCAAACGCGACGGCTACCAGGATGCCCTGATTGATCGCGGCGCGGCGCAGGTCGTTGAGCGGGGTGAGCAGGGTGAAATTCCACGGCGTGTCGTTGAGCGGTCGGGTTTGCGCCAGGTAGCTGACTTCATGCTCGTCATTGACCACTTCGCTGTTGGCCGGGAAGGTCAGTTTCTCGCTGACTTCGTTGAGGCGCTCGCGGGCCAGGGGTTCCAGCTCGTTCAAGGTTGCCCAGTAATATTGCAGGCTGTGGGCCAGGCGTTCCTTGGTGTCATCGCTCAGCGGGCGTACGGCCTTGAGGCGGCGGGCCGGGTCGCTGGAGAGGATGATGATGCCGTTCTCGTCGCTCACAAACGCTTCGAGGCGGGCGCGTTGCCAGCGTTCTTCCAGGGCTTCGAGGCGCACCTTGACCACGGCGACGCCGATGATCTTGCCGTGCTCTTCCAGGCCGTGGGCCAGGTAATAACCGGGTTCGCCGTTGGTACTGCCGATGCCATAGAAGCGGCCGGGCTGGCCACGCACGGCGTTCTGGAAATAGGCACGGAAGGACAGGTCTTCACCTTGGTAACTGTCGGCATCGCGCCAGTTACTGGTGGCCAGCACGCGGCCGGTGGTGTCCATCACGTAGATGGCCCGACTGCGACTGCGTCGGTTCAGGCCTTCGAGGTAATCGTTGACGGTCTTGCGGGTTTCCTGGTTCGGGTCGGCCAGCAGCGTGGAGACGCTGGACTCCAGCTCCAGCAAGCTGGGCAGGTAGGTGTATTTGCTCAGTTCGCTTTCGACGGTACGGGCATGCAGCTCCAGCT
This sequence comes from Pseudomonas sp. QC2, assembly GCF_002859085.1. Taxonomy (NCBI): domain Bacteria; kingdom Pseudomonadati; phylum Pseudomonadota; class Gammaproteobacteria; order Pseudomonadales; family Pseudomonadaceae; genus Pseudomonas; species Pseudomonas sp. QC2. The sequence goes on from NZ_PKKS01000023.1 coordinate 498,489, forward strand.
GGCGTTCGCCGGTGTCGCTGAGGGTGCGGATGCCGTAGTACTCGCTGATCCAGAAGCCGATATAACCCAGGCCAATCATCAGGGCGACGATCAACGGCGGCAGGAACAGTTGGCGGATCAGACGTGGTTTCACGGCAAGTGATGGCGGTGCGGCGCGAAATTGGTTGGGGTCGCATTTCATCACAGATGCCTTGGGTCAGCTACCAATGTGAATACAGGGATCTTTGGTTGGGAAGGCTGATTGTGGCGAGGGAGCTTGCTCCCGCTGGGCTGCATAGCAGCCCTGAAAACTGACGAGCGCAATTCTTCAATGGAAAAATCAGTCGCCTGTTTTGGGGCCGCTTCGCGTCCCAGCGGGAGCAAGCTCCCTCGCCACAGACAAGCCTCTCAGCACTGCCTGTATTCACCGCACTTAGTGCTGCAGGATTTTCTCAAGGAAGTGCTGCGCGCGTTCGGAGCGGGCGCTGATGTCGCCGAAGAATTCTTCCTTCGGGCAGTCTTCGATGATCTTGCCGGCGTCCATGAAGATCACGCGGTCGGCCACTTTGCGGGCGAAGCCCATTTCGTGGGTCACGCACATCATGGTCATGCCTTCGTGGGCCAGTTGCACCATCACGTCGAGCACTTCGTTGACCATTTCCGGGTCGAGGGCCGAGGTCGGTTCGTCGAACAGCATGACGATCGGGTCCATGGCCAGGGCGCGAGCAATCGCCACACGTTGTTGCTGACCACCGGAGAGCTGGCCCGGGTGTTTGTGGGCATGTGCCGACAGGCCGACGCGCTCCAGCAGTTGCAGGCCCTTCTTGGTGGCTTCTTCCTTGCTGCGGCCAAGCACCTTGATCTGCGCGATGGTCAGGTTCTCGGTGATGGTCAGGTGCGGGAACAGTTCGAAGTGCTGGAACACCATGCCCACGCGCGAGCGCAACTGCGGCAGGTTGGTCTTCGGGTCGGCAATCGAGGTGCCGTCGACGACCACGTCGCCCTTTTGGAACGGTTCCAGCGCGTTGACGCACTTGATCAGGGTGGATTTACCCGAGCCAGACGGCCCGCACACCACGATCACTTCGCCTTTTTTAACCTCGGTGCTGCAATCGGTCAGCACCTGGAAGTCGCCATACCACTTGTTGATGTTCTTGATAGAGATCATACGGCAAACCTTTTTTGCAGACGCTTGACCAGCAGCGAGGCGGAAAAGCTGATGATGAAGTAGACGACACCGGCGAAGATCAGGAACTCATTGGAGCGGCCGATGATGTCGCCGTTGGAACGGGCGGAGTTGAGGAAGTCCACCAGGCCCACGGTGTAGACCAGCGAGGTGTCCTGGAACAGGATGATGCTCTGTTGCAGCAGCAACGGGGTCATCTTGCGGAACGCCTGGGGCAGGATGATCAGGCGCATGGTCTGGCCATAGGTCATGCCCATCGCCTGTGCCGCCGCCATCTGGCCCTTGGGGATCGACTGCACGCCGGCCCGCACGATTTCGCAGAAGTACGCGGCTTCGAACATCATGAAGGCCACGACGCAGGAGGTGAACGCACCGATCGGGGTGTCTTCGCCGGTGATCCAGCGCAGTACGAACGGCACTGCCAGGTAGAACCAGGTGATCACCAACAGCAGCGGGATCGAGCGGAAGTAGTTCACATAAGCGCCGGCCACCCGCGACAGCAGTTTGCTGGAAGACAGGCGCATCAGCGCCAGGATCGTACCCAGCGCGATACCGCCGACCACGCCCATGACCATCAACTGCAAGGTCATGACCATGCCGTTCCACAGGCCCGGGATGGCGGGGATGATGCCGCTGAAATCGAATTCCATTATTTACCCCCCACGGAGATCAGGCCGGGCACGGCGACTTTCTTCTCGACCACGCGCATCAGCAGCATCAGGCTCATGTTCAGGGTGAAGTAGATCAGCGTAGCCAGGGTGAAGGCTTCAAACAGGTTGGCCGAGAACTCGGCGGTCTGTTTGGTTTGCGCCAGCAGTTCCATCAGGCCGATCAAGGACGCCACGGAGGAGTTCTTGAAGACGTTGAGGAATTCCGAGGTAAGCGGCGGAATGATGATCCGGTAGGCCTGGGGCAGCAGCACGTTCCAGTAGATCTGCGGCAGCTTGAAGCCCATGGCGCGCGCGGCGGATTCCTGGCCACGTGGCAGCGCCTGGATGCCGGTACGCACTTGTTCACACACACGGGCGGCGGTGAACAGGCCCAGGCACACGACAACGCTCAGGTAGGCCGAGGTGGTCGGGTTGAGGTCTTGTTTGTACCAGTCCTGCAGGTTCTGCGGCAGCATGTCGGGTACCAGGAAGTACCAGATGAACAGCTGAACCAGCAGCGGCACGTTACGAAACAGTTCCACGTAGCAGGTCGCGATGCCTGATACGAGGCGGTTTGGCACCGTGCGCATGACCCCCAGAATGGAGCCCAGCAGCAAGGCGATAATCCATGCCACGACGGCAATGGCGATGGTCCAGCCCAAGCCGGCGATGTACCAGTCGAGATAAGTCTCGCTGCCCACGCCGGTGGACTTGAAGAACACGCCCCAGTCCCAGTTGTAATTCATTAGGGTCTCCCCTCGAGATCGATCGATGTACAAGCACCCGCTTGGGGAAAATCCATTCCCGCCCGACGATGAACGCCAGGCACACGCGATCGGCTCGAAAACCGCCAGGTCGAGTGTTCCAAAAATAAAGCCAGCAGGTAGTAACAGACGCCTGAGGGAGGGTTGGCTCCCTCAGGAGATAAGCTTAGTCAGGTATCAGATTTTTACGTCAGGCGCCGGCTTGTCGCTTGGGTTAGCGATCAGCTCCTTAACCTTGTCGCTCATCGGGAAGTTCAGGTTCAGGCCTTTTGGTGGGATCGGGCTCTCGAACCACTTGCTGTAGATCTTGTTGATTTCGCCGGATTTGTACAGGGCAACGATGGCGTCATCGACCGCTTTCTTGAAGGCCGGGTCGTCTTTACGCACCATGCACGCGTAGGCTTCGAAGGACTGCGGAGTACCGGTGATGACCCAGTCGTCCGGCTTCTTGGCCTTGGCTTCTTCACCGGCCAGCAGGGCGTCGTCCATCATGAAGGCAACGGCGCGGCCGCTTTCCAGCATCTGGAAGGATTCGCCGTGGTCTTTGGCGGAGATGACGTTCATGCCCATCTGCTTGTCGGCGTTCATCGCTTTGATGATGCGCTCGGACGTGGTACCGGCGGTGGTCACGACGTTTTTGCCTTTCAGGTCAGCGAAGTCGGCGTAGCTCGGCTTGCCGTCCTTGTCTTTCTTGACCAGCAGACGGGTACCGATTTCGAAGATGTTGACGGTGAAATCAACTTGCTGGGCGCGTTCGGCGTTGTTGGTGGTGGAGCCGCACTCGAGGTCCGCAGTGCCGTTCTGGATCAGCGGAATACGGGTTTGCGAAGTGACCAGGTTGTACTTGGCCTTCAGGTCGGGCTTGTTCAGGTCTTTTTTCAGTTGCTCGACGACGGCCAACTGAATGTCGTGGGAGTAGCCCACGGGTTTGCCCGAACCATCCGCGATGTAGGAAAACGGAATGGAGCTGTCGCGGTGAGCGAGAGTGATGGTGCCGGAGTCGTTGATCTTCTTCAGCGTGCCGGTGAGTTCAGCGGCAAACACTGGCGTGCTGATCAGAGCGGCAGCGATAGCTGCGCCCAGAATATGGGGAACGATGCGCATCAATACTTCCTCGACATTTGTTTTTTTTATGAAGCCGGCTAAACGGCTCTCTTGTACAGCGAATGCCCGTGACGGCTCCTGAGGCGTCTCAGGCAATCGTCCAAGAGTGTAGAGCATGAGTCGTGCCAGGCCAGGATTAAAAGGTTAATTGGTTGATTTTTAAGAGGATTAACTTTGTATGACAGGTAATTTTTAATCCTTGGGTCCGGCAAACCGAATACGCCGGGGTGCGGTGTTCGGAAAACCGAATGCCAAAAAAAGCCCCTGGACCTTACGGCGCAGGGGCTTTTGTGGGCGTGAGCTGTCAGGCAGCTTCAATCTTGCTGCGGTTCTGCTCAACTTTGGACAGGTAGCGCTGCACGTTGTCCTGCTCTTGCGGGGTGGTGAACAGGCCGAGCTTGGTACGGCGCCACAGTACGTCCTGAGGGTGGGTTACCCATTCTTCGGCGCAGAGGTAATCGACCTCACGGGTGTACAGGCCGCCACCCAAGTGGTCGCCCAGGTCGGCCAGCGATTGCACGCCTTCCAGCAGGCGCCAGGTGCGGCTGCCGTAGGTGGTGGACCAGCGACGGGCAATCTCGCTCGGTACCCAGTCAAATTTGTCGCGAATGGCTTCGGCCAGGGCTTCGGGCGTGGTCATGTCTTCGCCACCGGGCAGGCTGGCCTTGGCGGTCCAGCTTGGACGCATCTGAGTGAAGTACGGGGCCAATTGCGCCATCGCCGACTCAGCCAGCTTGCGATAAGTGGTCAACTTGCCGCCAAACACCGACAGGATCGGTGCCTCGCCCGTGCCGCCGGACAGCGCCAGGGTGTAGTCGCGCGTAATAGCCGACGGGTTGTCCGACTCGTCGTTGCACAGCGGGCGCACGCCGGAGTAGGTGTGGACGATGTCGTCGCGGCTCAGTTGTTTCTTGAAGTGAGCGTTGACCACCTTGAGCATGTAGTCGGTTTCACCTTCGGTAATCGCCACTTTTGCCGGGTCGCCGGTGTATTCACGGTCGGTGGTACCGATGATAGTCAGGTGATTCAGGTACGGAATGGTGAAGACGATGCGCTGGTCTTCGTTCTGCAGGATATGCGCGTGGGCGCCTTCGTACAGTTTCGGCACGATCAGGTGGCTGCCTTGGATCAGGCGGATGCCGTACGGTGAGTCCAGCTTCAGGTCGTCCTTGATGAACTTGGCGACCCACGGGCCGGCGGCGTTTACCAGGGCGCGGGCGCGGATCGAGAACAGGCTGCCGTCGGCGCGTTCCATGTTCATTTCCCACAGGCCCTTGCTGCGGTGTGCGCTCACGCAGCGGGTCTGGGTATGGATGTGCGCGCCTTTTTCGCGGGCGGCCATGGCATTCAGCACCACCAGGCGGGCGTCATCGACCCAGCAGTCGGAATATTCGAAGCCTTTGGTGATTTCGCTTTTGAGCGGGCTGTCAGGGCCGAACTTGAGGCTTTTCGAACCGGCCAGTTTCTCGCGCTTGCCCAGGTGGTCGTAAAGGAACAGGCCGGCGCGGATCATCCACGCCGGGCGCAGGTGCGGGCGGTGTGGCAACACAAAGCGCATCTGCTTGACGATGTGCGGTGCTTTGGCCAACAGCACTTCGCGTTCGGCCAGGGCTTCGCGCACCAGGCGGAATTCGTAATGTTCGAGGTAGCGCAGGCCGCCGTGGATCAGCTTGCTGCTGGCGGAAGAGGTGTGGCTGGCCAGGTCGTCCTTTTCGCAAAGGAATACCGACAAACCGCGACCGGCTGCGTCTGCTGCAATGCCGACGCCGTTGATCCCGCCACCGATTACGGCAACGTCGTAGACTTCGGCAAGCGGTGGAGCAGGCAAGGTAGAAGGGTTCATCGGCTGGCCTCGCGATCTTTTTCGTATTGGAATTCGAACATTAATGTTCATTTGCGAAAATGGTAGCTGATAAACGCGGGCACAGCCACCCAAGTTCGATTGAAAAAACTCATCGAAGGGCGGGAAAAGGAAAATTTGTGAACATCAATGGGGGGTGGAGCTACTTTTGTAGTGAGCGGGCTTGCCCCGCGCTGGGTGGCGAAGCCGCCCTAAACCCAGGCGTCGCCGTCGCTCAGATGCACTGCGGTGGCCTTATTGGGGCGGCTTCGCCACCCAGCGCGGGGCAAGCCCGCTCACTACAGGTCACACTACTTCCAATCTGACCTTATGCTCATTCAACAATTGCACCAGCGCTGGCACCGGCTGTTGATCGGTCACCAGACAATCCACCAAACTGATCGGCCCCAGGCGAATCATGGCGTTGCGCCCGAATTTGCTCGAGTCCGCCGCCAGGATCACCTGACGGGCATTGGCGATAATCGCCTGGGAAACCCGCACTTCCTGGTAGTCGAAATCCAACAGGCTACCGTCTTCATCGATCCCGCTGATGCCCACCAAGGCAAAGTCGACCTTGAACTGGTTGATGAAGTCGACACTCGCCTGGCCCACCACACCGCCATCACGGCGCACATTGCCGCCGGTCAACAACACATCGAAGTCGTCCTTGGCGCTGAGCATGGTGGCGACGTTGAGGTTGTTGGTGATGATTTTCAGGTGGTTGTGGTTGAGTAACGCACGCGCGATGGATTCGGTGGTGGTGCCGATATTGATGAACAGCGAGGCGTGATCAGGGATTTGCGCGGCGATGGCTTCGCCGATGCGCTGTTTCTCGTCGCGCATCTGGTCGGCACGCATAGCGTACGCGGTGTTTTCGACACTGGAGTCATAGGCCGCGCCGCCGTGGTAGCGGCGCAGCAGATTGGCGTCCGCCAGCTGGTTGATATCGCGGCGGATGGTTTGCGGGGTGACAACGAACAGCTGCGCCATTTCCTCGATACTGACGTAGCCGCGTTCGCGGACCAGCTCGAGGATTTGTTGTTGGCGGGGAGGCAGATTCATGGGGCGTCCTTTGGGCTGCCATACAAAAGTGGCCCATGATGACGCAGGAATCCGCTCCCTGCCAGTTACAACCTGACGTTGGCTTATTCAGCGCCTTCGTGCGGCTCCCAGTCACGGGTGCGGCTGACCGCTTTTTGCCAGCCGGCGTAGAGCTTCTCCTTGGCGCCCTCGTCCAGCTGCGGTTCGAACTCGCGCTCGATCACCGCCTTGCCGCGCAACTCATCCAGGCTGCCCCAGAAGCCGCACGCCAGGCCGGCCAGGTAGGCCGCGCCCAATGCGGTGGTTTCGCGCATTTGCGGGCGCTCGACCTGGGTGCCGAGGATGTCGGCCTGGAACTGCATGAGGAAGTTGTTGGCCACCGCGCCACCGTCCACGCGCAGGGCCTTGAGGCGTTCGCCCGAATCCTGCTGCATGGCGTCCAGTACATCGCGGGTCTGGTAGGCAATCGACTCCAGGGCGGCACGAATGATGTGATCCACGCGTACGCCACGGGTCAGGCCGAACAACGCGCCACGGGCGTAGGGGTCCCAGTACGGAGCGCCCAGGCCGGTGAAGGCCGGGACCAGGTACACGCCGTTGCTGTCCTTGACCTTGCCGGCGAAGTATTCGGTGTCGGTGGCATCGGCGATGATCTTCAGCTCGTCACGCAACCACTGTACGGTGGAGCCGCCGTTGAATACCGCGCCTTCCAGAGCGTACGCCACTTCGCCACGCGGGCCGCAGGCGATGGTGGTGAGCATGCCGTGGTTGGATTTCACCGCTTTGTCGCCGGTGTTCATCAGCAGGAAGCAACCGGTGCCGTAGGTGTTCTTGGCTTGGCCGGCTTCGACGCACATCTGGCCGAACAGCGCAGCCTGTTGGTCACCCGCGATGCCGCCGATGGCGATGCCGCTTTTGGTACGGCCGTAGATTTCCGAGGACGACTTCACTTCCGGCAGCATTTCGCGCGGTACGTCGAGGATCTCCAGCATCTTCGCATCCCACTCCAGCGTGTGGATGTTGAAGAGCATGGTGCGCGAGGCGTTGGTGTAGTCGGTGACGTGGGTCTTGCCGCCGGTAAATTTCCAGATCAGCCAGCTGTCGATGGTGCCGAACAGCAGTTCACCGTTACGCGCACGCTCGCGGCTGCCTTCGACGTTGTCGAGGATCCACTTGAGCTTGGTGCCGGAGAAGTACGGGTCGGTGACCAGGCCGGTGGTGTCATTGATGTATTGCTCGTGGCCGTCGCGTTTGAGCTGCTGGCAGATCTCAGTGCTGCGGCGGCATTGCCAGACGATCGCGTTGTAGATCGGGCGGCCGGTGACTTTGTCCCACACTACGGTGGTTTCACGCTGGTTGGTGATGCCGATGGCGGCGACCTGGTCATGGTGCAGGCCGGCCTGCGCCAGCGCTTCGACCATCACTGCGCTCTGGGTCGCGAAGATTTCCATCGGGTCATGCTCTACCCAGCCCGCTTGCGGGTAATGCTGAGTGAATTCACGCTGGGCGGTGCAGACCACGTTGGCGTCGCGATCGAAGATGATCGCGCGGGAACTGGTGGTGCCCTGATCGAGGGCAATGATGTAGTTCTTATTCTGAATGTCGGTCATGTCGATTGCCTTAGACGGAAAATAAGGAAGTAAGGAATCAGCCGGGTCCGCAAAGGGGCAGTGCGGGCCCGGCCGGCGGTATCAGGAAATACGCGTCTTGCCGTTGACAGCCGTGTCAGGTGTTTCTTCAGCTATAGCAGGTGCGGCGCTCGGCAGGTGACGGGCAATCAGCCCGCGATACGCTGCGGCGCCGAGGCATGCGCCGACGATCGGTGCAAAAATCGGTACCAGGAAGTAAGGAATGTCACGACCGCCAGTAAAGGCCATTTCACCCCAGCCCGCGAAAAAGGTCATCAGCTTGGGCCCGAAATCCCGCGCCGGGTTCATCGCAAAGCCCGTCAGCGGGCCCATGGCGCTGCCGATCACGGCAATCAACAGGCCGATCAGCAGCGGGGCCAATGGGCCGCGTGGCAGACCGTTGTTGTCATCGGTAAGGGCCATGATTACGCCCATCAGGATGGCGGTGATGACCATTTCCACCAGGAACGCCTGGGCAGTGCTCAGCAGCGCATGGGGGTAGGTGGAGAACACCGACGCCAACTCCAGGCTGGCTTGGGAGCCGCGCACCATGTGGTGAGTTTGTTCGTAATCGAAAAACAGATTGCTGTAGAGCGTGTACACCAAGGCCGCCGAGCAGAAGGCGCCAGCGATCTGGGCGAGGATATAGAAGGGCAGTTTGCGTTTTTCGAAGTCGGCGAAAATACACAACGCGATGCTGACAGCCGGGTTGAGGTGGGCTCCGGAAATACCGGCGCTCAGGTAGATCGCCATGCTGACGCCGACCCCCCAGATGATACTGATCTCCCACAAGCCAAAGCTGGCACCCGCGACCTTGAGCGCAGCGACACATCCTGTACCGAAGAAGATCAGAAGCGCAGTCCCCAGGAATTCGGCCATGCATTGGCTCGAAAGTGAAGGCTGTTGAAGAGCAGTTGTCATGGAAAACCTCATTTGTTGTTCTTGTCTGGCGCACGACCTCAACGGGCGGTTGCGCGATTTTCACCCTGGCAAGGATCCCCATCCCGGCCACGGCTCACTGCGTGAATGCTGCAGGTGTATTCCTACAGTATTCGGAAACGAAAAAATATAGACAAGAATGACGGCTGTCAAAGGTCGAAAGTGAACTGTCGGTCACTTTCAAACTATTGGTCTGGTGAATGATCACACTTGTCACATGGCACGTGCACCTTAGGAGTGGGCGGACTAGAGCGTTTTGTGCGGGCTTGGCCTAGAATTGGCGATCTGTTTGCCTCGCTCCGGAGACGTCATGACCCCCGCATTGGATTTGTTGAAAAAAGTTCGCGCCGAACATCGAATCCACAGTTACGAACATGATCCCAAGGCTGCTTCGTATGGGCTGGAGGCCGCGGAAAAATTGGGCCTCGACCCGGCGCAGGTGTTCAAGACCTTGCTGGCCAGCAGCGAGAAGGGCGAATTGTTGGTGGCGGTGGTGCCGGTCGTCGGAAGTCTGGATTTAAAAGCCCTGGCTCACGCGGCAGGCGTCAAGAAAGTTGAAATGGCTGACCCGGCAGCGGCGCAGCGTTCCACCGGCTATCTGTTAGGTGGCATCAGCCCGCTGGGGCAGAAGAAGCGTTTGCGCACGTTTATTGATGTGACGGCGCAGCCATTCGCAACGATTTTTGTGAGCGCGGGGAGGAGGGGCTTGGAGGTTGAATTGCCGGCGGTGGTGCTGGCGGAGCATACCCAGGCCAAGTTCGCGCCGATTGGTCGCGCCTGAGACCCGCCTTCGAAGGCTACCGAGGTCCAATGTGGGAGGGGGCTTGCTCCCGATGGCAGTCTATCAGCCAGCTTATCTGTGACTGATACACCGCTATCGGCAGCAAGCCCCCTCCCACATGTTTGACCTGGTTTCGTCAGTGAGCGGCGCTGTGGCGCCGCACGCCGGACTCGCTCTGAGGAATCTGCGCCGCCGTGCTGCCGGACGCCTGGAACAACACCAAGTGTTCGGCCGCCACCCGAATCCCCACATCCGCGCCCACCTGATGGTCTGCATGGCTGGGGAAAATCGATTCCAACTGTGCGCCCGTCGGCAGTTGCAGGCGGTACAACGTCGAAGCACCGAGGAAGGTCTTGCCGACGATCCGTGCTTTCAACGCGCTGTCCGGTGCGTAGACGATGTCATCCGGGCGCAGTAGCACGTCCACCGCGCCGCCGGTAGGCCAGGTGTAGGCCCGGTTGCCGCGCAGCTCACCCAGTTCGGTGCTGACCGATTCCGGCGAGCTCAATTGGCCACGAATGAAGTAACCCTGGCCGATAAAACTCGCGACGTAGGGTGTCTGCGGTTCGTGATACAGGTTGTAGGGCGTGTCCCACTGCTCAAGCCGGCCTTCCTTGAACACACCCACCTGGTCGCTGACGGCAAAAGCTTCTTCCTGGTCATGGGTGACCAGGATCGCACTGGTGCCGCGCGCCTTGAGGATGTCGCGCACCTCGTGGCTGAGCTTGCGCCGCAGCTCGCCATCCAGGTTGGAGAAGGGTTCATCCAGTAGCAGCAATGCGGGCTCCGGCGCCAGGGCGCGGGCGAGGGCTACACGTTGTTGCTGACCACCAGAAAGCTCATGGGGGAAACGCTTGCCCAGGTTCTTCAGGTTTACCAGTTCGAGCAATTCAGCGACCACGCGGTCTTTTCGCGGGTGTTTGCGAATGCCGAAGGCAATGTTGTCAGCGACGCTGAGGTGAGGAAACAGCGCGTAGTCCTGAAACACCATGCCAATACGACGTTTCTCCGGTGCCAGGGTGAACCCGGCACTCGAGATGACTTCACCGGCCAGGCTGATTTCGCCCTCGTGCACCGGTTCAAAGCCGGCAATCGCGCGCAGGGTGGTGGTTTTGCCGCAGCCCGAGGAGCCCAGCAGGCAACCGATATCACCCGCATTGAGGTGCAGGTTGAGGTTCTGCACCACCCGTTGATCTTGATAGCCGCATGCCAGATTGCGCAGGTTCAGCAGTAATTCATGGCTCATGCGTGGTGGTAAGACGGCGGGACGAGAAATTCGAGCAACGCCTTTTGCGCATGCAGGCGGTTTTCAGCCTGGTCCCAGGCGACCGAACGTGGGTCGTCGAGCAGGTCGAGGCTGATTTCCTCGCCACGGTGGGCGGGCAGGCAGTGCATGAACAGTACGTCCGGCGCGGCCAGGTCGAGCAGTTCGCGGGTGACCTGGTACGGCGCAAACAAGGCCAGGCGCTTGGCGGTTTCGTCTTCCTGGCCCATGGAGGTCCAGACGTCGGTGCTGACCAGGTGCGCGCCGACAACGGCGTCCTTAGGATCGCGCAGCAATTGTACGCGACCGTCTGCCTTGGCGAGGAATTCGGCGCTGGGCTCAAAACCTTCGGGGCAGGCGACGCGCAGGTGGAAGTCGAACTGGATCGCCGCTTCTATATAGCTGTTGCACATGTTGTTGCCATCACCGATCCAGGCGACGGTCTTGCCCTGGATCGAGCCACGGTGCTCAAGGAAGGTTTGCATGTCGGCCAGCAACTGGCACGGGTGCAGGTCGTCGGACAGGCCGTTGATGACGGGAACGCGCGAATGAGCGGCAAATTCGGTCACGGTGCTGTGGGCAAAGGTTCGGATCATCACCGCATCCAGCATGCGTGACATGACCCTGGCGCTATCGGCGATAGGCTCGCCACGGCCCAGTTGGGTATCACGCGATGACAAGAAGATGGCTTGGCCACCCAGTTGGATCATGCCGGCTTCGAAGGACACGCGGGTGCGGGTCGACGACTTCTCGAAAATCATCCCGAGCACGCGATTTTTCAAAGGCTCGAACAGTACGCCGCGGTTACGCAGGTCTTTAAGCTCAATGCCTCGACGGATCACGCTGACCAGCTCTTCGGGCGTGCAATCCATCAGGGAGAGAAAGTGCCTTGCGCTCATCATTAACTACCTTTTGCAACAGACCGCAGATACTCAAAGCCTTGTTTATTGTGACAACGGGCGAGACCTGCGGCGAAAGCCGCACGGGGCGACGAAATAGGGGAAGGCGCGATCTTATAATTAAATGTCGCGTCTTACCAATAGGGCTACGGTTTTTAAGGGCGTTCAAGCAGGGCGCCGAGGCGCTTTTGAAGACGAATTCCAGACAGCAGCGGTTCATTTGTACACTGGCGTCGCAACCTTTTGCAATGTGCGGAGGCGGCTGCAGGCCAGGCTGCGTCGGTTTCAGCGCGCGCCTGCGAGGTTTCTGAAACATTTGCTCATGCTTAGCCATGGCCTGGCCTGATGCTTGTCGATTCACGGCACTGACGTTGGTGGTGCCTTGGCCGTCCGCGGGCCATAGTTAGGCCAAAGCCCTGATAAGAGACTGGCCATGACCAAGACTCTCCACCACCGTGCCTGCCATCTGTGTGAAGCCATCTGTGGCCTGACGCTGGAAACCACCCAAGCCGAGGACGGCAGCCTGGCGATCACTTCGATCAAGGGCGACGCCCAGGACAGTTTCAGCCGTGGGCATATCTGTCCCAAGGCCGTCGCGCTGCAAGACATCCAGAATGATCCCGACCGCCTGCACCAGCCCATGCTGCGGGTGGGCAACGAATGGCAGCCGATTGCCTGGGACGAGGCCTTTGCCCTCATCGCCGAACGGCTGGCGGGGATTCAGGCGCGGCATGGGCAGAATGCGGTGGCGGTGTATCAGGGCAATCCCAGCGTGCATAACTATGGGCTGATGACCCACAGCAACTATTTTCTGGGGCAGTTGAAGACGCGCAATCGGTTTTCGGCGACCTCGGTGGACCAGTTACCCCATCACCTCACCAGCTACCTCATGTACGGCCATGGCCTGTTGCTGCCAATCCCCGACATCGACCACACCGACTTCATGCTGATCCTGGGGGGCAACCCGCTGGCGTCCAACGGCAGCATCATGACCGTGCCGGATGTGGAAAAGCGCCTCAAGGCGATTCAGGCACGCGGCGGCAAAGTGGTGGTGGTCGACCCCCGGCGCAGCGAGACGGCAGCCATTGCCGATCAGCATCTGTTCGTGCGGCCAGGCGGTGATGCGGCGTTGTTGTTTGGGGTGCTCAACACCTTGTTCAGCGAAAACCTGACCCGCGACAGCCATCTACCCATTGAAGGCCTGGAGGATGTACGCCGCGCCATTGCAGGGTTCAGCGCTGAGGCCATGAGTCGCCAGTGTGCGGTGCCTGCTGAACAGATCCGAAAGCTGGCGCGGGACTTTGCCGCCGCCGACAAGGCGGTGTGCTACGGGCGCATGGGGGTGTCGACCCAGGCGTTCGGCACGCTGTGCCATTGGCTGGTGCAATTGATCAACCTCGTGACTGGCAATCTGGACCGTGTCGGTGGCGCGCTGTGCACCACGCCGGCGGTGGATTTGGTGGCAGCGACCGGCGGCGGGCATTTCAATCGTTGGCAGAGCCGGGTTTCCGGGCGCCCGGAGTACGGCGGGGAGCTGCCGGTGTCGGCCTTGGCTGAGGAAATGCTCACCGAAGGTGAAGGGCAAATCCGGGCATTGGTGACGGTGGCCGGTAATCCGGTGTTGTCGACGCCTAACGGCCGCCAGTTGGAACAGGCGCTGGATGGTCTGGAGTTCATGGTCAGCATCGACCTTTATATCAACGAAACCACGCGCTATGCCGACCTGATCCTGCCGTCCACGTCGGCGCTCGAAAACGATCACTACGACACCACGTTCAATATGTTCGCGGTGCGTAATGTCACGCGATTCAATCGCGCGATTTTGCCCAAGCCGGAAGGCGCGCTGCATGACTGGGAGATTTTCGTCGGCCTGGCCAAGGCGTTCGCGGCGCAGACGGGGGTTGCGCTCAAACCCACCCTGCCGCCTGCACAGATGATCGACTTTGGCTTGCGTGCCGGGGTGTACGGTGACGCGTCCAGCCATAAGCTGTCCGTGGCAATGCTGGCAGATCATCCCCACGGCGTGGACCTCGGGCCGCTCCAGCCCAACCTTGCCGCTCGTTTGAAGACCGCCGATGGCAAGGTGCAAGCGGCGCCGGCGGTGATCCTCGCCGACCTGGCGCGGTTTGCGGCGCAGCCGGTGCCTGTGGCCGACGAACTGCTGCTGATTGGCCGCCGCCATGTGCGCAGCAATAATTCCTGGATGCATAACTATCACCGGCTTGTGAAGGGCAAGCCGCGCCATCAATTGTTGATGCATCCGGATGACCTGGCCCGTCGGCAACTGAGCGATGGCCAGCGCGTGCGCGTCAGTTCGCGCATCGGCATGATCGAAGTGGAAGTGCTGGCCAGCCTGGACATGATGCCCGGCGTGGTCAGCCTGCCTCACGGTTGGGGGCATGGACGCCCAGGTGTCCAGATGACGATCGCCAGCGAACAACCAGGCGCGAGTGCCAATGACTTGACCGACGAGCGGCAGTTGGATGAGTTATCGGGCAATGCTGCGTTGAACGGCGTTCCCGTGCAGGTAGCAGCCGCCTGAGCACCGCGCGGGAATTTTGCGTTACAATGCGCCACCGTGCCGACCTGTGAGTCGCAAAGTTCCAGCCGAGGTGTTCCATGGATATCATCGAAACGATCAAAGAGCAGATTGCCAACAACACCATTCTGCTTTACATGAAGGGCGCGCCCAACGCTCCTCAGTGCGGTTTCTCCGCGAAGGCGTCCCAGGCCATCATGGCGTGTGGCGAGAAATTCGCTTACGTGGATATCCTGCAAAACCCTGAAATCCGCGCCAACCTGCCGAAGTACGCCAACTGGCCTACGTTCCCACAGCTGTGGGTAGCCGGTGAGCTGGTCGGCGGTAGCGACATCATCGTTGAGATGGCCGCTGATGGTTCGCTGCAAACGCTGGTCAAAGAAGCAGCGGCAAACGCCGCAGCCAAGACTAACGCTTGATGCTTCTGTAAAAAGCCGTGCAATAAAAAGCCCCGCATCTCTAAGAGAGCGGGGCTTTTTCGTACCTGCGTGCTGGGGCTTATTCGCCCATCTGCGATTGCAGGTAGTTTTCCAGGCTGACTTTGTCAATCAGGCCCAGTTGGGTTTCCAGCCAGTCGATGTGTTCTTCCTGGTCTTCCAGGATGTCTTCCAGCAGCTCACGGCTGCCGAAGTCGCCTTTGGTTTCGCAGTGAGCAATGGCGGCCTTGAGGTCGCTGTGGCTCTTGCGCTCAAAACCCAGGTCGCTGCTGATCATTTCCTGGGTGTGCTCGCCGATGTTCAGCTTGCCCAGGTCCTGCACGTTCGGCAGGCCTTCCAGGAACAGGATGCGCTTGATCAGCGCGTCGGCGTCTTTCATGGCCTTGATGGATTCTTTGTATTCACGCTTGCCGAGCTTTTCCAGGCCCCAATCGTCATACATGCGCGCATGCAGGAAGTACTGATTGATCGCGACCAGTTCATTGGCAAGGATTTTGTTGAGTTGCTGGATGACTGAGATGTCGCCTTTCATGACTGGGGTCCTGCCCTGTAATAGCTGTGTATAAGGCGGAGTTTGAGCGGCGAATTCCTTAGTGTCAAACCTAAGTTATTGAATAATAAATGAAAATTAATCGGAATAAGAATGTTTGTGTTCCGCGTCTTGGCGCTAACTAATTGAATTGCGGGCATAAAAAAACCGGACGTTAAGTCCGGTTCTTTAAAACACGCCCAATCAGGCGTGTGTAAATTCTGCTGAATAGGGGAGCGCGGCCTGGGCTGTCTGCAGCTGCGTCAGGGTTTCCCGTACCACTTGCTTGGCGAGGCAAGCACATTTGCCACATTGGCTGGCAACGCCGGTGGTTTCACGCACTTCCTTGTAGCTGCAGCAACCTTCATAGATTGCTTCGCGGATTTGTCCGTCGGTGACGCCAGTACAGAGGCACACATACATAAGGGAGAACCATCGCGGGTTTAAGGCTTAAGTGCGATGGATCTTAATGTTAACGAGAATGATTGTCAAAGTAGATTCGTAGGGTATTGGCTGGCACCGCGCCCGCACTGACGAACGGTTTTTTCAGTGTATGATGGTCGGTCTTCACGAAGCGTGACTGCGTCACAGGGCTGTCGCTTAAACACGGCAGACTCGGGCCGGTCCTTTTACTTCAATCGTCACCCTCACATCAGGAGATATCCAATGAGCGTACTCGTCGGCAAACAAGCCCCGGATTTCGACGTACCCGCCGTCCTCGGCAATGGCGAAATCGTTGACAGCTTCAAACTGTCTGAAGCCATCAAAGGCAAATACGGCCTGGTGTTCTTCTACCCGCTGGACTTCACCTTCGTCTGCCCGTCCGAGCTGATCGCCCTGGACCACCGCATGGACGATTTCAAGGCGCGCAACGTTGAAGTGGTCGCCGTTTCCATCGACTCCCATTTCACTCACAACGCTTGGCGCAACACCGCCATCAATGATGGCGGCATCGGCAAAGTCAAATACACCATGGCTGCCGACATGAAGCACGACATCGCCAAGGCTTACGACGTTGAATCCGAAGGCGGCGTGGCTTTCCGTGGCGCGTTCCTGATCGACGACAAAGGCGTGGTTCGCTCCCAGATCATCAACGACCTGCCACTGGGTCGTAACATGGAAGAGCTGATCCGCCTGGTCGACGCCCTGCAATTCCACGAAGAGCACGGCGAAGTCTGCCCTGCCAACTGGAAAAAAGGCGACAAAGGCATGAACGCTTCGCCGGAAGGTGTTGCGGCTTACCTGACCGAGAACGCTGGCAAGCTGTAAGCCAGAGTCGAGGTACAAAAAAACCGGCCTGTGAAAGGGCCGGTTTTTTTATGTGGAGGAAAAGCCCCTGGGGCAAGCGTGCTTTTTGTGGTGAGCGGGCTTGGTGTGGTGAGCGGGCTTGCCCCGCGCTGGGCTGCGAAGCGGCCCTAAAACCTGCCTGCGAGGTCTAGCTGAATAAATGCGCTCCCTGGATTGGGGCTGCTGCGCAGCCCAGCGCGGGGCAAGCCCGCTCACCACAGTAAGCCCTTTCACCACAACAAGCCCCTTCACCACACTAAGCCCTTTCACCACAGTAAGCCCGCTCACTATAGCGAGTCCGCTCACCACAAAAGCGCTGTTAGTCGTTGAAGTCTTCCCAGCCGCCCATCTGCTTCCAACGGTTGACGATGCCGCAGAACAGCTCGGCAGTCTTCTCGGTGTCGTAGCGGGCCGAGTGCGCCTCGCGACCGTCAAAGTCGATTCCAGCCGCTTGGCAGGCCTTCGCCAGTACGGTCTGGCCATAAGCCAGGCCAGCGAGGGTCGCGGTGTCGAAGCTGGAGAACGGGTGAAACGGGTTACGCTTCATGTCCAGCCGCGCCACGGCGGCATTCAGGAAGCCCAGGTCGAAGCTGCTGTTATGGCCGACCAGGATCGCGCGTTTGCAGCCATTGGCCTTCAACGCCTTGCGCACGCCACGGAAGATATCGGTCAGTGCCGCTTCTTCACTCACCGCCATGCGCAGCGGGTGATCGAGCTTGATCCCGGTGAACTCCAGGGCAGCGGCTTCGATGTTGGCGCCTTCGAATGGCTCCACCCTAAAGAAGTGGGTGTGTTCCGGGAACACAAAACCCTGTTCGTCCATGCCGATGGTGGTCGCCGCGATTTCCAGCAGCGCGTCGGTGGCGCAGTTGAAACCACCGGTTTCTACGTCGATGACAACCGGCAGATAGCCGCGGAACCGCTCGGCCATCGGGTGACGGGAACCGCCACCACTGTGCTCGTGTTCGTCATCGTAATGGTCTTCACTCACTTGCTTTCCTCCAGCAGGCGCCAGCGCAGTGTTTCACCGGCGCGCAGCGGGATAACAGTCAGCTCGCCAAACGGCAGGCTGGCAGGGGCGGTCCAGTCTTCACGGACCAGGGTGATGCGGTCGGTATTCGCCGGCAAGCCGTAGAAGCGTGGGCCATTGAGGCTGGCGAAGCCTTCGAGCTTGTCCAGCGCGTTGCGCTGTTCGAATGCTTCGGCATACAGCTCGATGGCGGCAAACGCGGTATAGCAACCGGCACAGCCGCACGCGGCTTCTTTTGCATGCTGGGCGTGGGGTGCCGAGTCGGTGCCGAGGAAAAACTTCGGATTGCCGCTGGTCGCCGCATCCAGCAAGGCCACCTGGTGGGTGTTGCGCTTGAGGATCGGCAAGCAATAGAAGTGCGGCCGAATCCCGCCCACCAGCATGTGGTTGCGGTTGTACAGCAGGTGATGCGCGGTGATTGTCGCGCCGACGTTGGCCGAGGCCTCGGTAACGAACTGCACGGCATCGGCGGTGGTGATGTGCTCGAACACGACCTTGAGGGTCGGGAACAGCTCGACCACACGGCGCATATGCTCGTCGATGAAGATCTTCTCGCGATCGAACACGTCCACGTCGCCACGGGTGACTTCACCGTGGATCAGCAGCGGCATGCCGACTTCCGCCATGGCTTCGATGGCCGGCAGGATTTTGTCGATACTGGTCACGCCGGAATCGGAGTTGGTGGTCGCGCCGGCCGGGTACAGCTTGGCGGCGTGCACGAAACCGCTGGCCTTGGCCTCACGAATTTCTTCGGGCTGGGTGCGGTCGGTGAGGTAGAGCACCATCAACGGTTCGAAGCGGCTGCCGGCCGGCCGCGCAGCGAGGATACGCTGGCGATAGGCGTCGGCTTGCGCGGCGTTACGCACCGGAGGTACCAGGTTAGGCATGATGATGGCGCGGCCAAAGGTGCGCGCTACATCGGCCACGGTGTGGGGTAACGCAGCACCATCGCGAAGATGAATATGCCAGTCGTCGGGACGCAGCAGGGTCAGGCGGTCGGACATTGGGGATTCCAGGCGGGTCAATCTGGTGGGAATGCTACCGGAAAAGACTCTTGCAGGCACTCGCTATCAAGTTTTGCAGGATGCAACCGATAGCCTTTTGTATGCCTTATCGATGTATGACGCTTTGAAGTGTTGTAGAAACCAGTGGAGCCTCCCGTGCGCCAGCATTATCTAGCCCTGCTCAGTGTGTTCGCCAGCCTGCCTGCGATGGCCCTCACGTTCCAGACACGTCTGGAGAATATTGAGTGGAAGGTAGAAGGCGATCAGTTCGAGTGCCGCCTGACCCAACCGATCACCGACTTCGGCTCGGGTGAGTTCGTGCGTCGGGCCGGCGAGCAGGCGACGTTTCGCCTGAAAGCCTATAACGGCTCGCTGGGTGTGGGCTCGGCCACGTTGTTGGCGGCTGCCGCCCCTTGGCAGCCGGGCCGAGGTGATATCAACCTCGGCGCCGTGCGTGCCGGCAGTGGCGACGTCTTGTTCAACAGCTCCCAAGCCCAGGCCGGGCGCCTGTTTACGGGATTGCTGGAAGGGCGCAGCCCGACCGTCCGACACTACGGGCGTGAGGGCGGCTATTCGGAAATCCGCTTATTGCCGGTGAAATTCAACAAGGCCTACAACGACTACCAGCTGTGCACCACCAAGCTGTTGCCGATGAATTACGACCAGGTCAAGCAGACCGAAGTCGGGTTCCCGGGGGGCGGTATCGAACTGGACGCGGCGGCCAAGAAGAAACTCGACGTGATTCTCGCGTTCATGAAGGCCGACCCCACCGTCAACCATATCGAGTTGAACGGCCATTCGGACAACGGCGGTAACCGCCTGACCAACCGTGACGTCTCGCGCCGTCGTGGCTTGGCGGTGATGGACTACTTCAAGGCCAACGGTATTCCGGAATCGCAGATCACCTTGCGTTTCCACGGCGAAAGCTACCCGCTGGCGCCTAATACCAATGCGGCCAACCGCGCGCGCAATCGTCGGGTGAATATTCAGCTCGAACGCGTCGCAGCCCCCGAGAAACCGGCGCCCCAGGCCAGCGGCCCGAGCAACCCTGCACACACGTCATAACGTGCAGCCTAAGGTGCGACCATCGGTCGCCCTCTCGACATAATCTGTCGCTTTATCTTCATTTGCTGTCGCGCCCCTGTAAATCCACGGTTTTGGTCGGTAGAATCGACGCCTTTCCGTACAACCCCGTGGAGTGATGGCATGGCCGACGTAAACAAGGTCGTTCTCGCGTATTCCGGCGGCCTGGACACTTCGGTGATCCTCAAGTGGCTGCAGGATACTTATAACTGTGAAGTGGTGACCTTCACCGCTGACCTGGGTCAGGGCGAAGAGGTCGAACCTGCACGTGCCAAGGCGCAAGCCATGGGCGTGAAAGAGATCTACATTGACGACCTGCGCGAAGAGTTCGTCCGCGATTTCGTCTTCCCGATGTTTCGCGCCAACACCGTCTACGAAGGCGAGTACCTGCTGGGTACCTCCATCGCACGTCCGCTGATCGCCAAGCGCCTGATCGAAATCGCCAACGAAACCGGCGCCGACGCCATTTCCCATGGCGCCACCGGCAAGGGCAACGACCAGGTACGTTTCGAGCTGGGCGCCTACGCGCTCAAGCCAGGCGTGAAAGTGATCGCGCCTTGGCGTGAATGGGACCTGCTGTCCCGTGAAAAGCTGATGGATTACGCTGAAAAGCACGCGATCCCGATCGAGCGTCATGGCAAGAAGAAGTCCCCGTACTCGATGGACGCCAACCTGCTGCACATCTCCTATGAAGGCGGCGTGCTGGAAGACACCTGGACCGAGCACGAAGAAGACATGTGGAAGTGGACCGTCTCCCCGGAGAACGCTCCCGACAAGCCGCAATACCTGGAACTGACCTACCGCAACGGCGACATTGTCGCGTTGGACGGCGTCGAAATGACCCCGGCCACCGTTTTGGCGACGCTGAACCGTATCGGTGGCGAACACGGTATCGGCCGCCTCGACATCGTCGAGAACCGTTACGTGGGCATGAAGTCCCGTGGCTGCTACGAAACCCCAGGCGGCACCATCATGCTGCGCGCTCACCGCGCCATCGAGTCCATCACCCTGGACCGCGAAGTCGCTCACCTCAAAGACGAGCTGATGCCCAAGTACGCCAGCCTGATCTACACCGGCTACTGGTGGAGCCCTGAGCGCCTGATGCTGCAACAGATGATCGACGCGTCCCAGGCCCACGTGAACGGCGTTGTGCGCCTGAAGCTGTACAAGGGCAATGTGATCGTTACCGGTCGCAAATCTGATGATTCCCTGTTCGACGCCAACATCGCCACCTTCGAAGAAGACGGCGGCGCCTACAATCAGGCGGACGCGGCAGGCTTTATCAAGTTGAATGCATTGCGCATGCGCATTGCGGCCAACAAAGGTCGCTCGTTGTTCTAAGTTTCAGCCTGTCGTGAAGAATGGCCCCTTGTTCAAGGGGCCATTTTTTTTGCCGGTGTATTTTATAGAATGTCGCGATGTTTATAGTGATTAAACATATGTTGATATTTTTCATCCCCACCTTTCCCAAACAGGGGACTTGAATTGGCTGTTGTTGGAAGTGTGTAGGGGGAATGAATTTTTTACACCTGTGTAGGAACTGGTCTTACAGAAAATTCACTCATGCAGATACAGCGAATATATAAAGCGCTGAATAGTCTGTAGGAATTAAGGATGTAAGTGAATATGTTAAATGGAACTAAAACAGCCGGATCTTTCCTGCTCGTTCACTCGGCCAACGGCGAGAGGCAAAGGGCATTTCCTGAGAGTTACGTGCGGTACGTTTACCCGACCCCTGATATCCCATGGATATTTCACTCAAAATATGTAAGTCCCCAGAAAGGTCTGAAAGGATCCATAAAGCTTGATAAGTCCGAGATGGCGTTTTTTTGTAGGGTAATTCCTTTATCGCTGTGGGGTGGGTCTCTGCTTGCTGTTGCTTGGGGGGGAATGCTATGCCAACTAGGAAACGACTAGGCTATTGTGCTTGCTCTAAATAATTCGAACAGCGAAATTGGACTTTCTCATGAATAAAGTGCTGATCGTGGATGATCATCCCGTCATTCGTCTTGCTGTGCGTATGCTAATGGAACGTCATGGTTATGAGGTCGTTGCCGAGACCGATAACGGTGTCGATGCGTTGCAACTTGCACGGGAGCATATGCCGGACATTGTCATACTGGATATTGGGATACCCAAACTTGATGGCCTGGAAGTTATTTGCCGCCTGTCTTCGACCAAGCAGGCTGCACCGTTCAAGGTGCTGGTGCTGACGTCCCAGGCCCCTGGTCATTTTTCCATGCGCTGCATGCAGGCGGGGGCTGCCGGCTATGTGTGCAAGCAACAGGACCTGACCGAGTTACTGAGTGCGATCAAGGCCGTCTTGTCGGGCTACAGCTACTTCCCGAACCAGGCGCTCAACTCGGTACGCTCCACCATGGGCAATGCCAGTGAGGCAGATATGGTCGAGCGTCTGTCCGGCCGGGAAATGATGGTATTGCAGCAATTGGCCAGGGGCAGGACCAACAAGGAGATTGCCGACGGCATGTTCCTCAGCAACAAGACCGTCAGCACCTACAAGACGCGTTTGCTGCTCAAGCTCAACGCCCGCTCTCTCGTCGACCTGATCGAACTGGCACAGCGTAACGGCTTGGTATAGAGGAGGGGACGCCACCGCGTGTTGCCCGGGCAACCGGCAGAAAAAAGCCTCCGTCAGGGAGGCTTCCGGCCGTCGACCTCTCAATCAGAGATCGAAGTCGTAATCGGCCAGTTGTTTTTGCAAGCGTCGTTCTTCCAGAAGATTGTCGATGGTACGGCGTTTGCTCAAATTGGTCTTGGCGACCTCTGCCACAGGCGTCTCCGCCCCATCGTCATCCGATTCAACGAGGTCGTCTTCCACTTCCAGTTGTTCTTTGCCAGTGCTCATAAGGTTCACTCCGGGCTAAGACTGCCGTTGGCGCTCCTTATAACGATAATCCATGACCGGGTAAAAAAGATTTTTTCAATCGACCGATCAATAAAACCAATGGTCCCTCAATCGTCGGATGTCTTGTCCTTGTATTCGCACAGGTCTTCTATCCGACAGCTGCCGCAACGCGGCTTGCGGGCCTGGCAAACATAGCGTCCATGAAGGATCAGCCAGTGGTGGGAATCGAGCAAATACGGCTTGGGCACGAATTTCATCAACTGCTTTTCCACCTCCACCACGTTTTTCCCACGGGCAATGCCGGTTCGGTTACTGACCCGGAAAATGTGGGTGTCCACCGCCATCGTCAGTTGACGGAAAGCGGTGTTGAGCACCACGTTGGCAGTTTTACGGCCAACGCCTGGCAGGGCTTCCAGGGCTTCGCGGGTTTGTGGCACTTCACTGCCGTGCAGTTCCACCAGCAGGCGACAGGTTTCGATGACGTTCTTGGCCTTGCTGTTGTACAAGCCGATGGTTTTGATGTATTCCGACAACCCCTCCACACCCAGGGCATAGATTGCCTCCGGCGTGTTCGCCACGGGATAGAGCTTGGCTGTGGCCTTGTTGACGCCCACGTCGGTGGATTGTGCCGACAGGATCACCGCAATCAGCAATTCGAAGGGCGAGGTGTAAGCCAGTTCGGTCTTGGGTTCCGGATTGTCTTCGTGAAGCCTGCGGAAAATTTCCAAGCGTTTTGCGGCGTTCATGGGGCGGTGGTTTCCTTACAGGCGTTCGGCATCAATGTGAAGAGTGGGTCCAGGCTTGGGGTTCTGTGAGCAATTATCTCGGACAGGATAAACGATCGTTACGGCGCCCGGCAGCGCTCGTAGCGGGTCACGCGTCGACGTAGGCGTCCACCTGGCGCTGCGTTTCCTCAAGCCTGTGTTGTGCGGCTTTCAGTTGATCTGCATTTACGCCCGCTTGGCGTTGTAATTTGCTCACCTCCGCCCGGGCGTACGCCAGGGCGGTTTTCAGCTGGCGCAGTTGAGCGTCGATGGGGCGTTTTTCCACGCGCTGCAAATCGGGCCGAGGCTGCTGACTGTCAGCCTCTGCATCGTGCAAGGCTTGCTCCGCGCTGGACAGCGCAGCGCTCAGGAGTGCCAGTTGCTGTTCGTCAGCGTTCTGGTCCTGGGCTTTTTTCAATTCGGCGCGCCGCATGGCCAATTGGATTTTTGCGCGTTTGAGTGCGGGGTCTTTCGGCGGCGGCAGGGTCGTCGGGGTGATGACTTCCAATGCTGCAAGTGCCTGCTCTGCTGCTTCGAACTGCTGCTGCAGAACGATCAACTGCGACTGCTGCTCAAAGGTCGGCGGGTGGCCGAACGCCTTCAAGGATTTATGCAGTTGGGCACGGCTCATGGCGAGCGTGATTTTAGCCTGCTTGACCGCTGCCTCTTGGGCTGCCTGAGCCGCATCGGCCGGCACGGGCTGTGTTGGCGCCGAGCGCTTGGCCCGTGCCAGGCGTTCGGCGAGTTTGTGGGCTTCTTCCCGTTGCAGGCGCGCGTTGCGTTGTTCAAAGCGCCGCCGCGCCCGGTCACGTTTCAGGCCGCGTTCATGATGCTCACGATCATTGGTCGCCAAGCCACCCACAATCGGTAGCACGCGGGTCGCTGGGTGCATCTCAATGCAATCGACAGGGCAGGGCGCAACGCACAGGTCACAACCGGTGCACTCATCAATGATGACGGTGTGCATCAGCTTGGCGGCGCCGACAATAGCGTCCACCGGGCAGGCCTGGATGCACTTGGTGCAGCCGATGCACTCGGCCTCGCGGATATACGCTACCTGGGCTGGCGCTTCCCCGCGATGGGTGTCGAGGTCCAGCACCGGCACGCGCAGCAACAGTGCAAGGCCGGCGATGGTTTCCTGCCCGCCGGGCGGACACTTGTTGATTGCCTCGCCTCGTGCGATGCCCTCGGCGTAAGGCTTGCAGCCCGGGTGCCCGCATTTGCCGCATTGGGTCTGCGGCAGCAGCGCGTCGATACGTTGAATCAGGTTCATGCTGTGATCACGGGTATGCCGATTAAGCGAACAGGCGTGTAATGGATTTGTAGGAGCGCGACTTGCCGGCGATAGCGTCCTTGAGATCGCCATTGCCGGCAAGCCGGGCTCCTACAATAGGCCTAATTTACTCGCCACAGGCCCATAGGCTTACTTGATGCGTTGACCCGGCTTGGCACCGCTGTCAGGGCTCAGCAGGTAGATCTCTTCGCCACCAGGGCCGGCCGCCATCACCATGCCTTCGGAGATACCGAACTTCATTTTCCGTGGCTTGAGGTTGGCGATCATCATGGTCAAGCGACCATCGAGCTTGGACGGGTCCGGATAAGCGCTCTTGATCCCGGAGAACACGTTGCGTTGCTCGCCGCCGAGGTCCAGGGTCAGGCGCAGCAATTTGTCGGCACCTTCCACGGCTTCGGCCTTGACGATCAGCGCGACACGCAGGTCCACGGCGGCAAAGGCGTCGAACTCTATTTCCGCAGAAATCGGGTCCTTGGCCAGCTCGCCGTTACCGGCCGGTGCCGATTCGCCGGTGTCGGTCTGGCTGGCAACCAGGTCTTCTTTCGAAGCGTCGGTCATGGCCTGGACTTTCACCGGGTCGATACGGGTCATCAGCGGCTTGAACTCGTTCAACTGATGGTTGCTGAGCAGAGTGGCGTGATCGTTCCAGGTCAGCGGCGCGACGTTGAGGAACGCCTCGGCATCGGCGGCCAGCAACGGCAGCACCGGTTTGAGGAAGATCACCAACTGGCGGAACAGATTGACGCCCGTGGCGCAGATCGCCTGGACTTCCGCCTGTTTGCCTTCCTGCTTGTTCAGCGACCACGGCGCCTTGTCGGCGATCCAGGCGTTGGCGCGGTCGGCCAGGCCCATGATCTCGCGCATGGCGCGGGCAAAATCGCGGGCTTCATAGGCGTCGGCGATGCTTGGCGCAGCGGCCAGGAACGCGTCGGTCAGTTCCGGCGCAGCATTCTCGGCCACCAATACACCGGCGTTGCCCTTGTGGATAAAACCGGCGCAACGGCTGGCGATGTTGACGACTTTGCCGACCAGGTCCGAGTTGACCTTCTGTACGAAGTCTTCCAGGTTCAGGTCGAGGTCGTCGACGCCACGGCCCAGCTTGGACGCGTAGTAGTAGCGCAGGTATTCCGGCGACAGGTGGTCCAGGTAGGTGCGCGCCTTGATAAAGGTGCCACGGGACTTGGACATCTTCTGGCCGTTGACCGTCAGGTAGCCGTGCACGGCAATGCCGGTGGGCTTGCGGTAGCCCGACCCTTCAAGCATCGCCGGCCAGAACAGGGCGTGGAAATTGACGATGTCCTTGCCGATGAAGTGGTACAGCTCGGCGGTGGAATCCTTGGCCCAGAATGCGTCGAAATCCAGTTCCGGCGTGCGGTCGCACAGGTTCTTGAAGCTGGCCATGTAGCCGATCGGCGCGTCCAGCCACACGTAGAAATACTTGCCCGGCTCGCCCGGGATCTCGAAGCCGAAGTACGGTGCATCGCGGGAAATGTCCCACTGTTGCAGGCCGGCATCCAGCCATTCGGCGATTTTGTTGGCCACGGCGTCCTGCAGGGTGCCGCTGCGCGTCCAGGTTTGCAGCATTTGCTGGAAATCCGGGAGCTTGAAGAAGAAGTGCTGGGAGTCCTTGAGCACCGGGGTGGCGCCGGAGATTGCCGACTTAGGGTTCTTCAGGTCGGTGGGTGCGTAGGTGGCACCGCATTTCTCGCAGTTGTCGCCGTACTGGTCCTCGGTGCCGCATTTCGGGCAGGTGCCCTTGATGAACCGGTCGGCCAGGAACATTTTCTTTTCCGGGTCGAAATACTGGGTGATCGAGCGCGTGGCAATGTGCCCGGCTTCCTTCAACCGCAGGTAGATCTGGCTCGACAGCTCGCGGTTTTCGTCGGAGTGGGTCGAGTGGAAGTTGTCGAAGTCGACCAGGAACTCGGCAAAGTCGGCGCTGTGTTCAGCCTGCACATTGGCGATCAGTTGTTCCGGGGTGATGCCTTCCTTTTCGGCGCGCAGCATGATGGCCGATCCGTGGGCGTCGTCCGCGCAGACATAAATGCATTGGTTGCCGCGATGCTTCTGGAAGCGCACCCACATATCGGTCTGGATGTACTCAAGCATATGGCCAAGGTGGATTGAACCATTGGCATAGGGCAGGGCGCTGGTGACGAGGATCTTGCGTGGCTCGGACATGGGGCTCGGCTACTTGATGAAACGGAGGTCGGCCACTATAAAGCGCCGGGAAATTTATTTCACCCCGTGGCGCTGTTTCCGAATCTTCCCAACCTGCGAAAGCATGCCGTTAAGCCGCTGGAACGGTTAGGATAGCCGCCTGTTTCAGTCAGTCTTTTTTCGGGAGTAGCCCATGAGCGCCGTCAATCGCGCAGCGGTGGAAGCCGTCCTTCGCCAGTACACCGACCCCTATTTGAACCAAGACCCGGTCAGCGCCGGCTGTGTACGTGCCATCGAAATCCAGGGCGACCAGGTGTCGGTCCACATGGAGCTGGGCTATGCCGCAGGTCTGTTCAAGAGCGGTTGGGCGCAGATGCTGCAAATGGCCATTGAGGGCCTCGAGGGCGTGCGTTCCGCCAAGGTCGACATCCAATGCGTGATCGCTGCGCATAAGGCCCAGGCGCAGATCCCGGGTTTGGCCAACGTCAAGAATGTGGTCGCGGTGGCGTCTGGCAAGGGCGGTGTGGGTAAGTCCACCACGGCGGCCAACCTGGCCTTGGCCCTGGCCCGTGAGGGCGCGCGCGTGGGCATTCTCGACGCGGATATCTATGGCCCGAGCCAAGGCGTGATGTTCGGCATCGCCGAAGGCACGCGGCCGAAGGTCAAGGACCAGAAGTGGTTCGTGCCCATCGAGTCACTGGGCGTGGAAGTGATGTCCATGGCCTTTCTTACCGATGACAACACGCCAATGGTCTGGCGCGGGCCGATGGTTTCCGGCGCTTTGCTGCAACTGGTCACCCAGACTGCCTGGGGCGACCTGGACTACTTGGTGATCGACATGCCGCCAGGCACCGGTGATATCCAGCTGACCCTGGCGCAAAAGGTGCCGGTGGCCGGCTCGGTGATTGTCACCACGCCCCAGGACCTGGCGCTACTCGACGCGAAGAAAGGCGTGGAGATGTTCCGCAAGGTCAATATCCCGGTGCTGGGCGTCGTGGAGAATATGGCGGTACACATCTGCTCCAACTGCGGCCACGCCGAGCATCTGTTCGGCGAAGGCGGCGGCGAGAAGCTGGCGACCCAATACGGCGTGGAGCTGCTGGCTTCACTGCCGCTTTCGATGTCGATCCGCGAGCAGGCTGACGGCGGTAAGCCCACCGTCATGGCTGAGCCGGATAGCCAGATCGCCATGATCTATCAGGAGTTGGCGCGTCATGTGGGCGCGCGGATCGTCCTGCAAGAGGCGGCGACGCCCGCGATGCCGACCATTACCGTCAGCGACGACTGAGGTTAATGAAGGGAAAAAGCCTCGACTGTGTCGGGGCTTTTTCATGCGTGGAGAGTGGTCAAGCAGTCGCGACGGCGCTTTTACGCAGTGGGTGGTGTAAGCATTTGCTTACTTTTCCGTAAGTGTTTGGTTTTTTCATCCGCCATGTACGTCCCAAAATCCTGAGAGACTTTTCTATCTAATTGAAATATAACAATTAATTGTTCTTTGTTTGACGCGAAAGGTTGCCGGCCGGCGGCGTGCATCCCGTTGAACTTACTTTGGAACTCTCTAAGATCAGCCCTGTGTCCACGGATTGGCACAGCCATCAAGGAACGATGGTTCGAAGGAATGTCGCAGGATGCGATTCATCAGGATGATGAAAAGGAATACAGGGACTAGGGAAAAATGTGGGCGGGTCATACCGCCCCTTTTTTTTGCCTGTAGAAAAGTGAAACCCGCCCTCCAGAAACGCAAAAAGGCCCGCAAGGGGCCTTTTAGGGGGGGCAACGCTATCAGCGTTCGAGGTCTGCAATCTTACCTTTTTTGCCATCCCACTCCGCTGCATCCGGCATCGGGTCTTTGCGTTCAGTGATATTCGGCCAGATTTCCGCCAGCTCGACGTTCAACTGAATAAATTCCTGCATTTCTGCCGGGACTTCGTCCTCGGAGAAAATAGCGACGGCCGGGCATTCAGGCTCACACAGGGCGCAGTCAATGCACTCGTCCGGGTGGATAACCAGGAAGTTCGGGCCTTCGTAGAAGCAGTCCACCGGACACACTTCGACGCAGTCGGTGTACTTGCACTTGATGCAGTTGTCGGTAACGACGAAGGTCATTTCTAATTTTCTCCTCAGGCGGCGGCAGCGAAACCCTTTGTGGCAGGGCTCGCGAGGTTCGGGAGCGATAGTCTGCAGGCCAGGCTAAAAGCCCACAGCATCCCAAACCGCGCGAGAGTCTACCAGCTTGCAAGCGTCTGCGTTATATCCGAACCTGCAGTGCATATAACATTTCGAGCGCTTTACGGGGCGTCAAGCCGTCCAGGTCAAGTTTTGCCAACTCATCCAGCACCGGATGGGGCAGGCTGGCGAACATGTCACTCTGATGCGGTGCGGCCGGTTTGCTGGTGGCTTTGGTTGGGCTGGCGACCACGGTTTCATGGGGCAAGGCCGTGGTTTCCAGGCGGCTGAGGTGTTCGCGGGCGCGGGTAATCACATCGTTTGGCACGCCGGCCAGTTGTGCCACGGCCAGGCCGTAACTCTGGCTGGCAGGCCCCGGCAGCACGTGATGCAAGAACACGATGCGCTCGTTGTGCTCGGTGGCATTCAGGTGCACGTTGGCCACCAGTGGCTCACTTTCCGGCAACACCGTCAGCTCGAAGTAGTGTGTGGCGAACAGCGTATAGGCACGCAAGTGCGCCAGGCGCTCGGCCGCCGCCCACGCCAGGGACAGGCCGTCAAAGGTGCTGGTGCCACGGCCCACTTCGTCCATCAGCACCAGGCTGCGCTCGGTGGCGTTGTGCAGGATGTTGGCGGTTTCGCTCATTTCCACCATAAAGGTCGAACGGCCACCGGCGAGGTCATCGCTGGAACCGATCCGGGTGAAAATCCGGTCCACCAGTGACAGCTCGCAGCTGGCCGCCGGCACGAAGCTGCCGATATGCGCCAGCAGCACGATCAAAGCGGTCTGGCGCATGTAGGTGGATTTACCGCCCATGTTCGGACCAGTGATCACCAGCATGCGGGTATCGTCGTCCAGCGACAGGTCGTTGGCGACGAACGGCGTGGTCAACACTTGCTCTACCACTGGGTGGCGACCTTGCACGATGCGCATGCACGGCTCGCTGACAAAACGCGGGCAGTTCAAGTCAAGGTTCAGTGCACGCTCGGCCAGGTTGCTCAGCACGTCCAGTTCGGCCAGGGCTGCCGCAGTGTCCTGCAGCGGCGCCAGTTGGCTGATCAAGTCCTCAAGCAACGCCTCGTAAAGCATTTTTTCCCGCGCCAGGGCACGGCTCTTGGCCGACAGGGCCTTGTCTTCGAACGCTTTGAGTTCCGGGGTGATAAAGCGCTCGGCGCCCTTGAGGGTCTGGCGACGTTGATAGTCGATCGGTGCCGATTCAGCCTGCTTGCTCGGCAACTCAATAAAGTAGCCATGCACGCGGTTGTAGCCGACTTTCAAGTTGGCCAGGCCGGTGCGGGCCTTTTCGCGGGCTTCCAGATCGATCAGGAACTGCCCGGCGTTTTCGCTCAGGGATTGCAGCTCGTCCAGCTCGCTGTCGTAACCGGTCTTGAGTACGCCGCCGTCGCGGATGATCGCCGGCGGGTTGTCGATGATGGCTTTTTCCAGCAGTGCCGCGAGTTCCGGGTAGGTACCTGCGGTAACCGCAAGCTGTTGCAGGTGTGGCGTATCCAGCTCGGTCATCGCCACTTGCAGTTGTGGCAAGGCCCCAAGAGCGTCGCGCAAGCGTGCCAGGTCACGCGGGCGCGCGTTACGCAGGCCAATCCGCGCCAGGATGCGCTCGATATCGCCGATTTCCTTCAGCTGTGGCTGCAGCTTTTCAAAGCGATAGCCGTCGAGCAGGCAGGTAATAGAGGTCTGTCGCGCTTGCAGTACAGTCAGGTCGCGCAGTGGACGGTTCAACCAGCGGGTCAGCAAGCGACTGCCCATGGCCGTCTGACAGCGGTCAACCACCGATTGCAGGGTGTTATCGCGCCCGCCGGCCAGGTTGGTGTCCAGCTCCAGGTTGCGACGGCTGGCGCCATCGAGCACCACGGTATCGTCGAGACGCTCGTGACGCAGGCTGCGCAAATGCGGCAGGGCGGTGCGCTGGGTTTCCTTGGCGTAGCCAAGCAGGCAACCGGCGGCACCGATAGCGAGTGTCAACGTTTCACAACCGAAGCCTTTAAGGTCCTGCACCGAGAACTGCTGGCATAGACTTTTCAACGCCGAGTCACGTTCGAAATCCCACGGCGCGCGACGCTTTGTCCCACGGCGTTTTTCCGCCGGCAGATCCTTCGGCCAATCATCCGGAATCAACAACTCCACCGGATTAATGCGCTCCAGCTCCGCCAGCAGGTTCTCCCAGCCCTTGATCTCCAGCACAGTAAAGTTGCCACTGGTGATATCCAGCACTGACAGCCCGAACAAACGCTCATCGCCCAGCACCGCGGCGATCAGGTTATCGCGACGTTCGTCCAGCAGCGCCTCATCACTCACCGTCCCCGGCGTAATAATGCGCACCACCTGACGTTCAACCGGCCCCTTGCTGGTGGCCGGATCGCCGATCTGCTCACAGATCACCACTGACTCGCCCAGCTTGACCAGCTTGACCAGATAACCTTCCAACGAATGGTAAGGAATCCCACACATCGGAATCGACTGCCCCGCCGACTGCCCACGCGCGGTCAGGGTGATGTCCAGCAACTTGGCAGCCTTCTTCGCGTCTTCATAGAAGATCTCGTAGAAGTCGCCCATGCGATAGAACATCAACTGATCAGGGTGCTGGTTTTTCAGGCGCCAGTACTGCTGCATCATTGGCGTGTGGGAGGATAGGTCTGAAATTGCTTTATTCATCAGTAGGTTAGGTGTTTTCTTGAGAATGGCTGGGGCAGAAATGGGGCATCTTGGTAACCAAATTAGCTTTGATCCCTTAGAGAAATAAGGTATCAAAAGGCTATCGTTGCCGAGCTTTGCAAATGCGTTGAGGTTACCATGTCGCATTAGTATTCCTCTCCCCCCCATTTTTCACAGTGGCGTCTGTGCGCGCCACTGTGCCGATTACCACCTTCGTAATCGGCTAAGCATCATCAAGGAATTGAAATGGCAAGAAAGCCGATTAGCCGTACGCTGCAGCTCAAACCGATACATTTTTCTCAAGTCAAATCTGGGCCCAAGATTGTGCTTGCTGATTTGATGCGTGAGCTGCGTGATCGTTGCCCAACTGTCGGATCGCGCATCTGGGAGCAGATGGTACGTCTCGCTGACGGTACCCAAGTTCCTCAGCAATGCTATTTTTTCAATAATTTTGAGGAATTGGACGACGATACTTGTGTATTTGAGGTTTGGTCTTACGAGCCCGGAGCAATTCCTCCAACTCTGACGCCTGATCCACACCAGGCTAACGCTGTAATAGATGAGCGAGCAGGCGCGGAGGGAGATGAGGCTCGTGAGCTTATCTATATATCTTATATTTTAGTTTACGGTCAGGCAGCAGTTGTTGAGAGTACTCGCGGTGCTGGCGGTATTATGTACATTGAGCGTTATTTGAACAAATTGGTTCGTCAGTTCAGTTTGGGGCGCGGTTATAATTTTTATTTTACAGATGCAGTGTCTTCAGGTTTGCGTGGGGAGATTGCTCGTGGGGGAGGAGCCAAGGGCTTCACCTTGGGGCTCAGTGAATCGGTTCCTAATACCGATAGTGAATTACTGGGTATGCTTTCGGGTGTAAAAAGATATATGCCCAGCACTGGAATGATGACGGTTGAGTGGAAATCTAAGGATACACTCCCAACCGAGAAGGTTATCGCGGCATACGACGAAGCGAGGGAGCAAGAAGAGATCGACGGTGTTATTATTCATCTGGCTGACGGTTCCTCCATTCGTGGTGCAGCGAAATTTAAGATTAAGAAGACGATTGAAGTCGCTGACGTTGGTGGTAAGAATCCTGATAGAGCGGAACTGATCAGGAAAATGCTCGTCTATCTTGAGGAGCTATGTACGCCCGGAGATAACGGAAAAAGGATTTTGGACGAATCTGGAGCGCTAGCCGACAATGAAATATTTATACCTAATTCCCGAAGAACTAAAGAACGCAAAGCTAGTAAATGATGAGCTTGGGGACGTTGCGCGCGCCTCCGCTAGCAACGTAGCATACCTGGTCTTCAATATGGTTATATTGACTTTGGGGTGTGTGCTTGGCTTTTTTTGTATGGATAAAGTTGATGATAATCTTTTAAACGCTGTGATCACGTTCAGTGGTGTGATTATTGGTTTCGTGATCACTGCTATGCTTTTTTCTGGGCGTAGTCAGTACGTAGGTAAAATGACTTATGAGCAAACTTATCTTTATGGTTTGAAAGTTAAGTATATGCTCATGTCTCAAATGAATACGTTGTTTTCTTTTTTGATTTGTCTTGGCTTTAGTTTGCTTTCGATGCTGGCAATTAAGATGAATGTTTTCTATGGTAAGAGCATTCCTCTTGTTATGTCGTCCGGCTTTTTTGTTCTTGGTTGTTATCGGATGATGCTTCTGCCTTTCCAGATTTATGACGTTCATTCTTTGGCTCTTGATAGTCTTCTTGATGAAAGTCGTGGTGACGTAAAATCCGCTGTTAAATCAGCGAGCGAGGCTAGGCTGAGAAAAGTCATCTAGTGTTGGCTGGTTCTTTTGTTTTGTTTATGCTATTCCAGATGTTTGCAAGCTTGGTGGGTGATTCGTCATCCATCCATTTGGCATAAACTTCCACCAGCATGGTGAAGTCTTTATGTCCCATCTGCTTAGCAATGAATGCAAGGTTGCCGTGCGCAGTGAGACACCAGCACGCATAGGTATGGCGCGTCTGGTGGCACTTTGTTATCTCCTGTTCCACATTCCGAATGAAATTGATGGAGCATTTCATGAAGTCTTTGTTTCCAAGTCACTTTGCTAGCGACGCCCAAAAGCTAGAGAAGCTATGGGGAGAGTGCATCTTTGTTTTCGATACGAATGTTCTTACTGGATTATATAAATACTCTGATGAGACGCGGGACGCGTTATATAGAGTGATTGAGTCGCTGGGTGAGCGGCTTTGGATTCCCTATCAAGTTATCTTTGAATACTTAGATAATCGCGCAAAAATAGTTCACGATCAGTCAAAGCTGTATGATTCTGCAATTACAAAGTTGGAGGGGTTGAAGTCCGAAATCGATATTCCTAATCGTGCCCCTTTCGTGGCAAAAGATATTTATGAAGAGTTTTGTCTGTCAACGGAACGCGTGCTTGCTGATCTGAAAAGTCGACGTGACTTACATGTGTCGAGGATCACAAATGATGATGTCAAGGCTCACCTGGCTGATTTGCTCGATGGGAAGGTTGGGCCGGCGTATCCTGAAGAAGTATTAGTTGCTTTGTCTGCTGAAGGTGAACTTCGGTATTCTCAGAAAATACCACCTGGGTTTGAGGATAGAGATAAGCATAAAGGTTCGTTGCTTTTAAAGGAGGTGAACAAGCGTTACGGAGATTTTATTTTTTGGAGGCAAATTCTAGATAAGTCGAAAGACTCTGGTAAGTCAGTGATTCTTGTTACAGGGGAGAATAAGGAGGACTGGTGGTCGGTTTGCGCTGGCAAGACCATTGGGCCGTTACCTGAGCTGATGGAGGAGTTCTTGTCAGTAACTGGGAACGATTTTTATATCTATTCAACTCACAGTTTCTTGCAGTTTGCTAACGATTATCTCCAACAAAATACTTCTCTCGCCGCTGTGGATGAGGTAAGAGATACCTTCGTTAACGAGAAGGAGAATTGCGACAGGGAAGCAGTAGAAGAGGAGTCGTTTCTGGATGAGGCGTCCGAGAAGGGGAGTGTAGTTGCTCCCCTGGCAGCGCGTTTTGATGTTGGTTATTATCAACAGATTGGATTGACTATTCAGTCACAGATTGACAAATTGGAATCAATGATTCAGAACGTTCGTCAGAAAATAGTTGAAGCGGAAATGGTTTCATCTATTACGGTCGTAAATATCCAAAAAGCACATCTGTCACACCTTGTTCAGCGTCGTAAAGTTCTTAAGGTCAGGCATAGGCGCTGCTCTCGAAAGGTGTCCCAAATGCTGGATGATGAGGTGCTTTAGATTGCTAATAAAACAGCACCCGTTACTTCGAGTGCTGGTTGGTTTTTTGGTTGTTAATATTCTGCCAAATGTTTTTCAATTCGGAAGGTGATTCGTCGTCCATCCATTTGGCGTAGACCTCGACAAGCATAGTGAAGTCCTTGTGTCCCATCTGTTTTGCAATGAACGCAAGATTGCCACGAGCAGTTAGGCACCAACATGCATAGGTGTGACGAGTTTGATATGGTCGGCGCGGACGGATGCCTGAACGATTTTGGATCGCTGCCCACTTGGTATTCCAAGCGGTGGGTACGTACCAGGGATTTATGATCTTCTTGCGCGCCTGAGTAGAAGGCGATAGTACTGGGGTGACCGTCTCTTTTCGGCTCTCGTGCCTGTTCTGAAACACCTCAATGGATCGTGCAGGGTGATCACCAACTAGTGCCATTAATACCCGGCAGGCTTCGACCGCTGGCGGCATTAATAACACTGAGCGAGGCTTTCCTGTTTTGGGAACTTTGAACGTTCCGTTGGCGGTTATGGCGCGGGTGATGGTGATCTGCCCCGCGTCAAGGTCAATGTCTTCGACAGCCAGCCCACACAATTCACCTGGTCGAAGCCCGGTATATACGGCCAAGGTAATCGCAGCTGCGTCCTGGGGGTGAAGGCATCCTTTATCAACCAGCAACTGGAACTCCTGACGAGTAAGCGGATCCGGCTCTTGGTTTTGCATTGCGAACCGATTGCACGCTTCTGATAATCCCTTGCGGCAATATCCATTGGTCTCGCACCAGGCCAAGAAACCGGCGAATGTCGCCAGGTAATGATTAACGGTTGACGGCGCTCGATCTGCAATCAGCAGGGTCCTCAATAATTGGATATCTTCGGGCAGCAAAACACCGGCTAGGCGATCAATTCCGACCAAGGAAGTGCAGATGTCCAATGCATAGCCATATTTCTCCTCGGTCATCGGCGTGATGTCGACAGCCTTTAGCGGTTTGTACCGGGTCAGCAGAGCCCCAAGCTTTTCGTCCTTGGCACTGCTGTAGTTGGTCGCGTGCTTCGAGTCGGGAAAGTGTCGGCCATAGTCAAAGTGGCCGGTTTTGATCTCATGAAGAATTGCCGCCCTTAATAGGGCGGCATGTTTGATGTTGGCTTTGGTGATCGGAAGGCCTAGGGACTCGCGGCAGCGTATACGACGCCACATGAACACGACGCGCAGATTGCCGCCGTGTATCTCTATCCCCTTGTGCTTTGCCAGCTCGGTTTCTAGGCCGCTTCCTGAGGTGCGCTCTCGGCCCACTTGTCATACTCCGTCATGTTGATAGCGATGCGGCCATCGGGCGTCTTGCGCCAGATGCGGCCTTGGGCCCAGGTGCCGTTTTTCACTTTGTGGCGGATGGCGTCTTCGCTGTAGCCCGTCAGTTCAGAGGCGCGGCTGATCATTACCCATCTAGGAAGACTCATTGAGTGGCGTCCTGTTTGGTGTTTAGACTTGGGCTTTGGTTACAGAGCCCCTGAATGCGTACCGCATCAATCTCTTTTTCTAGTGCCTCTTCTCGGGCTAACGCTTTGGAATGTCTAACTTTGAGAAGATCAAGCTCATCTCTTAGCGCAATTTCACGACGATGTGCGGCATCACGCTGCTCGATTGAATTCCCATATGACGTTGTGACGAAGTAGTCCTTGTCTCGAATTGCGTCTAGAAATGCATCTGGAGGGGCATAGAGAACTATGGTTATTTCGCTCATGAACTCACCTTCGTCCACGGTCCAGGTACGCGAGGTGGTTTTTGTTTCTTTTGGAAGGCATCCAGTTCTTTCGTTCGCAGCTTTCGGGCGTTGTTCAAAAGTACGAAAAGACGGTCACGTTCCGCGCTTTTTATGGCTTTAAAATCAACACTCGCGGCTAGATATCCGACGAAAAAACGCTCAGCGCTTAACAGTTCAACCGCCGTTTCAGCCGTCCTGATACTTGAGGCCATGTAGCGCAGGTACCAATAGTCAACTCCAACATGTCTGGTCATAGGGGACTCCCGGTAATCAGGTGAGAGAGCGTATACCCCACGGCAGGCTGCGCGAGCGGGCGTATCTGAGCGTTTAGCGTTGCATCAACGAGCGCTGCCCCGCGCAGCTTTTCTTGGGGTATAAGTGCCTCGGTAGTGGCGCTGGAAGAGGCAATAATGCCTGCTGCTGCGCAGCAGAGACTGTTTGTTTCTAGCGTGTCGACGCCCCCTGTAGGGCGGAGCAAAGCGGGCAGGGTATTGGCGTTGTCCTGGTGGTTCTTCATGCCGCTTTCCTCCGATGTTCGATAGCGAGTTGGTCCATCAGGCGCTGGTGATAGGTGATTCGGGCTTCTGCGGCAGGCCATGGGCGGATGATTTCAACCGTGGGTTCGATGCCGACTAAGCAATCCCAGATAGCCGGATCGGTTGGCATGAGGTCGCGGCGTTCGGTCGCCAGCGCAATCAGGTCGGCTAGGTGCACGCTGGCAGGAAGATCCCTGGCAAGATCGAAGCGCTCGCAAACGCGCATCCAGATCACGTCCTCGAAGCCCCGGTAGTCTGGCATCCACTGCTTGAGTGGGCGGGTGATGTCACCCAGGTATGCCTTGGTG
The DNA here is from genome assembly GCF_002859085.1 of Pseudomonas sp. QC2. Classification (NCBI taxonomy): domain Bacteria; kingdom Pseudomonadati; phylum Pseudomonadota; class Gammaproteobacteria; order Pseudomonadales; family Pseudomonadaceae; genus Pseudomonas; species Pseudomonas sp. QC2. Next base: position 536,247 of record NZ_PKKS01000023.1, read on the forward strand.
GCATCGTGAAGCAAAGCCGCGAGCTTGTGTTCTTCCGGCACCAGCTCGGCGACGATGCAGCTGTGTTGGGCCACGCTGTAGAACTCGTGGGTGTGGCCGTTGAAGCGGCACAGGTGGGCCAGCGCGTGTGAGATGTCACGCGGGTCGATCATGTCGGCCTGGGGTTCGAACAGATCGAAGTGCTTGCCAGTGGATGTGAGGATCCAGTTCATGCTGCTTCCCTCACCAGGTCGGCCAGCAGCAAGGCGTTGTCGGTCGCCTTGTGCAATTGGCGCAGAGCTTCGTAGCCGATCAGTGCTTTCAATTGGCGGTCGAACTCTTCGGTGTAGCGGGTCAGGGCGCGAAGATCCTTGGTGGCTTTTGCATGTTGCTGTTGCAGTGTGCCGGCGGCCTGGGGCGTTAGGCGCAGCATCGGAATGGCCTGGTTCATACGTCACCGCCACAAGCTTTGTTTTGTTGGGCGACGGCATCTTGGTGAGTTGATCGAAAATAAAGAGCCGCTTTTTCGGCCTCTTTCGGACACATTTTTATCTTCGGGCTTTCTCCGATCACTAGTCGGCGAGTCTGGGCCTCAGTGGTCGAATTATTCACTTCAGTCGCGGCCATTTCTGGTGCTGCTGGGTCCAGCAAAGCTGCCATGGCGAGCGCTTGGTCGCGGAGGGTAAGTGAGTCGCGCTCGAGCTTTTTTCCGGTGCGAAACGCACTGAAGGTTTCCGCCGCAATCCGCAGTTTGTCGGCAATGTCCAGCAGCGTCTGGCGGGCCGGCTCCCCCAGCTTCGATGCATCCAATGCCCGCTTGTAGTGGGCAAACAGTTGTTTGTGGTGAGTCTGGGCTTGCTCAGCCAATAGCTCCTGGTTACGGATGGCGCCCGAGCTATCTGATTGCTGAATAGCCTTGCCTTCGTCGATGCCTTCGATGCGTCCATCAATCAGGCCTCCCCGATAGCCGACCCAATAAAGGATCGCGGCTGCGAAAATGATGCTGATCAATGCGCAGATTTGAATTGCGGTCATGTGGTGTGCTCCTGGTGGTGTGTTGGCTGGTGGTGGCAGCCAATTGGTGTGTTATTCGTCGTCTGGGTCTGGTGGATCTGCCAGGCCACACATCAGCTTGGCCTGATAGGGCATGTAACCTTCCTCTCGCAGGGCGTCATAGCGCTGATAATCGGCGGCAAAGTAACTGCATTCATCACACAGTCGGCTGGTCTTTTCTTCGGCAGATAACGGCGTATCGCAGTGTCGGCATTGATCGAGCAGTGACATGTCACACCTCGTCTTCGACGGCTTCTGGTCGCGGCATATTTTCATCCGCCTTGTAGGCGCGAATGTCGATTAGCGAGGCCACATGCTTGATGTGAGCGTACTTCGGCGCCTTGCGGCTGTTGACCAGCGTTGTCACGGGCAGTTGAATTCGGCCTGTGGTAATTGCGTCGGCAAAAGATCCTTCGTTGAGGTTCCGGAAGTACCGTTCGCGCAACTTTTCCACAGGAATCAGAACGTCACCGAAGGTCCGGTACAGCAGTTCGACTGTCGCCGGATCTGGTGCGGGCAGCAGCCGCAGTAGCTGCTGGTCAGCGTGTGCAGTCATTGGGTTTCCTCCGTTGAAGATGATTCCAGGCATTCACGCAATGGCGTTTAGTCAGCTCCCGCAGATGCTCCGGCACTTCGAGGAGCGCGGCGTTGCGCTCCTCGCGTGTGCGCATGGCGACGATCTGGCGGGCGTATTCCCTAGGCCACGTCACGGTTGTCTTCCGGGATGGCTGGCATTTCGAGTCCCAATTGATCGACAAGCCAGCGCATGCCCGCTTGCCTGACCTTGGTCGACTGGCTGTATTGCATGCCCGCGGTCTCGTGGTACCAATTGCCGTTCTTGATCCGCAGGTACTCGCGATCACGAATGGGGAAGGCTGGAAGGCGGCTGTCATTGAGCAGGCCTTTCTCGCGCATCAGGGCGATCAATTTGGGGCGTGTAAGTCCGAAGTACTTGGCAGCTTGTTCGAGGTTGCGTTCCATGTCGTCCTCCTAGGCGGCCATTGCCAGGCGGTGGCCAGCGACGAAGCGCTCAAGATGCTCTACCAGGACGGCATAGGCTTCGTGAGGGGCGCGTGGCAGTAGAATCTGAGCGCTTGCGTCGTCAGTTTCGAGGGTTGCGACTATCGCGCCACGTTGCGTTGACGCGACGATGAGTCGTAGATCTTCGAACCCGGCGATACGGGGGTAATAGCTACCTTTCCCGGTCCGGACTGCATGGCGAAGCATGATCTCTGTATCTGTTACCAGCTCATGTTCGTCCGCGCCATCCAGCGTAAGTGATTCGACCCCACCATTCGCGCTCGCTTCGATAAAACGAGCAGCTCTACGGCCGTTGTTGCGGTGCTTGCGATCCAGCGTAATGCTGTTGCGAGTGCCGCTAATGGCGACTGACAGGTGGATCGCCGAAGTGCATTGGTCGAACTCCGCGGTGGCCTGGACGTTCGTCCCTGCTGCAGTTTTGAGGTCGTGGTGGAACGTGCCCGTCAAACGGACTTGTGCCGCCAACAGTTGTTTGGACTGATTGCTGAGTTTCAACCGGCTCATGCTGCGCGTCCTCCATCGTTAGGATCGAATGAAGTGAAGGTATTCCGGGCTTTGGGTTTGGGTTTGCTGGTGAAGAAAGCGCAGCCGAGATCGCGGGCCAACTGCCGCACTTCGAAGACGCGGTTCAAGTCAGCTACGGCTGGATGGACGTGGAGAGATGCTGTGGTGTGCATGGTGTTTCCTCGCTCTGTGGTGGAAGAGTGAGTAAAATATCAACCAATGGTTGCGTAATGTCAATATCTGGTTGATTTTCAGAGCGACGTGCTGCGGAGGCTAGGTGGAATGTTTAGTGGCAAATGGATAGCATGTGCCAAGCGATCATAATAATGGAATGAGTGATGAGTGCAGATAAGATATCTAGGGCCTATAAAAAAGCAAAATATGGTTCTTATTCACAACGACTGATGAGGTGGATTTATCAATCCGTAACTGAGTCAGTTTTTGGAACTGTGTTGATGTTGGCAAGTATCATATTGATAGCTTGTGTCGGAAGTTTTATTCTGATGAAGGTTTCTTTCGGTGTGGATCTGCCTTTCTTTGGTTTTAATTTTGTTAGTCAACTCTCAAGTTTGGGTCAGTTTGGGGATTTTTTTGGGGGTGTTTTAAATCCAATGCTGAGTTTCATGGCGCTGCTGGGCGTGCTTTATACTGTCCGTACGCAAGGGCGCGAGCTTAAGGAGGCTAGAGAGGAGAACCGTATTGCAAATAGAATTCAGGATAAGCAAACAGCTGTATTTGAAAGACAGAATTTCGAGTCTGTTTTTTTTAGATTGATAGATGTTCACTCTCAAATTGCCGAAAGGATAAGGTCAAGAGTTGATAAATATGGTGCGACGGGGTTTGCAATAGTTGTTGCTGATGTCATGGATCGGTTTTCAAGTGCTTGTAGTTCACATGAGTTCGATGAGCTCCTTAAGCCAGAACCTCAATACAAACAAGTCAAATCGCACCTTGAGTCACTAGAGGTCGAGTGGTTCAAGGAAGCAGCCGAACATGGTATTGTAGGCGAGAACAGGGTGCTCTTATCGCAGTATTATCGAAATTTTTACCAAATATTTAAACTTATTGACGGCTATAAGGTTTACTTCGATAGCGAGTCTTCTGATAGGTCGCGCCGTCGCCGTAGTCGGGTTGAGTATTTTCAACGCCGGCAGTATTGCAATATTCTGCGGGCGCAGCTCTCTGACGATGAATTGAAGTTGTTATTTTTTAATTGTGTTACTAGCTCTGGCGATGGGCTTAAACGCTATGTTGAGCAATACTCTTTGCTGAAGCATTTGCGGACGACAGAGATTTTTAAAGGCAGGGAACATCTACTTTCGATGTACGATGAGGCTGCTTATGCTGATTACGAAAAAATCAGCGATGAGCAAATTCATAATTTTGACAGAGCGCGTAGTCGTTCTCAGTTTAGAAATGTGTTTATCACGCTCGAGTAAATTTTCGAGTTATTCAGGGATGAATGATCCGACTACCTTTCCACATATGTGTGTCTCTTCCGTAATATCAATGATTGGATACTGCGGATTGATCGGCCTTAAAAATATTCGTCCAGCATCCTCTACCAAAACCTTAAAAGTAGCTTCATTAGTGCGCGGAACGCGAGCAATCACTCTATCGCCGGCATTAGTGTCTGCCTCCGGATCGACAAAAATGATACAGCCCGCCGGGTAGCTTCTACCTGGTCCTGGATTGGTCATCGAATCGCCACGAACCTCCAGCGCATAACCGCTGCTGCTGATCGCCACAGGGCAAGACAGCCATGTATCTGCATGGTAGGGCTCGAAATTTGCAATGGCCTCACACCATGCACCAGCCTGCACCCAGGAAATCAATGGGACTTTGCCGAAGCGTTCGAGTATCGGGTCGACGTTGCTATCACCACCGGTAGGCGTCTGTGCAGTACTACCCTCCAGCTCCTTCGGCAACACACCGTACTCAAGCCACTCGCGGCGTACCTTCAGCCACGAACTCAGCGCCATTATGCTATCGGCTTCTGCCATGGATTCGCCGTTCAGCCACTTACTGATCGCCTGAGTCGTCTTCTCGACGCCCATCGTCTTGAGTTGCTTGTGGATGTCCACACCGCGTCCACGGGTGCGAACGCCGGAATCGTCGAGTGCTTCATGTAGGCGCGCGGAAAATGCGGCGCGCAAATCGTTTTTATCAACCATGAGTTGAGAGTGACACGAAGCTTGCGCAATAGTCAGTTGATGTTTAATATCAACTGCGAGTTGATAAAAGGAGGTTGCCATGTTGGACCCCGCAGATTTTCCGAATGCCATCGCTTTCGCTTTTGAGGCCGTAGGCGGCATCGGTGCCGCCGCTAAAGTTTGTGACAGGAGCTATCAGGCCCTAAATAAGTGGCGACTTGCCGCTTGCTTGCCTCGGACTGATTACACAGGTGAAACCCGCTACGCATCGCTTCTGGCGGTTGCTGCCGGGCAGAAGGGTAATCCCTTCGACGCCGTTTGGTTGCTGAGCGCCTCGGCACCTCAGAAAGCGGCGGCTTAGTTAGAAAAAAGGCGACCCAAGGGCCGCCTAATTTCTCCCGGCACACACCACCACAGTGCTGTCGGGTCGCGACAAAGGTAGGAGGGCACACCACATGCAAACCACCTCCCTTTATCGCGCTGCCAAGACACGGATGTCTTGGGTTGCTGCCTTTTCCACCACAGATTGGGCAGCTGTTGCGCCAGAGGTGAGCAACGGATTGTTCGCCTCGGCACGGTGCCGGTTTCGATCCCTAGATCTAGCCGGCGTTTGGGCCCTTTCAAGCCACGCGGCAAATGTAACACCACTGCATGTCGCGGGGCACTGGCAACTTAGTAGGATTAATGCCATGAGCCGAGTAGCTTTAAGCTGTGTTGATCGAGCGCAAAGGGAAGTCCTGACGCTCGAATTAGCGCTTTACCACGCCGCACGGGATTATCCGGGTGGCGCCGCTGCAATCGCCGCCACCACCGGGCGCAATGCCACAACGCTGCAACACAAGTTGTCTCCTACGCACCCCTCGCACACGGTCAATATCCAAGAATTTGGCGAGATCCTCGAACTGACCAAGGACCGTCGGATTCTCGATGCTGTGCACGGCCTTGTTGGCGACACGATCTGGCAGGAGCTGGCCGAGTCGTACACCAATGACATGCCTGAAACCCTTACCACCGGGATTGCGCAGTTCTTCCGGCAGGTAGCGGATCTGTCCGAAACTTGGGCCAAGCATATTGGCGACGGCAAGGTCGACGACGGTGAGTTGGCCGAGATCCGCCAGTTGGTGTTTCGCGGCATCCAGGGTTTGTTGGGTATGTACAACCGTGCTCGTTACGTCAACCAGACGACTCGTGGGGTGGAACGTGGCTGATATTGCTGATTTTGCAAATGACCTGGTGCAGGAACGACTTGATCAGGCTTTGGCTGTTCGCGCAGCCCAGCTTTCCACCACGACCCTACATTCGCTGATGTTCTGTGATGAATGCGATGAGCCAATCCCAGAAGCTCGTCGGCTGGCACAACCCGGTTGTACCCACTGTGTTGATTGCCAATCCGCAGACGATCTGAGGGCTTCTCGTTATGCTCGATGAGGTAATCAATCAGTTCGCGGATTATGGCCTTGAGCCTGATCAGCCGTTGGTTTTCGGCAAGCTCACTCGCTGCAAAACTACCCAGGATAAGGGCAAGGAAAAAAACGGCTGGTACGTGGTCCATGAACACCGGACTGAAAAAAACGAGATGCTGATCTTTGGCAGCTTCGGTGACTGGCGCTCCGGCGACACCCAAAAGATCAAGGTCAAGGCCGGGCGTATGAGCCCTGAAGAGCGCGAAGTCATGCGCGCTCGCCAAGAAGATGCCAAGCGCAAGGCCGCCGAGATCGCGGCCAACGCATCACGCCGAGCGGCCAACCGTGCTGCCAGCCTGTTCAAGCGCATGCCCGAAAAGGGTAAAAGCGCCTATCTGGATCGAAAGCAGATCGTAGGCTTCAGGGTTCGCTATGCGCCACGTACCGGCGCACTTCTAGTCCCCATGTGCAATGTGCGCGACCAAACTGTCGGCCTGCAGGTGATCTTCCCAGTCAAGCAAGAAGACACTGGCCGAGATAAGCAGTACTGGCCGCCTGGTATGTCTAAAGAGGGCGCCTTCCATTTAATCGGCCCGCACCCTGAGCCTGGCGAGCCGGTGCTGGTATGTGAGGGCTACGCCACGGGCGCAAGCCTGCACATGGCGACTTCGCTCCCTGTCGCCATCGCCTTCGACGCGGGCAACCTGCTTCCGGTCTCCAAAGCGATGCGCGAGCGCTTTCCTGGCTGTCCGCTGATCATCTGCCGGGACGACGACTGGAAAACTAAGCGTCCCAACGGTGACCCTTGGAACCCAGGCGAAGAGAAAGCAAACAACGCCGCGCTGGTCGTTGGTGGTCAGGTAGTCGGCCCTGTGTTCTCCGGCGAGCGCGAGATCAAGTGGACTGACTTCAACGACCTGCATGTTGCCGAGGGATTGGAGGCTGTCCGCCGCCAGGTGTTGGCGGTGGTCAAGCCTCCTGCAGCTGGTGGTTGGAAAGATCAATTGGCCCGAACTGAAAACGGCTCCCTGATAGCGCACATGCAGAACGTCGAATTAATCCTCGGCAACGATGAGCGTTGGGCTGGAGTGATCGGCTTCAGCGCCTTCAGCTCAAAAATCGTGAAGTTACGCGCCGCCCCATACGGTGGCGGTGTCGGCGACTGGGCAGATATCGACGACATGCTTGTAATGAAGTGGCTCGCACAACAGTACAACCTTCGGGTCAAGGCCAGCAGCGTGATCGAAGCGGTCAGTGTGGTTGCTCATGATCATGCTTTCCATCCTGTACGCAATTACCTCCATGGTCTGGAATGGGACCGTGTTCCACGGCTGGCTACCTGGTTGACTGACATCATGGGCGTTGAAGCAACTGACTACAGTTCGAAAGTTGGTAAGCGCTGGATGGTGTCAGCGGTCGGGCGCGTGATGCAGCCAGGTTGTAAGGCTGACTCTGTGATGATCCTCGAAGGGGCACAGGGTGCCGGTAAATCAACAGCAATGTCTGTGCTTGGCGGTGCCTGGTTTATGGATACACCTTTCGCCCTGGGCGATAAGGATGGCTTCCAGGCGATCCGTGGTAAGTGGATCATTGAGCTGGGGGAGCTGGACAGTTTCAACAAAGCTGAGTCGACCAAGGCGAAGCAGTTCTTCTCTGCGTCGACTGACACCTATCGCGAGAGCTATGGCCGAAGAACGATGGACGTGCCACGCCAGTGTGTATTTGTGGGTACGACGAACCAAGACGAATATCTCAAAGACGCCACGGGTAACCGGCGTTACTGGCCTGTCGCGTGTACCAAGGTCGATTTGGAACAGTTGCGCGAAGTCCGCGACCAGCTCTGGGCCGAAGCGATGTTCTGTTATCAGTCCGGTGACATTTGGTGGGTCAATCGGGATGAGTCGACACTATTCGCCGAGGCACAGGAATCGCGCTTTGTGGTGGACGAGTGGGAAGGTCCGGTCGTCAAGTGGTTGGAAGAATCTCAGATCGGCGCAACGGCGAGCGGCGAGGATATTTTGGCTGGTGCGTTGAAACTCGATTACGGCCACTGGGGAAAGCCTGAGCAGATGCGTGTCGGTGCGATCATGCATCGACTCGGATGGCGAAAGGTGCGACTGGCGCCGTTGCCGAAAAGTGGCATTCGTCCATACGCCTACAAGAAGCCAGATCATTGGGGCAATGCATCAGCGCTGCAGGTTGAGCCCGCACGGGATGAGGAGCCTTGCTTTGATTAAGCGAATCGATGAAATGCTCAAGCTCTGGGCGCAGGATTTGCATTCGCCAGTGCCGGAAGGCTCCGGTGGGCCTAGTGGCGGCAACATGATTGCCATGCTGATGGAGTGCAAAGGGGAGTTGATACGCGGCACGCGTGGCAGTCGGGTACTGTTAGATGAATCGGCCGACATCGAGCTCATCGTCAACAAGCACTTGCCGCCGCAGCTGTCGGTCGTCGTGCGTGAACACTACTGCAACCACGAAAGCTTCCTGTCGCAGAAGTACACCCACTGTGGGTGTAGTCGCGATACCTACTATCAGCGCCTGCATGAAGCGCACCTGCACATTGCCGGCATGCTGATGGGGAAGGCTGCGTGACCTTTCGCACACTTGCGCCTACAACTGTCTTACTGTCCGGCCTTGCCCTACCTCAAATTTGCAAGGTAGGACTGCTGGAGGCCGCGCATTCCGTGGCCTGTCCTACCTCCCTACCTAATATCGCACGACGCACACATGAGCGTAGCGCGTCGCATCACGCGCCGCTGGCGCGCATGCGTTTTTTTAGTTTTCTCTCTTTACACGAGAAAAAGTTAAAAGAGGTAGGGCAGTAGGGCAAGGCCCCGAATTCAGCGGGCTCTAGCTGTCCTACCTCTCTTTTGAATAGTGGGGCAGGTAGGACAGCGCCGGAGGCGCTGGAAGCCGAAATAAAGATATTCACCGACATTGCCTAGACGTAGACCAGACATTCGCCGGGTGGCATTAAAACAGGGTTGCTGCCACCGGAATCCACCTGTAAAAAGTAGTCATCTTCGATAGGTGCGACCGCGAGCAGCGGGACACACCACCACACTGAACCCGGCCATTGCGCCGGGTTTTTGCGTTTATGGGGTAGGGCGATGACGAACGAGCAGCAGGCACTAATTGAGATGCCGATCTGGATGGTGATCTTACTGTCCTTGATCGGCGGCATTTCCGGCGAAGCATGGCGGGCCGACAAGGCGGGGGTGAGCGGCTGGTCATTGGTTCGCCGCTTGCTGCTTCGATCCGGGGCCTGCGTCGTCTGCGGGCTTTCGACCATGATGTTGCTGCACGCTTCGGGCATGTCGGTCCTGGCGGCGGGGAGCATCGGCTGCCTCACTGCGATGGCCGGCGCCGATGTAGCCATCGGCCTGTACGAACGCTGGGCTGCCAAGCGCCTGGGCGTATGCGATGTGCCGCCCTCGGGCAGTGGTCAGGCGTGATCCGCTGGAGGCCATGTAATACGTGGCCTGTAGCGTTTCGCACCAAAATGAAGCGCCGAAAATTCGCCGGGGACCCTGGGTGTATTCGAGGGACACGGGGCATGAAACCCGCGGGAAAGCGTTAGCGGGTGGGCTGCCAGCTTACTGAAATTCAATCCATTGAAATTGAAAGGTTTCCATTGAAAAGCCGTTGAAAAGGAGGGCTTATGACGGATCCACTCTTTCTGTCAAAAAGCGCTTTCGCGGCTCGCATCGGCAGGACGCCCAGTTACATCACTTGGCTCAAAGGCAACAATCGCCTGGTCCTGTCGCCGGACGGCAAGATGGTCGACGTGCTGGCAACTGAAGCGCTGATCGTCGAAACCGCCGACCCCAGCAAGGCCGCCGTCGCTGCTCGACACCAGCAGGACCGGATCCAGCGTGACGTTTACAGCCAACTGTCCCCCCTGGTCGAGCCGACTAACACGGCTGCGCCGCCGCAGCCTATGACTGTCGGCGCCAAGGGCCACGACTTCCAGAAGGCTCGCGCCATGCGCGAACACAACCTGGCGCAGCTGGCCGAGATCGAGCTGCACAAGGCGCAGGGCTCACTGGTAGCTAGGGATGCTGTCGAGATGGGGGCGTACAACGCGGGGCGCCATCTGCGCGACCAGCTGTTCGGCCTGTTGCCCCAGCTGTCCCACAAAGTTGCAGCCATGACCGATCCCTGGGACATCGAGAAACACCTGGCGGCGACACTTCGTAAATCACTGGAAGAGGCTGAGCGCATGTCCTCGACCGACCTTGAACGAGCAATGACAACGAGCTGACCTATGACCACGGAATTTCCTGACGGTGACCGTGCGTACCGTGAGGCGTATTTCCGTGGACTACGTCCTGACCCTGACCTCTGGATCGACGAATGGGCCGACGAGTACATGCGCATCCCGCGAGATACCGGCGCCCCTGAGCCCGGCCAGTACCGCACGGATCGGACGCCGTACGCTCGCGAACCCATGCGCTGCCTGTCACCGGCTCACCCTTGCCGGCGAGTCATCACCATGGTGGCCTCGCAGCTGATGAAAACCCAGATCGCCTTGAATTGGATGGGCGGACTTATCCACATGGCACCGTCCAACATCCTGGCGCTGTTGCCCAGTCTGAGCCTGTCCAAGCGGGTGTCCGGGCGGATCAGCAAGACGATCAAGGCGACCCCAGAACTGTCGAAGCGAGTAGCGGCCAGTCGCTCACGGGACGCCCGCAACACCATGGACACCAAGGAGTTCGAGGGCGGCGCCTTGTACGTCACCACGGCGGGCTCGGCAGCCAACCTATCCGAATTGTCGGCACGCTACATCTACGGCGATGAGGTCGACCGGTGGGAGAATGACGTCGGCCAGGAGGGTGATCCCATCGTGCTGGCAGAAACGCGGGCGACCAACTTCGGGCGCAATGCCAAGATCTACTTTTCCAGCTCGCCGACGATCAAAGGCGCCTCGCGGATCGCGGACCTGTTCGAGTCCAGCGACCAGCGTTACTACTACGTGCCGTGCCCTTCATGCGGGCATATGCAGGTCCTGGAGTGGGAGCGGCTGCTCTACAGCAAGGACTACCGCACGGTTCACTACCAGTGCGCCGCGCCTGAATGTGACGTCCTGATCGAGGAGCATCACAAGACCGACATGCTCGCCCGTGGTGAGTGGCGTGCCCATGGTCGCGGCGATGGCAAAACGGTGGGTTTCCACCTGAACGCGCTCTACTCGCCGATTGGCTGGAAGGACTGGGCCTCGCTTGCGGAGGAGTTCGAAGACGCCAAGAAGGCCCAGGCCAAGGGCGACATGGGGCTGATGCAGGTGTTCTACAACACCCGTCTCGCCAAGGTCTGGGACAGCGCGCAAGAGCAGACCAAGGCTGAAGTGCTGATCGCTCGGGCACGGCTGGAGACCTACACCCTTGGCAGTATGCCGGTGGGCGTGCTGATGCTGACCGGCGCCGTCGACGTCCAGGCCAACCGCCTGGAATTGATGGTGATGGGCTTCGGCGTGGGCATGGAACGTTGGGTGGTCGACCACCAGGTGATCTGGGGCGACCCTGCCGATGAGCGCACTTGGGCGGTGTTGGATGAAAAACTCAAGGTTCGCTACCGGCATCCCTGCGGTGTCGCGCTGGCGATCCTGGCGACGGGCGTTGACTCCGGCGGTCACCACACCGACGAGGTGTATCAGTTCTGCCGTGTGCGGCGCTGGCGAAACATCTTCGCGATCAAAGGCGCGAGCAAGCCCGGTAGACCGGTGATTGCTCAGCGGCCGTCCATGGTCGACGTGACTTGGAAGGGCCAAACCGAACGCGGTGGCGCCGAGCTGTGGTTTGTCGGTACCGACACCGCGAAGGACTGGATCTACAACCGCTACGCCTTCGAGGACGGACCCGGTTCGCTGCACTTTGCCAACGACTTGCCGGACGAGTTCTTCGCCCAGTGCGTGGCCGAGCGCAAGGTCGCCCGGTACGTCAAAGGCTACAAGCGTATCGAGTGGGTCAAGGGCAAGGCCGAGCGCAACGAAGCGCTCGACCTGATGGTGTACTGCCTGGCGATGGCGCATTACCTGGGCATCAATCGCTACCAAGAACACGACTGGGAGCGGGTACGCCAAGCGCTGGCTCAGTCCGGTTTGTTCGACGATGTGTTGGGCGTCAAGCCCGTACAAGGCGAGCGCGTCGATTCTGACGAAACACCAGCACCGGTTGCGGCGCGTCAGTCGCAACCTGCACCGGCACCTGCAGCACAACCTGCAGCACCTGTGGCCCAGCCGCGACCCGCCGCCCCCCCACAACGCCGCAGCACCACCAGCGGTTACCTGAAGAGACGCTGATATGTCGTTTACCCAGAAGCACCTCGAAGTCATCGAGCGCGCCATTGCACGCGGTGAAAAGACCGTGCGCTACAGCGACCGCACGGTGGAGTACCGCTCCATCGACGAACTGCTCAAGGCCCGCGACGAGATCCGCACGTCGCTGAGTCAAGCCGCCGGGCCGCGTTCTCGCGTGATCCGGCTTACCCACGGAGGAAAGGGAATCTAATGGCCCGACATTATCCGACGCTGACCCGTAACGGATTCTTGCTGCCGTCGAACATCAAGGCCAGTTACGAAGGCGCCGGTGAGGGCCGACGTTCGGCCAGTTGGGAGGCCACCGACAACGGCATCAACAGCATCAACACCCCGGCCTTGCGCAACCTACGGGCTCGCTCGCGGGCGGCGGTACGCAATGATCCGTACGCGTTCAACGTCATCGACAAGCGTGTCAGCAACCTGATCGGCACCGGCATCACGCCCAGGCCAACCACGGACGACGCCGAGCTGCGCAAGCTCAAGCAGCAGCTGTGGGACGACTGGGTGGATGAAGCGGATGCCGATGAGCTGACTGACTTCTACGGCATGCAGGCCCTGGTGGCGCGCACCGTGGAGACGGCTGGTGAGTGCTTTGTGCGATTGCGACCCCGCAGCCCGAGCGAAGGTTTGGCAGTGCCGCTGCAACTGCAGGCGCTGGCCCCTGAATTTGTCCCTCACGATAAATTCGAGATGGCCAAAAACGGCAACGTGATCCGCGCCGGTATCGAGTTCAATCCGGCGGGCAAGCGTGTGGCGTACTACATGTACCTATCGCATCCCCGCGACTCGTCGTCGTTGACCGCTGGCTACAACCAGTTGGTGCGCGTACCGGCAACACAGGTGCTGCACATCTTTGAACCAATGGAGCCAGGGCAACTGCGTGGTGTGCCGCGCTTGGCGCCTGTATTGAAGCGCTTGCGCAGCCTGGACAACTACGACGACGCGGTGCTGTTCCGGCAGGAAGTGGCGAACCTATTTGCAGGCTTTATCAAGCGCCCGGCACCGGAGGCTATGCAGCAGCCTCGCGATCCCACTACAGGTATGCCACTGGTCCTTGATCGCGACGGCTTCACGCCGATGGTCGCCCTGGAACCCGGCACCATGCAGGAGCTGGGGCCCGGTGAAGAGGTGGAGTTCTCCAAGCCACCGGACGCTGGCAACAACTACCCGGACTTCATGCGGCAGCAGTTGATGGCTGCGGCGGCGGGTTCGGGCACGCCCTACGAGATCCTCACCGGCGACATGCGCGAGGTCAATGATCGTGCGTTGCGGGTGGTACTCAACGAGTTCCGGCGGCGCCTTGAGCAACTGCAGTTCGGTGTGTATGTGCACCAACTTTGCCGCCCGGTGCGGGCGGCCTGGATGGACATGGCGGTGTTGTCCGGCGCCCTGGTGCTTGAGGACTACGCGCAACGCCGTCGCGAATACCTGCGCACCCGTTGGGTACCGCAAGGCTGGGCCTACATCCAGCCGGTACAGGACGTACAGGCGCGACGCATGGAGGTGCAGGCGGGCTTTTCGTCGCGCAGCGAGATGGTGCTTCGAACCGGCTACGACGCGGAAACGGTCGACGCAGAAAACGCCGCCGATCTCGCTAGAGCCGCGGGCCTCGGCCTCAACTACACGACTCTTGAAGCCATCGAGACGATTGATGACAAGGAACAACCATGAGCAAAAAAGCGAAACCTCGCGTTTACGACAAAGCTGGTAAGCAGGTAAGCGTCGCGGACAAAAGCTGGTACACGCTCCAGGCCAGCGGCGAAGCCGAGCAGCGCAATATCGAGATCTTCGTTTATGGCGAGATCGGCGCTTGGGGCGTCACCGCCAATCAGTTCGTGCAGGATCTGCGCGCCATGGATGACGGCGAGTCACCGGTGATTGTTGCGTTCAACAGTATCGGCGGTGACCTGTTTGACGGTCTGGCGATCCACAACGCGCTGTCGCGCTTGGGCGAGCGTTGCACCGGTCGTATTGATGCCCTGGCGGCCAGCGCGGCCAGTGTCGCGGTCTGTGGCGCTCACCGGGTGGTGATCGCTGCCAACGCGATGTTGATGATTCACAACCCCTACACCTTCACCGGTGGCGATGCGGAAGATTTCCGTCGCGTTGCAGATGTACTGGACCAAACGCTGGAAGCGATCATCGCGGCCTACAAGGCCAAGGCGCCGGACATCGACGAGGCCGAGCTTCGGCGCATGGTTAACGCTGAAACCTGGCTCACGGCCAACGAGGCGGTGGCACTTGGCCTGGCCGATGAAGTGGGGGATGGCCTCAAGGTCAGTGCCTGCCTCGGCCAGGGCAGTGTGCTGCAGCGGTTTCAGCATGCTCCGCCGGAACTGCTCGCCCAGCTCGATGAAGAGCCAGAGGTGGAATTGCCAGAGCCAAACGATCCACCGGCGCCGGCTCCCGTGGTGGACGCGGCAAAACTGGCGCTGATGGTCACGCAAGGCTGTGCGGCGACGGGCATCAGCAACCTGGTGGAGCCACTGCTGGCCGCCACCAAGCTCGAAAGCGAAGCGGTAATCCAGGCGGCACTGACCAATGCAAAAGCCCTGCACGATTTGTGCGTTGCCGCACGACTGCCCGAGCTGACCGGTGAATTCATCACGGCTGGCCTGGACGAAGCTGCAGTCAGGGCGCGACTGTTCGACAAGCTGGTGGGCAGTGGCGGCGGCTTTGAAATCAACAACAGCCTGCCGCTGGACAATGACCCTGAACCCACGGTCAAGGCCAAGCAGGTCGACACCCACGCAATCTGGAGCTCCCGTCAGGCGGCTCAGAACGGAAACTCGAAAGGAGCAAGAGCATGAAAATTGAATCGATGCACGCAGGCGAGTTCCTGCTGTCCGAGGGTGCTGGCAACATTTCCCGCGAAGCGATCAATGTCGCCGCCGGCGCCGCGCTCGAACCAGGCCAGATCCTGGGCCTGATCACCTCAACCAGCGAATTTGCGCCGTATAAGCCTACTGCAGAGGATGGCACTGAAAATGCCATCGCGATCCTCTACGGGCCGTTGGGCGAATCGGATGTGGTAAGGCGGGGTCGTGCCATTGTGCGGCTCGCCGAAGTCAGCGAAGCGCACTTGACCGGCCTCGATCCCGCCGCCGAGAAGGCCCTGGGCGTTAATCACATCATCGTCCGTTAAGACGATCACCCTGTTTTTTCATCCCGCCAAGTGCGGGATTTTTCGTTTCTGGAGAGTACCCATGGCCGATATCGCCATTTTTGAAGATGACGCGTTCAGCGTTTCCTCCCTGACCGCTGCAATCAATGATCAGGAATACTTGCCGGGCCGCATCAGCAGCCTGGGTCTGTTTCGCGAAGAGGGCATCAGCACGATCACCGTTCAGATCGAGAAGGACGGTGACACCCTGGCCCTGGTGCCAGCGGGTGAACGCGGTACCTCTGGCCTGGTGGTCGGCGCGACCAAGCGTCATTTGATCCCTTTCAACACCGTGCACCTGCCGGAACGATTCACCATCAAGGCTGATGAGATCCAGGGCATTCGCGCTTTTGGCTCGCGTACCGAGTTGCAGTCTGTACAGGATGTGGTCAACAAGCGTCTGGCAAAGGCTCGCCGTCAACTGGATGCCACTCACGAATTCCAGCGTATGGGAGCCTTGAACGGCCAAGTGTTGGATGCCGATGGCAAGACGGTGTTGTTGGATATCTACAAAACCTTCGGTGTATCCCGCAAAAAGCTACGAATGGAACTGAATAATCCCGACACGAAGGTTCGAGTTAAATGCGGTGAAGCGCTTGATATGCAGGAGGATGCGCTTGGAAGCATCACCAGCACGGGGTCCCGTGCTCTTTGCGGGAAAACGTTCTGGAACGAACTGATCACCCACAAGTCGGTGGAGGAAACCTACCTCAATACCCAGCAGGCTGCGGCATTGCGCGGCGATGCCCGTGAAAGCTTCGAGTTCGGCGGGATCGTCTGGGAGCGCTATCGCGGCAAGGTGGCCGGCATTTCGTTCGTCCATGACGATAAGGCTCTGCTGATTCCCGAAGGTGTTCCTGATCTGTACATTTCGTCCTTCGCACCGGCTGACTACATGGAAACGGTCAACACCCAAGGCATCCCGTACTACAGCAAGATCGAGCCGCTGCCCTTCAACAAGGGTGTAGCAGGTGAAGCCCAGTCCAACCCGCTGCACCTGTGCACGCGTCCCCTGGCGCAGATCCTGCTGGAACTCTGATCGTGGCGTTTCGCGATCTGATCGAGGACATCGACGACGTGGTCTTCGAAACCCTGGGCGATTCCGCCCAGATCGAAGGTCGCACCGAGCCGGTGCTGGGCATGTTCATGGCGCCATGGAAGTCGCCGCAGTTTGGCAAGACCCAAACGGCCATCCGAGAGCCGCGCTTTGAGATCCGCGTACGTGATTCGGACGGCCTGATCAAAGGCCTGCGCGTCACTGTCGATCTGCCGGTCCTGGACGGCGGCGGGGAATATGACCTGCTGCAGCTGGAGCCTGGTGGTGACGGCCTGGTGGCCCTGATCTTGAGGAAGCGTCCATGAGTGTCGGCAGCTACGCCCAGCAAAAACGCGACGGTGGGTTGATCAACATTCAGCCGTCACTGGCAGACCTGAAGCGCTTTCAGGACTTCGGGCGGCTGGTGCCAAAGGCAGCAGCTGCTGCACAGCGGCGAGCGATCAACAAAACCCTTGGGTGGCTGCGTACCCACATCGCCAGGGCAGTGGGTAAGCAAGAGCGCATCGCCATTGGCGCCGTCCGGCAACGTTTGCGGGCTTACCCCACCAGCGGCGGTGCGATGCGCGGCAAGCTGTGGTTCGGCCTCAACGCGATTGAGGCCAGCCGCATCGGTCGGGTGCGTCAGACCGGCCGGGGTGTGTCGGTGGCGGGGCGTCGGTATCAGGGTGCATTTTACAAGCAGGTGTACGGCGGTAGCGCCGATATCTGGATCCGTACTGCGAGCAAGCACTTCAACAGCGATGATTACCCTGAGGCGACTCAGGGCCGTCGGCGAAGTGGTTTCGTTGAGGAAAACGACAACCGCTTTCCTCTGGCGAAAGCCAAGGTATCGCTGGAGCAAGCCCGGCCGCACTTTGAGGCGTGGATCAAACGCGCCGATGAACAGCTGCTGGTTGTCCTTGAGCAAGAGCTCAACTACGAACTGCAGAAGTATCTGAAGGGGAGCGCCAATGTCCGATGAGCCGTTCAGCCTGAGTCAGCTGTACCAGGCTATCGAGCAACACCTGACGGAGCATCTGTCGGGCATCAAGGCGGTTGTGTTTTGGCCGGATATACAGGAAAACCAAGGCATTCCACTGCCGTCTGTTTTTCTCGAAATGGCTGAGTTTGAACCGGGTATCGATATCGGTACTGGCGAATCCAGCCTGGTCTGCAAGTTTGAGGCCCGGATCATTGTTGACCCGATACAAGCCAATCACCATGAGCAAGCTGTACACCTGGTGTCGCAGTTGGCGGTGCTGCTCCGACAGCAAAGCTGGGGCCTGGAGATCAACGTCGCGCAATTTGAGCGAGCCACTCAGGATTGGACCAAGCCTGAGCTGGATGGCTATGTTGTGTGGGTAGTCGAGTGGACTCACCAAGTCTATTTGGGGGTTGAGGTTTGGCCTTTCCCTGAAGAGAAGCCCAGCATGCTTAGACTGAACCTTGAAGCGTACCCGGCCATTGACATTCCAGGGGGCGCGCCATGAGTTATCAGACGGGCGAGCATGACCGGATGATCGCGGCCATGTTGATGCCGTGTGTGGTGGTCGGGGTGGATTTGATGGCCCCGGCCGTGCGGGTCAAGTCGGGTGAGTGGGTGAGTGCCTGGGTGCGCTGGCACAGCCAGGCGGCAGGGAAGGCTCGACACTGGCGTGCGCCGAGCCTGGGCGAGCAGGGGATCCTGTTCAACCCCAGCGGCCAAGCCGGAATGGGTACGTTTGTACCTGGGCTATATGGCGGCGCCGGTGCTCCACCGGATAACCGGGATCACGTCGAGGTCTGGCGATTTGATGATGGTGGTTCTCTGGTCTACGACTGGAAGGCCAACAGCTACTCGATCACGTTGCCCACGGGTACCGTTCGCATCAAGGTAGGGGCGACTGAGGCGCTTGTTACGGATAACGCGGTGACGGTCACGACGGCCAACGTCAAGTTGATTGCAGACGTTGCCATTGAAGGTTCTTTGTCCGTCACGAAAAACGTAGCGGTCCAGGGCGCCTTGCATGCGGTGAAGGACATCACCAGTGCCGGCAAGATCATCGACGCCGGCGGCAACAGCGCTAACCACAAACACTAGTCGTTCAATTTCACAGGCCCGCCGCGTGCGGGCTTTTTTGTGCCCGGGGGAAACCATGGCCAAGACTTCTGAAACACCTGTTGCCAGCGCTGGGTCTGGCTCAACGTTCCGCGACAAGCTCTATACCTCTCGCACCCTGATCCTGCCCGACAGCGGCCGCACTCTGGCAGTTCTCAAGGCGCAGGTGTCGGTACAGGCAACGGACGCCGAGGCGCTGGAGTACCTCAAGGCCCATGAGGAATTCGAACTGCTGCAGGAGTGAACTAAATGATCGGAATGGACCGCCACACCGGCCAGCCCATTTCGGGTATTGCTCATTTGCGGCAATGCATCGGGGACATTCTAAGCACCCCGCTGGGAAGCCGTCGGGAGCGGCCGTTGTACGGCAGTAAGTTGCGCCGTTACGTGGATCTGCCAGTAAACGAAGGCTGGAAGGGAGCGGTTCAGGCTGAGGCGAGCAGGGCGCTAGACCGCTGGGAGCCTCGCCTGGAGCTGGAGCGCGTACAGGCCGTCTCTGTCGTGGGCGGACTGATCAAAATCCAAGTCACCGGTAGTTACGAGGGCGAAAACGTACTGCTAGAGGTAAGTGTATGAGTATCGTTGACTTGTCGGAATTGCCGGCGCCGGACGTGCTTGAGCCCCTGGACTTTGAAGATGCTTATGCAGAAAGGCTCAGTGTCTTTCGGGGATTCATGGGCGACAACTGGAGTGCGCCGCTCGAGAGCGATCCAGTGGTCAAGCTGTTGGAGGTCAGTGCCTATGTGGGCATTGGCGATCGCGCCCGGGTCAACGATGCCGCCAAGGCGTTGCTGCTCGCGCATGCGATTGGTAGTGACCTCGATCAATTGGGTGCGAACGTCAACACGCCGCGCCTGGTGATCCAGGCGGAAGACCTGCGCGCAGTGCCGCCGGTGGAGAAGATCACAGAAGGCAACGATGCCTACCGCGAACGGATCCAGTTGGCCTATGAGGGCCTGACCACGGCGGGGCCGCGCAACAGCTACAAGCTGCATGCGCGCAATGCGTCTGCCCTGGTGGCGGATGCGTCGGCGGAAAGCCCGTCGCCGGCGTGCGTTACGGTAACGGTGCTGGGGTTGGAGGGGGATGGAGCGGTAGGCCCTGAGTTATTGGCCGTGGTAGCCCGTGCGCTCAATGACGAAAACGTTCGGCCGTTGGGCGACCGGTTGACGGTGCAAAGCGCCCAGGTGCTGCCGTATCGCATTGACGCGGTGCTGCACATGAAAGGCCCAGGCCCTGAAAGCGCTGTCGCTCTGGCCGAAGCGGAAAGGCGCCTCGCTGCGTGGGTCAACCCGCGCAAACGCCTTGGCGTCGAGGTGGCGCGTTCCGCTGTAGACGCGCAACTGCACGTTCCAGGGGTTTCACGCGTTGAGTTGATCGACTGGCAGGATCTTGCTCCCACGCAGGCACAGGCGGCGTTCTGCACGGGCTACAGCGTCAAGCTGGGGGAGTGACATGAAGAGCCTACTGCCGATCAATAGCACTCAGCTGGAACGGGCGATTGAGGCGGCGAGCGCGGATCGAACCGTGATCCCGCTGCGCTCTCTCTACAACCCTACGACGTGCCCCGTTCATTTGCTGCCTCACCTTGCGTGGGCCTGGTCTGTTGATCGCTGGGACGACCGCTGGACGGAGGCAGCCAAGCGCAATGCCATACGGGCTTCGTTTTACATCCACTCCCGCAAAGGAACCATTGGCGCACTGCGCCGTGTGGTGGAGCCGCTTGGCTACCTGCTGGAGGTGATCGAGTGGTGGCAGACGGTGCCCGAAGGCCCGCCGGCGACGTTCGCCCTTAGGGTTGGCGTACTCGATACCGGCATCACTGAAGAAATGTTCAGCGAGCTCGAGCGCCTGATTGACGACGCCAAGCCCGTGAGCCGGCATATGACCGGGCTCGACATCACGCTTGAAACGCGCTTGGACGCCTATACCGGCTTCGCTGTTTATGACGGCGACGAGATCGACGTTTACCCCTGGACTAACCCCGATATCGACGTAGTGATTCAGGGCTATACGGGCGTTAGCGAATACACCCTAGACGAACTGGATGTGTACCCACATGGTTGATAAAAACTCTATTTTCGGCGGCATGATCACCACGCTGGGGGCCGCCAAGAAAACCAACTGCGATGCGCTTGGCGTTCCGTGGGAGCCGCGCTACATGTTGATCGGTGACGCCAACGGCGCCGATCCCGTGCCCAGCCCGACGCAAACGAAGCTGATCAATCAGGTCTACCGGGCGCAGCTCAATCAGCTTCGGGTTTCTCCCACTGACGCCAATGTGCTGATTGCTGAGGTGGTGTTACCGCCCGACGTGGGCGGCTGGCATATCCGCGAGCTCGCCCTGGAGGACAAGGACGGTGTGTTTAGCGCGGTGGCTAATGTGCCGCCGAGCTATAAGCCGTTGCTCTCTCAAGGGTCGGGGCGTAACCAGGTCGTGCGGATGCACATCATCACCAGTGGCACCTCGAACATTCAGTTGAAAATCGATCCATCGGTGGTCCTGGCAACCCGGCAGTATGTCGATGAGTCGGTGAACGGCCTTCTGCCGGCAAACAAGCCAGCTGGCACCTACACAAAGGTCACGGTCAATGATCGTGGAGTCTTCGTGTCTGGATCTAACCCGACCACGTTGGCCGGGTATGGCATCACAGACACGTATACCAAGGACCAAATCACGGCCATGATCGCCCAGGCTTCGGCGCTTCCCGTCGGCTCGATGATCGGGTTTCCCGTGGACAAGGTCGCGCCGGGCTTTCTGGAGCTGGATGGTAGCGTCAAGAGTGAGTCGGCTTATCCAGACCTTGCGACGTTCTTGGGTGGTACGTTCAACAAGGGCGATGAGGGCGGCGGAAACTTTCGACTGCCCGAGTCGCGTGGTGAGTTCCTGCGGGGTTGGGACCATGGGCGGGGGGTAGATGTCGGTCGGGCAATCGGTAGCGCGCAGCTCGATACCGTGCAGAACATTGTCGGCAACGTTGCGGCAGACCCGAGTGGCGGTTACCAGTTTCTTGGTGAAGGTACTCTCGCTGCAACTGGTGCATTTGGGGTCACGTACAGGACGTCTTCTGGTGTTAGCGATGCTATCAACACTCAAATGGCGGCAACTCTGAATTTCGATGCTTCGCGCACGGTTCGTACTTCGACAGAAACGCGCGGTCGAAATTTAGCGGTGATGTGGTGTATCAAAGCCTGGAATGCGCCTATCAATCAGGGAAACATCGACGTTGCGGCGCTGGTGCCTTTGGCGGCGCACGCGACGGAAATCAATCAGGGAACGGCAAAGGTCGCGACCCAGATTCAGACGGATGCGGGCGCTGATGACACCACGATCGTGACGCCAAAGAAGATGCGTTTTGGGTTCCAGTTCATTAAGGGGGTTAACGGGGCCATTGTTTTTCCCACATGGCTGGGTGGTTTCATCTTCCAATGGGGGCAGGCTTCTGATGTGGGTAGAGCCGGGAGTGGCCTTGGCCCTACGCGTGATGTGACCCTACCAGTTGCATTTCCGACTGCCGCCCTGTCCGTATGGGCAACCAACGCTTTCGACAATATGACGTCGACCAGTGCCTATAGCCCTGGATCATCGATCATTTCGAAATCCGTTATTCGCGTACAAAACAACTACACAAGTTCAGCTGGCGAAATTCGCTGGTTTGCCATTGGCTATTAATCGGTAGGAATAGAATGGATATTTATTACAGTCCGTCCACGCCTGGTTTTTTCAGTGCGGTGATCTACCGAAAAGAGCAGATGCCGGCGGACGTGGTGCCAATTTCTCTTGAGCATCACCAAGCATTGATGCTGGGTGAGTCATTGGGGAAGGTGATCACGTTGAACGATAAAGGTGTGCCTGTGCTTTCGGAGCCCGTGGAGACGCCTGTCGATGTTTCGGCGAAAGAACGAGAGTGGCGGGATGCTCAGTTGCAATCGGCCATGTGGTTGCGCGAGCGGCACCGTGACCAGCAAGAAATTGGTGGCAGTACCACGCTATCGGATGATCAGTTCGCCGAGCTACTGGTGCACATGCAGGCGCTGCGCGATTGGCCACAATCGCCGGCCTTCCCTGCTAGCGAATATCGCCCCGTAGCGCCGGCCTGGATCGCCGAACAGACCCAATAACGCCTCGCACTGACGGCGTTTTCTTTTCCGTTACCCATAACACGAACATCCCACAGCCTCGCTTATGCGGGGCTTTTTCGTTTCTGGAGATTGCCCTATGAGTTTCTTTCACGGTGTGACCGTCACCAACGTGGACACCGGCGCCCGTACTATCTCGCTGCCGTCGTCCTCGATCATCGGTCTGTGCGACACCTTCACACCGGGGCCGAAGGTGACGGCCAAGCCTAACCAGGTGCTGCTGATCACCCGCGAAAGCGAGGCGGTGGCGGCCTGGGGCGAAGACGCGGCGATCACCAAATCCATCAAGGCGATCTACATGCGCGCCAAGGCGGTGATCGTGGCGTGCGGAGTCGAGAAGCTGGCAACTCCAGCCCTGCAGACATCGGCCATCATCGGCGGCGTTCTGGCGGACGGTCAGCGTACTGGCATGCAGGCGCTGCTGGACGGTAAGAGCCGTTTCAATGCTCAGCCCCGTTTGCTGATTGCCCCAGGTCACAGCGCGACCCAGGCGGTCGCCACATCGATGGATGCACTCGCCGGCAAGTTGCGCGGCCTGGCCATCGTTGATGGCCCTAACACCACCGATGAGGCGGCCATTGCCTATGCCGAAAACTTCGGCAGTAAGCGCGTTTTTCTGGTCGACCCGGGCGTGCAGACCTGGGACACCGTTCTCAGCGAGACCATTGATGCCACGGCCTCCGCCTGGGTGGCGGGTCTGTTTGCCTGGACCGATAACGAATACGGCTTCTGGGCCTCGCCGTCGAACAAGGAGTTTGTCGGCATCACCGGTACCACGCGCCCGATTGAGTTTTTGGACGGCGATGCAACGTGCCGGGCCAACCTGCTGAACAACGCGAACATCACCACGATTATCCGTGACGACGGCTACCGACTGTGGGGCAACCGCACCTGTTCCAGCGATCCAAAGTGGGCCTTCGTCACGCGTGTGCGCACGCAGGACATCGTCATGGACGCGATCCTTTACGGGCACAAGTGGGCGGTTGACCGCTCGATCACCAAGACCTACGTCAGCGATGTGACCGAAGGCCTGGAGAACTTCATGCGCGACCTGAAAAAGCAGGGCGCGGTGATCAACTTCGAAGTGTTCCCGGACGACGAGCTGAACACTGCCAGTCAGCTGGAGCAGGGCAAAGTCTATTGGCGCATCCGTTTCACGGACGTGCCGCCGGCTGAGAACCCCACTTTCCTCGTTGAAGTCACGAATCAGTGGATCACCGAAGTCATCGAAACCAAAGCCTAAGGAGGCTTCGCAATGTCCATGATTCCCCAAACGCTGTTCATGATGAACATGTTTGTCGACGGCATGAGCTTCGCCGGCGACGTGCCCACCTTGAGCTTGCCCAAGCTGAAAATCAAAACCGGCGAGTATCAGGGCGGGGGCATGGATGCCCCCATCGATATGGACCAGGGCATGGAAAAGCTGGAGGCGTCTTTCAGCACCAAAGGTGTGCGCCGTGAGGCAATGAAGTTCTTTGGCCTGGCTGATCAGACCGCGTTCAACGCCGTATTCCGCGGCTCGTTCAAGGGACAGAAGGGGGCAACTACCGCAGTCGTCGCCACCATTCGCGGGATGGTCTCGGAGCTGGACCCTGGTGAGTGGAAGCCGGGCGGCGACGCTGAATTCAAGTACGCGGTCAGCGTCAGTTACTACAAGCTGGAAGTCGCTGGTGTGCGTATGTTTGAAATTGATCCTGTTAACGCGGTTCGCGTCATCAACGGCGTTGACCAACTCGCTGGCGTGCGCCGCGATCTGGGCTTGTAAGGAAAATACCCATGGCTAAAGACATCGAAAAAATCCCTGAATGGCTGACGATCACCGCTGACTCGGCAACCATCAAACTGTCCAAAACTGTCAAGGTCAATCAGATCGAAACTGATCAGCTGACCATGCGTTCCCCTACCGTTCGTGAGGTTCGTGCCGCGACCAAAGCTGCCCCGCACGATGAGGAGGAAAGCGAAATGATCCTGTTCGCCAGCCTGACGGATGCGGGCCCAAACGATCTGGGGGACCTGAGCGTGCGTGATTACACACGCCTGCAGGCCGCCTATTTTCGCCTGGTGCGCGAAGACCGGGTTTAACGAGGAAATACAGAGGAAGCTGGCTCAGCGGCTGGCCCGGGAAATGTCTTTCTCGGCCAGCGAGATCGAGTCTATGTCTTTCTCAACGATGATCTGGTGGCTCAAGGAGTGAGCCGCCTGGACCTTTTCGGAGTGACCCCATGGCGAACAACCTGGCGCTTGGCGTCGTCATCGGCGGTGCTATCAGTTCGACCGTCGGCGCTGCCTTCAAGGATGTTGAAGGGCGCATCAAGAAACTCAGTGACCAGGGCACCAAGGCCCGGGTACTTCAAAGCACCATTGGCGACACCATCCGCCTGCGTGATGAGTGGAGAAAAGCCCATGACACCGGCTCTGCCTCTGCAGATGGCCTGCTGAAAAAGTTGGAGACCAACCTCAGAACCCTCAAGGATCAGGGCGTCGAGGTCGGAAAGTTGCGTAACGAGTACCAGAAATTGGGTCAGGTGGCCCGTGGGGCTGAGCTTAAGGCGCTCGGCCACACTCAAATTAAGCAGGGCAAAGAGGGGCTGAAGAGTTCGCTCGGTCAGGCAACGGCATTGTCAGCGGCGGTTGCTATTCCCACCAAGATATCCGGCGACTACCAAGCGCAGGTCCGTCAGATGTCGCTGTGGGCGCACACAGCCGGCACAGATGACGAAGGCAAGATGGCCGCGATGGTCTCGACCATTGCGGACGACAAAGGCATGAGCCGTCAGCTGCTCGCCAAGGCGGTGGGTGGTCTGATCGAAAAGGGCGTTGATTGGCAAGAAGCCAGTGCCTATGCCGGCCAGATTGCCGATCTGATCGATGGGCAGGGCATGGAAGCCGAAACCATCGCCACTTTGATCAACTCTTTCAAGGAGGCCGGGGTTAAGAAAGAGGACATGGCCGGCATGCTGGGCCAGGTCGCTGCAGCTGGAGATATCGGCGCCTTCGGTCCTAAGGACATGGCTCGGTATCTGCCGTCCATGCTCGGTAACATCAAGCGCCTGGGCATGGAAGGCCCGGAGGCGGTGCGCTTTCTGGGTGCCAGCTTGCAGTCGCAATACTCGCAAACGCAGGACTCTGCCGCCGCTGCGACCAACATGAGCAACCTGTTGAACGCGGTGATCAGCAGTACCAGCCAGGAGCGCTTTGCCAAGGAAGGTTACGACCTGGCCGGCTCAATCCTGGCCGCGACGAAAAGCGGCAAGGCGGCCAACCCGGTTGATGCGTTCATCATGCTCAGCCAGGAAATGATCAAGCGTCAGGATCCGGCGAAGGCCAAGAAGATCGAGGCCCTCAAGGCCAAGATTAAGGCGGCAGCGGACGGCAGCGCCGAGGAACAGCAGGCCATGGTGGCCCTGACTGAAGCCGCTGGCCTGGCCAACATCGTCAGCGATCAGAGCTCCAGTGCGGGTTTGCTCGCGCAGATCAAATACGGCGACAAGATCAAGGCCGACATGGTCACGATCGAGAAAACCGACGGCAAGACCAAGATCGAGTCGGACGCCGCCAAGGCCCGCGAAACGTCCAACCGCAGATGGGCGGAGGCCACGGCGGGCATGGAAGCCTCCATGATCAGCCTGGGTGATGGTTTGCGGCCTTTGACCGATAAGGTTGCGGACGGCCTCGGCAAGGTTGGCTATGCGCTGGCTGACCTGGCTAACAAGTACCAGCCAGTTACGGCGGTGATTGCTGCGGTTGCTGCAGGCGCAGTCACGTTGGGCGCCTCGCTGAGTGCGCTCAAGATCGGTAAGGGCCTGCTGAACGTCGGCCGTGGTTCGCTGATGGGCAATCCGAACATACCGCAAAAGGTAATCGTCACCAATCTGCCAGCAGGTGGCTTGGGCGGCCTGGATGGTGGTGTAGATGGCAGCGGCAAACGTAGGAGGGGCGGCAAGGCGGGTGGTCGCGGTTTGGGCTTACCCAAGGGCGCCAAGCTGCCTGCGGCCCTGGCGGTCATTGAGGCTGGTTACAAGATCAAAGATACCTAT
This sequence comes from Pseudomonas sp. QC2, assembly GCF_002859085.1. Lineage (NCBI taxonomy): Bacteria > Pseudomonadati > Pseudomonadota > Gammaproteobacteria > Pseudomonadales > Pseudomonadaceae > Pseudomonas > Pseudomonas sp. QC2. Next base: position 563,179 of record NZ_PKKS01000023.1, read on the forward strand.
GACAACGCCACGACCCGCGATGAAAAAGCCGAAGGCTATGGCGAGGCTGCAGGGGGCTTGGCAGGCACGCTTGCCGGCGCTGCGGCCGGTGCGGCGATTGGCTCAGCGGTACCGATAATCGGCACGGTTGTCGGTGGGTTGCTGGGTGCCTACCTGGGCAGCCTGGGTGGCGACGCTCTGGGCGGATATTTGGGTAAGTCCTTCTTCGGCGGCGACGATGGGCTGAAGAAAATGCCCGATGCCGGTCCGCTGATGATGGTCAATGCCGGCAAAGACATCCCGCCTGTGCTAGGCGATATCGCGACGTCTTTCGCGCCTAAAGGTGATGGCTCTCTGTTGATGCCTGGAGCCGTCAAGGTGCCAGGGCCGGTGGGGGGCGATGTGGTGCGCTCGTTGGCGTCACAACCGGCCTCGAGCACCCCAGCGGCTGTGTCGCTGATGGCGGTACCGCCGACACCGCCGGCGCCGAAGATCGAGCAAAAGGTCGATATCAGCGCGCCGATTCAGGTGACCGTGCAGGGCGATGTGAAGGATCCGGCGCAGCTCGCCCGTGAGCTTCAGCCATACATCGCACAGCAACAGCGCGAAATCACTCAACAGCTGGAAAGCCGAAAGCTCTACGACGAAGCGCATCTTTGACCTGGGGGATATATGGGCTATATGGAGCAGCTGCAATCAAGCGTGAAGTCCCTGGCGGCGGCGGGTGAGACTGGTCGCCGTAGCCTGGATGGGATGATCGCGCCGGTAGACGGGGCGATCAGTGAACTCAGCGGCGCGGCCTCGGAGTTGGAAGGCATTCCGTTTGTGGGACCGGCCGTTGGCGAAAAGCTTCAGCGCGTTATGCGTGGGGTGACGGCGGCCCAGGCGAAGGTTGGCCAGGTGGTCTCGGTGTACAGCGCAGCCACCCGGGCGGCGTCTCAGATTGATGAGCGCTTGGGTGCGCTGAAGGAACAGGCGGGGCGGGCGGCGACGGCGATCAACAACATCGCCGGCAAGGTCAGCCCCTCGCTGTCGGGCATTCTCCCGACTGGGGCCTTTGCTGCTGATGCCACACCGGCGCCGGAGGCGGTGAAACCCTTCCCGCACCTGATGATCATGCAGCCGCGTGATCCGAAACAGCAGCCGTACTTCTTCAACCTGGACACGGCGGCCTTCGATGAATTGCGGCGCTCGACAGCTTTCCGCTGGGCCTCTCAGGAGCGCCTGACGCGTCGACCAGCCCAGCAAGCTATCGGTATGGGTGACGAAAAGCTGACGTTGAAGGGCGCCATCTTCCCGGGCTTCAGGGGTGGCATCAAGCAACTGGACACCCTGCGAACCCTGGGGGGCAAGTTGCAGCCCATGACGCTGACCACCGGCTACGGCGACGTGTTGGGCACCTGGTGCATGACCAGTGTCGAGGAAGAACAAAGCGCGCTGCTGGGCGGCGGCATCCCGCGTAAGCAAGGCTTTACCCTGGAGTTTGTACGCTATGGCGACGACATGCAGAACGTCTGACGGTGATCTGTTGGACACCATCTGTCACAACTACTACGGCCATCTGAGCGGCACGGTGGAGTCCGTGCTCGATGCCAATCAGGGGCTGGCCGATGAGGTTCAGCCGTACCGAGCTGGTGTGGTGATTGTCCTGCCGGACATGCCGGCACCCACTGAAGAACTTGTGATGCTTTGGGACTAGCCAGGCCTGGCTATCCTTTTCTTCCGTTATGCGTAACGGCCGCCAACATTCCCCCGCGTTGGCGGGGTAACTGGGTGAACCATGACCCCTCGCTTTCGCGTCGTTGCAGACGGTAAAGACATTACTGCGCTGATCAATGACCGTCTGTTATTGCTGAAAACCACTGACAAGCCCGGAATGGAGTCTGACGACTTCGAGCTGCGCATTGATGACCGCGACAGCGCCGTGGCACTGCCCAAGCGCGGCGCCGGCATTGAGATTTACCTGGGTTATGCCGAGGCGTCCATGGTGCGCCTGGGCCGTTACATGGTGGATGAGGTCGAGATATCCGGCCCGCCTAACACCATCGTTGTGCGCGGCAAGGCCGGTGACATGCGCGGTACCGGGAAGACGGTACGCAGCGGTAGCTGGGAAGATGTGCCACTGTCCAAGATCGTTGCCGACGTGGCTGCACGCAACGGCTGGACGCCGGTGTGCAACGTCTCCACGAACGTGCCCCGGGCTGACCAGCTCAGCGAGTCTGATTTCAACTTCATCACCCGCATTGCCAAGCAGCACGACTGCACGGCGAAGGTGGCCGATGGGAAGTTGATTGTCATGACACGCGACGGCGGCACCAGTGCGAGCGGTAAGGCCTTCGGCGCCGTCACCATCACACCCGCCGATGTCAGTCGGTGGCAGTTCCGCTTAGGCGATCGCAACACGCACAAGGCGGTGGCCACCAAGCACCAGGACAAGAAAAGCGGTGAGCTGAAGCTGATCAGCCTGGACAACACGGATGCGCCCGACGGGCTGCCGGCGGTGCACACAGACCGTCATATCTACCCCAACAAGACCGCTGCGGCCCAGGCCGCTAAGGCCCGCCTGACCGCCTTCAATCGATCTTCTGCAGGCGTTCGTCTTGAAATGCCTGGGCGTACCGATCTGTTTGCCGAGCGGTCGGTAAACGCCACGGGCTTCAAGGTCGGCATCGATGGCGAGTACCTGGTCGACTCAGTTGAGCAGGTATTCACCCAGGCAGGCTGGTCGACCACCGTCGAGTGCAATGGCGGCAAAAAGGGCAAGGCCAAGGCCAAGGGTAAAAAGGCGAAAAAAACCAAGGAGGTCAAGGTTCTACAGCTTTGACGTGACTCACTGAACCCCCCGTTCAACCAGAGACCGCCGCCGTTTGGCGGCTTTTTTTGCCTGGAGAAAACATGTCTATCACCCTGCAGCAGTTACTGTTGATCCTCCCGAACGCTGGCCGTCAAGCCGGGCTTTTTGTCGGTGTCTTGAATACTGCGATGAGCAAGTACGGCATCGTCACGCACAAGCGAATCGCGGCCTTCATCGCCCAAGTCGGGCATGAATCCGGCCATTTGACGCGCCTGGTCGAGAGCTTGAACTACAGAGCGGACCGAATCATAGCCTTGGGTAATGCCGCGAGCCCGGGTTCCCGCTGGCGATCCCTGGTGCCGCGTGCCGCAGAGCTGGCGGGCAGTTCGGCACGTATGGGGAATGCCGTCTATGGCGGCCGTATGGGCAATGGCGCTGAGGCGTCGGGCGAGGGCTATATCTACCGAGGGCGCGGCTTGATCCAGATTACTGGCAAGGACAACTATCGTGCGTGCGGTGAAGCCCTGGGCGTCGACCTGATTAATCACCCCGAGCTGCTGGAGCAGCCGCAATATGCAGCGCTGTCGGGGGCCTGGTACTGGTCCGTGAACGGGCTGAACACGCTGGCCGACGCCGGCGACATCCAGAACATCGGGAGCCTCATCAACACGGGCAGCAAGCGCAAGATCCCGAATGGCGCAGCTGATCGCCTGGCGCTGTATCAGACGGCATTGCGGGTGCTGGCATGACGCCCGTGCAGAAGCTGGCCGGCCTGGTGCTGCTGATCATGGCGGCCATGGCCGTGAGTTTCGGCATTGCGTGGCAGGTGCAGGATTGGCGCCTCCGGAAGGTTCTGGCAGAGCAGGGCGCCCAGTTCGAGGCGGACCTGGCCGCGATCAGCAATACCGCAGCAGCCCAGGCCCGTGCCGAGCAAGACAAGCGGCTGGCCACCGAGCAGCAGCTGGCCGCCTCCGACCAACAACACATCAAGGAATTATCCGATGCCCAGCGCAACCAGGCTCTACTGCGTGACCGCCTTGCTACTGCTGATGTGCGGCTGTCAGTCCTTCTCGACGCCACGGATTCAGCCAGTGGCTGCGACGTGCCTACCACTCCCGGCGCCGTCGGCGTGGTTCATGCAACCCGTCGAGCCCAACTTGACCGAGCGCATGCTCAACGAATTATCGGCATCACCGATGGCGGCGATCAAGGATTGATCGCCCTACGGGCCTGTCAGGCCTACGCAAAAGAAGTCTCTACACCGAAGTAAAAGGAGCGGCCGGGCAGGATGCGTCAACATCCTACCCTGCCACCTTCCCCGCAGATCGTCCCTGCAAGTCCAGCCAAGGCTCCTGCTTCGTGCACAAAGCGGAGCGAGCCTAGCACTGTTTATTCATACAGCAAAGGTCTTGCTTTTATATGTCTACACCCATCATCCCTTGGATGGGCGGCAAACGCCGCCTGGCCGACCGCCTTATCCCGCTCTTTCCACCCCACGAATGCTACGTTGAAGTCTTTGCCGGAGGCGCCGCGCTCTATTTCATGCGGCCCCAGGCCGCGCCCGTTGAAGTCCTCAACGACATTAACGGCGACCTGGTGACGCTGTACCGCGTGGTGCAGAACCACCTGGAAGAATTTGTGCGCCAGTTCAAGTGGGCGCTCAGCTCGCGCCAGGTGTTCGAGTGGCAGAAGATGACCCGCCCCGAAACCCTCACCGACATCCAGCGCGCCGCGCGATTTTTCTATCTGCAGCATCATGCCTTCGCCGGCAAGGTGACCGGGCAAACGTTCGGTACCGCCACCACCGGCCCGGCCATCAACCTGCTGCGGATTGAGGAGAACCTCTCTGCAGCATGGCAGCGTCTGTCCGGCACCTACGTTGAGAACCTGCCCTGGCTGGACTGCGCTGAGCGCTACGACCGTCCCCATACCTTCCACTACATGGATCCGCCTTACTGGCAGACGGCCGGTTATGGCGTGGATTTCCCCTTTGAAAACTACGAGCGCATGGCCGACTTCATGCGACGGTGTAAAGGCAAGGTGATGGTCAGTATCAACGATCATCCCGATATCCGGCGGGTGTTTGATGGCTTCCATTTTGAGACGTTGGGCATCCGCTACACCACAGCCAACCAGCGACAGGGGAAGGCTGAGGTGAGCGGCGAGTTGGTGATCATGAACTGGCAGCCAGATGCCTTGGGCTCTCTGTTTTAGCGTCTCAGAAGGGGGAGTCCTTTACTTGGACTACATGGGTTTCATGGCTTAAATAGCTCCCAGACTTTGCGTAGGGCAACTAGAGCGTTTGCAACGGCGATAACTAATGCGATCCGCTTCATAAAATGATCTCTGTGGTGGCGTCAGCCTCCATTGGGGCTGATTTTTAATGTCAAAGTTTAGCGTCTAGGAGCGTCGGGCTCTCGATCAAGCTAGTCGTGCTTTTGCATTTGTTAGGCACAGAAGTGCGCCACAAATATTGCATTGCTTTAATCTTGGTCGAGAGTTTATTGCCATTCGGCAAGTGCTTTTTAGACTAAGTCGGAGGCGGCTTTTAAGTCAATACTGCGTAGCTTTTTTATTTTTGCCTTCGTAAGTTTTAGTTCTTGCTGGCCGGTGGAGTGTTAAGTGGAGAAACCCTGAGTGGTTTGGTCGTGGTGAGCACTATGATGCCTGATTTTACTGGGTGTGAGTGCTTTTGCGTGAGGTGACCGTGTCTACGTAAATACGTATTAGCGTATCCACGTACCTACGCATTTGCGTTGTTACGTATTTGCGCATTTACGTTTTTACGTACGCTCACTTGAGTGGGATGGCGGTACCAAGGTACAAAAGTGCGAAGGTGCAAAGTGCATAAGTGTGCAAAATCATAAAGTCACAAAATCATAACGTCACAACGTCACAACGTCACAACGTCACAACGTCACAACGTCACAAAGTAGCGAATTAACGAATTAGCGAATTAACGAATTAGCGAAATGAAGGAATGAAGGAATGAAGGAGTGAAGGAGTGAAGGAATTGTTCAGGCAGCGTTGAGTTTGCTGCAAGGTTTAGCTTAACTTGTCCATGGACAATGATAGAGCAATTTTAGCGGCTAAAATTTCTAATGCTGCTTGTGCTGCTGATAACGAGGGTCTGCCTAATGTTTATCCAGTGGGAGAATCAAGGCGGGCCCCTGATTTCTAACGTTACCCACCTCTTTGCCTACGGGGTACCACTCAAAATCACCAGTTGGTTGGCAGCATTCGCGCGCTATTTCTTCAGCCCGCTCGGGGCTAAGGTTTGGATCAAGCCATTTGTTGGCGCAGGCCGGTGATAGCACGAGTGGCTTTCGGTCATGGATATCCACCATGCCCTGATCACTGGCGGCGGTGATGATCACAAACCCATCGTCCATGTGGGGATCCAGGCGAGGGTGAACTTGGGCGAGCGCGCCAAAGAACATAGGCTTCTGACTCTTCAGGCGAATGAAGTAGGGCTGCTTTCTCTTCGGATCGTCAGGGTCTTTGACCCACTCATACCACCCTTCACTCGGCACCAGGGCTCGACCACTCGGCCAGAGCTGTTTAAAGAACTTCCCCGTGGTGACCGTCTCGACCCGAGCGTTAATCGGATCCGGGCGCTTACCCTTCGCCCAGAACGGCGCCCATCCCCATTTGACTGCATCGATATGCAGCCCATCCTCATCTGTGTGTAGAACCTGCACCCGCGTTGACGGTGCGACGTTGTAGCGATCAATAGGCTGAGCGTCATACCCGCTGAACAGGTCTATCTGTGGGCTCAGCTCTTCAATGAAGATCGCCATCCCTTCGTACTGCACGAATCGCCCACACATACGCACCTCTCCGCTTGTCGAAATCCCCTACAGAAAAATTGACCGCAAGCGTCCTACAACGTTAACTGTACATTCATACAGTAAATGTAAAAGGGCGCATCATGAGCTTCACCATTCTAGGTCCCATCGCTGAGGTCGGCGCGAAGTTGCCGTTGTGTTCGTTTCAGGTCCCGGCTGGATTTCCATCGCCGGCAGCGGATCACATTGAGCAGCACATCTCCTTGGATGAGGTCCTGAATATCCGTGCGCCCCACGTGTACCTGGTAGCAATCACCGGTGAGAGCATGCAGGGCGTCGGGATCTTCGATGGTGACCTGGCCGTAGTGGACCGTGCCATCGAGCCGATCCACGGGCATGTGGTGGTGGCACTGCTGAACAATGAGCCCGTATGCAAGCGCCTATGCAAGCGTGGCCGGGAGGTGGTCCTCCTTTCCGAAAACCCCAAGTTCCCGGCACGCTACGTTCTCGAAGGCGACGAGCTATCTATCTGGGGCGTGATTACCAGCACCGTGCGCAGTCATGTCTAAGCAGCAGCCAACCTTCGCACTGATCGACTGCAACAGCTTCTATGCCAGTTGCGAACGGGTATTCCGGCCCGACCTGGCGAAGGTGCCCATCGTGGTGCTGAGCAACAATGATGGTTGTGTCATCGCCCGTAGTTACGACGCCAAGCCCTTTATCAAGATGGGCGAGCCGTATTTCCAGATCAAGCACAAGCTCAAGCAGCACGGCATTGTCCCGTTCTCTTCCAACTATGCGCTGTACGGCGACATGAGCGAGCGTGTGATGAGCCTGATCGAGGCGATGGTACCGGCAGTTGAGGTGTACAGCATCGATGAGGCGTTCGCCGATCTGACTGGCATCGGTGGGCTGGATGCCTTAGGCCGGCAGATCCGCGCCCAAGTGCTTCGCTGCACTGGTATCCCTGTCGGTGTTGGTATCGCTCACACAAAGACCCTGGCGAAGCTGGCAAACCACACCGCAAAGCGCCTGCAGTCCCAAACCGGTGGGGTGGTCAACATCACCGATCCGGTCAAGCGTGACTGGGTGCTACGCAATACGGACGTTGCGGAAGTGTGGGGTGTCGGTCGCAAGATGAAACTCCATCTTGATGCCATGGGGATCAAGTCGGCTATGGACCTGGCAAAGGCCGATCCGTGCACGCTCCGTAAGAAGTTCAGCGTTGTGATTGAGAAGACGGCCAGGGAGTTGGGCGGCACACCTTGCCTGGAGCTGGATGAGCCGGATCCTCCAAAGCAGGAGATCTGCTGCAGTCGTATGTTCGGCAAGAGGCTGACGGAGCTGCCGCCCATCAAGGAGGCGGTGGCCACCTACATGATGCGTGCCTCTGAGAAGCTCCGCGCTCAGAACTCGCTGTGCAAGAAGGTGCGCGTGTGCATCCGCACCGGGATGTTCAACCCGGAGGAGGCGAAGTATGCCAATGGGGTGGTGGTGGATATGCCGTATCCCACTGATGACGTTCGGCTGCTAACGCAGGCAGCAGTGGGGGCACTTGATCGGATATTTCGAACAGGCTTTAAGTACAGCAAGGCTGAGGTAATGTTGCTCAACCTTTGCCAGCATGGGGAGTACACCGATGATCTGTTTGCTACGTCACAGCCGACAGAGGCGACCCGGGTGATGACGGTGCTGGATCAGATCAACGAACGATGGGGCAGGGGGACTCTGCGTTCGGCCAGCGTGCCTGTGCATCCTGACTGGGGGATGCGGCGTGCAATGATGAGTCAGAGCTATACGACGAAACTTGATCAACTGTGGCTAGTAGAATGCCGATAGCATCGGCTAAGGCACACCTGGTTTCAGCGCATGGCTTACCACTACATATAGTGGTGCTCACTTTCTTCCCCGATCATTAGGCCCAGGATTTTGTGTATAAGTCTTGGATGTCATGAAAAAGATCAAAAAACGTACTATTTTTTTCTTAGGCCCTTATTTACGGCCTATGGCGCATTTGCATATTTTTTGTATGGTTATCTTATCCACAGCTTTATGCACAGGAGGTGTGCATAAGATTAGTTAAAATAGGTGTTGATTTCTCTTATAAGAGATGGTTACTATCCATCTGTCGGTTCTAGATGTAGTGACTGACATTTTGATGGTGGCTTTATTGACGCCATTAAAAAAGTCCCGAGTGCTTTCGCACGCGGGACTTCCAGGCTGAATCTGGGGACGATTTTGCAGACCTTCCCAATTCAGAAACCATAGCCGAAAAGCAGCTACAGGCTTATTGATTCTATATGCGTTAGCGTTTTAGCGCAACGTAGAGGTTGTTATCGATGGTTTGTAGGTCCTTTAGGCATTATTGCCAAGAAGGAGAATCTCCATGGCAGCAGGTAAAAAGCCCGGTCAAACCACCGGCAAAGAAGGCGGTATCTTTCAAGAGCAAGGGCCACGTGGCGGCTTGAAGGATAATTTTGCGGCGGTCCCAGATGGTAAGCCGTTACCTCCTACTAGTAAGCCAGGTAGTACGTGGATTCCAACCCACACAACTCCTGATAGTAAGCGCTAAAAAGAAAGGCCGCGGATTTCATCCGCGGCCTTTTTTATGCATTTTTGCCTCAGGCTGTTCGCATTGCATGTGTGAAACGAAGCTTTCTTTCAGATCTTAATGCAGGTTTGGCTCACACAAAAAAATGCCCCAGCATTTGACCGGGGCATTTTTTATTTTGTATCTACAAGATCAGGCGCAAGCTTCTTCTGTGCGATGAGATACGACCTTCGACATACCTACACCTAGCGCCTGGAGTACTTTGAGAATGGTGGAGAGCTTTGGATCTCCGCCAACCGCAATGGATCTGTAGAGGTTGCCTCGTGCTAAGCCAGTGCTTTGAGAAAGGCTAACCATTCCACCTCTAGCTTCTACTAGGCGGCGGATGGCAACGAGAAACGCATCCTCTCCACCGACTTCGTCAATTTCTTCAAGTGCGACAGAAAGATACTCGATGGCAAATGCTTCGTCGTCTCTAAGCATTTCGAGAACGCTGTCTTCATGAGAACGAGTACGAATTGTCATTTTCTTTTCACCTTAAGAGAGTTCCAGAGAGCCTTGGCCTGATCGATGTCGTTTTGCTGTTTGTCCTTTGAGCCTCCGCCCAACAGGAAAACTACCTTTCGATCCTCGACTGCATAGTAGATGCGAAAGCCAGGACCAAAATTCAACTTCATCTCAAAGACCCCATCACCAACCGGCTCGGTATCGCCAAAGTGCCCGAGGGAAGCTCGGTCCACTCTGGTGGTGATTCTTGCTTTGAATCGCGTGTCTCGCACGGTGTCGAGCCAAGCTTGGTAGATATCCACTCCATTGGCAGATAGTACGTGTTCCACTTCGTACGTCACAAATGTACCTTAAAAGAGACACTGCATTGATTGAATTTTTGTATCGGGTTCGATGAGTTACCGAAATTAGGTCCGATTTTTATACGTAGTGGCAAGGTGAAATGACAGTGTATCTGTAATGAATTGGGATTGGGAGGCGCTTGACCCTGGATATGGTGGATCCAGGTATCGTCTTCGGACGGAAGGAACCTTGCTGGGTTGAATGGGGCAAAAATGGGGCAAGCCGTACGCCAATCTATGCCATTCAATGCCCTTTATGCATTTATGCAACTTGATGCGGGTGGGTGCTATAGCCAGTAACCACGGGCCTCCCTCCCAAAATCCAACAAATACTCCTACACAATTGGCGTGTGGGAGGACAGATCGGACGTATTTTTACTCATTGGGTCGTAGGCAAATTCGTTGAAGGAGTGGGGCAAATGTGGGGCATTCCGCCCTGCGATTTTGCAATGGGCGCAAGGTTAACACGCGAGGTCGGGGCTTCGCAGGTCGCAAACGGGTAGGTAAAACGCAGGCCGAAAGCCAGAGGTGGGGAGCAGGCTCCAGGCGCCGCTATTTTGCCCTGCGGCCACTGGCGGGGAACAAGCCTCGGATAACCCCGAGAAAAGCGGCAAACAAGTTGATGGAGGTTGCGGTGGTGATAGCGATCAACACGTTGTCGGAAAACGGAGCTTTGCCGGAATAGTAAGTTGACCAACCATTCCACACGAGCAAAACGGCCCAAAAGATCACGCCGCAGGCAGCAAACCAGAAAGCACGCCCCGCATACTTCTTGCGCAGCTGCCTTTCGGCCTTCTGATCCTTCAGGTTTTGGTTTCTTTCATCGTCAGCACCCACTGCCTGCTCGCCCCCAGGTTGGGAGTCCTGGTCGGGCCCTGATGCGGGGGGCAGTGTCAGCTCAAGGTTGTCGAGTTCCTCACTCACGGTTGCGGCTCTTTGGGTGAATGAACTCCGCCATTTCCTTCCAGTCAATGGCGGAACCATCCGCTCCCCTGAGTGCCCAGGCGGTACCTTCCTCGTGGGAGAGGTTGGACAGTTGAGTCCCTGACCACTTGCCGTATTTATTGATAATGCGGTCAATCAGACGCTGGGCGTAGGTATCGCTTTCAGGAATTCTCGGTGTCACGAAGACGATGTCTTCGACGTCGGGTTTAAGGTTGCTGAGCAGCGACGTCACAGGGCGGCTGCCGTAGGACTTCAACTCATGATAGAGCGATGGAATGACCGGGCCGTATTGCCAGCGGGCAAAGTGATCATCCATAAGGGGTAGCTCCCTTTCACGCAGATGCCAGGACTGCGTGTAAAACAGCAGCTTTTGAAGCTTCATTGGAGTCAAGCCTGAAAGCTTGCCTTCTTTGGCGCGTTCAATGAAGGCGTTAGCAACAGCTAGAGCTGAATAAGCCATGAGCACCTCCGAAATGGCTGGCTACGTTGTTATAGAGTTTCATATATAGGCTCGGGATTGTCGACATGCAATGGCGTCGGTTGACGGGCGCCGTGTCGTATCCCGGGCAGGCTGGAAAAGTTGAATCAAGTCTGGCGGATAATAGTGGGCTGAATACTGTTTGTATAGACAGTGTTTCGTGAGGATTTTAGCGGAATACTGATAAATGCATAGATTATGCAAATTAGCATTTGCCAACCCCAAAATCTCCCGCCATTATCCCCGTTATGCAAAAACGCAACGTTTCTATCGTCTTAAGAGAACTGCTGGACCGCGACCGGATCTCCCCCACGGAGCTTCACCGGCGTACCGGCGTGCCTCAATCCACGTTGTCCCGGATTCTCAGCGGCAAGATCGTTGATCCGTCGGACAAGCACATCTCCCGTATCGCCGAGTACTTTCGTGTCAGCACCGACCAGTTGCGCGGGCGCGCGGCGGTGGGCGCCCTGCGCGATGACGGGCGCGACCCGATGCATTCGGAACTCAAGGACATAAGCCTGTGGGATGACGACACGCCCGTTAATGATGACGAGGTGTCGATCCCCTTTCTGCGCGAGGTTGAATTGGCTGCTGGATCAGGAAGATTCGTCATCGAGGAAAGCGAGAAGGCCAGCCTGCGGTTCGGCAAGCGCAGCCTGCGGCATAACGGTGTGCAGTTCGATCAGGCCAAGTGCGTGACGGTGCGTGGCAACAGTATGTTGCCGGTACTGCGTGATGGCGCGACGGTCGGGGTGAACGCGGGCAAGAGTGGCATTGGTGACATCGTTGATGGCGACTTGTATGCCATCAACCACAATGGTCAATTGCGCGTGAAACAGCTCTATCGCTTGCCTTCCGGGATTCGCCTGCGCAGTTTCAATCGCGACGAACACCCGGATGAGGACTACAGCTTCCAGGATATCCAGGATGAGCAGATCAGCATCCTCGGTCATGTGTTCTGGTGGGGCATGTACGCCCGTTAACCTCCTTGCGTAAGACAAAGCCCGCCCATGAGCGGGCTTTTTTTCGCCTGCGGCAAATCACCGAACCCTTGGCCTGCAAGGCTGAAAATGCATTTGTGCAATTCACGTCAAAAAATAAATGCACTTGTGCATTGACTGTATATGCATACATGCATATTCTTCGTCTCAAGCCAGCCAACAAGGTGGTGGAGGCGGCAAGGATGCTGCCAAGGAAGACAAGGAAGGCACGCAACATCGGCAAGGACGCCATCTGAGCGATGGCAGGGATGCCAAGCAACACCGGCAAGGATGCCGACGCTCTTTAGTGTTACCGCTTCAAGAACAGGCAGCGATGAACCGGCCTTAACGGTTCAGAGGGTTGGCAACTGACCCGGGTGTGCAGCGTAAAGCACCAGAAGCAGTTATCCGGCAGACAGGGATCGTGGTCGGAAAAACATTGAGGAAAGGTCCGTACCGCGCCAGTAGCGCCGAAAGACCGAGGACATCATTACTGAAAAGCCCGGGCAACCGGGCTTTTTGGAATGCCTACCTACACATGGATTTACCCAAGAGCCGGCTCTGTGCCGGTAGTGCTCAGCCAGGAGGCGTGACATGACAAACGAGCAGCAAGCGTTAGCGGAAATGCCTATCTGGCTGGTGATCGTACTGGCCCTGATCGGCGGGGTGTCTGGCGAGATGTGGCGCGCCGACAAAGAGGGAGCCCGTGGTTGGTCGCTGGTACGGCGCCTGGCGCTGCGTTCCGGGGCATGCATGGTCTGCGGCGTGTCGGCATTGATGCTGTGCTACGCCGCCGGCATGTCGATCTGGACCGCCGGGGCCATCGGTTGCCTGACCGCCATGGCCGGTGCGGACGTGGCCATCGGCCTTTATGAACGCTGGGCGGCCAAGCGCATCGGGGTCAACGAGGCCCCGACCTCTCGCCCGGATCAGCAGTAACCGCTGCAAGGACGCAAGCAGATGACGCTTCTTGAAAAACCTTCCCAATTGCCCATCGCGATTGGGGACGCACTGAAAAGCGCGTTCCCACAGCTGCGCGTTGGCAATCACCATGATTTTCCCGACACGGGCGATAAAACCGGCATCTTGATCAGCGTGGAGCGCAACGGCCCTGGCGTTCGCTCCCTTGCTGGGCGTAAGGCCCATGCCTTGTCGGTGTCACTCAGGGCCACGGTGGCCAACGGGTCGGCACCGTTTGACGCGTGCGACCTGGCCAGCCAAATGATGGACCTGGCCCTGGATAACCGCTGGGGCCTGCCGCCAGACCAGTGCGACCTGCCCACCGCGATTGTCGCGGCACCTTCCGCACTCACCGGCGCGGAAACGGACTACGACACCTGGAGCGTGTCCTTTACCCAAAACCTCTACCTCGGCCCGTCACTGCTCGACGATCCCACAGGCAAACCGCTGTTTGCCTGCACGTGGGAGGTCACGAACATCGACGATCCGGACCAATATCGCCCGCTGCAGGAGTAGCCCATGTTCGATGCACTGCTACGCATGCAACTGGGGCCGATCGTCGAACGCCTGGCGGAAATGGAAACTCAGCTGGAAGACCTGTATCGACGCGCAGAGAGCTTTTGCCGGATTGGCGTGTGCCAGGAGGTCGACGCCGCCAGCAATACCTGCAAGGTCAGCCACGGTGATTTGCTCAGCCCGGCGATCCGATTCTTCAACCCAAGCGCTGGAGCGCAAACCGAAACGCGCATTCCTTCAGTGGGCGAACAATGCCTGCTGCTCAATTACGGCGGTGGGGAAGGGGGCGCGCAGTCGGTGGCGTTGTTTGGCCTCAACAGCAGTCTCTTTCCGTCGGTGTCCGCCGTTGCGTCGCTGACGCGGCGTCGCTACCAGGACGGCACCCAAAGCGACTACGACGACGCCAGCCACCTGTTCAATTGGGTTAACGGCCCGACCACGTTCAGCGGCTCCCGCGAGCAGGTCGACGTCAAGGTCGGTGCCGCCAGCCTGACCATGAATACCCAAAGCATCACCCTGCAACTCGGCGCCACCGGCGTGTTGCTGGATGCCGCCGGCGTGCATTTGAGCGGCCCGGTGGTGGATCACCAAGGCCGCGTGATCAGCAGCGCATAAGGATTTGCCATGATCGGAATCGATAGGAACACCGGGGCAGCCGTCGATGACTGGCTGCAATTCGTGCAGCGCGCCACCCGAGCGCTGACCACCCCGCTGGGCACTCGGCAGAAACGCCCACTGTACGGCTCGATGATCCCGCAACTGCTCGGCCAGAACCTCGGCGACGACCTGTTGATCCTCGCCCAAAGCCACGCCGCGCAGGCGTTCTACAACGCCCAGAACGGCATCGCCGACTTTCAACCCCAGGTCATCGTCGCCACCCGCCAGGGCGCCGGTTTGTTGCTGCGTTTTGCCGGCACCTGGAAAAACCGCCAACAATCCTTCGAGGTCGTGACATGAGCATGTTGATCCCTGGCCAGAACCAACTGGCGGAACCGACCCTCATCGCTGTCGATGAGTTCGAACCCTTGTTGGCCGAGTTCAAGGCCTTCGTGGTCGACTACGTCGCCATCCGCGCGCCGCAAAGCGCGGCCAAACTCAGGGTCAGCCTCGACAATGAAAGCGAACTGCTGACCCTGGCCCTGGAAGCGTTTTGCGTGCGCCTGCAAACCCACGAGCGCAAGTACAACGCTCGCATCAAACAGATGCTGGCGTGGTGGGCCACCGGCAGCAACCTGGATGCACGCCTGGCCGACATGGGCCTGGAGCGCCAGGTGCTCGACCCCGGTGACCCGGCCGCCTTCCCGCCGGTGCTGCCGGTGCTGGAAAGCGACGACGACGCCCGCCTGCGTTACTACCTGGCCCCACACGCCCCGGCTGCGGGTTCGCGCATGCAATATCGCCGCGAGGTGTTCACCCTGGGCGAGCGGCCGTCGGTCAAGGTGCAAAGCGCCACGCCGGGTGTGGTCACCGTCAGCTACACCTTTGACCCGGACGGCTATGCGGCTCAGGTCAAGGACGGCAACGGCCGACGCATCGCCGCCGGCGAGGTGATGGTCACTGTGCTTTCAAGAGACGGTGATGGCACCGCGTCTGCCGATTTGCTTGACGGCGTACGGCGACATTTCGCACGACCCGATGTAAGGCCGGAAACCGATCTTGTCACCGTCCAAGGGGCACAGATCCAGCGCTATAAAATTCGTGTGGTCGCCAAGATCAACGCCGGTCCTGATTCGGGGTTGACCCAAGTGGCTGCTCAGCAACTGCTGCAAACCTACGCCGACTCCTGCCATCGCCTGGAAGGCCGAGTCGACCCAAGCTGGATCGACTACGCCATCCACAGCGCCGGCGCCGCGCAACTGCAGATCCTCGAACCGCTGGAGCCGATCATCAGCTCGGCATTCCAGGCTCCGTACTGCACGGGCGTCGAGGTGGAGGTGCGTACGCTATGAGTGAACCCAAAGCGAGCCTGTTGCCTGCCAACAGCTCACCGCTGGAAAAGGCGTTGGACCTGGGCTTCGGCTATTTGCTGGAACGGGTGACGCCACCCTTCCCTCAACTGATGGACCCGGATCACACACCGGCGGCGTTCTTGCCCTACCTGGCAGCGGACCGCGCGGTGAACGAATGGAGCACCACGGCCCCCGAGGCCGAGAAGCGCCTGACCGTCAAACTCGCTTGGCCTACCGCCCGGCAGGCCGGCACCCGCCAAGCCCTGGAAAACGCCGCCAAGGGCCTGCAACTCAGCCCCGAAGTGCGCGCCTGGTACGAGCAAAAACCGCCCGGCGTGCCCTACAGCTTTGCCGTACGCGCCTGGACCGAATTGCCCTACAGCGAAACCATCGACGCCCGACTCGACCGCCGCCTGGCCGACGCCAAAAGCGAGCGCGACATCCTGTCGATCTCCGTGGGCCTGAGCGCCTCCGGTCGCCACAGCATCGGCGCCGCCACGCTGTGCGGCGAACTCACCACGATCTATCCCAACGTGCTGGCAGGGGTCGAGGCCTCAGGGCGCACCTTTATGGCGGCCGGCCTCTACACCGTCGAAACCACCACCCTTTATCCACAGGAGCACTAAATGGCTGACTATTACACCCTGCTCACCGACGCGGGGATCGCCTACGAAACCGCCTGCAAGGCTGCCGGCGTGCCGATCAAACTGGCGCAGATCTCCGTCGGCGACGGCAATGGCGCCGTCTATAACCCTGATGCCAGCGCAAAAGCGCTGAAACGCGAAGTCTGGCGCGGGCCGTTGAACGCTTTATTCCAGGATGAGAAAAACGCCAACTGGTTGATGGCCGAAGTCACCATCCCGTCGGATGTGGGTGGCTGGTATGTGCGCGAAGCCGGGTTGTGGACGGATACCGGGATTTTGTATGCCATCGTTAAATACCCGGAGTCGTATAAGCCGGTGTTGGCGACGTCGGGGTCGGGGAAGGAGTTTTATATTCGCTCGATTTTCGAGACGAGTAATGCGGCGATTGTGACGTTGTTGATTGATGACACGGTGGTGAAGGCTACTCGGGCTTGGGTGATGGATTATCTGGGTCGGCAGTTGGCTGAGGGAACGTATACCAAGGCTGAGATTGAGATGCTGATTGCTCAGTCTTCAGCGTTGCCTGTGGGGTCTATGGTTGCGTTTCCAATCGATAAAGTCCCGGTAGGGTTCCTGGAAATTGACGGTAGCGTGAAGAGTGCCACGGCCTATCCTGATTTGGCGAAGTTTCTGGGTACGGCCTTCAATAAGGGTGATGAGGGCGCGGGCAATTTCAGACTGCCAGAGTCGCGTGGGGAGTTTTTGCGTGGGTGGGATCATGGGCGTGGAGTCGATGTTGGCCGTACCATCGGTGGCTTTCAACTCGATCAGATGCAGGGCCACCTTCATGCTCCGCCTAAGGGGGCTACGGCATATGCCGCGTTTGGTCCGGGTGGTTCAGCTCTAGCGAGCGGTAGCGGAATCATAAATCCTGCTGCTTCCGGTTCGTCAATGACGGACGGTGTTAACGGTGAGGTTCGCTCTGGCGCGGAGACGCGTCCGCGCAACCTTGCCGTGATGTGGTGTATCAAAGCCTGGAACGCACCTATCAATCAGGGAAGTATTGATGTTGCAGCGCTCGTCAGTGAACTCGATGCGTTGAAATCTGCTGTTCCAGTCGGTTCGATTATTCCATTCCCCAAAGCTGCGGTGCCGCCAGGCTATTTGGAATTGGATGGTAGCGTACAAAGCGTCGCAACTTACCCAGACCTAGCGGTCTATCTAGGCACTACGTTCAACACAGGGGGCGAACCTGTTGGGTTCTTCCGCTTGCCTGATTCGCGTGGCGAGTTCCTACGAGGTTGGGATCATGGGCGGGGCATAGACTCAAATCGGACAATTGGTAGTTGGCAGAAAGGCACAGCAGTTACTCATGACTCTGATCGCGGTCCCGCCTTGACACCAATTGTTATTGGGGCGGCGCTCTCTGGAGGTGCTTCGGGTAGCGAAGCTATCGGTGCTGACTCATATCAGATTCAAGCTGGAAATTATGTATTGCAATCTGCTTGGGCGGGCACCCCGTCACCTGTTGCGACGGTGGACACGTATCTGGGCGTAACACGTCCTCGAAATCTGTCAGTCATGTGGTGCATCAAGGCTTGGAACGCCCCCATCAATCAGGGGCAGATAGACATTAGTGCACTGGCTCTTGAGGTTTCCAACCTGGCAAACATGGCTGACTTCACTGTTATTTATCCGGGAGGTGGTAACAAGACCAGTCCGGGAGGCGTGGCGACCAATAGTCGCTACATCGCGGCAAACCCTTTTCCTGGATATCACGTGTTTTGCACCGCGCAAGTTCTCTACAACGGAGAGTGGGCAAACCCTGAGTTTGGCGATCATTTCAGCGGCATAGGCGGGCCTGACCGTTACGGTCATGGTGTTCAAGCAAATCAGATGGGTAACTCGATTATTGTTCAAACGGGGGTTAACGGCCTCGTCTATCCGAATGCCTTGTCTGGTGCTCCGTTTTTGCTATCGGCAACGACTGGTGTTTCTCCGTTGCCTTGTCGTGTTCTTGTGTGGCGATTGAAGGGGGTGATTGCATGACCGTTTATGCAGCGTTGGGGAGTGGTTTTCAGCAGGTGGGAGGCGTTTGCCCAGAGGGCTGGGTGGTTATGCAGGGCGATCGCCCTTCTCCCATTCATATTGCCTCGCAGGAGGGTGTCTGGATTGTTCCTGTTCCTTCACCTGACGATATCCAAGTTGCCCTGAAGAACGCCGAAAGAACTTGGCGGGGCAGCGTGCTGACGGCGGTTATATGGTTGCGTGAACGTCACCAAGACCAGCGGGAAATTGGCGGAGACACAGCATTGTCCGGCGAGCAATTCGCTGAGTTGTTGGCCTATATGCAGGCACTGCGCGACTGGCCCCAATCCCCCGACTTTCCGAATAGCGAACATCGACCGATAGCACCGGCCTGGATCGCTGGCCAAACCGAATAAACGCTCCGCGCTGACGGGGCGTTTTCTTTATCAATCTGAACACCCGCCGCCTTGAGCGGCTTTTTTGTGCCTGGAGATCCTACCTATGCCCACCCGCCAAACCTACACCGTCCTCATCCCATTCCCCACCGGCGCCGGCCATTGGTCCACCGTCGGTCAGGAATTGGAGTTGCTGGACGTTGAAGCATCCGCCCTGCGCACCGCTGGCCGTCTGGAACTCACCAGCGTCCTTAACGCCACCCCGGCCAAAAAGGCCACTACCAAGAAGGTTGACTAACCATGGCTGAGGTTCTGAACTTCGAGCACAACGGCATCACCGTGAATGCCACTGAATCTCCCGAGGCCATGGGTGGCCTGGGTGACAACGTGATTGGCCTGGTCGGCACTGCGCCGAAGGCCCATGCGTCGATCCCGAAAAACGCGCCGTTCCGTATCAACAGTTTCACCACCCAGGCACTGCTGGACCCCACCGGTACCGAGTCGGGCACGCTGTTCCACGCGGTCTACCAGATCCTCAAGGTGGTCAAGGTGCCGGTCTATGTGGTGATCGTGGAGGAGGGCGCCACTCCGGCGGATACCCTCAACAATGTAATCGGCGGTGACGAGCCGGTTACCGGTCGCAAGCTGGGCCTGGCTGCACTGGCCAGCGTGCCGGAAGACCTGACCATCATCGGGGCTCCGGGCTTCACCGGTACCAAGGCTGTGGCCGGCGAGTTCGCCTCGTTCGGCAAGCGCATCAAGGCCCGCGTGGTGCTGGACGGCAAAGACGTAAGCGTTGCCGACCAGGTGACCTACAGCGGCGAACTGGGCGGTGCCGACCTGGGCTTCGACCGATGCCTGCTGGTGCACAACATGCCGTCGGTGTACTCCAAGGCGGCGAAGAAAAACGTGTTCCTCGCGCCATCGTCCCTGGCTATCGCGGCGCTGGCCAAGGTCAAGCAATGGGAAAGCCCGGGCAATCAGGTGACGTTCGCCGAGGACGTTTCCCGCGTGGTTGAGTACAACATCCTCGACACTTCGACCGAAGGCGACCTGCTCAACCGTTATGGCGTGAGCTACTACGCCCGCACCATTCTCGGCGGTTTCTCGCTGCTGGGTAACCGCTCCATCACCGGCAAGTTCATCAGCTACGTCGGCCTCGAAGACGCCATCAGCCGCAAGCTGGTCAAGGCCGGCCAGAAAGCCATGGCCAAGAACCTCACCAAGTCCTTCATGGACCAAGAGGTCAAGCGCATCAACGATTGGCTGCAAACCCTGGTCGCCGACGAAACCATCCCCGGCGGCAGCGTGTACCTGCACCCGGAGTTGAACAGTGTCGAGAAGTACAAGAACGGCACCTGGTTCATCGTCATCGACTACGGCCGCTACGCGCCAAACGAACACATGATTTATCAACTCAATGCCCGCGATGAAATCATCGAGCAGTTCCTGGAGGACGTTCTCTAATGTTTACCAACCGAGTCAGACAGGCCATTGCGGCCACCCTTCAAGGCCTGCCGTTGTCCGCGACAGTGGACTCCTTCACGCCGCCGAAGATCGAGTTCGAAATGGAAGCCATGACCGGCGGCCGTTTCATTGCCGAAGAAATGGCCAAGAGTGGCAAGCCTTTGACCGCCACCTTGATCCTGCAGGGTGCCGGCCCGGAAATCATGCTGGCCCTGGGCGTGCGCCTGGGCGATGACATCCTGCTCAACGTGCGTGAAGCCGGCCAGGACCAGGACGGCAAGACTTATTTCACCTACCACACCGTTGGCGGCAAGCTCAAATCCTTGAGCGAGGCGGCGATGGTGATGAATACCAAGGCCACCACCACGCTGGAGCTGTCCTGCCGCACCTACAACCGCCTGGAAAACGGCATTCCGGTGATCGACATCGACGTGCGCACCCAGAAGTTCGTGCTCAACGGCGTCGACATTCTTGGCGATGCCCGCCGCGCCGTGCTGATGCCGTAATCCCCCGGGGGCGGGTTCGTTCGCCCCCCTACTTCACCAAGGAGCTGCCCCATGGCCTGGATGCCACCGCTGCACCGCCTGCTCTCGCCGATCAACGCCGACACCGGCGCGACGATCGAACAGGTGCAACTCAAGCCGCTGTACTACGCCGCGCAAAAAGAAGCGCTGGCCCGGGCCGGTGATGACGAGGACGACCAGTTCTTCGAACTGGCGAAACTCGCCACCGGCCTGTCGGAAAAAGAGCTCGACCAACTCAAGCGCCCGGACTACGTGACCATTGCCCAATACGTACACGAGATGTCGACACGTCCCGCGTCGTTTTTCCTCGGCACGCCGGCGGAATCGGGCCACGACCAGCCCGTCCACTTGCTGCTGCCCCTCGATGCTGCCGGCCGTACCTTTACCGAGTTGTCCTTGGAAATGCCCGCCCTGCGCGCGACCAAGGTGATGAAGAAACTCGCCACCAACAAAGAACGCGCCGAGTTCATCACCGCTCACTGCAGTGGCTTGATGATCCCTGATCTTGCCGGCTTGACCGTACCCGACTGGACCGAACTGCAGGCGCGCATCGACGATTTTTTAAATCAACCGGCGGCCTTCTTTCGCAACGCGACATCGAAGTGATCCTCGATGTGGTGCCGCTGGTTTACTCGGTAACTGAAGCGGAGATCCTCGACTGGGATGCCGCCAAAGCATTGCGCCGCTACGACATCGCGATCACTCGCCTTGGGGTTAAACAGGAGTAGAGCGGGATGCAGGAAACTAAATATGGGATCAAGCTCGCCCAGGAGGACTTCCGCTGGATGATCGGCGAGGCCGATCTCGGCAATGTGCTCGCACCGTTTTCCACCCGTGCCGCGGCACCTGTGAGCCTGGAGGCTGCCTCGCAGCCACAGTTGGAGCTGCGCTCTACGCTGGTCACACTCAGTGTGGACATCAACGCCTTGACCCAAGAGCAAGTGCGACTGCGCGAGACGTTGGAGACGCTTAACAGTACGTTGTTCATCAACAGCGATTCCCTGGCGCCCAGGGCGGCTGATGTCGCCACGAGTGCGTTGAAAGATGAACCCAAGGCGCCCGCTGACGGGGCTGTGATGGGCATGGTCAAGGCCGTTGGCGGCGAATTGTGGGATGCGCTGAAAGGCAAGCTCGCAGACAAGGCCATTGATGGGCTCCTGGACCCGATCAGCAAGAAGGTCAAAGGTCGCAAAAAAATCGGTGGGGGTGGTTCAGGCCTACTTAACCTGTTCGGGCAAGCCCGCCAGGCCCTGGGTGGCTCGCCACCAGGCATTCAGTGGGGTGTGACCTCGCAAGGCTTTCAGTCCTTTGCCGGGGCAAGCGTCGCAGCGCCAAGGCTCAGCCTGCCAAATGGCCCCTCCGGTGCCTTGACCGATACCGTTGCCACACTCGGAACCGTCGGCATCCGGCGGCTCGCCCCCTTGAGAACCGCAGACGCCGCCCTGGACGTGATCCAGGGCGTGCGCCACGGCGATGCCAACGCCATCGGTTCCGGCCTGAGTACCGCCGGTGGAGCCTGGGCCGGCGCCTCTGCCGGCGCAGCCATCGGCACTCTGGTTTTACCCGGCGTAGGCACTGCCGTCGGCGGCGCGATCGGTGGTCTGCTGGGCAGTGAGGCGGGCGCCTGGTTGGGGGACAAACTGTTCGGTTCGAGTGATCGCTTGCCGTCACCGAACGCGGTCAGCAAAGAACTCAACCATGCACGCCCGGACAACGTTCAAGTCTCGATCGCCCCCAGTATCCAGATCACCGGGGTCAATCCTGCCGACGCCCAGCAGGTGGTCAACCAGGTTATCCAGGCCCTGCAATTCCAATGTGTGCCGATGCTCACCGATGCGTTGGGGATCCGGCGCAACGCGGCTTTGGCTGATCCAGGAGGTGATTGATGCGACAGCAAATGGTACTGGGCGCCTTTATTTTTGGCCTCTCCCGAGGGTTTGCCTATTCCACGTTGGCCCGTAGCAGCGATGGCGGCTGGAGCGACCTGGCGATAATCGCCAGCAAGCCGCAGTCGCGGCAGAGCGGCCAGAAGCTGGAAAAACTTACGTTCAGTGGCACGGCCATGTACGGCATCGGTATGCAGCGACTGGATGAATTGCGCGCGCTGCAAAATCAGCGCACGCCGTTGCCGCTGGTGGATGGGATCGGCCGTAACTGGGGCTTGTGGCGGATCAACTCGGTGATGGAAACCCAGAACAATGTGATCGATGACGGCACCGCCATGGTCATGACCTGGAGCCTTGAACTGGAGGAATTCGTCAATGCGTAGAGTGCGAAGTATCGCCGGTGATTCGGTCAACCTGCTGCTCTACCGCGAGCTTGGGCGTTGCGATGATGGCGCCGAAGAAACCTTGTGGCGCCTGAACCCGGACCTTGCCGAGTACGGCCCGGTACTTCCGGCCGGTGTGTGGGTGAGCGTGCCTGAAATGCAATCGCGGCCGACTGCGTTGCAGCCTGTTCTGGCATGGGATTGAGGAGGTTTTATGGCACAGGGATTTACGCCGATCGTGGAGTTTTACGGCGCCAACGCGGCGTTGCTCAATCAACGCATCATGCGTTGGAGTCACACTGACGCGGCGGGCATAGAGTCTGACCGGCTGGAACTGACGCTCAATATCGAAGGCCTTGAAGGCCTGCCAAGCTTGAGCGGCAAGGTCGGCATGCGCGTGGGTTACTCGGAGTCGGGGCTGGTAGAGAAGGGCGAGTTCGTCATTACCCAGCGAACCCCCGTGCTGTTTCCCATGCGCCTGATGATCGTGGCGACGGCCGCGCCGTTTAGCGTGGGCGACCCACACGGCTACCGTCAGCGTCGTTCCGCCAGTTACGGGCCTACCACCCTGGGGGCGCTGTTTCGGCAATTGGTCGGCCGGCATGGTTTTTCACCGCGTGTGGCGCCGTCGCTGGAGGGCATTCCGATTGCCCACATCGACCAATCCAACGAAAGCGATATGGCCTTTATCACGCGTCTGGCCAGGCGCTATAGCGCGGTGACCAAACCGTTCAACGAACTGTATGTGCTGGCAGAGGCCGGGCAAGTCAAATCGCTGTCCCTTCAACAACTGCCGGAGGTGAAATTGTCCGTGACCCAGGACAACCGCCCCGGTGACCACGCCTTCATCACCGCCACGCTCAACGACAACGCGCGCTCCAAATACGGGGGCAGCCGTGTCACCTGGTGGGATGTTGCCGGGGGCAGGCAGCGCGTGGTTGAGATCGGGGTCGCGCCGTTCAAGACCGTGCGCCAGCGGTGTCAGAACGCAGAAGAAGCGCGTGCCGTCGCCGAAGGTGAGTTGCGCCGTGTGGGGCGGGAGGGGCTGGAGCTGTTGATCGATTGCCCCGGCAACCCGTTGTTGGCCGCCGAAGGGCTGTTGCGCCTGGACGACACCTGGCCGGCATACATGCAGGGGCAGTGGTCGATAACCAAGGTCATCAATGTGGGCGACCCGGTGACGGGGTATCGCAGTTCGATCACGGCCGGTGGTTTGTCCACCTAGGGGATTTTCAAGGTGAGTGTGGTGGTGATAACTCAGCCTCAATTGATTCAAATCATGCCAGGAGCCCGCCGTGTAGCGGGCCTTTTTTTACCCGCGTTGAATGCGGCTTTCATTCGTTACGAAATCAACAGCGTACAGCGTGCCGCTGCTTTTCTCGCGCAGATCGGCCACGAGTCCGGCGAACTGCACTACGTGCGCGAACTTGGCAGTGACGCCTATTTGAGCAAGTACGATACCGGTGCATTGGCTGCGCGCTTGGGCAACACGCCCGAGCCGGATGGCGATGGCCAAAAGTACCGAGGCCGCGGGCTGATCCAGATCACCGGTCGGCGCAATTACCTGGCTTGCAGCCAGGCGCTGTTCGGTGATGAACGATTATTGCGTGAGCCGGTGTTGCTGGAGCAACCCCAATGGGCCGCCGAGTCCGCCGCCTGGTTCTGGCAGAGCAATGGCCTGAACGAGCTGGCGGATAAGGATCAGTTCACCACCATCACGCGGCGTATCAACGGCGGGCTCAATGGCCTGGAAGACCGTTTGCGCTTGTGGGCGCGGGCGAAGGCGGTGTTATGCGCTTCTTAGGCGTATGCCGCCTCATCGGCGCGTGCTTGCTGGTGGCGCTGACCTGGCAGGTGCAGGCCTGGCGCCATGCTGCGCAGCTTGAACATGTGTTGATGGCGCAGGCGCAGGCGCTATCTGCGCAAAGCCAGGCAGCCTTGCATCAACAGCAGGCTGAACACGCCAAACGGCTGGCCCTAGAGCAACAGCTCAACGCCAGTGACCAACACCATGCGCGGGAGTTAAGCGATGCCCAACGTCACCAAGCTGCTCTGCGCGACCGCCTGGCCACTGCTGATGTGCGGTTGTCAGTCCTTCTCGACGCCACCGAGTCCACCAGTGGCTGCACAATGCCAGCCTCCGCCCCCGCCGGCAGCGTGGTTCATGCAGCCACGCGAGCCCGACTTGACCCGGCGCATGCTCAGCGAATTATCGGCATCACCGACGACGGAGACAACGCCCTGATTGCCTTGCGGGCCTGTCAGGCCTATGTGCGCGCGGTCGCCCGTTAATCTCTTGTTCCAGTCTGTCGCTTGCATGAGCGATTTGCTCCTGTAGGGTAGGCAAATCCCCGCCCACTTCTGGAGACGACCGTGAAGGAAATCACTCAATTGGCTGCCGAACTGGGTCGCCGCTTGCAGGTGCTCAATGCGCATGTCACCACGGCCGAGTCCTGCACCGGCGGCGGTATCGCGGAAGCCATCACGCGGGTCCCGGGAAGCTCGGCCTGGTTCGAGGCGGGTTACGTCACGTATTCCAACCGCCAGAAGACCCGGCAGTTGAATGTGCCGGAAACGTTGTTTCCAAAAGTCGGCGCGGTCAGCCAGGAAGTGGTGGAGGCGATGGTCCGTGGCGCACAGGAAAAAAGCCTCGCGCGATTTGCCGTAGCGGTCAGCGGCGTGGCTGGGCCGGACGGTGGTTCGCCGGACAAACCGGTGGGTACTGTATGGCTGGCCTTTGGCGTTGGTGACGAGTTGACGGCCGAGCTGCAGCACTTCCCCGGCAACCGCGACGAGGTCCGCCGACAAACGGTAAAGGCCGCGTTAGAGGGCTTGTTGCGACGAGCTGCAGCAGAAATAGAAAATCAGGGGTAGGCGATCTCCGATCTTTGTGGAACAATACTGTCTACTTATACAGGTGTTGGCCGCCCCGGCCTTATTGATTACGTGAGGACTTTAATGGACGACAACAAGAAGAAAGCCTTGGCTGCGGCCCTGGGTCAGATCGAACGTCAATTCGGCAAGGGTGCCGTAATGCGTATGGGCGATCACGACCGTCAGGCGATCCCGGCTATTTCCACTGGCTCTCTGGGTCTGGACATCGCGCTCGGCATTGGCGGCCTGCCAAAAGGCCGTATCGTTGAAATCTACGGTCCTGAATCTTCCGGTAAAACCACCTTGACCCTGTCGGTGATTGCCCAGGCGCAGAAAATGGGCGCCACCTGCGCGTTCGTCGACGCCGAGCACGCCCTCGACCCTGAATACGCCGGCAAACTGGGCGTCAATGTTGACGACTTGCTGGTTTCCCAGCCGGACACCGGTGAGCAAGCCCTGGAAATCACCGACATGCTGGTGCGCTCCAACGCCATCGACGTGATCGTGGTCGACTCCGTGGCAGCCCTGGTACCCAAGGCTGAAATCGAAGGCGAAATGGGTGACATGCATGTGGGCCTGCAAGCCCGTCTGATGTCCCAGGCGCTGCGTAAAATCACCGGTAACATCAAGAACGCCAACTGCCTGGTGATCTTCATCAACCAGATCCGTATGAAAATCGGCGTGATGTTCGGTAGCCCGGAAACCACCACCGGTGGTAACGCGCTGAAGTTCTACGCTTCGGTCCGTCTGGATATCCGCCGTACCGGCGCGGTGAAAGAAGGTGACGAGGTGGTGGGTAGCGAAACCCGCGTTAAAGTCGTGAAGAACAAAGTGGCACCGCCTTTCCGTCAGGCTGAGTTCCAGATTCTCTACGGCAAGGGTATCTACCTGAACGGCGAGATGATCGACCTGGGCGTGCTGCACGGTTTCGTCGAGAAATCCGGTGCCTGGTATGCCTACAACGGCAGCAAGATCGGCCAAGGCAAGGCCAACTCGGCCAAGTTCCTGGCGGACAACCCGGACATCGCTGCCACGCTTGAAAAGCAGATTCGCGACAAGCTGCTGACTGCAGCACCAGACGTGAAAGCTGCCGCCAACCGTGAACCGGTTGCAGAAGTTGAAGAAGCTGACACTGACATCTGAAGCAAACGATGACTGTTGTACTGGATACACTCGTCGCCGTTCGGCGCACCGCAATGGACCTGCTCGCTCGCCGCGAGCATGGTCGAGTCGAGCTGACGCGTAAATTGCGTCAGCGCGGCGCGGAGCCCGAGATGATCGAAACTGCCCTCGACCGCTTGACGGAAGAGGGGCTGCTTTCCGAGTCTCGTTACCTTGAAAGTTTTGTCTCCTACCGAGCCCGCTCCGGCTACGGCCCAGCGCGCATCCGTGAAGAGCTGAGCCAACGTGGTCTGCAACGTGCGGACATCGACCTTGCCCTGCGTGAGTGCGGTATCAGTTGGCAGGCGCAGCTGGAAGACACCTGGCGACGCAAGTTCTCTGGCCATCTTCCGATTGATGCCAGGGAGCGTGCGAAGCAGGGGCGATTCCTGAGTTATCGCGGGTTTTCGATGGAGATGATCAGCCGCTTGCTGAGCGGTCGGGATATGGACGACTGAGTATCTCGGTGTACAGGCCGTTGTGGTGAGCGGGCGTACCGTGGCTAAGGCGCTTGCTGTGGCAAGGGAGCTTTGTTGTGGCAAGGGAGCTAGCTGTGGCGAGGGAGCTTGCTCCCGCTGGGCTGCGAAGCAGCCCCATCGCAGCCCCATCACCCCCACTGAGACACCACCCAAAAGACCCACTATGAAAATAGTGGGTCTTTTTTTTTGCCCTCAAAAAATCAAGCCGGCTCCGGTGCCACCCGCTGCTGCGCCTTCCCCTGAGCCTGCGCCCAGTTCTCCGGCGAGTTGATGTAATCCACCAACTCGCGCAACCGCCCCTGATCGCGACCATTGAAGTTGAACACCAACCGCGTCAAATGGCCGAACCTCGGCTCATCATGCTCCTCGCCGGTGTACGCAAGCTGCTGAAACTCCCCGCTCAACCGCAGGCTGGCAAACTCACTCTGCAGATGGGCCAATGCCCGGTCACTGAGTGGGTGATGCATGCGCACCACAAACTCCCGCTTCAACCAGCGTGTGGAGTGGAAGTTGGCATAAAACTGGTTGATCTCTTCAACCGCCTCTTCGGCGCTGTACACCAGGCGTACCAGCTTGAGGTCGGTGGGCAGGATGTAGCGGTTGGCTTCCAACTGGCTGCGGATAAAGTCCAGGGCGCCTTGCCAGAACCCGCCGCCTGGCGCGTCCAGCAGCACCACCGGCACCAGCGGGCTCTTGCCGGTCTGGATCAGTGTCAGTACTTCCAGCGCTTCATCCAGGGTGCCAAAACCACCCGGGCACAAGACCAATGCATCGGCTTCCTTGACGAAGAACAGCTTGCGGGTAAAGAAGAAGTGGAAAGACAGCAGGTTCTCCGTGCCATCGATGGTCGGGTTGGCATGCTGCTCAAACGGCAGCGTGATATTGAACCCCAAGCTATGTTCCAGGCCCGCGCCTTCGTGGGCGGCGGCCATGATGCCACCACCGCCGCCGGTGATCACCATCAGGTCCGAGCGCGCCAGTGCAGCGCCAACTTCTCGGGCCAGGGCGTACAGCGGGCTTTCCACCGGGGTGCGTGCCGAACCGAACACGGTGACCTTGCGTCGGCCCTTGAACTGTTCCAGCACGCGGAAGGCGTGGTCGAGTTCGCGGATGGCTTGCAGGGTGATTTTGGCGTTCCAGCGGTTGCGGTCGTCCTGGGCCATGCGCAGCACGGTGAGGATCATGTCGCGATACAGAGGGATATTAGGGCTGTTGGGAGCGATCAGCTGGAGTTGGGCTTCGACCTGCTGTGTAAGGTCGGCGCCGTTTTCTTCAAAATGCCGGAGCAGGCTGTCATTCGGTTCGTAAGGCATTCAACTTCTCCTTCTTCACAGAGGCGGGGCCTGCGGCGAGAAATTCGTCCGGCGGCCGCGACACTGCATGTGTCGCTGCATGCCCAAGGCATTGCACATGTTCGCCAGGCGGCAAACGGGCTCTGTATGTTCCTTGTGATTTAAAAACCTTTGCACTGCACGTCGCAGGAGGGCAACCCTCTTTTGCCCTGAAAATGTTACAGAACGGCGTGAAAACCGTTGTGAACGGGCGGTTGGGATGGCTTGATCATGGGCCGAAAAACCCTTGGCTGGCAACCGCTTATTGGTCACTCATCAGGGAGTTTAGCCGCGTACAGGGCGTTGAAGCGGGGGGAGTGCGCGCCACCGGACAGCAGCGCGCGACGGTCAGGCCAAGGTTACTTTTTCTTCTTCGCCGCAGCCGGTGCCGGGCAATCCGCTTCGACGAACTTTACCGATGCCACAGGACGGTTGGTCTTGTTCTCGGTGATTTCGTAGCGCATCACCGCGCCCTTGGCCATCAGCTCGCGGTAGCCTTTGTTCAGGCACACGCTCTGGCCCAGTTGGAAATACACCGCCTTGGGGTTGGCGCGCATCTGTTCGGCGCGGTCGGGCAAGACGCTGAGGTGATCGATCAGCTGCATGCCTTCTACGGTGTAGGCGACTTCCAGGGTTTTTTCGTCGATTTCCCGGGGCAGGTCCTTGTTGCTCTCCGCCGCGACGCTTTGCAGCTTGCGGTTCATTTGGGCCTCCAGCAGCGAGGCCGCCTGGGCGCACACGGGCAATACCAGCGCGAGGGCGACGGATGGGGCGACAAAACGCAGCATGGAACGCAGCATGAAACTCTCCTGATTCGGTTACTGGTGCATAGACCAGCCACTGCGCTGTGCGTTCAGTGGCGCGCAATTATAGGTGAGCCCCTGCCACTACAGCCAGGCGTATCGCTGGTAAACTGCGGCCACTTCCGCCTTCCACGAGTTTTTACCGTGTCGATTTACCCGTTCCCACGGCGCATCCGATGAGCCACGCCGTTTCCCGCCTGCGCACCCAGCGCCTGGCCCGCGCCGTCCGGCCGTTCCTCAACCGTGGTTCGCGTGCCGAGCGTTGCCCTGGCTGCCGGGTCATCCCTGAATACTGCCTGTGTGCCTGGCGGCCCAAGGTCGCGGCGAAATCCGCCATGTGCCTGCTGATGCATGACGTTGAGCCGATGAAACCCAGCAACACCGGCTGGCTGATCGCCGATGTCATCGACGACACCACGGCGTTCGCCTGGTCGCGTACCGAAGTTGACCCTGAATTGCTCACTTTGCTGGCCGACCCACAATGGCAGCCCTATATCGTGTTCCCCGGCGAATTCGTCGCGCCCGAGCGTGTCGTCAGCGAAGTGACGGTGGCAGAGGGCAAGCGCCCATTGTTCATCTTGCTCGATGGCACCTGGAGTGAAGCGCGCAAGATGTTCCGCAAAAGCCCCTACCTGGAGCATCTACCGGTACTCAGCCTGGCGCCGGAACAGCTGTCACGCTACAAACTGCGTCGTTCCAAGCGCGACGACCACTTCTGTACCGCCGAAGTCGCCGCCCTGTGCCTTGAGCTGGCGGATGACCAGGCCGCCTGCGAAGTACTCGACGCCTACCTGGACGTGTTCAGCACCCATTACCTGGCGGCCAAGTTCCAATTACCCCTGGACCCGACGGACATCGTCCATACTCGTCTTGCGCCCTATGTAACGGCGGTATAACCAGACGACGTTTGCATGATGGCACCCTAAACCCGCACGCCGCTAAAATGCCCATGGGCGTAGTGCTTGACCCCCCAGGCTACGCTGGGCATGCTGGGCGCCGATTGGGGGGCAACCGTGAATTTTTCGACGTCGTTCCAGGGGCTTTTGACGTTGAGCGTGCCCTGTGGCGATAGCTGCCTGGCTGTCGCCTTGTGTACTGGCGAACCCTGAACCCATCAGGGCTCCCATAAAAAACAGGATCATTTAATCAATGGCCACATACGAAATCCTGATAGCCGACGACCACCCGCTGTTTCGCAGCGCGCTGCACCAAGCAGTGACCCTGGGCCTTGGCCCGGACGTGCGCCTGGTCGAAGTGGCCAGCATTGCCGAGCTGGAAGCCCGCCTCACCGAAAAATCCGACTGGGACCTGGTGCTGCTCGATCTGAACATGCCCGGCGCCTACGGTTTCTCCGGGCTGGTGCTGTTGCGTGGGCAATACCCGCAGATCCCCGTGGTAATGGTCTCCGCCCAGGAAGAGGCCGATGTGGTGGTGCGCTCCAAGGAGTTTGGCGCCAGCGGTTTCATTCCCAAGTCCAGCGCGATGGAAGAGATCCAGAAAGCGGTGCGCGCCGTGCTGGATGGCGATGTGTCCTGGCCGCCGCAGGCGTTTGAAGAAATCAATGTGTCCGACGAGGCCAAGGCCGCCCGTGATGGCCTCGCCAGCCTGACGCCCCAGCAGTTCCGGGTGCTGACCATGGTCTGTGAGGGCTTGTTGAACAAGCAGATTGCCTACGAACTGAGCGTGTCGGAAGCGACAATCAAGGCCCATGTGACGGCGATTTTCCGCAAGCTGGGCGTGCGTACACGTACCCAGGCGGCGCTGCTCTTGCAACAACTTGAGTCAATTTCGCAGCACTAGGCGTTCACCGCTTCACGCTTTTTTGACTTTGCGTGATCTAGTTTCCCCACTCCTTTGGTTCAGTTGCCTATCTCTATGTCGCCTTTCAAGGGTCAAACCGGTATCAAACGTATTTTCAATGCAGGGGGATATTCCCTGGACGGCCTGCGCGCAGCGTTCACCGGCGAGGCGGCGTTCCGCCAGCTGGTGCTGCTCAACGTGATCCTGATCCCGGTGAGCTTTTTCCTGAATGTCAGTCGGGTCGAGCGGGCCTTGCTGATCGCCGTGTGCCTGCTGGCGTTGATCGTCGAGTTGCTCAACTCGGCGGTGGAGGCGGCGATCGACCGCATCTCCCTGGACCGCCATCCACTGTCGAAAAACGCCAAGGACATGGGCAGCGCCGCCCAGTTCGTCGCGCTGACCATGATCACTCTGGTGTGGGCCGTGATCCTGGTCTGACCCTCAGGCAATGCTCGGCAGCACGATCTCGTCGCTGCGCTGGACCCCGGCGGTGAAGGCGCGGCACAGCTCCAGGAACTCACGCATGGCCGAGGTCTGGTACTTCTGTTTATGCCAGATGAAGTAGAACTGCCGGGCCAGGTCCAGGTCCGGGGTTTCCACCGGCACCAGGCTGCCACGGCGGAATGCATCGCGCAGCGCCAGCCGCGAAATGCAGCCGATCCCCAACCCCGACTCCACCGCACGCTTGATTGCCTCGGTGTGTTCCAGCTCCAGGCGGATATTCAGTGTGCTGCGGTGGTGGCGCATGGCTTGATCGAACGTCAAGCGCGTGCCCGAACCCTGTTCACGCAGGATCCACGCTTCGTGGGTCAACTCATCCATGCTCGCCATGCCACGCTTGGCCAGATGATGCTGCGGCGCACAAAACACCACCAATTCATCCTCGACCCAGGTTTGCACCTCGATATCCGGGTGGCTACAGTCGCCTTCGATTAGACCCAGGTCAATTTCGTAATGCGCGACCTGGTGCACGATATGGGCAGTGTTCTGCACATGCAGCTTCACCTGGCTCTCGGGGTGCTGTTGCATGAAGCTGCCGATCAGCAGGGTGGCCAAATAGTTGCCGATGGTGAGGGTAGCGCCGACCGCCAGGGAGCCAAATCCGGACTTGCCGTTCAGCAGGTCCTCGATCTCCTTGGCCTGGTCCAGCAGCGCCACGGCTTGAGGCAGCAACTGGTGGCCGAGGGCGTTGAGGCTCAGGCGTTTACCGGCGCGGTCGAATAATTGGCAGCTGGATTGACGCTCCAGCTCGGTAATTGAAGTGCTGGCGGCGGATTGAGATAAGGCCAGAAGGCCAGCAGCGCGTGAGACGCTTTCCTGCTGGGCGACGGCGACGAAGACTTGCAGTTGACGGAGAGTAAATCGCATATCGATATAACCGATAACCCTTATCTTAATAATCCAGTTAACAGATATTGTCGCCGCCATTAGAATGCTGTGCAATTGCGCATCCACACCTTTGGCGCAGACCCATTTCCAGGAGTCCCCCGTACATGAGCAACATGAACCACGAGCGTGTCCTCAGTGTTCATCACTGGAACGACACTCTGTTCAGCTTCAAGTGCACCCGCGATCCGGGCCTGCGCTTCGAGAACGGTCAGTTCGTGATGATCGGCCTGCAACAGCCCAACGGCCGCCCGCTCATGCGCGCTTACTCCATTGCCAGCCCGAACTGGGAAGAGCATCTGGAGTTCTTCAGCATCAAGGTGCCGGATGGTCCGCTGACCTCCCAATTGCAGCACTTGAAGGAAGGCGACGAGATCATCATCAGCAAAAAACCGACAGGCACCCTGGTGCTTGACGATTTGAAGCCGGGCAAACACCTGTACCTGCTCAGCACCGGTACTGGCCTGGCGCCATTTATGAGCGTGATCCAGGACCCGGAAACCTACGAGCGTTTCGAAAAAGTGATCCTGTGCCACGGCGTGCGTTACGTCAACGAAGTCGCTTACCGCGAGTTCATCACCGAGCACCTGCCGCAGAACGAATTCTTCGGCGAGGCCCTGCGTGACAAGTTGATCTACTACCCGACCGTGACCCGCGAGCCGTTCGAAAACGAAGGCCGCCTGACCGACCTGATGCGCAGCGGCAAGTTGTTCAGCGACATCGGCCTGCCGCCGATCAATCCTGAAGATGACCGCGCCATGCTGTGCGGCAGCCCAAGCATGCTGGACGAAACCAGCGAAGTGTTGAACAGCTTCGGTCTGAAGGTTTCGCCGCGCATGCGTGAGCCGGGTGATTACCTGATCGAGCGCGCGTTCGTCGAGAAATAAACACCGGTCAAAAAAATGTGGGAGGGGGGCAATCCCCCTCCCACATTTTGTTTCCGGTTTATTCAGTTAGCTGGCAGCACTTCAAGCACACAAATCACCCCAGCCTCCGGATAGTGCCAACGCACATCCACATCCCAGAATTGCGCACCGTATTCCCGCTCTGGTCCCGGTGTCTGGTACGCCGGCCGTGGATCCTGCGCCAAACACTGATCGATCAATTCCACTAGTGGCTCGCCAAGGCGCTGGGCATGGCCTTGTGCCTGTTGCAGGGCGGTCTTCAGCCACTGCACGGGGATCAACTGCGGCGCACCGCTGGCGATGTCATTGGTGGCCGTGTCGACGATGTCGGCATACGGCACATACGGCTTGATATCCAGCACCGGCGTGCCATCCAGCAAGTCGATCCCGGAAATCCACAACCGCCCCGGTTCCACCTTGTCCAGCTTCACCACCGACTGGCCAATGCCATTGGGTCGATGGGTCGCGCGCGTGGCAAACACGCCCATGGACGTGTTGCCGCCCAGGCGGGGAGGGCGCACTTTCAGGCGGGGTTTGTCTTCCAGCGCCTGGTGGAACAGGAACAGCAGCCATACATGGCTGACCTGTTCCAGGCCCTGCACCGCGTCACCGCCGTCGAACGGCGCCACCAGCTCCAACACACCACGGGCGGCGGGCGCCAGCTGTGGTTGGCGTGGGATGGCAAACTTCTCCTTGAAGCAGGAGCGCACGAACCCGACGGGCGAGACGTTGTAACTCATGGCTTACGCACGAACCCGCAGCGTCAGGCCCTTGAGGAAGTTACGCAGCAGCTGGTCGCCACAGGTCCGGTAGTTGGTGTGGCCGAACTTGCGGAACAGCGCGCTCAGCTCAGGCTTGGACACCGGAAACTCGGCGGCCTTGAGGATCGCATGCATGTCGTCTTCCTTCAGTTCGAAGGCCACGCGCAGTTTCTTGAGGATGATGTTGTTGGTCACCGGGGTCTCGATCGGCTGCGGCGGGCGGCTTTCGTCCTTGCCGCGCTTGAAGATCACCAGGCCATCGAGGAAGTGGGCCATGACCTCATCCGGGCAGAACACGAAGCCTTCTTCCTCATCTTTCTTGAGGTAGGTCAGCAGGTCTTCTTTGGTGACTTCCATGCCGCCGAGCTGGGTGATCTCGACCATCTTGTTGTCGCTGATGTCGAGCATGTAGCGCACGCTGCGCAGTACGTCATTGTGAATCATGGTGGGCAATCCTGGTTTTCAACGGTGGACACCGCCCAGGCAGGCGATGTCGATAATAGGGGAGCGGCTTAGAACTTCTCTTTGCCGGACAGGTACCGCCATTGGCCCACTGGCACTTTGCCGATGGACACGCCGCCGATGCGGATGCGGCGAATAGCGATAACCTTGAGGCCGACCGCTTCGCAGAACAGCGCGATGACACCCGGCTGCGGGTTCTTCATCGCAAAGCGCAGGCGGTTCTCGTTCTGCCAGCTGGCTTTGACCGCCGGCAGCTCTTTGCCTTTGTAGGTCAGGCCGTGGTTAAGGCGGTTGAGGCCGTGGGCAACCATGTCGCCTTCGACCTCCACCACATATTCCTGCTCGATCTTGGCGGCATCGGCGGTCAACTTGCGCAGAATCTTCCAGTCCTGGGTAAATACCAGCAGGCCGCTGGCCTTGGCTTGCAGGTCGGCGCTGGCGGTCAGGCGCAGGAAGTGGCCCTTGAGCGGGCGCTTGCTGAAGCGGTGCTCTTCGGACAGGGTCTCGGCGCTGATCGAGGCCATCGCCGTTTCTGCGTCCATACCTGCTGGCGCGTGCATCAGGATGGTCACCGGCTCGGGCACGGTGGCCTTCGCTTCGGGGTCGAGTTCGACTTT
Organism: Pseudomonas sp. QC2; assembly: GCF_002859085.1. Classification (NCBI taxonomy): domain Bacteria; kingdom Pseudomonadati; phylum Pseudomonadota; class Gammaproteobacteria; order Pseudomonadales; family Pseudomonadaceae; genus Pseudomonas; species Pseudomonas sp. QC2. The sequence goes on from NZ_PKKS01000023.1 coordinate 598,813, forward strand.
CTGGGTGGTGACCTTGAACTGCGGCTCGTCGATCACTTCACCGTCCACCGAGACCCAGCCGCCTTCAATGAACAGCTCAGCCTCCCGACGGGAGCAACCGACCAGTTCGATAAGGCGTTTGGAGAGGCGTATGGGGTCAGTCATGACAAGGGCCGTAACAAAAGGGGGCGGCTATTGTACCTGCCTGGCGCCGGTTAATCCCGGCCCCATTTCAGTGCTTTGTCTTTTTGTGGGCGCTGTGTTTCGTCAGCCACTGCGCTGTTGCTGCTGGCACAAACGCATACGCAGTAACGGATACGGCTGTCCCAGGCCATCATGCTCCGTGCGTCCGATCACCTCGAACCCCTGTTTGAGGTAAAAGCCCAGCGCCTGGGGGTTCTGCTCGTTCACTTCCAGCTCGTCGGCGTTCATATGCTCGATCGCATAGCGCAGCAATTGCCGGCCAAGGCCCTGGCCCCGGTATTTCGGGTCGATAAACAACATTTCGACTTTACCTGTGGCCACCCCGGCAAACCCGGTGATGCGTTGGTGCGAGTCTTTGGTGCAAATCAGCATCACCGTGTCCAGATAGTGAGTCAGCACCAGGTGCCTCAGGTGCTCGATGTAGCTATCCGGCAAAAAATCATGGGTCGCCCGCACGGAGGACTCCCATATTTCAGTCAGTTTTTGATAATCGCTGGTTTTAGGTGTGTGGATAACCGAATGCCGACGCATGCTCGCTGCCCCTGCCGATGATTGGCGATGGGCAAACGATAGACCTAAAAAAGCCCCACATCTTGATCAGATGCAGGGCTTTTTACAGGGTTACCGATCAGTCGCGCTTTTCAGCCCACAGGTCGTATTCGTCGGCGTCGGTCACGGTGCACCAGACCTTGTCGCCCGGCTTCAGGCCGCTGGCGTCGTCGATAAACACGTTACCGTCGATTTCCGGCGCATCGAAGAAGCAACGGCCGACGGCGCCTTGCTCGTCGACTTCATCGATCAACACTTCGATTTCCTTGCCGATACGCAGCTGCAGACGCGCCGAGCTGATGGCCTGCTGGTGTGCCATGAAGCGCTCCCAGCGGTCCTGCTTGACGTCGTCCGGCACCACGGCCAGGTCCAGCAGGTTGGCCGGGGCACCTTCGACCGGCGAGTACTGGAAGCAGCCGACGCGGTCCAGTTGGGCTTCGGTCAGCCAGTCCAGCAGGTACTGGAAGTCCTCTTCGGTTTCGCCGGGGAAGCCAACGATGAAGGTCGAACGGATGATCAGTTCCGGGCAGATCTCGCGCCAGTTCTTGATGCGCGCCAGGGTTTTGTCTTCGAAGGCCGGGCGTTTCATGGCCTTGAGCACCTTCGGGCTGGCGTGCTGGAACGGGATGTCCAGGTACGGCAGGATCTTGCCGGCGGCCATCAGCGGGATCAGTTCGTCCACGTGCGGGTACGGGTAAACGTAGTGCAGGCGCACCCACACACCCAGGCTGCTGAGGGCTTCGCACAGTTCGGTCATGCGGGTTTTCACCGGCGCGCCGTTCCAGAAACCGGTGCGATACTTCACATCGACGCCGTAGGCGCTGGTGTCCTGGGAGATCACCAACAGCTCTTTGACGCCGGATTTGACCAGGCGCTGGGCCTCATCGAGCACGTCACCGACCGGACGGCTGACCAGCTTGCCGCGCATCGACGGGATGATGCAGAAGCTGCAACTGTGGTTGCAGCCTTCGGAAATCTTCAGGTACGCATAGTGGCGTGGGGTCAGCTTGATGCCTTGCGGCGGCACCAGGTCGATCAGCGGGTTGTGGTCCTGGCGCGGCGGCACTACATCGTGCACGGCGTTGACCACCTGCTCGTACTGCTGCGGGCCGGTCACCGCCAGCACGCTCGGGTGCACGTTGCGGATAGCGCCTTCTTCCACGCCCATGCAGCCGGTCACGATGACCTTGCCGTTTTCCTTGATGGCTTCGCCGATCACTTCCAGGGACTCTGCCTTGGCCGAGTCGATGAAGCCGCAAGTGTTGACCACCACCACGTCGGCGTCCTGGTAGGTGGACACAACGTCATAGCCTTCCATACGCAGTTGCGTGAGGATGCGCTCGGAGTCGACCAGAGCCTTCGGGCAACCCAGGGAAACAAAGCCAACCTTGGGGTTGGCTTTTGCGGTGGTGGTGGACATGTCTAACCTCGGTATTGAATGACGCCGCCAGTCGGGCACGACAGGGCTGCGGATGGGCACTTGGTGTGCCTCTGATCAAAAAGTGCGCAATTCTAGCGACGGGCAGCGCACTTGACCAGCTTTATGCAGGGAAATGCGACGAGTGCTGCAGTGGGTCATTCGCACGGCCCTTGCCCCGCTCTTAAACCCGGATGTCTTGCTCCGCGCGGTGCGAGACAACTTTAGACATGCCTACACCTAACGCCTGAAGCACTTTCAGGAGGGTGGAGAGCTTTGGATCGCCGCCGACAGCGATGGATCTGTAGAGATTTGCTCTATTTACCATTCAGTCAAGGGTGAACACTGTCCTGTGGCGAGGGAGCTTGCTCCCGTTGGGCTGCGTAGCAGTCCCTGCATTCTCAAACAATGTGCTGGAGCCGCTTCGCGGCCAACGGGAGCAAGCTCCCTCGCCACAAGGTACTTTTTACCCTTTCTACCTCCTAACTGACTGGCATTATCAAAAATGCCCTGTTCTCCAAATCACTTCAACAGCGAAATGCGACGAGTGCTGCGCTATGCTTCGCGCCGTTGCGGGTAGGTAAAATCCTAAGGTCAACAAAACGTCTGTTACGAGAAGTAAAACAGCGCATGCTAGGGTCAGCTTAGATGCGTTGTTTATAAAAGACCTCAGGTCAAAGGGCAGGAGTGGTTGATGGGTCAGGCAAGTAATCAGGCAGCAGGTGCCGAGCAGTCAAACGCCAAGCCGATTGGCATGCTGGTGGCAGCGGTCGGGGTGGTGTATGGCGATATCGGGACCAGCCCGCTCTACACCCTTAAAGAGGTGTTCAACGGCGGTTATGGAGTTCAGGTCAACCACGACGGTGTGCTGGGGATCCTGGCGCTGATCTTCTGGTCACTGATCTGGGTGGTCTCGATCAAATACATGCTGTTCGTGCTGCGCGCCGATAACCAGGGTGAGGGCGGGATCATGGCCCTGACTGCACTGGCACGACGGGCAGCGGGGGAGCGCAAGAAGCTGCGCAGTTTCCTGGTGGTGTGTGGCCTGTGCGGCGCGGCGCTGTTCTACGGTGACAGCATGATCACCCCGGCGATTTCCGTGTTGTCCGCGGTTGAGGGCCTGGAGTTGGCCTTCGACGGTCTGGAAAAATGGGTCGTGCCCATCGCCCTGGTGGTACTGGTGGCGCTGTTCCTGATCCAGAAGCACGGCACCGACCACATCGGCAAGCTGTTCGGGCCGGTGATGGTGACCTGGTTCCTGGTGCTGGGCGGCCTCGGTGTGTATGGGATCACCCTGCACCCTGAGGTGCTCAGTGCCATGAACCCGATGTGGGCCGTGCGATTCTTCGAGGCTCACCCTGGCATTGGCGTGGCCATCCTCGGCGCGGTGGTGCTGGCGTTGACCGGTGCCGAAGCGTTGTACGCCGACATGGGCCACTTCGGCCGCAAACCCATCGCTCGGGCCTGGTTCATCTTGGTGCTGCCGGCGCTGGTGCTCAATTATTTCGGCCAGGGCGCGATGCTGCTCGGCGACCCTGAAGCCGCGCGCAACCCGTTCTACCTGCTGGCGCCGAGCTGGGCGCTGATCCCGCTGGTGGTGTTGTCCACCCTGGCGACGGTGATTGCCTCCCAGGCGGTCATCTCCGGCGCATTCTCGCTGACCCGCCAGGCGATCCAGCTGGGTTACATCCCGCGTATGCATATCCAGCACACCTCCAGTGCCGAGCAAGGCCAGATCTATATCGGCGCGGTGAACTGGTCGCTGATGGTCGGCGTGATCCTGCTGGTGCTGGGCTTCGAGTCCTCCAACGCCCTGGCGTCGGCCTACGGCGTCGCGGTGACCGGCACCATGCTGATGACCACCATCCTGGTGTCGGCGGTGATGCTGCTGCTGTGGAAATGGCCGCCGGTGCTGGCCGTGCCGGTTCTGGTCTGCTGCCTGTTGGTCGACGGGCTGTACTTTGCCGCCAACGTGCCGAAAATCATCCAGGGTGGCGCCTTCCCGGTATTGGCCGGGATCGTGTTGTTCGTGCTGATGACCACCTGGAAGCGCGGCAAGCAATTGCTGGTGGAGCGTCTTGACGAAGGTGGCCTGCCGCTGCCGATCTTCATCAGCAGTATCCGTGTGCAACCGCCCCATCGGGTGCAGGGCACCGCCGTGTTCCTCACCGCGCGCCCGGACGCCGTGCCTCACGCGTTGTTGCACAACCTGCTGCATAACCAGGTATTGCATGAGCAAGTGGTGCTGCTGACCGTGGTCTACGAAGACATTCCGCGCGTTCCGGCCGCACGGCGGTTTGAGGTGGATGCCTATGGCGAAGGTTTCTTCCGCGTCATCCTGCACTTTGGTTTCACCGACGAGCCGGATGTGCCCCAAGCGCTGAAGTTGTGTCACCTCGATGAGCTGGACTTCAGCCCGATGCGCACCACTTACTTCCTTAGCCGCGAGACGGTCATCGCCTCGCGAATCAAGGGCATGGCCCGTTGGCGCGAAGCTTTATTTGCCTTCATGCTGAAGAACGCCAACGGCAACCTGCGCTTCTTCAAACTCCCGGTAAACCGCGTGATCGAGTTGGGTACCCAGGTCGAAATGTAGGCTTTTGCAGCACGGGAGCCGGCAATCGGCTCCCGCTTTCCTTTCTGAACCCTGTGCAATCCAGCGTTGTCGACTAGGCTCTAAGCACTGTTTAAATAGTGCCCACAGAACCCAGAAGAGGTGCGCCATGAGTCAGCTGCTCGAACCCTACACCCTGCGCCAATTGACCCTGCTCAACCGCATCGCGGTTTCGCCCATGTGCCAATACTCAAGCGTCGATGGCCTGGCCAATGACTGGCACCTCGTCCACCTCGGCAGTCGTGCCGTCGGCGGCGCCGGGTTGATTTTCACCGAAGCCACCGCCGTGACCGCTGATGGCCGCATCACCGCCGAAGACCTCGGCCTGTGGAAAGATGAGCAGATCGAACCGCTGCAACGCATCACGCGTTTCATCGCGGCCCAAGGCGCGGTGGCCGGCATTCAACTGGCCCACGCCGGGCGCAAAGCCAGTACCCATCGGCCCTGGATCGGCAAGCACGGCAGCGTCAAGCCGGAAGACGGCGGCTGGGTGCCGGTAGGGCCATCGCCGATTGCCTTCGACCCTCAGCACACCCAACCCAAGCCTTTGGACGAAGGGCAGATCCAGCAAGTGATCGCCGATTTTGTCGCCGCCGCCAAGCGTGCCCTGACCGCAGGTTTTGAAGTGGTGGAAATCCATGCGGCCCACGGTTACTTGCTGCACCAATTCCTCTCGCCCATCAGCAATCAGCGTCAGGACCAGTACGGTGGCTCGTTTGAAAACCGCATCCGGCTGGTGTTGCAAGTCACCCAAGCCGTGCGCGAAGTCTGGCCCCAGGAACTGCCGCTGTTTGTGCGGGTGTCGGCCACCGACTGGGTGGAGGATGGCTGGAACCCGGATGAGACCGTGGAACTGGCACGTCGCCTGAAGGACCTGGGGGTCGACCTGATCGACGTCTCGTCCGGGGGCACGGCCGCCAACGCCGAGATCCCCACCGGCCCCGGCTACCAGACCCGCTTCGCCGAGCGCGTGCGCAAAGAGTCGGGGATGGCCACCGGCACCGTCGGCATGATCACCGAACCCGCCCAGGCCGAGCACATACTGCGCACCTGTCAGGCCGACATCATCTTCCTCGCCCGTGAGCTGCTGCGTGATCCGTACTGGCCGCTGCATGCCGATGATGACCTGGGCGGGCGCAAGGCCACCTGGCCTGCGCAGTATCAGCGCGCCACCCATCGTGACCAGCCGATCCATGAGTCTGACTTGAGGGATTGAGCCGCTGCGCGCTTCACCAGAGCCCACCCTGACCCGGTGGGTTTTTTTACGGCTGTAGCGTGGGAAATGGCTGTAGGTCTTTGTTACCGCGATACTTTTTTAAGTGAATACTCTAAAAAAATCCCACAGATTTCGAGATCGTTTCTACGCTTAGGGTAAAGCTGACTTCTGGCCCAGGAAGTCAGTCGGTTTGCTCACTGAGGCATTGCGCTTCATGGGAGGCGGGTAATGGGCAACAGGAGTTTTTGATGGATATCAGGAGAAGCAGTCCATGGCCAAGTCCTATGGTGTAGCGGGTGTGGTGGTGTGTTTTCTGACGCGCAGGGTGTCTCTACGGGGGCGAAGGTTGAGTTCGGATGAAGTGGAATTGCTGGCGCAGTACCGCGCCCTGACCGAGAACGATCAAGTGGCAATGCGGTATCTGATTGGGGCGATGAAGAGTGTGTCGCGGTTCTGATGCCTACCTTTGAGCCCTGTGGGAGCGGCGGTGCGCCGCTCCCACAGTTGGCATCATGTGTATTTACGCGCCTCGGGTGCCGGCGGGAAATACTGATACAGCCAGGTTTCACTCAAGGTGCGGTCTTGCGTGCGGATAAACAGGCGCAGTTCCACCGGTTCCACGCTGTCGCTGGTCGGGTACCAGTCAAACAGGATGCGGTAGCCCTTGATGTTGTCGAGTACCAGCACGCTGAAGTCCTTCACTTCGCCGTGGGAACAGGTCACCACCGGCTCGATTCCGGTGCCCGCTGGCAGGCGATCCAGGCCGCCCCCCTTGAAGTCCACGGCAAATCGGCGGGCCCAGACTTCCGGGTAGTGCTCACCCGGTGCCCAGCCTTCGGTAAAGCCGCCCATGCCGGAACGGGTGGCATCGACCTGCGCCAGCGGCGTGCTCACCGGTGGCAGCGCGCTCCAGTACAGCTTGTAGCCGTAGTTCAGCGAATCGCCGGCCGCCACGGGTTTTTTCGGGGTCCAGAAGGCCACGATGTTATCGAGGGTCTCGCCGGTGGTAGGAATTTCCAACAGGTCGATCGAGCCTTCGCCCCAAGCGGTGGTCGGTTCGACCCACAGGCTCGGGCGCTTGCTGTACCAGTCCACCGTGTCCTGGTAGCTGGCGAACTCATGGTCGGTCTGCACCAGGCCGAAGCCTTTCGGGTCTGTATCGGCAAACGCGTTGAATTGCAGCTTGGCCGGGTTATTCAGCGGACGGCAGATCCACTCGCCGTTACCGCGCCACATCGCCAGGCGGTCCGAGTCGTGGATTTGCGGGTGGATGGTGTCGCACATGCGGCGCTCGTGGGTGCCGCAGCTGAACATGCTGGTCATCGGCGCGATGCCCAGTTGTTCGATGGTGGTGCGCGCATTGATATGGGCGTCGATGGCCATCACCACCTGGTTGGCCTGGCAGTCGATGTCGAAGCGATAGGCGCCGGTCGCGCTGGGCGAGTCGAGCAGGGCGTAGACCACGAAGCGAGTGGCGTTCTTGTCCGGGGTTTCAAACCAGAACTGTGTGAAGTCGGGGAATTCTTCGCGTTTTTTCGCGTAAGTGTCGATGGCCAGGCCACGGGCCGACAGGCCGTACTGGCCGGTTGAATCCACCGCACGGAAGTAGCTGGCGCCGAGGAATGACAGCACGTCATGCCGGTCCAGTTCGGGTGCCTTGAACAGCTTGAAGCCGGAGAAACCGAGATCGCCGGTCAGTTGCTGGGTGTCGACCGTGGTTTTTTCATAATTGAACAGCGAGGGGCGGAAATGCACCTCACGCGCTTCACGGGTCTTGGGGTCGACGCTGTGCATGCGCACCGGCGTCTTGAAGCCCATGCCGACGTGGAAGAATTGCACGTCGAGTTGGCCGTTCAATTCCTTCCACAGCGAATGGTTGCCGTCGTAGCCGATGGCGTTGAAATTCTGCGGGGTCATGGTCGCCAAGGTCGGCGGCAGAACCTGTCGGGTGTCTTTGTAAGCGGTTCCGGCGAGTTGTTTGGCCTGGGCCTTGAGCGATTCGAAATCGAACGCCACGGCCTTGCCATCGGCGGCACGGTTCCCGGCCCAGGCCTGGGCGGCGAGCAGGCCGCTGGCGGATAAACCGGTGTAAGCCGCAATGGCCATGGACGCTTTGAGCAAATTCCTGCGGTGCATAGAGACAACCTGTCGTGAGCAAATCCCGCGCCGTTCCTGGCACGTGCTGGATCAGAAATTACGGTTCGGACATGCCTTCGGCCAAACGCAACGGACATTAAACAGACGCCGGATAGCTTAAGCGGTTCGATGACGTAGGAAAATTGATTGATAGCGGGGTGATGGCGTTGCAAATGCGACAAGACATTTCCACAAGACATTTGCAATTGTCAGGCAGCCCTGTCGTGAGCGGGCTTGCCCCGCGCTGGGCGGCGAAGCAGCCCCAAATCCAGGCGCCGCGAAATACCTGAAGGCATGCGGTGATCCGGTTAGGGCCGCTTCGCTGCCCAGCGCGGGGCAAGCCCGCTCACTACAAGTCCTCAGTTCAGCTCACTTCACCCACTGCGCGGTAAGCCTCATCAATCGCTGCATGCGCATACGCACTCCACGCCGCGTCCGAGTTGGCGATGCTCACGTGCCCCACCGGCTTGCGCGCCAGGTTCATCCACGCTTCGCTTTCATCGGCGTCATCAAACAGACTGTTAGAGAAGCTCGCATACCCATGTGACCAGCGGTTGACAGTGATCGCCAGAATATCGGTCTCATGGTTGAACCCTCCCGGCCCCAGCATGCGCTGCAACTGATCACGCAACTGCGCTTCCAACTGTTCGAACGTCTGCCCATACAACTTGCCCCGCCCGGCACGGGCCTGGTCGCGGGCGTTCATGCCGCTGTTGGGACTGGTGGGCACGTAGACCATGTGCAAGCCAATCGGCTGCATCGGGTCACGCGGGTGGTCGTAGCCGCCCATGCTCACCGGGTAGTCCAGCTTGATCCGGCTGTAAGGCTGGGTCGCCGCATAAATCTCATGCACGCCGAGTGTCTGGAACGACTGCCAGTTGCGGATCACCACCTTGGTGTACACCAGCGGGTACTTCACGTTCTGGCTCAGCGCGTGGGCTTGCGGCGCCGGTAAATCCTTCAACAGATACGGAATCATCATGTTGTAGCAGGCCAGGATGCAGCGTTTGCCGCGTACCTGTGCGAGTTGTCCGCCACGGCTGTAGCCGATGTGCACGCTATCGCCGACGTTACGCACGCTGACCGCCGTGCTGTTCAGGCGCAACCGCACGGCCGCCTTGGGCTGGTCGAGCTTGGCGTAGTCAAACGCCGCCAGCACGATATCGTCCATGGTGTGCCCCGGCGCCACACCTGGGATCAGGCTGCGCACCAGCAACCGCGCCACCGACGCATTGCCATCCGGGAAGTGGTAGATGTAGGGCTCTTCCATTTCCGCCGCCGCTTCTTCGCTGATAGGCGCCAGGTTCATCCCGGCAAAGCCCGGGAAACCCACGCTGTAGGCATCGGACGAGGCGACTGCATCGATGCTCAGGGCCATGAAGTCATTGGTACGGCTCTGGAAATACTTCACTGCACCTTCCGACAACCCTACGTTCTTGAGCAGGAAATCGCGGTAGCTGGTGGCCGCCAGGTAGTCGGCCTTTTCTTCGGCAGACTTGCCCGGTAGGTAGTCCTTGGGCGCCGTGTGCAGGGCGATCAGGGCCTGGCGGTCTGCCGGCGGCAATGGGAAGTCATTGATAAAATCGCTGATGGCCCGCGCATTCAGTTGGTCCGGCGCGATGTCATCGGCGACCATCGGCGTCGGGTCGCCGGTCACCAGTTTGTCTTCGCCGAAGTTTTCCTGGTCGAAAAACACCCCGCGCGACAACCCAAGGCTTGGGTAGAACTGGCGGTCAAAGGCGGTTTCGAAGCGTTTGATGTTTACCCCGAGTTTCTTCAACAGCCCGTTCACTTCCTTGCTGTACAGGTGGTTGGGCGACTGGAACGCCTCGCTGCCGCCGTAGCCGATGAGCATGCGGCCACCGGCCTGGAACTCATTGCGCTTGGCATGGCCGCCGAAGTCGTCGTGGTTTTCCAGGATCAGGATCTTCGCTTTGGGGTGCTTCTCACGGTAGAACCACGCCGCCGACAAACCGCTCAAGCCGCCGCCGACGACCACCAGGTCATAGTCCTCGGTGATCGGCAGCTTATCGGTGTCGAACACCTTCTTCTCCCAACCCATCTGGTGCGCCACTTCGAACGAGCCGACATGGCTGCCGCGCAAGCCGGTGAGGGCGGGTGGGTAGTAGCGGCCGTCGGGGGCGGCGTGCAGGATTTGCAGCGGGGTCATACCGGCGGCAATAGTGACAGCGACGCCGTTGAGGAAGTCGCGGCGGGTGATATCCATGGGGGAGAACCTGAGTTTTATTGTTATGAGAGCGGCGTTGTCGGAGCGCATTGTTATGGCGAGGGAGCAAGCGCCCTCGCCACAGTAAGCTCGCTCCTCGTCAGTGCTTGAACATCACATGGCGAACGGTGGTGTAGTCCTCCAACCCGTACATGGACATGTCCTTGCCATACCCCGACAGTTTCTGACCGCCGTGGGGCATTTCGCTGACGAGCATGAAGTGGGTGTTCACCCAGGTGCAGCCGTACTGCAGGCGCGCGGCCAAGCGATGGGCGCGTCCTACGTCGGCGGTCCACACGGATGACGCCAGGCCGTAGTCCGAATCATTGGCCCAGCCCAGCACCTGCGCTTCATCGGTGAACTTGGTCACCGATACCACCGGGCCGAACACCTCGCGGCGCACGATCTCGTCGTCCTGCTGAGCGTCGGCCAGCACGGTCGGTTCAAAGAAGTAGCCATTACCTTCCACCGCCTGGCCGCCGGTGACCAGGCGGATGTGCGGCTGTGCCACGGCGCGCTCGACAAACCCGGCGACACGGTCGCGATGTTGCGCGGTAATCAAAGGGCCCAACTCGGTGGCCGGATCATCCTGCAAGCCATATTTGATGCTGGCGACCGCTGCGCCGAGCTTCTCGACAAACGCATCGTAGATCTGCGCTTGCGCGTAAATCCGGCACGCAGCGGTGCAATCCTGGCCGGCGTTGTAGAAGCCGAAGGTGCGAATGCCTTCCACGGCCGCGTCGATATCCGCGTCGTTGAAGATGATCACCGGCGCCTTGCCGCCCAGTTCCATGTGCATGCGCTTCACGCTGTCGGCGGTGCTGGAGATGATATTCGCGCCGGTGGCGATGGAGCCGGTCAGTGACACCATGCGCACTTTAGGATGAGTCACCAGCGGGTTGCCCACTGTCGGCCCACGGCCGAACACCAGGTTGAGCACGCCGGCCGGGAAGATATCCGCCGCCAGTTCGACCATCCGCAGCGCGGTCAGCGGGGTTTGTTCCGACGGCTTGAGCACCACGGTATTACCGGCGGCCAGGGCCGGGGCGATTTTCCAGGCGACCATCATCAACGGGTAATTCCACGGTGCGATGGACGCGATCACGCCCACCGGGTCGCGGCGGATCATCGAGGTGTGGCCGGGCAAATATTCACCGCCCGCCGAACCGCTCATGCAACGGCTGGCGCCGGCAAAGAAGCGGAACACGTCGGCAATCGCCGGGATTTCATCATTGAGCGCGGCGCTGTAGGGCTTGCCGCAGTTGTCCGACTCCAGCTTGGCCAACTCTTCACCGTGGGCTTCGATCGCATCTGCCAATTTCAGCAGCAGCAGCGAGCGATCCTTGGGCGCGGTTTGCGACCAACCTTCGAACGCCGCATCGGCGGCGCGCACGGCGGCGTCGACCTGGGCTTCGCTGGCTTCCTTGATTTCTACCAGTACGCGGCCGAGGGCCGGGTTGAATACGGCTTGGGCCGGGCCTTCGCCTTCGATCAGTTGGCCGTTGATCAGTAATTTGGTTTGCATGGTTCAGCTCTCCACAAACTATTGTTATTTCCTTGAATAAACTGGCTCTAAATGTGGGAGGGGCTTGCCCCCTCCCTCATTTGAACTGTGTTCCTTCAATGGCAACGTTATTTACCGCCACTACCGGCCACGCTTTCACCGCCGCGCGTCAGGTAATAGGCACCGAGAATCGGGAACATCGTCACCAACATCACCAGCATCGCCACCACGTTGGTCACCGGCACATCCCGTGGGCGGCTTAACTGGTTGAGCAGCCACAGCGGCAAGGTGCGCTCGTGGCCGGCGGTGAAGGTGGTGACGATGATTTCGTCGAACGACAGCGCAAAGGCGAGCATGCCGCCGGCCAGCAGCGCCGAGCCCAGGTTGGGCATGATGATGTAGCGGAAGGTCTGCCAGCCGTCGGCGCCCAGGTCCATCGAGGCTTCGATCAGGCTGTGGGACGTGCGGCGCAAACGCGCGATGACGTTGTTGTAGACGATCACCACGCAGAAGGTCGCGTGGCCGACGATGATGGTGAACATCCCCGGCTCGATGCCCAGTGTCTTGAAGGTCGCCAGCAGCGCGATACCGGTGATGATCCCCGGCAGTGCAATCGGCAGGATCAGCATCAACGACACGCCTTGCTTGCCGAAGAACTCGCGGCGATACAGCGCAGCCGAAGCCAGGGTGCCGAGCACCATGGCGATCAGGGTGGCGATGGCCGCAATCTGCAACGACAGCTTGATCGCTTCCAGCACGTCCGGCCGGGCGAAGGCCACGCTGAACCACTTCAGGGTGAAGCCCTGGGGCGGAAAGCTGAACGCGGCTTCTTCGGTGTTGAAGGCGTAGAGGAAGATGATCAGGATCGGGAAATGGAGAAAAACCAGTCCACCCCATGCTGCGATCTTCAGCCCCATAGACGATTTTTCAGAGTGCATCGAAGGCCCCCAGGCGTTTGACGATGGACAGGTAAACCGCGATCAGCACGATCGGCACCAGGGTGAACGCCGCGGCCATGGGCATATTGCCGATGGCGCCTTGCTGCGCGTACACCATGCCGCCGACGAAGTAACCCGGCGGGCCGACCAGTTGCGGCACGATGAAATCGCCCAGGGTCAGCGAGAACGTGAAGATCGAACCGGCGGCAATCCCCGGCACCGACAGCGGCAGAATCACCTGCATAAAGGTCTGGCGTGGCTTGGCGCCCAAATCCGCCGAGGCTTGCAGCAACGAGGGCGGCAAGCGTTCCAGGGAGGCCTGGATCGGCAGGATCATGAACGGCAGCCAGATATAGACGAACACCATGAACCGCCCCAGGTGCGAGGTGCTCAAGGTGCTGCCGCCCACACCGGGAATGCCCAGCACGAACTGCAACACCGGCTCCAGCCCCAGGTGTTGCACGAACCACTGCGCCACGCCGCCCTTGGCCAGCAGCAAGGTCCAGGCATAGGCCTTGACGATGTAGCTGGCCCACATCGGCATCATCACCGCGATATAGAAGAACGCCTTGGTCTTGCCCGTGGTGTAGCGCGCCATGTAGTAGGCGATGGGGAAGGCGACGATGGCGCTGGCGATCGACACCACAATCGCCATGCTCAAGGTGCGCACGATGATGTCGAAGTTTGACGGCTGGAACAGCGCGGCGAAGTTGGCCAGGGTCAGGTCCGGCGTGACCGCCATGGTGAAGTCGTCGAAGGTATAGAAACCTTGCCACAGCAGGGTCAGCAGCGAGCCGAGGTAGATGGCACCGAACCAGATCAGCGGCGGCACCAGCAGCATCGCCAGGTAGAGGTTGGGCTTGCGGTACAGCAGGTTGGAAAACCTGCGCATCGGCGGATGGGAAAGGGCCAGGCTCATGTCACACCTCGCCTGCGCTGTCGGTCAGCGGGGTCATGGCTTCCCGCGCCCAACGGGCGGTGATGGACTGGCCGACCTGATGGCCGCTGCTGATGTCCAGCCACTGATTGTTGGCCTGGCTGATGTTCAACGCCTGGCCGTTTTCCAGCTTCAGTTCATAGCGGGTGGCGCTGCCCTGGTATTGAATATCGTGGAGCAGACCGCTGATTTCTACCTCGCCGGCGCCCAGCGGGCCGTCGGCAAAGCGCACGTGTTCCGGGCGGATCGAGAACGGCTGCGCGCTGCCGCTGAGGCGCTGGGCCAGCTCGCCGCGTATCACGTTGGAGGTGCCGACAAACTCGGCGACGAACGCGGTGGCCGGTTTCATGTAGAGGTTGCGCGGGGTGTCGACTTGCTCGATGCGACCTTTGTTGAACACCGCCACACGGTCGGACATCGACAGTGCTTCGGTCTGGTCGTGGGTCACGAAGATAAACGTGATGCCCAGCTGGCGCTGCAGCTTCTTGAGCTCGCTTTGCATCTGCTCGCGCAACTTGAGGTCAAGGGCGCCCAGTGGTTCATCCAGCAGCAATACCCGCGGGCGATTGACCAAGGCGCGAGCCAGGGCCACCCGTTGGCGTTGGCCGCCGGAGAGCTGCACCGGCTTGCGGTCGCCGTAGCCGCCGAGGGCGACCATGGCCAGGGCTTCCTCGGCACGGTTCAGGCGTTCGGCCTTGCCGACGCCCTTGACCTTGAGGCCGTAGGCGACGTTGTCGCGCACATTCATATGGGGGAACAGCGCGTAATCCTGGAACACGGTGTTTACGTCACGCTGATACGGCGGCAAGCCGGCGGCTTCCTCGCCATGAATGCGGATCGAGCCTGCGCTCGGCTGCTCGAACCCGGCGATCAGGCGCAGGCAGGTGGTCTTGCCTGAGCCGGAAGGGCCGAGCATGGAAAAGAACTCGCCGTCCTGGATATCGATGGAAACCCGGTCAACGGCTTTCACTTCGCCGAACTGACGGGAAACGTGGGTGAATTGGACTGCAAGCGTCATGGTGCGGTGCTCCGAAAAGGCGCGGGTCGTCGCAGCGGCCCGGCCTGGACTTCTGAAAAAACAAAACATCTATGAGTGCGGTCAATGTAGGAGGGGGGTTGCCCTCTCCCACAGGGGACCTAGGTCGTTTGGAAGGCCTTACCTGCCGCCCATGATCGCGATGTAATCCTGGGTCCAGCGGCTGTACGGCACGAACTTGCCGCCTTCAGCTTGCGGGGTTTTCCAGAAGGCGATTTTTTCGAACTGGTCGAAACCATTGGTCTTGCAACCCTCGGCGCCGAGCAGTTCACTTTCCTTGCAGGCCGCAGGCACGGCCGGCAACGAACCGAACCAGGCGGCGACATCGCCCTGGACCTTCGGCTGCAGCGACCAGTCCATCCACTTGTAGGCGCAGTTCGGGTGCTTGGCCTCGGTGTGCAACATCGTGGTGTCGGCCCAGCCGGTGGCGCCTTCCTTCGGAATCGTCGAAGCAATCGGCTGCTTCTCGTTCTGCAGGCCGTTGACCTGATACGGCCAAGCGCTGGAGGCCACCACGCCTTCGTTCTTGAAGTCACTCATTTGCACGGTGGTGTCGTGCCAGTAGCGGTGGATCAGCGGTTGCTGGGCGCGCAACAGATCGAGCACGGCCTTGTACTGGGTTTCGGTCAGTTCGTATGGGCTTTGAATGCCCAGTTCCGGCTTGGTCGACTTAAGGTACAGCGCCGCGTCGGCGATGTAGATCGGCCCGTCATACGCCTGCACGCGGCCTTTGTTCGGCTTGCCGTCCGGCAGGTTCTGCGCGTTGAACAGCACGTCCCAGCTGGTGGGCGCGGTCTTGAACACGTTGGTGTTGTACATCAACACGTTCGGGCCCCACTGGTACGGGGTGCCGTAGGTTTGCTGGCCGACCACGTACCACGGCGCATCCTTCAGGCGCGGGTCGATGTTCTTCCAGTTGGGGATCAGCGCGGTGTTGATCGGCTGCACGCGCTTGCCGACGATCAGGCGCAGCGATGCGTCGCCCGACGCGGTGACCAGGTCATACCCGCCCTTGGCCATCAGGCTGACCATTTCGTCCGAGGTGGCGGCGGTTTTCACATTCACCTTGCAGCCGGTTTCCTTCTCGAAACCGCTGACCCAGTCGTAGGCCTTGTCGCTTTCGCCACGTTCTATATAGCCGGGCCAAGCGACGATATCCAACTGGCCTTCACCCGCGCCAACGGCTTTGAGCGGTTCGGCGGCCTGGAGACTGACGCTGGCCAGCAACGCTGTGGTCAGGGCACTGAGCAGTGCGGTCTTGTGCGCAGACATGGGGGTTCCCTCTTCTTTAATTATGGTCGGGGCAGTTGTGTGCAACCGGTAACGCAAGAGCTTAGTTGTTGTTTTAAAGATGTTGGCCGTGGCGCGCCATGATGTGCCGTACCACGCTGTAGTCCTGCAGCGAATCGCTGGACAGGTCTTTCCCGTACCCCGAGCGCTTCAAGCCGCCGTGGGGCATTTCGCTGACCAGCATGAAATGGCTGTTGATCCAGGTGCAGCCGTATTGCAGGCGCGCGGCCACTTGCATGGCCTTGTCGAGGTTCTGGGTCCACACCGACGAGGCCAGGCCGTATTCGGAGTCGTTGGCCCAGTCCACCGCCTGTTCCAACTCGTCGAAGCGCGTCACCGTGACGACCGGGCCGAACACTTCGCGCTGCACGATTTCGTCGTTCTGTTTGCAGCCGGCGAGCAGGGTAGGTTGGTAATAGAAACCCGCACCGGAATGTACGGCGGCGCCGGTGATGCGTTCGATATGCGGCTGGCCGAGGGCCCGTTCGACAAAACTGGCGACGCGGTCGCGCTGGCGCGTACTGATCAGCGGGCCGAGTTCGTTATCGGCATCGCGTTTGCCGGCAAAACGCAGGCTGCTCACGGCCGCGCCCAGTTCGGCGACCAGTTTGTCGTGGATTCCGGCCTGGGCGTAGATGCGGCACGCGGCGGTGCAATCCTGGCCGGCGTTGTAGTAACCATAGGCGCGCACGCCCTCGACCACGGCTTGCAGGTCGGCATCGTTGCATACGATCACGGGGGCTTTGCCGCCGAGTTCCAAGTGCGTGCGTTTAAGGGTTTTGGCGGCGGCCTGCAGGATCTTCTGCCCGGTGACGATATCGCCGGTCAGCGACACCATGCGCACCTTGGGGTGGCTGACCAGATGGCTGCCAACACCTTCGCCGCCGCCACACAGAATGTTGATCACGCCGCGCGGCAGCAGATCTTTAAGCACCGGGGCGAGGGCCAGGATCGACAGCGGCGTGTGTTCCGACGGCTTGAACACCAAGGTATTACCGGCAGCCAGGGCCGGGGCGATCTTCCACGCGGCCATCATCAGCGGGTAATTCCACGGCGCGATGGAGGCCACCACACCAATCGGATCGCGGCGCACCATGCTGGTGTAGCCCGGCAGGTACTCGCCGCTCAGTTGCCCGGTCTGGCAGCGCACGGCCCCGGAGAAGAAGCGGAACACATCGACGGTGGCGCTCAAGTCATCCTGGCGCGCCAGGTGCAACGGCTTGCCGCAATTCAGTGATTCCAGGCGGGCCAGGTAGTCGGCTTGTTTTTCGATGGCGTCGGCGATGCCCAGCAGGATGTTCGAGCGTTGCTGCGGCGTGGTCCGTGACCAACCGGCAAAGGCGCGGTGGGCGGCGAGGATTGCGCTTTCGACCTGCTCGGTACTGGCTTCGGCGATCTGGGTGAGCACTTCACCGGTGGCCGGGTTGAGGATCGGCTCGGCAAAACCCTGGCCCTGGACCAGTTCGCCGTCGATCAGCAACGCAGTGAGCAGCGGGGTGGGCGCGCCGGACATTTTTCGCGATCTCTTTTCTTGTGTGGCCATGGGCGTTCTCTTACAAGGCGCCCGGCCTTCTCTTATGGATTAGCTGAGAGTAGAGGCCAGGCGCGAGGTCAACAAATACTAAATACTGAATGCAGCATTCGATTAAATAGATGGCTTGCGCGGGTGCGGCTGTTCGCGGGCCACGGTCAGGAAGGGGTCGACCAGCGCCGGACGCGCGGTGCCACGGCGCCAGGCCAGGCCCACGTCGAGGGTCTGGCTGAGGTCGGCAATCGGCCGTGCTTCAATAATGTCGCCTTCCAGGGACCAGGGCCGGTAGGTCATGTCCGGCTGAATCGACACGCCGAGACCCGCCGCCACCAGGCTTCGCACCGCTTCGGTCGACGCGGTGCGCAAGGTCACCCGAGGTTGTAACCCGGCTCCAGCCCATAGGCGTTGGGCGTTGTGGCCCATTTCATCGACATTCAGCTGGATCAACGGCTCACGCGCCACATCGGCCAGGTTGATGCTGTCGTGTTCCAGCAATGGGTGTTGCGCCGGCAGCCACAAACGGTGGGGCGAGTGGGTCAACACTTCGGTCTGCAACGCGTGGCGGTCCTCGAGATTGGAGAGGATCAGCACGCCAACGTCGATCTCGCCGCTGACCAGTAAATGCTCGATATACGGACGTTCGTCCTCCATCACGCGGATTTCCACGTTGGGGTAGGCACGTTGGAAGCGCGTCAGCAGATCGGCCAGGTAATAGCCGGCCACCAGGCTGGTCACGCCGATGATCAACTGGCCCGCCACTTGGTCGGTGCTCTGTTGCAGGCTGCGCTTGGCGTTATCGACGGTGGCGAGGATCAGGTGCGCCTGGCGCAGGAATTGATGGCCCTGGTGGGTGAGGGTCATGCCCTTGGCATGCCGGTTAAACAGGTTGACGCCGATTTCCTGTTCCAGTTGCTGGATGGCCAGGGTCAGTGTCGACTGGGAAATAAACGCGGTCTGCGCGGCGGCGGAGATCGAGCCGGTCTCGGCCACGGCGATAAAGTGCCGGATTTGACGCAAGGTCATCATGCTGGAATTACCAGTGAGGTGTTTTTATAGATTCACTCGAGTGTATATCGGTTTTTGCGAAGGGCGCCCGCGTTACATCTGGAAGCAGTCTAGATCGAGGCTTTTTGGCACTTAGTTTTACGCTGGGGGCCTATTGGTCCTATGAACCCAAGTGTCTGGAGGCTACGAATGAATACCCGTGGATTGCTCGATCAACTGCTCAAGTCTGGCCAGGACATGTTGCAAAACAAGGCTGGCGGCCAACGCAAGCAGGATGACAAAGGCGCGCTCGGCGGTTTGCTGGGCGGTGGCGGGCTGGGGAGTTTGCTCGGTGGAGCGGGCGGCGGCGCCCTGGCGGCTGGCGCCATGGGCTTGCTGATGGGCAACAAGAAGGCGCGCAAATTTGGCGGCAAGGCCCTGACTTACGGCGGCTTGGCGGCCTTGGGGGTGATTGCCTATAAAGCCTATGGCAACTGGCAGGCCAATCAAGCCAATGCGCCGCAGGGCGAACCGCAGACCATCGACCGCCTGCCACCGGCCCAGGTCGAGCAACACAGCCAGGGCATTCTCAAGGCCCTGGTCGCCGCCGCCAAGGCCGACGGCCATGTGGATGCGCGCGAACGCGAGCTGATCGAAGGCGAGTTCACCAAGCTGGATAACGACCGCGAGCTGCAAAGCTGGCTGCACGCGGAACTGAACAAGCCCCTGGACCCGGCCGATGTAGCACGGGCGGCCAGTACCCCGGAGATGGCGGCTGAGATGTACATCGCCAGTGTGATGCTGGTGGATGAGGAGAACTTTATGGAGAAAGCGTACCTGGATGAGCTGGCACGCCAACTGAAACTTGAGCCTGGTTTGAAGCAGGAGCTGGAAAAACAGGTGCGTCAGGCGACAGAGTGATGACCGTCCCCATGGCTGGGAACGATCAGGGTCGTGTTCTCGGTATCAGCTGACTCTGTCGACCATAGAGTGGCCGCCGCCTATGTCTATTTCAAAACGACGATGGAAGGGTAGGTAATAGTCAACGGCGGCCTGCTCTGCGAGTGCATCCGCCCTCGGAAAAATGACGCCGGCTCGCGCGTTGTTACCGATCGTTTCGCTGAGCCCGTAGTAGTCGGGCCGGCTTTTCTTCAAGACATCGTTAAAGACGTCAGGCCCCGTTACTTCAAATATCTTGCTCTCATACTCATTGAATTCCCGTATGGCCTCAGGGCTGGGATTTTCCCTCTCAAGATAAGGTCGGTGTGTGTCCAGCCATGGTTTGTTTTCCCGGAATCGTTTGTAGGATTCCTCACTGATCTCTTTGAGGACCCGGTTGTTGGGATGGCTGGCGAACACGTTAGTGTTGTAGCCCGAGAACGAGAGTTCGGAATGCTTCACATGGGAGTTGAGCAATAGGTCATCGGTACCTGCTTTGAGCTCGATATCTCCAATCTGCTTGGTGATCAAGTCATCACTGTCCAGGTAGATGCCGCCCCGGTGGTTGATCAGCGGATAGCGCAGAGCATCTGAAGCCGCCGCGTAGTTGTGGGTTTTGCCCTGACGAAAATACTGGTACATCTCACCGGCTTGCGTGGTCTTGAACTCTTGGAAGAAAGGATCTTCATTCAGATTTCGCACTTCCAGGTTGGGCGTTTTTTTGTCCAGGGCCGCTTTGATCGATGCAAACTTTTCCGGGCTGTCTGCGTCGACATGGACCACTGATTGGAAACCGGGTGTCTTACGTGCATTCTCCAGAATCAGGCTGAGCCGATCATCCGGAATCATGGCGCCAGCCCATATGTAGTTGATTTCCTTCTTGATCGGCGTAACGGCCGTGGGAACGGGGGGAAGGGCTGCGTGAATTGTTTCAAAGGTGGTTGGCTTGGGCAGTGTCGCCTTGACCCGCAAGAACTCGTCCAGGCTGCCACTTTTCCACTCGTAGGGGCCTGTTCGCCAAAAAGGGGCACCCAGGGTTTTACCGTCGCCTAGCTTGCGCCAAACGTCATTGGCTACATCAAACTCTACTAAAACGCAAAAATTGGCATAAAGCCTTGTCTTGCCATCATCACTAAGTACGCGGTTGACTTCGTCCATGGGGACTTCATAGCTTTTATAAGGCATTCCCTCGACACCGCCCGGCAGCCCCAGGCGTTGCCATTGATCGGCGCCGGTTTTGTTTAATATGAATTCAGTTTGTCGGTAGGTCTTGGGGTTGATGACACGAACCTGCACCGGACTCATGGGGCTACCGCCCGAAGCTTCTCGAACCTGATAGACAGAAGCCTTGCCAGATTTGTCGACGTGGCGGATGTATTGACTCTGGCCATCGAGGCTGTGGTAAACCCCTTGGCTATCCGGGCTCAGGCCGACGAGGCGCGAGGGTGAAACTGTGTATTTTTCGACCACTGCGAGTTCACCCGGCAGGCCGGGTGGATGCTTCAACTTGAACGTGCGAGCAGCCGTTGAAAGCATTTGGCGCGTGCCTTGACCCAAACCCTCGGCCAGCGCGCCAAGGCCGTCCGCCGGGTTAAGGGCGCCGACTGCCGCGGCGCCGATTATTTTGGCCCCGGTGAACAGTTTTGTTCCGAGTTTTCCAGTGAGCTTGGTCGCCTGGCTGACCGCCTTGCCCACCGGAATAACAAAACCCAGCAGGTCCAGAGCGAAGTCCCCAACGGCCCCCCATACGTCGCCTTTTACTGCCTTTTCAATACCGCTTTTCAGGGGCAGGAAGTCCATGACGGCGCCCAGTTCATCCACCAACTGTTTTTCTTGCTCTTCAACAGCATTGGTTCCACTGGCGTAGGTCTTGAGCGCGTCGCGGCCATAGAGGACAAACTTTTCGATCTCGTTGGCCAAGTGTTGCTCACGCTCACTGGCCCATGGCGCTGTAGGCGAACGGTCTTGCCCGGTCTTTTCTCCCCATGCCTTTGGAAAAGAAAAAGGCACCGGATCAATGGAAAGGCCTGAAGACACGACCTCCTTTGGCGGCGCGCCGGTTTTGTAGGCGTCCAAGTCAATGTCGAGCGACTTGCCTTTGGCCTTTTCAAGAAAGTAATCATCCGGGTCATCGTAGCCACGTAGGGGCGTTTGATGAACGCTGCTGCCCCATAGCTGATGGTTGCGGCGAACGAGCCCCTGCATCGGCAACACTTCGTAAATCCGCACGTCACCTTTGTTTTTTACACACATCAGTAGACCGTGACGTGCTCTGGAAGCGTCGACTTGAGCGGGTGTCTCAGTGTCGCCGTTGGCTTCGCGCACAGAGTGGAAGGTGATGTCGCCGACCGCGATATGTTGGCGTTCATCAAGAGACAGTTGGGAAAATTGGTATTGCATCGCGGTGTTTATGCCTGTCCTCAATCCCTTGATGTAGGCATCGAACTGCTCATTGAAAATGGCCGTGATGTCCGGAAGGGGTCTGACCCCCGTGCGGCGGGTCGGGC
Source organism: Pseudomonas sp. QC2 (assembly GCF_002859085.1). Classification (NCBI taxonomy): domain Bacteria; kingdom Pseudomonadati; phylum Pseudomonadota; class Gammaproteobacteria; order Pseudomonadales; family Pseudomonadaceae; genus Pseudomonas; species Pseudomonas sp. QC2. The sequence goes on from NZ_PKKS01000023.1 coordinate 620,821, forward strand.
TCAATACGACGCTCTGGTCAACGATACGGTCCATCTTCCCTGCCGTATAAATGTCCACCAGTGCATGCTTGGTCTCACTGCCGTCAAGGTTGACGATGGGGGTCAGCGGCTGCTCGAAGTCATAGTCGCCATATACCTTCTTCAATTCTGCGCAGGCCAATGCCCTGCGCGTAGGCAGAAAGGCGGTGAGGCCTTTATTGGCAGTGCCTAATGTTTCTAGCAATGCGTTGAATTTGTCTCGCGCAACGGTGATCTGTTCGGGCGTAAACGCATCATCGTTAGCCTTATTCAGGACGTCATTGGCGATGGCCCAATCGATGACGGCATGTGTCTGAGCCCCCGCCTCAATGCCAGCATCCTTAAGCGTGACCGGGCTTCTGTTGCCAAAACTCATGACTTGGCCAAACGTCATGTTACGGGTGGCGCCCGGCTCCAGCGCCTCAATGCGCGCGACAGCGGTGCTCAGGCTGGCCCAGGTGTGGGACCCATACACCAAGCCGCCAGGGAGGTCCTTGACCAGGAACGCAGGGGCTGCACTGGCGAGCAATAGCTGTGCCGCCGCAGGGGCCAGGTCGTGATCGACTCGGCCTTGCTGCTTAAGATGCTCGACGAGTCGCGCTGTTATAGCGGCAGGTGACAAGCCCCGGTGAGCTGCCTGGGCCAGGTCGTAACCGGCGACGACGTTGCGTTGGGTGCCCACGGCGGGGTCCAGGTCGAGCGCCAGCGCGGTCATCGCCCAGTCGCTGGCTGTGCTGGTTGACCAGGTGTCCGCGAACGCGCTTTGCAGGCGCTTACCCAGCGCCTGTGCCTGCGGACTGGCAATCAGAGCCTGCAGGCGTTGCGCGGGGCTATCAGCGGTGGTGAGATCGGGAGTTTTTTTAGCCAGGTGGTTGAGAAGGCAGGTGCCCCCCTCCAACCCATTTTGTGCCTCTTCACTGACGATGTTCTGGACGCGTTCGCGCTCGTCACGTCCGAGTTGGCGCGTGTCCGACAGCAGTCCCCAGTGCCTCGAGTTGTCAGGCGGTTGTGGTACCGGGTCTGACAGAACGGCAATAAGGTTCGACAGCTCGGCCTTGTCCTGGGGAATCATCAAGCCGTGCGCATGCAAAAACGGCTCAAGCTTCAAACCGCTTTCCGGCATGCCTGGGTAAGTCTTCGCGAATACGGAATCCGGGTGGACGGGGACACGGTGCGAATCGATGTGTTCGGCCAGCGTCGTGTTTGAATTCGTTGAGGCCAGCACACTGATACGGGTGAGCGTATGGATAAGGCTTAGTCGGTTGCGTCTGTCACCCAGGTTTTGTTTCTGAAGCTCGAGGGCTTCAGGGGTGCGTGTATGGGGAGGTCTTAACCCATCCGAGGGGGCGAGTGGTCGGAAACCCTGGCCTTCATTCAATTGTGCAACACGCGTTGCCACCTGGGCCCGGCTGAGGTTGTCGAGGTTTTCCCCATAGAACCGCCCGATAAGCTCAAAGGGCGCGCTGTGTACAGGTAGCATTGCGGGGTTCCTGATACTGAAGGTATCGGGCGCGATCACCTTGCCTGCGTCGAGTATGGGCCCGGCCACCGCCGCCCAGCGCGCATTGTTGTTGAGGGTAAAACTGACCACGCTCTGGTCGGCTTTTCGCCTGGCGTGTAAGGCGCCTTTGGAGGGAATGATCTCGACAGTGCTGCTATCAAGGCCCTCCGAAAGCATCCAGGCGGTGAAGTCCGCGCTATTCAACGTCTCCCGAAAGTATTGCCACCATTTTCCGAACGTCGAGTCGGGGGGAATGCCGGCAACAATCACCTCTCGTTGGCTGTCCCCGCCGCGCGCGCGTGCCAGCGCGTCGCCGTAGTAACCTGCCAGGAGCTTGTCCGGGTAACCCATCGCTAAAGCATTGCCTGCGGCGATGCTGGCTTTCGCTCTATTTGAAGGCAGCAGACTCAACGGCAACGGCGACTTTGCTGGCGTCTTGGCGGTCTCGGGCACGGAATCTGTGGAGGCTCTGTCGCTGCGATGCTGGCTGAATGGGTTGCCGGTGGTAGGAGGGGCGATCCTTGTGTTTGGCGGCGGGGTAATGGCTAGCGGGGTAGAGGGGGCGGAAATATTCAATGGCTATGCTCCTTGCAGGGATAGGCGCTGAAGCGCCAGGCGTGGGCAGGCAGTTCTACGCCCTCGTCGCTGTCTCGCAGAGTGCGTTTGTTTTTTCGGGTGTTTCCGAGCGGCTCCGGCCTGCGTAAAACCTGGGTGCGAGGGTTGTATCTTCTATTGTCCACTGTAAAAAAAAGAACACGGCTTGACGTTGCGGAGGTGGGTCCCCGCCTTCCGATTTCGGATTCGACCCGTCCTGATATTCAGCGAGGAGCACGTCAGTGGAGGCGGTGTTGAGGTAGGAGGGGGCGGCAATCACCCCGCGAGGATTTTTTGCCTGTCGAGCGTTCTATCCGATAACCCATTGATAAACGATGGCACTGCCTCAGCTATACTCCCCTCCATTTGAATGGCCCTTCGAGGAATTACTGTGAAGAACTGGACCTTGCGCCAACGCATCTTGGCAAGTTTTGCGGTCATTATCGCCATCATGCTGTTAATGGTCGTGGTCTCCTATTCACGGTTGCTGAAGATCGAAACCAGCCAGGAAGCCGTCCGGGACGACGCGGTGCCGGGCGTTTACCTCAGCTCGATGATCCGCAGCGCCTGGGTCGACAGCTATTTGCAGACCATCGACATCATCGGCCTGCGCGACGACAAAACCTTCACCAATACCGATAAGAACGACTACAAGTCGTTCGAAGCGCGTATTGAACAGCAGATGGCCAACTACGAAAAAACCATTCATGGCCAAGCTGACCGCATGGAGTTCGATAACTTCAAGGCGGCGCACATCAACTACAACAAAGTGCTGGCCCAGGTGCTGGAACGCGTTGAAGCCAATGACCTGCCGGGCGCGAATCAATTGCTCGAGGAGCAATTGACGCCGATCTGGACCGAAGGGCGCATGAAGCTCAACGACATCATTACTGAAAACAAGAACGTGTCTGACCGGGCAACGGCGGCGATCGACGAGGCGGTACTGTCGGCCAAGATCAGTATGGCCGTGTCGCTGCTCATCGCCATCTTGGCTGCTGGGCTGTGCGGCCTGTTGCTGATGCGTGCGATCATGGCGCCGATGCAACGCATCGTCGATATCCTCGAAACCATGCGCGACGGCGACCTGAGCAAACGCCTTAACCTGGAGCGCAAGGACGAGTTCGGCGCCGTCGAAACCGGCTTTAACGACATGATGACCGAGCTCACGGCCCTGGTGTCCCAGGCCCAGCGCTCGTCGGTGCAGGTCACCACCTCGGTGACCGAAATTGCCGCCACGTCCAAGCAGCAACAGGCCACCGCGACTGAAACGGCCGCGACGACCACTGAGATCGGTGCTACGTCGCGCGAAATCGCGGCCACCTCCAAGGACTTGGTTCGCACCATGACCGAAGTGTCCACCGCCGCCGACCAGGCGTCGGTGGCTGCCGGCTCCGGCCAGCAAGGACTGGCGCGCATGGAAGAGACCATGCACTCGGTGATGGGCGCGGCCGACCTGGTCAACGCCAAGCTGGCGATCCTCAATGAGAAGGCCGGCAACATCAACCAGGTGGTGGTGACCATCGTCAAGGTGGCCGACCAGACCAACCTGCTGTCGCTCAACGCCGCCATCGAAGCGGAAAAAGCCGGCGAGTACGGTCGCGGTTTTGCCGTGGTCGCGACCGAAGTGCGCCGCCTCGCGGACCAGACCGCCGTGGCCACCTATGACATCGAGCAGATGGTGCGCGAGATCCAGTCCGCAGTGTCTGCGGGGGTGATGGGCATGGACAAGTTCTCCGAAGAAGTGCGCCGCGGCATGTTCGAAGTGCAGCAAGTGGGCGAGCAGTTGTCGCAGATCATCCACCAGGTACAGGCGCTGGCGCCGCGGGTGTTGATGGTCAACGAAGGCATGCAGGCCCAGGCCACCGGCGCCGAGCAGATCAACCACGCCCTCGTGCAACTGGGCGATGCCAGCAGCCAGACGGTGGAGTCCCTGCGCCAGGCCAGCTTTGCCATTGATGAACTGAGCCAGGTTGCGGTGGGTCTGCGCAGCGGCGTGTCGCGTTTCAAAGTCTGATGAGCGAACTCGCGGCTAAACGCGGCGCCGTCCCGGCAGCGAAAAAGGCGTTGTTCCTGGTGTTCCATATCGGTCAGGAACGCTATGCCCTCAAGGCTACCGAAGTGGCCGAAGTGCTGCCGCGCCTGCCTTTGAAACCCATTGCCCATGCACCGCTGTGGGTCGCCGGGATCTTTGCCCATCGTGGGGCGCTGGTGCCGGTCATTGACCTCAGCGCCTTGACCTTCGGCAACCCGGCCCAGGCCCGCACCAGCACGCGGCTGGTGCTGGTCAATTACCAACCCGACGCCGGGTCCCAAGCGCGTTGGCTGGGACTGATCCTGGAGCAGGCCACCGACACCCTGCGTTGCGACCCCGCCGAGTTCCAGCCCTACGGTCTGGCCAACCGCCAGGCACCCTACCTGGGGCCGGTGCGCGAAGATGCGCTGGGCCTGATGCAATGGATCGGTGTAAACGACCTGCTGACCGATGACGTGCGCGCCGTGCTGTTTTCTGCCGAGCTGAGCGTATGAGCAACGACCCGCGTTTTTTTGCCTTTCTTAAAGAGCGCATCGGCCTGGACGTCGCGTCGGTGGGCGAAGCCATCATCGAGCGCGCCGTGCGCCAGCGCAGCCAGATCGTCCAGGCACCCACGCCGGGCGAATACTGGCAGCACCTGCAAAGCTCCCAGGACGAACAGCAAGCGCTGATCGAAGCAGTGATCGTCCCCGAAACCTGGTTTTTCCGTTACCCCGAATCCTTTGCGACCCTGGCGCGCCTGGCGAAGGCCCGCCTGGTCGATATCAAGCAGATGCGCGCATTGCGTATCCTCAGCCTGCCGTGCTCCACCGGCGAAGAACCCTATTCGATTGCCATGGCGCTGCTCGATGCGGGCCTCGCGCCGCATCAGTTCAAGGTACAGGGGATGGACGTCAGCCCGCTGTCGGTGGAGCGTGCGCGACGCGGGGTGTACGGCAAGAACTCCTTTCGCGGCGGCGATATTGCCTTCCGTGACCGACACTTCACTGAATACGGCGACGGCTTCCACATCGCCGATCGGGTGCGCGAACAAGTGCGCCTGCAAGTCGGCAACCTGCTCGACCCGGCGCTGCTGGCCAATGAGGCCGCCTACGACTTCGTGTTCTGCCGCAACCTGCTGATCTACTTCGACCAGCCCACCCAGAAACAAGTCTTCGACGTGCTCAAAGGCCTCACCCACGTGGACGGTGTGCTGTTTATCGGCCCGGCCGAAGGCAGCCTGCTGGGGCGCCACGGCATGCGTTCGATTGGGGTGCCGCAGTCCTTTGCGTTCAGCCGGCAGGGCTCGCCGCAGCTGCCCGAGCCAGCGTTTATACCGACGCCTGCTCCCACGCCTCCACGCAGCACTGCGCCGATTTCAGCTAAACCACGGCCGTTCAGCACCGTCAGCGCCCACGTCTTGCCGATCAAGGCTGCGCCCTCCGATGCAGGCACCTTGCTCAGCCGGATCGCCACCCTGGCCAACGAAGGCAAAAGTGCCGGGGCCCGGGCCGCGTGTGAAGACTATTTGAACAGCCACCCGCCGGCCGCGCAGGTGTTTTACTGGCTGGGGCTGCTCAGCGACGTGGCCGGCAGTGCCCTGGAAGCCCAGGGCTATTATCGAAAAGCCTTGTACCTGGAACCCCAGCACCCGCAGGCCTTGATGCACCTGGCCGCGTTGCTCGAGTCCCGGGGCGACAGTGCGGGGGCGCGCCGTCTGCAGGCGCGAGCCGCCCGTAGCGAGCGAGCCGACAGTGAGTCCAAACCATGAGTAACACCGAGGCGCTCGACACCACCGGCCTGGACCTGACCCTGGCCGACACTCAAGCCATCGACGACTGCTGGAACCGCATCGGTATCCATGGCGATAAGTCCTGCCCACTACTGGCTGACCATATCCATTGCCGCAACTGCTCGGTGTATTCCGCCGCCGCCACGCGTCTGCTGGACCGCTACGCCTTGCAGCAGGACGACCGACGCCCGCAGGCGGCCGAAGTCGACACGGAGGTGGTCACCCGTTCGCTCTTGATGTTCCGCCTCGGCGAAGAATGGCTGGGCATCGCTACACGCTGCCTGGTGGAAGTCGCGCCGTTGCAACCGATCCATTCCCTGCCGCATCAACGTTCCCGCGCCTTGCTCGGCGTGGCCAACGTGCGCGGCGCGCTGGTGGCGTGCTTGTCGCTGGTGGAACTGCTGGGCCTGGACGCCACCAGCAGCGGCGCCACCGGCGGGCGCATCATGCCGCGCATGTTGATCATTGCCGCCCAGGATGGCCCGGTGGTGGTGCCGGTGGATGAAGTCGACGGCATCCATGCCATCGATGAGCGCACCTTGAAGGCCGCATCGGCGTCCGGCACCCAGGCCAGCGCGCGCTTTACCCAGGGTGTATTGCCGTGGAAAGGCCGCAGCCTGCGCTGGCTGGACGAGGCGCAATTGTTGTCCGCCGTGACCCGGAGCCTCTCATGACCCCCGACCAGATGCGTGATGCCTCGCTGCTGGAATTGTTCAGCCTGGAAGCCGATGCGCAGACCCAGGTGTTGAGCGCGGGCCTGCTCGCCCTGGAACGCAACCCGACCCAGGCGGACCAGCTCGAAGCCTGCATGCGCGCGGCGCACTCGCTCAAGGGCGCCGCGCGCATCGTTGGGGTGGATGCCGGGGTCAGCGTGTCCCACGTCATGGAGGATTGCCTGGTCAGCGCCCAGGAAAACCGCCTGTACCTGCAACCCGAACATATCGATGCGCTGCTGCAGGGCACTGATCTGCTGATGCGCATCGCCACGCCAGGCAATGACGTCGGGCCGGCGGATGTCGAGGCCTACGTCGCGTTGATGGAGCGTCTGCTGGATCCGTCCCAGGCGCCTGTCAACGTCGCGCCGTCGCCGGAGCCAGCGCCCGTCGTCGAAGAACTGCCGCCGGAACCCGAACCCGCGCCGCCTGTGACCAGCGAGCCGCCGCGTCAAGGCAAGCGCATGACCGAAGGCGGCGAACGCGTACTGCGCGTCACCGCCGAGCGCTTGAACAGCCTGCTGGACCTGTCGAGCAAATCCCTGGTGGAAACCCAGCGGCTCAAGCCTTACCTGGCCAGCCTGCAACGCCTCAAGCGCATTCAAAGCCAGGGGATACGGGCGCTGGATACGCTGGACGGGCAACTCAAGACCCAAGTCCTGAGCCTCGAGGCCCAGGAAGCCCTGGCCGACACGCGCCGTTTGTTGAGCGAAGCCCAGGCCTTGCTGGCGGAAAAGCACGCCGAGCTGGACGAGTTCGGCTGGCAGGCCGGGCAGCGCGCCCAAGTGTTGTATGACACTGCACTGGCCTGCCGCATGCGCCCGTTTGCCGATGTATTGGCTGGGCAAGTGCGCATGGTGCGCGACCTCGGCCGCAGCCTCGGCAAGCAAGTGCGCCTGGAGATCGAGGGCGAAAAGACCCAGGTCGACCGTGACGTACTGGAAAAACTTGAGGCGCCGCTCACCCATTTGTTGCGCAATGCCGTCGACCACGGCATCGAAATGCCTGAGCAACGCCTGCTGGCGGGCAAGCCGGCTGAAGGCTTGATCCGCCTGCGTGCCTCCCATCAGGCCGGTTTGCTGGTGCTGGAGCTCAGTGATGACGGCAATGGCGTCGACCTGGAGCGGCTGCGCGGCACCATCGTCGATCGGCACCTGTCGCCGGTCGAAACCGCCCTGCGCCTGAGCGAAGAAGAGTTGCTGACGTTCCTGTTCCTGCCGGGGTTCAGTCTGCGTGACACGGTCACCGAAGTGTCCGGGCGCGGCGTGGGCCTGGACGCGGTGCAGCACATGGTCCGCCAACTGCGCGGCGCGGTGGTGCTGGAGCAGACGGCGGGGCAGGGCAGTCGTTTCCACCTTGAGGTGCCGTTGACCCTGTCGGTGGTACGCAGCCTGGTGGTGGAAGTCGGTGAGGAAGCCTATGCGTTCCCGCTGGCGCATATCGAACGCATGTGTGACCTCGCGCCCGATGACATCGTGCAACTGGAAGGTCGCCAGCATTTCTGGCACGAGGGCCGGCATGTTGGCCTGGTCGCCGCCAGCCAGTTGTTGCAGCGCCCGGCGGGGCAGAGTCCGTCAGAAACGCTGAAAGTGGTGGTGATCCGCGAGCGCGATACGGTGTACGGGATTGCCGTGGAGCGCTTTATCGGTGAGCGTACGCTGGTGGTGTTGCCGCTCGATGATCGCCTGGGCAAGGTCCAGGATATTTCCGCCGGTGCCTTGCTGGATGATGGCTCGGTGGTGTTGATCGTCGACGTTGAAGACATGTTGCGTTCGGTGGACAAACTGCTGAACACCGGCCGATTGGAACGTATTGCGCGGCGCAGCCAACAAACCACCGAGGCACCGCGTAAGCGCGTGCTGGTGGTCGATGACTCGCTGACCGTGCGTGAGCTGCAACGCAAATTGCTCCTTAATCGTGGTTATGAAGTGGCCGTGGCGGTCGATGGCATGGACGGCTGGAACGCCTTGCGCTCCGAAGACTTTGACCTGTTGATCACTGATATTGATATGCCCCGCATGGACGGTATTGAATTGGTCACACTCTTGCGCCGTGACAGTCGCCTGCAATCGTTGCCGGTGATGGTGGTGTCCTACAAAGATCGCGAAGAAGACCGACGTCGAGGACTCGACGCCGGTGCGGACTATTATTTAGCCAAAGCCAGTTTCCACGATGACGCCCTGCTGGACGCCGTGGTGGAACTGATCGGAGGCGCACGGGCATGAGGATTGCGATCGTCAATGACATGCCCCTGGCAGTGGAGGCCTTGCGCCGCGCCTTGAGCTTCGAGCCTGCGCACCAAGTGGTGTGGGTGGCCAGCAATGGGCTGGAAGCGGTGCAACGCTGCGCCGAACTGACGCCGGACCTGATCCTGATGGACCTGATCATGCCGGTGATGGACGGCGTGGAAGCCACTCGCCAGATCATGGCCGAGACGCCGTGCGCCATCGTTATCGTGACCGTCGACCGCCAGGCCAACGTGAGCCGGGTGTTCGAGGCCATGGGCCACGGCGCCCTGGACGTGGTGGACACCCCGCCGCTCGGCGTGGGCAACCCCAAGGATGCGGCGGCGCCGTTGCTGCGCAAGATCCTCAATATCGGCTGGCTGATCGGCCAGCGCGGCACCCGCGTGCGCGCCGAAACCGTGCCGGCGCGCGCATCCGGCAAACGTCAAAGCCTGGTGGCTATCGGCTCCTCGGCGGGTGGTCCGGCTGCCCTGGAAATCCTGCTCAAGGGTTTACCTCGCGACTTTCCAGCCGCCATCGTACTGGTGCAGCATGTGGACCAAGTGTTCGCGGCGGGCATGGCCGAGTGGCTGAGCAGCGCCTCGGGCCTGCCGGTACGCCTGGCCCGCGAAGGCGAGCCGCCGCAAAGCGGCGTGGTGCTGCTGGCCGGCACCAACCACCACATTCGTTTATTGAAGAATGGCACGCTAGCCTATACGGCAGAGCCGGTGAACGAAATTTACCGGCCATCGATCGATGTGTTTTTCGAAAGCGTGGCCAGCCACTGGAATGGCGATGCCGTCGGTGTGCTGCTGACCGGCATGGGGCGCGACGGGGCCCAGGGCCTCAAATTGTTACGTGAACAAGGTTATTTGACCATCGCCCAGGATCAGCAAAGCTCGGCGGTGTATGGCATGCCCAAAGCGGCGGCGGCGATCGATGCTGCTGTTGAAATTCGCCCACTGGATAGAATTGCGCCCCGGTTGCTGGAGGTCTTTGCCAAATGAACATGACCTCTCGCGGCTGGCTTGCAGGCAGTAATTCAGGTGACTGCACATGAATGATTTACAGATCGACGACATCAAGACCGACGAAAACGCCGCCATGGTGTTGCTGGTCGACGACCAGGCCATGATCGGTGAAGCCGTGCGGCGTGGCCTGGCCCATGAAGAAAATATCGACTTCCACTTCTGCGCCGACCCACACCAGGCGATTGCCCAGGCGATCCGTATCAAGCCGACCGTTATCCTGCAGGATCTGGTGATGCCAGGTCTGGACGGCCTGACGCTGGTGCGCGAGTACCGCAACCACCCGGCCACGCAGAACATCCCGATCATCGTGCTTTCCACCAAGGAAGACCCGCTGATCAAGAGCGCGGCGTTCTCGGCCGGGGCCAACGATTATTTGGTCAAGCTGCCGGACAACATCGAGCTGGTGGCGCGCATCCGCTATCACTCGCGCTCCTACATGACCCTGTTGCAACGGGATGCGGCTTATCGCGCGTTGCGGGTCAGCCAGCAGCAGCTGTTGGACACCAACCTGGTGCTGCAGCGGTTGATGAACTCCGACGGTCTCACCGGGCTTTCCAATCGTCGTCACTTTGATGAATACCTGGAGCTGGAATGGCGGCGTGCTATGCGTGACCAGACTCAGTTGTCGTTGTTGATGATTGATGTGGATTTCTTCAAGACCTACAACGATAGTTTTGGGCATGTCGAAGGTGACGAGGCTTTGCGCAAGGTTGCGGCGACCATTCGTGAGGCCAGCAGTCGCCCTTCGGACCTGCCGGCGCGTTATGGGGGGGAAGAGTTTGCACTGGTATTGCCTAATACCTCGCCGGGCGGGGCGCGGTTGGTGGCTGAAAAGCTGCGGATGGCGGTTGCCGCGCTGAAAATTCCGCATATCGCGCCGACTGAGGGGTCGAGTCTGACCATCAGTATTGGGCTGTCAACCATGACGCCGCAGCAGGGGACGGATTGTCGGCAGGTAATAGTGGCGGCGGATAAGGGGTTGTATACGGCTAAGCATAATGGGCGCAATCAGGTGGGGATTGAGTAGGGCTGAGTGCTTCTGTGTACATATCCGTTGCTGCGGTCACGGCCACTAATGGTTCCGCTCTTACAGCGGGTCACTTTTTGAAAAGCGCAAAAAGTAACCAAAAACGCTTCGCCCCAACACTCGGCACCTCGCCTAGGCTCGGTGTACCCTCACTCCGGCTTGAATCCGTGGGTAACCCGGCGTCCTGCCGGGTTACCCACGGATTCAATCCTGCGTTCGGCCAGCGTGTTTGACGGGGCGCCTCAGATCAAAAGCAAAAGCGCGGCGGCCTTAGAGCCGACCGGGGTTGGGGGGGCGTTACTGGGTTAAAAATGTGGGAGGGGGCTTGCCCCCGATGGCGGTGTGTCAGTTGATGCATCTGTGGCTGTCACACTGCCATCGGGGGCAAGCCCCCTCCCACAGTTTGAACTGCATACATCAGGTAGATATCAGCCTGCTTTTGCCCTGCTTTGCCCTACTTTTGATCTGGCTTTTGATCTTGATCTTAGGCGCCCCCCAAATCACTGTCGGATTACGGGCACACCGAGCCTAGGCGAGGTGCCGAGTGTTGGGGCAAGAGCCTTTTGCTTACTTTTGGGCTTTTCAAAAGTGAGCCGCTGTAAGAGCGGAACCATAAGCCGCCGTTACCTAAGAAACGGATATGTACTCCAATGATCCAGCCCCGCGCCTTTTCGCCCAGCGGACTGCCGCTCCCCCCCGTTTGCCGTTATACTCGCCGGCTTTCAAAAGTTCGCCAACGAGTGCTGCCCGCCATGGAAATCAACCCGATCCTTAACACCATCAAGGACCTGTCCGAGCGCTCCGAAACTATTCGGGGGTATCTTTGACTACGATCAAAAGCATGAGCGTCTGACCGAAGTCAATCGCGAGCTTGAAGATCCGGCTGTCTGGAACAAACCTGAATACGCCCAGGAGCTGGGCCGCGAGCGCGCTGCGCTGGCACAGATCGTCGACACCCTCGATGAGCTGAACACCGGCCTGGGTGATTGCCGTGACCTGCTGGACATGGCCGTCGAAGAAAACGACGAAGGCGCAGTGGGCGATGTCGTCGCCGAGCTGGCCCGTCTCGAGGAAAACCTCGCCAAGCTTGAATTCCGTCGCATGTTCAGCCATGAAATGGACCCGAACAACGCGTATCTGGACATCCAGGCCGGTTCCGGCGGCACCGAGGCCCAGGACTGGGCCAACATCCTGCTGCGCATGTACCTGCGCTGGGCCGACAAGCGCGGTTTCGACGCGACCATCATGGAGCTGTCGGCCGGTGAAGTCGCGGGTATCAAAGGCGCGACCGTGCACATCAAGGGTGAGTACGCCTTTGGTTGGCTGCGGACCGAGATCGGCGTTCACCGTCTGGTGCGCAAGAGCCCGTTCGACTCCGGCAACCGTCGCCATACCTCGTTCTCCGCCGTGTTCGTCTCGCCAGAGATCGACGATAAGGTGGAAATCGAGATCAACCCGGCCGACTTGCGTATCGACACCTACCGCTCCTCTGGTGCCGGTGGTCAGCACGTAAACACCACTGACTCGGCCGTACGGATTACCCACGTACCGACCAACACCGTGGTCAGCTGCCAGAACGAACGTTCCCAGCACGCCAACAAGGACACCGCCATGAAAATGCTGCGGGCCAAGTTGTACGAGCAGGAAATGCAGAAGCGCAACGCCGCTTCCCAGGCGCTGGAGGACACCAAGTCGGATATCGGCTGGGGTCACCAGATCCGTTCTTATGTGCTCGATGCGTCGCGGATCAAGGATCTGCGCACTAACATCGAACGCAGCGACTGTGACAAGGTGCTCGACGGCGATATCGACGAATACCTGGAAGCCAGCCTTAAATCGGGCCTGTAAAAAGACTGTAGGAGCCGGGGGGACGCAGCGTCCCTGCCCGGCGATCCCCAGCCGAAGGCTGGGGGCAACGAACCTGTGATGGAATTTCAAAAGACATGAGCGACCAACAACTCGACCCGCAAGCCCTGCAACAGGAAGAAAACTCCCTGATCGCCCTGCGCAAGGAAAAGCTGGCTGCCGAGCGCGCCAAGGGCAATGCCTTCCCCAACGACTTCCGCCGCGAAAACTACTGCGATGCCTTGCAGAAGCAATACGCGGACAAGACCAAGGAAGAGCTGGCAGAGGCTGCGATTCCGGTCAAGGTGGCAGGTCGCATCATGCTTAACCGTGGCTCGTTCATGGTGATCCAGGACATGACCGGGCGTATCCAGGTCTACGTCAACCGCAAGACCCTGTCCGAAGACACCCTGGCCTCGGTGAAAACCTGGGACATGGGCGACATCATCGCCGCCGAAGGCACCCTGGCCCGTTCCGGCAAGGGCGACCTGTACGTGGAAATGACCAGCGTGCGGCTGCTGACCAAATCCCTGCGCCCGCTGCCGGACAAGCACCACGGCCTGACCGACACCGAACAGCGCTATCGCCAGCGCTACGTTGACCTGATCGTCAACGAAGACGTGCGCCAGACCTTCCGCGTGCGTTCGCAAGTCATCGCCCACATCCGCAGCTTCCTGATGCAGCGTGACTTCCTGGAAGTGGAAACCCCGATGCTGCAAACCATCCCCGGTGGTGCCGCAGCCAAGCCGTTCGAAACCCACCACAACGCGCTGGACCTGGAAATGTTCCTGCGTATTGCGCCTGAGCTGTACCTCAAGCGCCTTGTTGTTGGCGGCTTCGAGAAGGTGTTCGAGATCAACCGCAACTTCCGTAACGAAGGCGTCTCGACCCGTCACAACCCAGAATTCACCATGTTGGAGTTCTACCAGGCCTACGCCGACTACGAAGACAACATGGACCTGACCGAAGAACTGTTCCGCGAGCTGGCACAGCTGGTTCTGGGCAGCACCGACGTGCCGTACGGCGACAAGGTGTTCCACTTCGGCGAGCCGTTCGTGCGTCTGTCGGTATTCGATTCGATCCTCAAATACAACCCTGAGCTGACCGCCGACGACCTGAACGACATCGACAAGGCTCGTGCGATCGCCAAGAAAGCCGGCGCCAAGGTGCTGGGCTTCGAAGGCCTGGGCAAATTGCAGGTGATGATTTTCGAAGAGCTGGTGGAGCACAAGCTGGAGCAGCCGCACTTCATTACTCAGTACCCGTTCGAAGTGTCGCCGCTGGCCCGTCGCAACGATGACAACCCGAACGTCACCGACCGTTTCGAGCTGTTCATCGGCGGCCGCGAAATCGCCAACGCCTACTCCGAGCTCAACGACGCGGAAGACCAGGCCGAGCGCTTCATGGCCCAGGTGGCCGATAAGGACGCCGGCGATGACGAAGCCATGCACTACGATGCTGACTTCGTACGCGCCCTGGAATACGGCATGCCGCCCACCGCCGGTGAAGGTATCGGCATCGACCGCCTGGTGATGCTGCTGACCAACTCGCCGTCGATCCGTGACGTGATCTTGTTCCCGCACATGCGGCCGCAAGCGTAACCGTAGCGAAATCCGAAGCCGCCTTTTATAAGGCGGCTTTTTTATGTGGCGTTTATAAGCGTCAAGCAAACAGCGCCAGGTTTTGATCTATTCAAGGATGTGTGTCGTGAACCGCGTAATGGCTCAAGAAGGTGCCGCCGGCATTGCTGCTGCCGTGGCTGAAAGCGTCCAGTACCAGGGCCGCAAGGCCAGCCGTCGGGGCAGCGAGCAGCGCAGGCAAGACATTCTCGATGCCGCCATGCGCATCGTGGTGCGTGACGGCGTACGGGCTGTGCGCCATCGGGCAGTGGCGGCGGAGGCGGGGGTGCCGTTGTCGGCCACCACCTACTATTTCAAGGATATCGATGACCTGCTCACCGATACGTTTGCCCAATACGTTGAACGCAGCGCCGCGTTCATGGGCAAGCTGTGGGTGCGTAACGAAGGTCTGCTGCGTGAAATGGTCGCCTATGGTGACGGCAGCCCCGCCTCGCGCTCGCAGTTGGCCGATGACATTGCGCGGCTGACCGCCGACTATGTGCTACGCCAATTGACCAACCGTCGCGAACACCTGATGGCCGAACAGGCTTTTCGCCAGGAAGCCTTGCTCAACCCGCGCCTGGCGGAACTGGTGCGCTCCCATCAGCAAATTCTGTTGCAGGGCACCGGGCAGTTTTTCCAGGTGTTGGGCTCCCGCGAGCCGCAACAGGATGCCAAAGTGTTGACGGCGATAATCAGTCGGATGGAATATCAGGGCCTGTTGGGCGGCGCAGAGCCTCTGACCGGTGAAGAAATGCTTGAGATCCTCAAGCGTTACATGCATTTGGTGTTGGCCTCGGTCTGACACCGGGGGATGTCCAATGAAAACCTGGCGTTTGGTTGTAATCGCCTTGTCGTTCCTGCTGCTCAGCGGTTGCCTGGTGACCTTCAAGGAGCCGCTGCCGGCCCATGAAGCCGCGCCGCCGGCCCTGCTGGGCCAATGGACCAGCAAAAACGCCTGGGGCGAGCCGCTCAACCTGCACATCACCCGCGTCGGCGAGCACCGTTATAAAGCCGTGAGCTACCCTACAGCCAAGCCAGGCCAGCGTGACGAGTACCTGTTCAGTGTGTCGCGCCATGGCAACCGCTGGTACCTGTCAGCGCCGTTGCCGGCCAAACTGGGCGGGCATTTCATCCTGGCGGGTTTTGAAATCAGCGAAAAGCACGAATTGGTGGTCTACACCCTCGACCTTGAGCAGATTCATCAAGCGATAGGCCAAAAAAACTTGCATGGCAGTACTGTGGAAACCGTCGAAGGCGCCGGGGTGCTGGTCGACAGCCCCTTGGACCAGGTGTTTGCCTACCTGGATGACCCGGCCAATGCCGATGTATTCGTAGAGGCCGTGCGCTACCGGCGTGCGGGCAAATAACGTTTAAAGAGGAAGCACCGGGTGGACGATTACCAGCAGACGATACGCACCTTGTCTGATCGCATTGTGCTGGCGCAAACACCGATTCGCGTCCTCGACGCCGTGAAGTGGGACGAGAACATTCGTCAGGGGTTCCTCAAGGCCAAAGGTAAGGAAATGCCGGCGGTTGACCGTGATTACTATCTCAACCGGCCACTGGCGTTCGACTCCAGCGCGGTGAAGCTGGAGTTCCAGAACATCGAGCGCGACATCACCCGCCGGCTCGGCCAGTTCAGCCCGGTGGGGCAGATCATGCGTCGCATGTGCCGGGAATATCGCATGGTGGTGCGCATGCTCGAAGCGCGTGGCACCGAGGATTTCGGCCTGATTTCCCAGGAACTGTACGGCGCCGCCTCTGATGCGTTCCACGCCGGCGACCCGACCCTGGCCGACCTGGGCCTGATGCTGTCCGACTACCTGAACAATATCGACGGCCGTGGCGACCTCAAGGACGAAGCCAAGACGCTCACCGCCAAGGACGCCGTCGCTCTGCTGCAAACACGCCTGAATAAAGTATTCGGCGAGGCTGAAGAAACCATCCGCGTGTTCGAGTCCGACGGTATCGTCGCCGACGCGGCGGCGGGCGCGGATTACATCAAGATCCGCGCCGACGCGATGTTCAACGATCGCGACGTGCGTGCCCTGGAAGTGCATGAAGGCCTGGTGCACGTGGGCACCACCCTCAATGGCCAGAACCAGCCCATCTGCACCTTCCTGTCCAAGGGCCCGCCGTCGTCCACTGTGACCCAGGAAGGCTTGGCGATCCTGATGGAAATCATCACGTTTGCCTCCTACCCGAGTCGTCTGCGCAAGCTGACCAACCGCACCCGCGCGATCCATATGGTGGAGGAGGGTGCCGATTTTCTGCAGGTGTTCGAGTTCTTCCGCGAGCAAGGCTTTGAGATGGCCGAAAGCTACGGCAATGCCAGTCGCGTATTCCGAGGGTCGGTGCCGACCGGTCTGCCGTTTACCAAGGATCTGTCCTACCTCAAGGGCTTTATCATGGTCTACAACTACATCCAGCTGGCCGTGCGCAAAGGCAAGTTGGAACAAGTGCCGCTGCTGTTCTGCGGCAAGACCACCCTGGAAGACATGCGCACCCTGCGCCAACTGGTCGACGAAGGCCTGGTGGTGCCGCCCAAGTACCTGCCCGAGCAGTTTCGCGACATGAACGCGCTGGCGGCGTGGATGTGCTTCTCCAACTTCCTCAACCACCTGAGCCTGGATCGGATCGAGGCGGATTACTCCAATATCCTTTAAACCGTGGTATTCGCGAGGCTTCAACGGATGAGAATCCTCGGCATTCTATGCCTGCTCCTCACATTGAACGGCTGCAGCTCATTGCTGTTCTACCCCGAACCCGGCCTGCCGTTCACGCCGGAAAAAGCGCACCTGCAATACCGCGACGTCACCCTCACCACCGCCGACGGTGTGAAGCTCCACGCCTGGTGGCTGCCGGCCAAGCCTGGTGTGCCGCTCAAGGGCACGGTGCTGCACCTGCACGGTAACGGTGGCAATCTGGCCTGGCACTTGGGTGGCAGTTGGTGGCTGCCCGAACAGGGCTACCAGGTGCTGCTGCTGGATTATCGCGGTTACGGCTTGTCGCAAGGCAAGCCCTCGCTGCCCGCGATCTATCAGGATGTGGATGCGGCCTTCACCTGGATCGACAAAGTGCCTGAAACCCAAGGCCAGCCACTGATCGTGCTGGGCCAAAGCCTGGGCGGTGCGCTGGCGGTGCACTACCTGGCCGCGCACCCGGAGCGCCAATCCCGGCTCAAGGCGCTGGTGCTGGACGGCGTGCCTGCCAGTTATCGTGACGTAGGACAATTCGCCCTGAGCACCTCCTGGTTAACATGGCCGTTTCAGGTGCCGTTGTCCTGGCTGGTACCGGACGCCGACAGTGCGATCCATGCCATGCCTCAGCTGACCGGCGTGCCGAAGCTGTTGTTCCACAGTCTGGATGACCCGATCGTGCCCGTGGCCAATGGCATTCGCCTGTACCAGGCCGCACCGCCGCCCAGGGTGCTGCAGTTGACCCGAGGCGGTCATGTACAGACCTTTGCCGACAAGACTTGGCAAACCGTGATGCTGCGTTACCTCGATGACCCGCAGCACTTCAACGGCCTGCGGCGGCTGGGCGAAATTCCGAACTACCCCACTCCTAACGTTGATTCATCAGAGAGCCCGCAATGAGCGAAGAACGCAACATGATCCCGCTGATCCTCACCGGTATCGGCACCATCATCGGTACCGTCGGTTGCCTGTGGTACTACGGTTACCTGCACTTCGCCAAGCCGGAAGATGCGCTGTTGCTCAGCGATTTCACCCTGCTCAAGACCGTGCCGGGCGAGGACTACAAGATCTCGCTGACGCCGGCCGCGCAAGTGGCGCAGTGCGTCGATGGGGTGCTGGTCATGTTCGATACCGAGCAGAAAGGCCTGAGCGGCGTGCTGGTCAACAACAAGAAGCAGGCCGTGCGTTGCATGGGGCAGGAAACCCCTAAATTGCAACAATGAACGCGGTTTTTATCGGTGTGGGAAAGCTCCGTTTTGCTTACCGATTAATGATTTAACGCCTGTCAGGCGCTCGGCCGGCCGGAACCAGCCTCGCTTGCTCACCACTGATAATGGACTGATTGGCAATGCTGATCAGTCCATTTTTTTATGAGTCTGGAGTGAGCATATATGGCAGGTATAAACGGAATATCGGGCGTAGGCAGCATGGGTAACGGTGGTAATGTCGGCGGTGGCGCCCCGTCAAGTCAAGGCCTTGATCAGCAGATCCAGGACGTTCAAAGTAAAATTAAAGACCTGCAGTCACAAAGTGCTAAAGGCGGACAGGGCAGCCAGGGCGGAGGTGAGCTCGAGGAACTGATGAAGCTGCTGGAAAAGCTGCTTAAACAAAAAAATGATCAAGGTGCACAGGGTGCGCAGGGCGATCAAGGCGCGCAGGATGGTCAAGGTGGCGCTCAGGGCCAGGGCCAGATCCAAATGCCGGAGACTCAGGGCACAGGCAAGGTGGGCGGTTAAACAGCGGCCCTTTTGAACCGCCCTTTTGGGGCGGTTTTTTCATTTTGATACAACTATTCAGCCTGTCGCGAAATGTGTGGCGCAGCACTTCATGCAGTTGCTGTGGAAATTTCGGAACCGTTTCTTCTCAAATGCCACAAAAAATGCGGCAACCTACATAGATTGGGTCGAGGATGAAAATACATATTCCTGTATTGGAAAACATGTTGGCCATGGCAAGGCAGCATGTAGCGCTGGAACAGGAAGCCGCTCGCAGGTACAAGCGCGATCAACAAATGGATGAGCAGGCGGGCGCGAAGATTGAAATGCCAGCCGAGGACACGAATCGCACTATTCAGTTTGATGAGTCGAAAAAAAACCCACCGTGAGGTGGGTTTTCTTATATTGCGCTAATCAATCAGTTAGCAACGGAAGACCGTGGCTTGACCGGCTGGTTGTCGTTGGAGATGGTCACTTCAACGCGGCGGTTCATGGCACGGCCCGATACGCTGCCGTTGTCGGCAACCGGGTATTCCTTGCCATAGCCCTGGGTCACGATGCGGGAAATATCCACACCCTGTTGGGCCAGTGCGCGTTGTACCGAAGCCGCACGGCGCTCGGACAGGCTCTGGTTGTACGAATCGGAACCGGTGCTGTCGGTGTAGCCTTCGACGATCACTTTACGGTCCGGGTTGTCGCGCAGGAACTGAGCCAGTTTGGTGATGTTCACCAGGCCGCTGGATTTCAGGTCGGACTTGTTGGTAGCGAACAGCACGTCACCGAATGTTACCAAGGTGCCGCGATCAGTCTGCTTGGCATTCAGGCTGTCTTGCAGTTGCTTGATCTGTGCATCACGGGCGTCCAGCAGGGCGCGGGCGCGTTCGTCACCGGCGTTTTTCAGCTTGGCTTCGGATTCGCGCAGCACGATGGTGTCTTTGGCCACTTCAACGCGCTGGTTGGTCAGGTAGGCCAACTGGTCGACTTTCTTCTCGTCTTCCTTATCGCGGTAGGCCTTGTCAGCCTTGTCCAGCCATTCGCTGGCGTCCTTGGTTTCCAGCGCCGCCAGCTTGGTGGCTTGCGGGTTGGTTTGCAGGGCCGAAAAGTTGGTCCGTGCGTTTTCCAGGTTCGCGTTCGGCGGGGTGGAGCAGGCCGCCAGTGCAACGCTCATCGCCAGCAGGGCAGGGATCATCAATTGTTTACGCATAGTCGTGTCGTCCTTTCAATTCGATATCAGGTGCGATGCGGTCAAGGGGTGCGTCTTACTTCTGCTGGATAGCAGCCGGGCGCATGCCTTCCTTACGCAACTCATCAACAGCCTTCTGGGAATCCTTCACAGCCTGTTCAGCCTTGGCGGCCTGGGACTTACGCTCGGCGACGCGAGCATCCCACTCGGCTTGTTCAGCCAGGCGACGGGCTTCGTCGTAGTTCTTGTCGTGCATGGCAATCTCGGCTTGCTTGAGCTTGTCCTGGGCCGACTTCATTTCTACAGCTGCGTACTCGGTGCCGCCGGCGCTGACAGCGCTGTTGACTGCGGACTGGGTCACCGCGTACTGCTCGGTCGGAGGATTGCCGGCGCAACCCGCCAGAACGAAGCTGGTGCCGATTGCCAGCGCGGCCAATTTGAGCCCGCGCAGGTGGTTAAACGAGGATTTGGCAGTGCTGGTCTTCATCGTCTTCAACTCCATTGGATAACTCCTGAAAAACATTTAAATCCATGTCACTGGAGTGCGGCTGAGGACCTGGCGATAAAGCAGCAGAAGCCCTTTCAAACGGCCGTTCCAAGTGATGGCTTACTGGCTGTGACCGGAGGCTTTTTTCAAAAGTTCAGAGAAGATGGCGATTTGCCTAAAAAAATATCTGACTGATCGGTCAGTGTAAAAAACTTGGAACTTCTGCGTTGCGCAGCGGTACGCCGGGCGCGTAAAGTGCCCGGCGTACAAGGGTTTGGCAGGGTCGTATCAGTGCTTCTGTTCGTCGCTGCTGGCGGACATATCATGCAGATAACGCCGCGACAGCGTCAGGAAGCGAGGGGTAGGACCGACGTCTTCATACAACGGATCGCCCTCTTCATCGGTGGCAATCACCTGCTGGCCCTTGATGTACGGAAAGCTGGCTTCCAGCTCTTCGAGGGCGGCGCCGATCAGCTCGCCGAGCAGTTCTTCAGTGTGGCGCTTGGGGTACATTTCGGCGATGGCCGCCAGCCTCGCGGCAGACTCCACATCCAAGTGGATGGCGTACTCGGTCTTGGTCAAGCGACCCTTGGCGTTTTCTTCCCAATGCTGGGCCAGTTCTCGGATTTTCATGGCAACCTCAATAAAGCCCGTGATGGCAGGCGGTGATGAGTGACCAGTCGCTGCATGGATAAACGCAGGCGACTCAGTGTTGAGACTAGCTGCAACTCACAAGGTTTAAAGTCTTGTCATAAATCGACGCCAGCGGCACTCTGACAGACCTGCGCGTCCCGGATTTCTGGCTGGAGATTGGCTGATGAGTGATATCGATGCACGCTTGCGTGAGGATGTTCACCTGCTGGGTGAGCTGTTGGGCAACACCATTCGAGAGCAGTACGGCGATGCTTTTCTCGACAAAATCGAGCAGATCCGCAAAGGCGCGAAGGCCGACCGACGAGGGGCCGGCGATGAATTGAGCGCGAGCCTCAATCAGTTGCAGGAAAACGAACTGCTGCCGGTCGCCCGGGCTTTCAACCAGTTCCTCAACCTGGCCAATATCGCCGAGCAATACCAACTGATTCACCGACGCGATGAGTCGCAACCGGCACCCTTTGAGTCCCGCGTATTGCCGGAATTGCTCGCCCGCCTGCAAAGCGAAGGGCACAGCAACGAGTCCCTGGCCCGCCAGTTGGGGCGCCTGGAAATTGAATTGGTCCTCACCGCGCACCCGACCGAGGTGGCGCGCCGCACCTTGATCCAGAAATACGATGCCATTGCCGCCCAACTGGCGCTGCAGGATCACCGTGATCTCACCACCGCAGAGCGCGAGCAGATTCGCCAGCGCCTGCAACGCTTGATCGCCGAAGCCTGGCACACCGAAGAAATCCGCCGCACCCGGCCCACCCCGGTAGACGAGGCCAAGTGGGGCTTTGCGGTGATCGAACATTCCCTGTGGCACGCCATTCCCAATTACCTGCGCAAGGCCGACCAGGCCCTGCACGCCGCCACTGGCCTGCGCTTGCCGCTCGAGGCGGCGCCGATCCGCTTCGCTTCGTGGATGGGCGGCGACCGTGACGGCAACCCGAATGTCACCGCGCCGGTCACCCGTGAAGTGCTGTTGCTGGCACGCTGGATGGCGGCCGACCTGTACCTGCGTGATATCGATCACCTGGCGTCCGAGCTGTCGATGCAGCAAGCCAGCCCGGCATTGCAAGCCAAGGTCGGCGACAGCGTCGAACCCTATCGCGCTCTGCTCAAGCAACTGCGCGAACGCCTGCGGGCCACGCGCCAGTGGGCACATACGGCGTTGAGCAGCAGCACGCCAGCGCCCGCCGAGGTGCTGCAAAACAATCGCGACCTGCTGGAGCCGCTGGAGTTGTGCTACCAGTCGTTGCACGAGTGCGGCATGGGCGTGATCGCCGACGGGCCGCTGCTCGACTGCCTGCGGCGTGCGGTGACGTTCGGTTTGTTCCTGGTGCGCCTGGATGTGCGCCAGGACTCCAGCCGTCATTCGGCGGCCATGACTGAAATCACTGATTACCTCGGCCTGGGGCGTTACGAAGACTGGGATGAAGAGGCGCGCATCAGCTTCTTGATGAAAGAGCTGGCCAATCGTCGACCGCTGCTGCCGGGGTATTTCAAGCCGTCGGCGGATACTGCCGAAGTGCTCAACACCTGCAAGGAAGTCGCCGCCGCCCCCGCCGCATCGTTGGGCTCGTACGTCATCTCCATGGCCGGCGCTGCGTCGGACGTGTTGGCGGTGCAACTGCTGCTTAAAGAGTCGGGCGTGCAACGGCCGATGCGCGTGGTGCCGCTGTTCGAAACCCTGGCCGACTTGGATAACGCCGGCCCGGTGATCGAGCAACTGTTGCTGCTGCCGGGCTATCGCACGCGTTTGCAGGGCCCGCAGGAAGTGATGATCGGCTACTCGGACTCGGCCAAGGATGCCGGCACCACCGCCGCCGCCTGGGCGCAGTACCGGGCGCAGGAGCGGCTGGTGGATATCTGCCGCGAGCAGCAAGTGGAACTGTTGTTGTTCCACGGTCGCGGTGGCACCGTCGGTCGTGGCGGTGGCCCGGCCCACGCGGCGATCCTGTCGCAGCCGCCGGGTTCGGTGGCAGGACGGTTCCGGACCACTGAACAGGGCGAGATGATCCGCTTCAAGTTCGGTTTGCCGGATATCGCCGAGCAGAACCTCAACCTCTATTTGGCGGCGGTACTGGAAGCGACGCTGTTGCCACCACCGCCTCCTGAACCGGCCTGGCGCCATTTGATGGACGAATTGGCGGCAGACGGTGTCAGTGCTTACCGCGCCGTGGTGCGGGAAAATCCGCAGTTCGTCGAGTATTTCCGTCAGTCCACGCCGGAACAGGAGCTGGGCCGCTTGCCGCTGGGCAGTCGCCCGGCCAAGCGACGTGCGGGCGGGATTGAAAGCCTGCGCGCGATCCCGTGGATCTTCGGCTGGACCCAGACCCGCCTGATGCTGCCGGCCTGGCTTGGCTGGGAGGCGGCGCTGAGCAAGGCCCTGGAGCGCGGCGAAGGCGAACTGCTGGGGCAGATGCGCGAGCAGTGGCCGTTCTTCCGTACCCGCATCGACATGCTGGAAATGGTGCTGGCCAAGGCCGACGCCGATATCGCCCGCCTGTATGACGAGCGCCTGGTGCAGCCAGACCTGCTGCCATTGGGGACGCATTTGCGCGACCTATTGTCGCAGGCATGCAGCGTGGTGCTTGGCCTGACTGGCCAGTCGCAATTGCTGGCGCACAGTCCGGACACCCTGGAGTTCATCCGCCTGCGCAACACCTATCTCGACCCCTTGCACTTGTTGCAGGCCGAGTTGCTGGCGCGCTCCCGTCAGCAGGAAGCGGCACAAGACAGCCCTCTGGAACAGGCGCTGCTGGTCTCCGTGGCCGGTATTGCTGCCGGTTTGCGTAACACCGGCTAAGGTTTTTTGCGTGTTCTCAACGGCTTGCAGATAAACCACGACGGCCGCCCTGAAAAGGGCGGTCGGCGTTTACGAGGCCGGGTTGCACTCAGGCACACCCTACCTATGACGCATGCACGGCGCGGGTTCCTGCGACTTTTGGCGGCTTGTGTGGTTAAGGCCTGCTGTGTATCTTGATCAGCCTTTGGCCGTTTGGGCGGCCCGAATTCTATTTTTACGCGATTGGCCCCCCGCGGCGAATCCGAGCGTCATCTCTATAAAAAAATTGAGGAGCACATCGATGCGCGTCATTCTGCTGGGAGCTCCCGGGGCCGGTAAAGGTACTCAGGCAAAGTTCATCACTGAAAAATTCGGCATTCCGCAAATCTCCACCGGCGACATGCTGCGTGCGGCCGTCAAGGCGGGCACCGAGCTGGGCCTGATCGCCAAGAGCGTGATGGACAGCGGTGGCCTGGTTTCCGATGACTTGATCATCAACCTGGTCAAGGAACGCATCAGCCAGGAAGACTGCAAGAACGGTTTCCTGTTCGACGGCTTCCCGCGCACCATTCCCCAGGCTGAAGCCCTGGTGAAGGCCGGCGTCGAGCTGGACGCCGTGGTTGAAATCGCGGTTGAAGATGAAGAGATCGTCCAGCGCATTGCCGGTCGTCGTGTTCATGAAGCCTCGGGCCGCGTGTACCACACCGTCTACAACCCGCCAAAAGTTGAAGGCAAGGACGATGTGACCGGCGACGACCTGGTGCAGCGCAAAGACGACACTGAAGAAACTGTGCGTCATCGTCTGTCGGTCTACCACTCCCAGACCAAGCCGCTGGTGGATTTCTACCAGAAGCTGTCCGCTGCCCAGGGCAAGCCGAAGTACAGCCACATTCCTGGCGTCGGCTCGGTCGAAGCGATCACTGCCAAGGTGCTGCAAGCACTGAGCTGATCCCTCGGCGGCTTCACGGATAACGGCCCGCTTGCGGGCCGTTGTTGTTTATACTGGCGCACTTTTTTCGACTTGGACACCTACACCGATGAGCACCCTGCTGGCCCTGGACACCGCGACTGAAGCTTGCTCGGTTGCCCTGCTGCACGATGGCAAGGTAACGAGCCACTACGAGGTGATCCCGCGCCTGCACGCGCAAAAGCTGTTGCCGATGATCAAGCAACTGCTCGAAGACGCCGGTACTACGCTGGCTGCGGTCGATGCCATTGCCTTCGGCCGTGGGCCGGGTGCCTTTACCGGCGTGCGTATCGCCATCGGCGTGGTTCAGGGCCTGGCATTTGCGCTGGAGCGTCCGGTGTTGCCGGTGTCCAACCTCGCCGTGCTGGCCCAGCGCGCCTTGCGTGAACATGGCGCCCAGCAGGTTGCGGCAGCCATCGATGCGCGCATGGATGAAGTGTATTGGGGTTGCTACCGCGAAACAGCGGGAGAGATGCGCCTGGTCGGTGTTGAAGCCGTGCAGCCGCCGGAGTCATCGGTGCTGCCTGCCGACGCCAGCGGCGACTGGTTCGGTGCGGGCACCGGTTGGGGTTATGGTGAGCGCATCGCGGTGCCGTTGGCGGGCCAGGACGCTGCGATGTTGCCTCATGCCGAGGACCTGCTGACGTTGGCTCGTTTTGCTTTTGAGCGTGGCGAGGCGATTCCCGCAGATCAGGCCGCACCAGTGTACCTGCGCGATAAAGTGGCGCAGACCAAGGCCGAACGCGGCCTGTAACTGTCGTGAGCGGGCTTGCCCCGCGCCGGGCTGCGAAGCGGCCCTAAACATCCCGAACACGCCTCTAATCTGCACCAATCGTCAGAATTTGCCCCCCGTTTTAAACCTTTTTCAAATTATGTGTTCTAGTTATCACCAGAGCATTTGCGCGCTACGGATTGCGCCACTAAAATGCCATCACCGATACCGAGTTCGCATCGATGCGTATAGACGGCTTTTCCTCACAGTCCTACCCCATCAAGCGTAAGCCGCGTAAGGCCAACGTCACGGTAGACGAGTCCGTCGAAGATTCACCGGACTTCATCGAAGTCCAACCCGATGCGCAGTCCAACGCTCAATCACGTATCAGCGGTCTTCCCGCCCGTCAGCAAGACATGGTCTTCCCACGCTCAATGAGCAGAAGTGTCGCCACCGCCCTGGCCAGCTACCTGACCACCGCCGGCTTTGTCGAATGGGATATGGAAGTGCTGGGCCTCGACATCCACATCTGATGCGTCTGCCTTACTACCTGGGTTGCCCGTCCTGGAGTGAAAACGCTTGGCGCGAGTACCTGTACCCCGCCGATGCCCGTTCCAGCGACTACCTTGCGCTCTACTCCCAGGTTTTCAACGCCGTTGAAGGCAACACCACGTTTTATGCCCGCCCGTCGGCCGCCACCGTGCAACGCTGGGCCGAGATCATGCCCGAGGATTTTCGCTTCACGGCCAAGTTTCCCGGTGATATCAGCCACAGCGGCAACCTGATTGAGCAGCTCCCGGCAGCGGAAAGCTTTGTGGGCTTGATGAGTCCTTTGGGTGAGCGGGTATCGCCGCTGTGGTTGCAGCTGCCCGCGACGTTCACACCGCAGCGTCTGGGGGAATTGGCCGGTTTCATTGATGGCCTGGAGCGGCCAATGGCCGTAGAAGTACGGCATCAGGAATTCTTCGCCAAGGGCGATGCCGAGCGCATGCTCAACCGCTTGTTGCGTGACCGGGGCGTGGAACGCATCTGCCTGGACCCTCGTGCACTCTTCAGTTGCACGTCGACTTCAGCCGCCGTGCTGCACGCCCAATCGAAAAAGCCCAAGGTGCCACCACGGCCGGCGGCGCTGACGCAGTTCCCCCAAGTGCGTTTTATCGGCCATCCCGAACTCGAAGCCAACGATCCGTTTTTGGTCCCCTGGGTGGAAAAAGTCGCCGGCTGGATCGAAGAAGGCCGCACGCCCTATGTGTTCCTGCACACCTCGGATAACCGTCTCGCCGCGCAGTTGGCCCTGCGTTTCCACGACCAGTTGATGGCGCGCCTACCTGGGCTGCCGCCACTGCCCACGTTGGATCGTACCCCCGAAGTGGAGCAACTGGGGTTACTCTAGGGCTCCTTTTCCCGCCAGGAGCCAGACATGGATGCGCAAACCCTTCGCGCCGAAACCTTCAAGGCCTTGCATGAGCGTGACCGCGCCTTCGTAATGCCTAACCCGTGGGATGCAGGCTCCGCCGTGATGCTGGCCAGCCTGGGTTTTGAAGCGCTGGCCACCACCAGTGCGGGCTACGCGTTCAGCTTGGCGCGCCCGGATGCGGAAGGGGCGCTGTCCCTGGAAGACACGTTGATCAATGCCGGCATGATCGCCAAGGCCACGGCGCTGCCGGTGGCGGCTGATCTCGAAAACGGCTTCAGCGACACCCCCGAAGGTTGCGCCCAGACCATCCTGCGTGCCGCCGCCACGGGGATCGTCGGTGGCTCCATCGAGGATGCCACGGGCGTCGCCGTCGACCCGATCTATCCCTTTGACCTTTCCGTAGAACGTGTGGAAGCGGCCGTTGCCGCCGCCCGTAGCCTGCCATTCCCCTTCACCCTGACGGCCCGTGCGGAAAACCTCCTGCACGGCCGCCTGGATCTGCCCGACACCATCCGCCGCCTGCAGGCCTACGCCGAGGCCGGTGCCGACGTGCTGTATGCGCCGGCCTTGCGCAGTGCCGAGGAAGTGCTGGCGGTGGTCAAGGCGGTGGCGCCCAAGCCGGTGAATGTGTTGATGTCCGGCGGCTTGAACCTGAGCGTCGCGCAGCTCAGCGAGATGGGCGTGCGACGGATCAGCGTCGGCTCGGCCCTGGCGTTGGCGGCCTACGGTGAGTTCTATCGTGCAGCCCAGGAAGTGTATGAGCTGGGCACGTTCACCTTTACCGAGCGCAAGATGCCGTTCAGCCAGGCCAACCAGTTCTTCAAGGACTAAGCCGTGCGTTTTTTCAACGTGATGGGCTTGCTGCTGATCCTGGCGAGCGCCGTTGCCGTGGGCGTCTGGCGTGGCTGGGTGCCAATACCGGCCGATTGGAACCCCTGGGCACCGCTGGACGTACGTGCCAGCCCCAACCTGCTGACCCGTTACAAGCTGGGGCGCCTGCAGGATGACCCGGCGCTGTGTGATCAAGTGCTGGAAACCTCGGGCCTGCGCGTCAGCCATCAGGCGGACTCGCCCGCCGATGCCGCTTGCCCCTTGCGTAATACCTTGCGCGTCCAGGGCGCAGCGGTCGGGCTGAGCAGCAGCTTCCTCGCCAGTTGCCCACTGGCGGTGGCCTTCGCCCTGTTCGAGCGGCACAGCCTGCAACCGGCGGCCCAGGCGGTATTCGGCCAGGCGGTGACACGGGTTGACCATCTGGGCAGTTTTGCCTGTCGCAATATGTATAACCGTGCCGAGGGGCGACTGAGCCAGCATGCGTCGGCCAATGCGCTGGACATTGCCGGCTTTCGTCTGGCGGATGGGCGCAGTATCAGCGTGCTCAAGGATTGGCCGGGGGAGGGCGATAATGCGCGGTTCCTGCGCCAAGTACGCGATAGCGCCTGTGATGATTTCAATGTGGTGCTGAGCCCGGACTACAACGCCGCGCACCGCAACCATTTCCATCTGGATATGGGGCGTTGGTGGGTGTGTCGCTGAGTGTCAGGCGGCCAGGCGCAGGTTGTGGGTGACCAGCGGGCGTGCCCAGTAATAATCGAAGTCCAGGGCTTTCTGTTGCGCGACCAGTTCTTCGGTCGGGTACGGCGTGGCGGCCGGTGGCAGCAGGTCCAACTCGAATTCGGCGATGGGCAGGTGCAGTGGGCGTGGCTCCGGTGCCGGGCCTGGCTCCGGCAGCGCTTGGCCAGCGGTCAGTACGATCGGGCGCACCCAACCGCTTTCGAAGTTCTGCTGGCGTTGCTGGGCGACGATTTCTTCTTCCGGGAACGGTGTGGCGGCGGGTGGCAGCAAGTCGGTCTCGAACTCGGCGATCGGCAGGAACAGCGGCTCCGGCGGCGCGATTTCGGTGTCTTTCACGTCACACCCACGCTGCGTGAGGATCTGCGACAACAGGTCGGCGCCAGCACTCGGTTCTACCGCTGGGTCTGCCGGTGCAGGCGCCTGCACCGCGAGCGCGTCCGGCGTATCGCCAAGCTGCTCGGCCAACGCCCGGGCGAAGAAGTCCTGCCACACATGGCTCACCCCGGCCAGCGCTTGGGTATTGCGCAGGCCGTAGTGGTTGTGGGTCGGCAGTACACCGATGGTTAGGGGAAGAATGTCTGACATTTTTCTCGGTCGACGCTCAGCTCTGGCAAAATACCTGACTGTTGTTTTTATCGGCCGGTAGTTGCCGATCCTTAATATTTTTGAGCGTAGCGATTGATGAGCGAACAACCAGCGGCCAGCCGCATCCAGGTCGAGGCCTTGGGCGACGGTTTCAAGGCCCGTGCCGAGCAGTGGGCGTCACTGTTGGGGCTGCCGTTGCAGCTGGCGGATGCGGACTTTTCCCTGCAAGTCGGCGAACATGGCCTGCAGTTGCAACAGCTTGGGCCTGACGCGCCTGGGCCGGTGCGGGTGGACTTTGTCGAAGGCGGAGCGGCGCATCGGCGCCTGTACGGTGGTGGCAGCGGGCAGATGATCGCCAAGGCCGTGGGCATTGCCCAAGGCGTGCGTCCACGGGTGCTGGACGCCACGGCCGGCCTGGGCAAGGACGCTTTCGTGCTGGCCAGCCTGGGCTGCGAGATGAGTTTGATCGAGCGCCAGCCGCTGATCGGCGCGTTGCTTGAAGATGGGTTGGCGCGTGGCGCGGATGATTTTGAGGTGGCGCCGATCGTGGCGCGCATGCAGTTGCTCAAGGGCAACTCCATCGACGTGATGCGCAATTGGGAAGGTGAGCCGCCCCAGGTGATCTACCTTGACCCGATGTTCCCGCACCGTGAGAAAACTGCGCTGGTGAAGAAGGAGATGCGCCTGTTCCGGCCGCTGGTGGGAGATGATCCGGACGCCCCGGCGCTGTTGGCTGCCGCGTTGGCCCTGGCCAGCCACCGTGTGGTGGTCAAGCGCCCGCGCAAGGCGCCGTGCATTGACGGGCCCAAGCCAAGTCATGCGCTGGATGGCAAGTCCAGTCGGTATGACATCTACCCCAAGAAAGCGCTCAAGCCTTGATCGTGGACCTGTGGCGAGGGAGCTTGCTCCCGCCGGCGGCCTTACAGCCGACCGCTATTTACCTGTTGCCCAGCGATCAAAATGTGGGAGCTGGCTTGCCAGCGATGAGGCCCGTCCATGCAACGAGCCTTTAAGGCCTGTACGCCCGCATAAACAACCCCACCACCTCCTGTACATGTTCTTCGGCGGCTTCTTCGCTCAGTTGCCCGCCGCAGCCATACAGCAAGCAAAAGTTCGCCGTGCCTTTGAGCAGGCAGAAGAAGTGCTCGGCTGCGGTAAACGGTTTGTCGATGCTCAGCGCGCCGCTCTGATCGATCTTGCTCAACAAGCGCTCCATGCCTTGCAACATGCGCATGGGGCCGGCCTCGAAGAAAATCTGTGAGAGTTTCACGTCTTGATTGCCCGTGGTCATCATCAGGCGATGCAGGTTGACCGACTCTTCGCTGTTGATCAGGCGATGGAACCCTCGCGCGATGTTCAGCAACACAGTTTCTACGGGCACACCCACGGGCAGCTCGAAGTACATCACCGGCAGTTGTTCTTCGCACTTAGCCACTACGGCGGCGGTGAATAACGTCTCTTTATCGTTGAAATGGCTGTAGACGGTCAATTTCGACACGCCCGCTCCCAGTGCAACGGCATCCATGCTGGTACTGGCGTAGCCATTGCTCAAAAACAGGATTTTCGCGGCTTCAAGGATTGCCTGGCGTTTTGCCATGTCCTTGGGACGCCCGGGACTATTGGTGTTTACAGGATTGTCGGACATTTTCACCTTTAATACTGGACTGGTGAGTTTGGTATTAATAACATACCCGTCAGTATAATTATTCCTAGCTCCATTAGCGAAAAGGTCCTACAGCATGCGCAGCATTTTCCTGCCCTTTGCGTTGCCTGTCAGTCTGGTCCTCCTATTGGCCGCCTGTGGCCATGAAGAAGCGACCCAGACCACCATCCGACCGGCCATGGTGGTGCAGCCACAGCCTTCTGCGCAGTCGATGGACAGCTACCCCGGCGAAGTGCGCGCACGCTATGAGCCGGACCTGGCGTTTCGCATTGGCGGCAAAGTCAGTAAGCGGCTGGTGGAGGAGGGCGAACGGGTCAAGGCCAACCAGGCGCTGGCGGAGCTCGACCCTCAGGACGTGCGCCTGCAACTCGAAGCGACCCGTGCCCAAGTCGCCGCCGCCGAGGCCAACCTGAGCCTGGTGCGTGCCGAGCGCGATCGCTACAAGACCCTGATGGACCGTCAGATGGTCAGCCGTTCCCAGTACGACAATTCTGAAAACCTCTATAGATCCGGAGAAGCACGCCTCAAGCAGATCAAGGCCGAGTTTGACGTGGCCAGCAACCAGGCTGGCTACGCCGTGCTGCGCGCACCCCAGGACGGTGTGGTGGCCAAGCGCGCGGTCGAAGTCGGCCAGGTGGTGTCTGCCGGCCAGACGGTGTTCACCCTGGCCACCGATGGCGAGCGCGAAGTGCTGATCAGCCTGCCCGAGCAAGGTTTTGGTCGCTTCAAGATCGGCCAGCCGGTGTCGGTCGAGCTGTGGAGCCAGCCCGACCAGCGCTTCAGCGGGCGTATTCGCGAGCTGTCACCGGCGGCCGATCCGAAGTCGCGCACGTTCGCGGCCCGCGTGGCGTTCACTGGCGGCAAGGTGCCGGCGGAACTGGGCCAGAGCGCCCGCGTATTCATACAGGCTGACGGCATTATTCCGCTGTCGGTGCCGCTCTCTGCCCTCAGTGCGGAGAACGGTGCGTCCTACGTCTGGCGCGTACAGTCCGACAACACCCTCAAACGCGTGCCGGTCCGTATTGGCGCCTTTGGTGAAAAAACCGTCCCGGTACTGGAAGGCTTGAGCCCGACCGATTGGGTCATTGCCGCCGGTGTGCATGTGCTCCACGAAGGCCAGCAAGTGCGTCCGGTGGATCGCGCCAACCGCGTGGTGAATCTGGCGGCCAAGGAGTAGTCCCCGATGGGTTTCAATCTTTCCGAATGGGCGTTGCGTAATCGCCAGATCGTACTGTTCCTGATGATTCTGCTGGCAGTGGTCGGTACTTTGTCCTACTCCAAGTTGGGGCAAAGCGAAGACCCGCCGTTCACCTTCAAGGCCATGGTGATCAAGACCAATTGGCCCGGCGCTACAGCCCAGGAAGTCTCGCGGCAAGTCACCGAGCGTATTGAAAAGAAACTGATGGAGACCGGTGAGTACGAGCGCATCGTCTCTTTCTCGCGCCCCGGTGAATCCCAGGTGACCTTTATAGCGCGCGACTCCCTGCATTCGGCGCAGATCCCCGAGCTGTGGTACCAGGTGCGCAAGAAGATCAGCGACATCCGCCAGACGTTGCCGCCGGACATCCAGGGGCCGTTTTTCAATGATGAATTCGGCACCACCTTCGGCAACATCTACGCGCTGACCGGCGATGGCTTTGACTACGCCGTGCTCAAGGACTACGCCGACCGTATCCAGATTCAACTGCAGCGGGTGCCGGATGTGGGCAAGGTCGAGTTGCTCGGCCTGCAGGATGAGAAGATCTGGATCGAGCTGTCCAACCTCAAGCTCGCCACCCTCGGTTTACCCCTGGCGGCGGTGCAGCAGGCTTTGCAGGAACAGAATGCGGTCTCGACGGCGGGTTTCTTTGAAACCCCGAGCGAGCGTGTGCAACTTCGGGTATCGGGCAATTTCAAGACCGTTGAAGAGATCCGCAGCTTTCCGATTCGCGTGGGTGACCGCACCTTCCGTATCGGCGATGTGGCCGACATCCACCGTGGCTTCAACGACCCACCGGCCCCGCGCATGCGCTACATGGGCGAGGACGCCATCGGCCTGGCCGTCGCCATGCGTGACGGCGGCGATATCCTGGTCCTGGGCAAAGCCTTGGAAGTCGAATTCGCACGCTTGCAGAAGAACCTTCCTGCGGGCATGGAGCTGCGCAAGGTCTCGGACCAACCGGCGGCAGTGAAAACCAGCGTCGGCGAATTTGTGCAGGTACTGGCCGAAGCGCTGGCCATCGTGTTGCTGGTGAGTTTCTTTTCCCTCGGCGTGCGCACCGGCATGGTGGTAGCCCTGGCAATTCCGCTGGTGCTGGCGATGACCTTTGCCACCATGTATTACCTCGGGATCGGCCTGCACAAGATTTCCCTCGGTGCCCTGGTGTTGGCGTTAGGCCTGCTGGTGGACGATGCCATCATCGCAGTGGAAATGATGGCGATCAAAATGGAGCAGGGTTACGACCGACTCAAAGCCGCGAGTTTCGCCTGGACCAGCACGGCGTTCCCGATGCTCACCGGTACATTGATCACCGCCGCCGGATTCCTGCCGATTGCCACTGCGCAGTCGAGCACCGGTGAATACACGCGTTCGATCTTCCAGGTGGTGACCATCGCGTTGCTGGCCTCGTGGGTCGCCGCCGTGGTGTTTGTGCCTTATCTGGGGGAAAAACTCCTGCCGGACCTGGCGAAAATTCATGCGGCCAAGCACGGCACTGATGGCCCTGATCCCTACGGAACACCGTTCTATCAACGTGTAAGACGCTGGGTGGAGTGGTGCGTACGGCGACGCAAAACCGTAATCGTCCTGACGCTGCTGCTGTTTATCGGCTCGGTCGCGCTGTTTCGTTTTGTGCCACAGCAGTTCTTCCCGGCCTCCGGCCGCCTGGAGTTGATGGTCGACCTGAAGCTGGCCGAAGGCGCCTCCCTGAGCAATACTGCCGACCAGGTCAAGCGCCTGGAAGCCTTGCTCAAGGATCACGCCGGTATCGATAACTACGTGGCCTACGTCGGCACAGGCTCGCCGCGTTTCTACCTGCCGCTGGATCAACAGCTGCCGGCCACCAGCTTCGCCCAGTTTGTAGTATTGGCCAAAACCATCGAGGAGCGCGAAACCCTGCGCACCTGGTTGATCGAAACCCTCAACGAACAATTCCCCGACCTGCGTTCACGCGTCACACGTCTGGAAAACGGCCCACCTGTAGGCTATCCAGTGCAGTTTCGCGTGACCGGCGAACATATCGAAGAGGTCCGCGCCCTCGCACGTAAGGTTGCGGCCAAGGTTCGCGAAAATACCCATGTGGTCAACGTGCACCTGGACTGGGAAGAACCGAGCAAGATCGTCTACCTCAACATCGACCAGGACCGCGCCCGTGCCCTCGGTGTGAGCACCGCCAACCTGTCGAAATTCCTGCAGAGTTCGTTGACCGGTTCCACCGTCAGCCAATACCGCGAGGACAACGAGTTGATCGAAATCCTCTTGCGCGGCACCGTGCACGAGCGCACCGAACTGTCGCTGCTGCCAAGCCTGGCCGTGCCTACCGACAATGGTAAAAGCGTAGCGCTGTCGCAGATAGCCACCCTCGAATACGGCTTCGAAGAGGGTGTCATCTGGCACCGCAACCGCTTGCCCACCGTGACTGTTCGCGCGGATATCTATGGCAAGGAACAACCGGCGACGTTAGTCCAACAGATCCTGCCGACCCTCGAAGGCGTACGCGCTGAGCTACCGGATGGCTATTTGCTGGATGTCGGCGGTACGGTCGAGGACTCTGCCCGTGGCCAGAATTCGGTCAAGGCCGGTGTGCCCTTGTTCATTGTGGTGGTGCTGACCCTGCTGATGCTGCAACTGCGCAGCTTCTCGCGCACCGCCATGGTGTTTCTGACTGCCCCGCTGGGACTGATCGGTGTGACATTGTTCCTGCTGGTATTCCGTCAACCTTTCGGCTTCGTGGCCATGCTGGGAACCATCGCACTGTCGGGGATGATCATGCGTAACTCGGTGATCCTGGTTGACCAGATCGAACAGGACATCAAGGCGGGACTGGCACCCTGGCAGGCGATTATTGAAGCCACCGTCCGACGTTTCCGCCCGATTGTGCTGACAGCCCTGGCGGCCGTACTGGCGATGATTCCGTTGTCGCGCAGCGTGTTTTTCGGGCCAATGGCCGTGGCGATCATGGGCGGGCTGATTGTGGCCACGGCGTTGACGCTGTTGTTTTTGCCGGCGTTGTACGCCGCATGGTTCCGGGTCAAACCGCAGGCCGTGTAAAACCTTGTCGTAGGGATAATCACAAACGTATTACGGAGCCAGGAACGTTTATTCGGCGAGGGGCCACTCATGAATTACCTGATTGCCAGGTCTTTTGCCACCAGGGTTTTATCCCTGTCGGCAGAAGCATAAATCTGATGATTCAAGGAGTATTTATGAAAATAGGTATTAATTTTAATGCTTGGAAGCCCGGCTGCGGCAGCAACTCCTGTGCGCCTGCCAAGCCTAACCCCCCTTGCTCCAAATCCCCTTCCTGCAATAAGCCTGAAGACCCTTGCAAGCCCAAGAGCGGCGCGGCAATTGGCTTCGGTGTCATGCCCTTGGGCATGATCGCCTTCGGTGGTTTTGGTATAGGGAAGTTCTTCTAATTACGCCAGAACTGCTTGAATCCGGGCAGGTGAGCCTCCCCCACCTGTCCGGGCTCAGAGCGCGAGCTTACAGGGCGCCGAAGACTTTCTTCGCCAGGCTGGTCGCGGCAGCCGCTGGGTTCTCGCGAATGGTTTCTTCTTGCTTGGCAATCATCTTGAACAACCCGTCCAGTGCCTGCTCGGTCACGTAGTTTTCGACGTTGGCGCTCTTGGCATCCACCGCACCAAAGGCTGCGGCTTTACCGGCCAGGGCATTGTACTGCTGAGCCACGCCGACCTTGTCGGTAGCGGCCTTGACGATCGGCAGGAACTTGGCGCGGATGGCCTCGCGACTGCTTTTGTTCAGGTACTGGGTGGCGGAATCCTGGCCGCCGCTGAGGATGCCCTTCGCGTCAGTCACACTCATGTTCTTGACGGCGTTGACCAGGATCGGCTGGGCCTGGGTCACGGCGGTTTCGGCGGCCTTGTTCATGCTGGTTTCCAGCTGGGTGACCTGGTCACCCATGCCGAACATTTTCAGTTTGTCGGCCACTTTGCCCAGCTTGCCAGGCAGGCCGATCTTCACTTCCGGGTTGTTGCTGAAACCACCGGGGACGCCCAGTTGCTTCACGGCGATCTGCGCGCCTTGGGTCAGGGCGTCCTTGAGGCCGCCGCTGGCGTCACCCTGGGACAGGCTGCTCAAGTCCAGGGCCATGGCGTTGGCACCGAGCAACAAACCAGCACACAGGGCAGTAAAGCGAAGGGAGTTACGGAGCATGGGCGCTTCCTTTTAATAGGGCTTATGTTCTAGAGACGACTCAGTGGGCTACAGCGTCGACGCGCAGGCGCAGGGGGTGTGGGTCCTGGCCATTGAGCTGCACGGAGTACCGTTCGGTGGTGATAAACAGTAGCTTGCCATCCAGTTCGATGCGAGCGCTCACCGAATAACTGTGGCCGGGTTTGACTTGCGCGGGGTCGTAGCTCAGGTGGAAGGGCAGCGGCACTTGGCCTTTGACCGGGCCTTTCTGCTCGGCGAGGGTCACGGCGGGTGCATCCGCCAGGGACACGTCTTGCAGGCTGACGCTCAAGGTCGCGGCCGGCGGCAGGGCGATACGTTGCAGGTAGAAGACTTCGCCGTCGAGGCTGGCCTTGGGAGCGGGCGTCATGGATTGGCAGGCTCCGAGCAGGGCGGTAAGGCCCAGGAGGATGATCTTTTTCAAGGTGCAGCTCCTTTTCAACGGCGCCGGATTCCATCCGGCGCCTGCTTAAATCTAGCGGCTTTCTTCAGGTTTTGGCGGTTGCGGTTCGACCGAGGCTTCGGCGGCCCCATCCACGCGATGCAAGGCGACCTGACGGATCGACAGGCGAATCTCCGCCGGTAACACGCGCTTGGCCGCGCCTTCGGCCAGTTCGCCGAGCAGGTCGTGGTAGCTCAACTTACCGGCTTCGTCGCGGCGCAGCACATCTTGCTCCAGTAAGGTCTGGATGAAATGTCGGAAAAGGCTCTTGTCGAAGAATTCCGGGGCGTTGAGGCCATGCAGGATCGACAGGCGTTGGGCCATGATCGTGCACAGGTCTTCCAGCTCTTCGGCGCTGATGCTGTTCTGGCCGCTGTTGAGCAGCAGCGAAATCGCCATGTAGAAGCGTTGCAGGGTCTGGGCGACAGTCTTGGACAGCAGCGTCAGCAGCACAAAGTGCCGCGAGCTCGGCGCCGGGCGCAGGTACACGTTGTTCTCGAAACGCAGCAGGCCTTGCTCGACAAAGGCCTCCAGCCATTGGTCGACCACGGTGTCCAGCTCGTCCAGCGACCAGCGGATAAACAGCTCCGATTGCAGGTACGGGTACAGCGCGTGGGTATAGCGCAGGATCTGATCGCGGCTCATCCGCGAGCTGCTTTGGAAGAAACTGGCCAGCAGCGCCGGCAGCGCAAAAATGTGCAGCACGTTGTTGCGGTAGTAGGTCATGAGGACGGCATTCTGCTCGTCCAGGTACAAAATCTTACCCAGCGCATCACTCTGTTCCGACAGCAGATCCATGTCCTTGACGTGCTTGATCAGCGCCAGGCCATCGCCGTCGGGCAGGGTGGTATGGGGCGAGTAGGGCACGCGGCGCAGCAGCGCCAGGTACAAATCCAACTGGCGCGCCATGGCTTGTTCGTCGAGGGCCAGGCGCGTGGTGGACAGCAATGCCAGCGCCACCAGGTTCACCGGGTTCACTGCCGCAGCTTCGTTCAAGTGGCGCGCCACCTGTTCGCCGAGGCGGTTGGTGGTTTCATTCAGCCAGGCGGGTTTGTAGTTCGGGCCCAGCTCCTGGGAGCGCCAGTCCGGTTGCTCGGCGTCGAGGAACTCAGCCAGCTTGATCGGCTCGCCGAAATTGACGGCGACTTGGCCGAAGCGCTGCTTGAGCGCGCCAACCACTTTGAAAATATCGAAGATCGACTCTTTCTTCTTGCTCGCGCCACGTAGCTCGCCCAGGTAGGTGCGGCCTTCGAGTACGCGCTCGTAGCCGATGTACACCGGCACAAACACGATGGGCATGCGCGAAGAGCGCAGGAAACTGCGCAGTGTAATCGCCAGCATCCCGGTCTTCGGCTGCAGCATGCGCCCGGTGCGTGAGCGTCCGCCTTCGACGAAGTACTCCACCGGGAAGCCCTTGGTGAACAAGGTGTGCAGGTACTCGTTGAACACCGAGGTGTACAGCGGGTTGCCCTTGAAGGTGCGGCGCATGAAAAACGCACCGCCACGGCGCAGCAGGCTGCCGATCACCGGCATGTTCAGGTTGATCCCGGCGGCGATGTGCGGTGGGGTCAGGCCATTCTTGAACAGCAAATACGAGAGCAACAGGTAATCGATATGGCTGCGGTGGCAGGGCACGTAGATCACCTCGTAGCCCTGGGCAACCTTTTGCACACCTTCGATGTTATTGACCTTGATGCCGTCGTAGATCTTGTTCCAGAACCAGCTCAGCACCACTTCGAGGAAGCGGATCGCCGTGTAGGTGTAGTCCGAGGCGATTTCGTTGCCGTAGCGCAGGGCCTGGGCCTTGGCTTTTTCCGGGGTGATCTTTTCCCGTTCGGCTTCGTCGGCAATGGCCTGGCGCACCAGCGGCATGTTGACCAGGCCCTTCACCAGGTTGCGCCGGTGTGACAAGTCGGGGCCGATCACGGCGGTCTTCAGGTTACGAAAGTGCACACGCAAGATGCGCTGGGCCATTCGCACGGTGCGTTCGTGCCCTTTATTGTGCTCGATCAATTCACGCAAGTTGATAGGCGCGGAGAATTGCACGCGGGTCTTGCGGCCCAGGATCAGGATGCTCAACAGGCGGCGTAGACGCCCGGTGACCGCCCAGCTGTCGGCAAACAGCAGCTTCCACGGGCTGGACTCGCTCTCCGGCGACTGCCCCCAGAACACGCTGACCGGAATGATTTGTGCATTCTCTTCGGCGTGCTCGCTGAGGGTATTGACCAGGCGGGTCAGGGTCGGTGGTGCGCCGCGCTTGTCCTGGCGTCCGAGCCAGTCCGGTTCCGGCGTGAGGTAGAAGAACGCCGCCGGTTCCATCAACGGGCCGACCGATACCGGCAGCACCGGGCGCGGCAGGCCGGCCTTGGTGCACTCGGCATCGACCACGGCCAATTCGCTGAGGGAGGGCGATTGCAGGACGTAGAACACCGGCCGGCTGCGGTCCAGGTTAAGGGTTAAGGACGACTGGTTGATCGTCTCTGAGCGAACCCAGAGGTACAACAGTCGGCGCAAGGTGCCAAACACTAGACGGCGGAACGGAGAGCGGGTCATAGGCGTGCTGCTTCAAGTGGAAAAAACCGAGCAGGCGCTCGGGCGGGTAGTGTGCCGTATTCACCGAAAATCGGCAAAAAAGCAGCGATGTAAACTTGAGTTGATCGTTTTTGAGCCTGTCTTATACTCGGCAGTTCAACGCGACCGACTCAACAATAACAATCAGGTGGGAGTGAACAGATGGCAACGCGCGAAACCGGTAATGTGAAGTGGTTCAATGACGCAAAGGGCTATGGCTTTATCCAGCGTGAAGACGGCAAGGATGTGTTTGTGCACTACCGCGCCATTCGCGGTGAGGGCCATCGTTCCTTGGCCGAGGGCCAGCAGGTGGAGTACGCCGTGGTGACTGGCGAGAAGGGGTTGCAGGCGGAGGATGTGGTGGGGCTGTAAGCCCACCGCTGTACAGATGTGGCAAGGGGCTTGCTGTGGTGAGCGGGCTTGCCCCGCGCTGGGCTGCGAAGCGGCCCTAAAACATTACGCCGCGGCGTTCTTGTTGGGGCTGCTACGCAGCCCAGCGCGGGGCAAGCCCGCTCACCACACAAGCACTTCCCACCTATTTTCAGGATTATGCGGTTTTCCAGGTGATCTGCTCTTCACCGTCTTCACTGATGCGAATCCAGGTGTCAGCGCTTTCTTCACCTTCTTCCTCAACCCAGGTGCCCGGTGCGCAACGCACTTCGACGTTCAGCGCGGCAAAGGCTGCGCGGGCACAGGCGATGTCGTCGTCCCACGGCGTCTGGTCGCTTTCCAGGTACAGGCTGTTCCATTTGCCTACAGCTTTCGGCAGCCAGGTAACGGGTACGTTGCCGGCCTTGCACTTGTAGGTCTGGCCCTTCTGGACCCAGTCGGTGCAGGGGCCCAGGGCGGCGCCGAGCCAGGCCGCGATGGCCTTGTAGTCGACGTCGGCGTCCTTCAGGTAAATCTCTATATCGGGTTGGCGCATGGATGTTCCTCGTTGCGGGATTCGAAAATCCATTCGCGGATACTGGAAAGTCTGTTATTGAAGCACGAAATAGTCGTAGCGCATCGATACCGTGACCAGCAGCGGCTCGGCCGCCTCGATCACGTCGGCGCGGCGCTCGGCACTGGCGCGCCAGCCGTGGGGTGTCATCGCCAGCAGGTTGGCACGGTCCTGGGGTTCGGCCAGGCTCAGGGCGAATTCCAGTGTTTCGCTGTGCGCCAGGCTCATGCCGTCCGGCACCAGGGCCAGGTGCTTGTCGTCGGTGTATTCGCGCACTTCGTCGTATAAACGCTCACGCAGTTCCATCAGGTGGCCGGCGGTAGGGCCGACCTTCATCAAGCCGCCGCCGGGGCTGAGCAGGCGCTTGGCCTCTTCCCAATCCAATGGGCTGAAAACGCTGGCGAGAAACTGGCAACTGCCTGAGGCCAACGGCACACGGGCCATGCTGGCGATCAACCAAGTCAGCGCCGGGTTGCGCTTGCAAGCGCGTTTGACCGCTTCCTTGGAGATATCCAGCGCGTAGCCATCGGCGTGGGGCAGGGCTTCGGCGATTTGCGCGGTGTAGTAACCCTCGCCACAACCGATGTCCACCCAGCGCTGCGGCGCACGTTCGGCGGCCAGTTCAGCCAGGCGCTTGGCCACCGGGGCGTAGTGCCCGGCGTTGAGAAAGTCGCGGCGCGCCTCGACCATGGCCAGGTTATCGCCGGGGTCGCGGCTGTTCTTGTGTTGTACCGGCAACAGGTTCAGGTAACCCTGGCGCGCGCGGTCGAAACGGTGTCCGGCCGGGCACGCCACGCCATTGTCCACCGCATTGAGCGGCGCGCTGCAAATGGGGCAGGCGAGCATCAGGCGAGCAACTTGATCAGGGTCTGGTAGTAGATTTCGGTCAGCACATCGAGATCGCTGGCCAGGATGCGCTCATTGACCTGATGGATCGTTGCGTTGACCGGGCCCAGCTCGACCACCTGGGTGCCGAGGGTCGCGATGAAACGTCCATCGGAGGTACCGCCGCTGGTGGACGCCTGGGTCTCACGCCCGGTGATCGCCTTGATGCTCGCCGAGACCGCATCCAGCAACGCGCCCGGTTCGGTGAGGAAGGGCAGGCCCGACAACGCCCACTCCACGTGCCAATCCAGGCCATGTTTGTCGAGAATCTCGGCCACCCGTTGTTGCAAGCCTTCGACGGTGGATTCGGTGGAAAAGCGGAAGTTGAACACCGCTGTCAGGTCGCCGGGGATCACGTTGGTCGCGCCGGTGCCGGAATTGAGGTTGGAGATCTGGAAACTGGTGGGCGGGAAGAAGCTGTTGCCGTCATCCCAATGCTCGGCAGCCAGTTCCGCCAGGGCCGGTGCAGCCAAGTGGATCGGATTCTTCGCCAGGTGCGGGTACGCCACGTGGCCCTGTACACCGCGTACGGTCAGGGT
The DNA here is from genome assembly GCF_002859085.1 of Pseudomonas sp. QC2. Taxonomy (NCBI): domain Bacteria; kingdom Pseudomonadati; phylum Pseudomonadota; class Gammaproteobacteria; order Pseudomonadales; family Pseudomonadaceae; genus Pseudomonas; species Pseudomonas sp. QC2. The sequence continues at coordinate 662,396 of NZ_PKKS01000023.1, forward strand.
CGCGCCGAGGGAGCCACGACGGCCGTTCTTGACCACATCGCCCACCAAGGTGGTGCTTGATGGCTCGCCGACGATGCACCAGTCCAGACGCTCCTTGCGTGCGGCCAGGCGTTCGATCACGGCTTTGGTGCCGTGGTGCGCCGGGCCTTCTTCATCGCTGGTGATCAGGAAGGCGACCGAGCCCTTGTGGTCCGGGTAGTCGCTGACAAAGCGCTCGGCCGCCACGAGCATCGCCGCCAGGCTGCCTTTCATGTCCGCCGCGCCACGCCCGCAGAGCATGCCGTTTTCGTCGATCAACGCGTCGAACGGGTCGTTCTGCCAGGCTTGCACCGGGCCGGTCGGCACCACGTCGGTGTGGCCGGCGAAGCACAGCACCGGACCGTCATGCTTGCCATGGGTGGCCCAGAAGTTGTCCACGTCTTCGATGCGCATCGGCTCGAGCGCAAAACCGGCGTCGCCCAGGCGCTGCATCATCAGCTTCTGGCAATCGGCGTCGATCGGCGTCACTGAGGGGCGACGGATCAGGTCGATAGCGAGTTGAAGGGTCGGCGAAAGGTCGGCATGGGCCGTCATGGGAAACTCCGGAAGCATGTGATGGGCGCAGGACGTAAGGGGCGTAGATTCAGTGTGGGAGGGGGCTTGCCCTCGATGGCTGAGTGTCAGTCACTGCATCTGTTGACTGGCCCACCGCCATCGGGGGCAAGCCCCCTCCCACACAAAGCATTGGCCTGGGCCAAGACTCATAAAACGGCCGTTATCTTATAGCAAAACGGCGGCCAGAGGCCGCCGTTTAGTGCATTGCGCAAGTTTTTACTCAGCGGTTGCCAGCTCGACCTTCGGCGCCGGTTTCGGCAGCGACGACAGGAAAGCCATCACCAGCGCCGCCACATACGGCAGCGACTGGACCAGCAGCATCACCACCCAGAAGCGGATGTCATTGCTGGGCAGGCCCTGCACCAGGTAGATCCCCAGCGCCGCGCCCCACAACAGCAGCATGATGAACATCTCTTCGCGGGCTTCGGAAATCGCGACCCAGAAGCCGTGGTTATCCGCGTTTTTCGGTGTACGAAAGAACGGAATGCTGGTGGTGAAGAAGCCATACAGCACCGCTTTGGCGATGGTGTGGGACAACGCCAGACCGGCCAGGGCTGCGCAGAATGCATCCTTCAAGTTCACGCCTACCGCACGGCGGTAGAGGAAGATGATCTTGCCGACCTTGAACACAAACAGCGCCAATGGCGGAATCGCGAAAATCAGCAACGGCGGGTCGACCCGCGTCGGTACGATGATCATCGCCGCCGACCACAACAGGGCGCCCACGGTGAAGAAGATGTTCATGCCGTCCGCCACCCACGGCAACCAGCCCGCGAGGAAGTGGTAGCGCTGGCCACGGGTCAGCTCGGTGCCCTTGCCACGCAACAGGCTCGCGGTGTGGCGCTTGATGATCTGGATCGCCCCGTAGGCCCAGCGGAAACGCTGTTTCTTGAAGTCGATAAAGGTATCCGGCATCAGGCCCTTGCCGTAGCTGTCGTGGTAATACGCCGCCGACAGGCCTTTCTCGAACACGCGTAGGCCCAGTTCGGCATCTTCGCAGATGCACCAGTCGGCCCAGCCCAGTTCTTCGAGCACCGAGCGACGGGTCATGGTCATGGTGCCGTGCTGGATGATCGCGTCACGGTCGTTGCGCGTCACCATGCCGATATGGAAGAAGCCTTTGTATTCCGCGTAGCAGAGCTTCTTGAAGGTGCTTTCGTTCTGGTCGCGGTAATCCTGCGGCGACTGCACCACGGCGATTTTCGGGTCGGCGAAGTGCGGCACCATGTGTTTGAGCCAGTTCGGCGACACGCAGTAATCCGAGTCGATCACCGCGATCACTTCGGCGTCCTTGGCGGTGTGCGGGATCAGGTAGTTCAGTGCACCACCCTTGAAACCCGCCAGCGGCGCGACGTGGAAGAACTTGAAGCGCGGGCCGAGGGTTTCGCAGTAGTCGCGTACCGGCTCCCACACGGCCGGGTCCTTGGTGTTGTTGTCGATGATCAGGACTTCGTAATCCGGGTAATCGAGGGCGGCCAAGGCGTCGAGGGTCTGTTTGACCATCTCCGGCGGCTCGTTGTAACACGGCACATGGATCGACACTTTCGGGCGGTAGTCCGAATCTCCCTCCACGGGTAGGAATTCACGCCGGCGCTTGTGGGTCCATACCGCTTCCGCCAGTTCGTGGGCTTCGGTCAGCAACACGATAAACACGCCGAGGGCGCCAAGGGCCAGGAGGATCCCCACGGTGACACTGAACCAGGTGCTGTATTGCTGGCTGTAGTCGTAGCCGATCCACACCAGCACCGAACCGCAGAGAAACGCGATAAAGGTCAGGAAGGTGCGGCCACGCTGGCGCAGGGATGAGCCATCGATCATCAGCAGGGTCAGGGACAGCAGCGCGAGCACCACCGAACCGATGGCCAGCACGCGCCATTGCGGAATCGCCACCACCGGCCCGTCAAAGTTGAATTTCTGCTGGCGCGCAGCGTTGTATACACCCCAGTAAGCGCCGGCCGAGCCTTCGTCACTGACTTTCCACGGCTGATCGAACGCCTCGATCACGAAGTAGTTGAAACCCTGGCGATTGAGCTTGTTCACCAGTGTGCGCAGATAAATCGCCTGGTCGGCAGGCGACGTTTCATTGCCACCGCGCATGCGGCCATTACTCGGCCAGCCCACTTCCGACAGCAGCAACGGCTTTTTCGGGAACAGTTTCTTCAGGTCCCTGGCGCGGTCGAGTACGTACTGGCCGGCCTTGTCCATCGGAATGTATTCCCAGAACGGCAGGATGTGCGCGGCGATCAGGTCGACGTGCTTGGCCAGTTGCGGGTTCTTTTCCCAGATGTGCCATTGCTCGGACGTCGTCACCGGCACTTTCACGGCGGCGCGGACCCTGTCGAGCAGCACAATCAGCGCTTCAGGGGTGATTTCCTCACGGAACAGGGCTTCGTTACCGACCACTACCCGTACCACACTGCGCGAGCTGTTGGCGATTTCGATGGCGCGCTGGATTTCTCGCTCGTTGCGCTCAAGATCCGGGCTGATCCAGATCCCTAGCGTCACACGCAGGCCGAACTCCTCGGCCAGCTTGGGGATATCCCCCAGCGTGCCGTCGACCGAGTAGGTACGGATGTTGTCCGTCAGCTTGCTCATGATCTCGAGGTCGCGACGCATCTGGTCGTCGGTCGGGTACTGGTCTTTCTGTGGGTACTGGCCTTGCTGGAACGGCGAGTAGGAAAAACCGGAGATCTGTTCAGGCCAGTTGGGGGCGGTGACCGGGCGGTTGATCAGCGCCCAGAAACCGCTGAATAGCGCGGCAATTGCCAGCACTATCACTAGGTTGAGTCCAAATTTACGCGATGCCATGGCTATTTCGGGTTCCAAAGGGTGTGGAACGAAAAGAGGTGTCGGCCTACGCCGAACGGCGCGCATCCTACACCGGCCCTTCCCTGACCGTACAGCAAGCCGAGAAAAACCGGACATTGGGCAGCGAAAGTACATCTAAGTTCTTTACTTGTAACTTGTAGCTTAAAACTTGCCGCTGCGTAGCCCATAATGCGCGCCGGTTTTTGGGGTAATGGTCATGAGTACAGAAGATCCGCGGTTTGCAGGCGTCGCCCGCTTGTATGGCATTGAAGGCTTGGAACGCTTGAAAGCGGCCCATGTGGCGATTGTCGGCGTCGGCGGCGTGGGCTCGTGGGCGGCGGAAGCCATGGCCCGTTGCGGGGTGGGCGAGATTTCGCTGTTTGACCTGGATGACGTCTGCGTCAGCAACAGCAACCGCCAGTTGCACGCGCTGGACAGCACCGTCGGTAAACCCAAGGTCGAAGTGATGGCTGAGCGCCTGCGCGCGATCAACCCGGATTGCACGGTGCATGCGGTGGCGGACTTCGTGACCCGCGACACCATGGCCGAGTACATCACCCCCAACATCGACTGCGTGATCGACTGCATCGACGCGGTCAACGCCAAGGCGGCACTGATCGCCTGGTGCAAGCGCCGCAAGATCCAGATCATCACCACCGGCGGCGCGGGCGGGCAGATCGACCCGACGCTGATCCAGGTCTGCGACCTGAACCGTACCTTCAACGACCCGCTGGCGTCGAAAGTGCGCTCCACCTTGCGCCGCGACTATGGTTTCTCCCGCACCGTGACCCGCCATTACAGCGTGCCGTGCGTGTTTTCCACCGAACAACTGCGCTATCCCAAGCCGGATGGCAGCATTTGTTTGCAGAAGAGTTTCGTCGGGGACGGGGTGAAGCTGGACTGCGCCGGTGGGTTTGGCGCGGTGATGATGGTGACGGCCACCTTCGGCATGGTGGCGGCGACCAAGGCAGTGGATAAAATTGTGGCAGGGGTGCGGCGGCCGTCGGAGCGGGTCAAGCCCACTTAAATCTCGGAACCCTACACAATTCAAATGTGGGAGGGGGCTTGCCCCCGATAGCGGTGGATCAGCCAACTTGTTCAGTGACTGACACCCTGCAATCGGGGGCAAGCCCCCTCCCACATTTAGCTTTGTGTATGGCTGAGTTCGCGCATGCGTTGCAGGACCGCGTTGAGGCCATTGCTGCGCGAGGGTGAGAGTTGACGGGAAAGCCCCAATTGATTGAACCAGTCGGGCAGGTCCACGGCCAGTAGCTCGGCAGCAGAAAGCCCATTGACCCGCGCCAGCAGCAATGCGACTAACCCACGAATCATCCGTGCATCGCTGCTCGCAGCAAACTGCCAGCGACCGTCCTCCAAACGCCCCACCAACCACACCAGGCTTTCACAGCCCTGCACCAGGTTGGCCTCGGTCTTATCTTCATCCGCCAATGCTGGCAGCCGCTCGCCCCATTGCATCAGCATCCGCGCGCGCTGCTCCCAACTGCCCACGGCTTGAAAAGCCTCCAGTGCGGCAACGGCCTCTACCGGCAGGCTCATCGCAGCATGTCCAGCGCCTGGTCCAGCGCTTCAAAGAAGCGCTCCAGGTCATCGGAATCGTTATACAGCGCCAGGGACACGCGAATCGCCCCCGATAGATGCATCGCCTTGAGCAGCGGCATTGCGCAGTGATGGCCGGCGCGCACGGCAATGCCTTGCTCGGTGAGCAGGTGCGCGAGGTCCGCGTTGTGCACGCCATCGACGACAAAACTGACCAGCGCGACCTGTGGCGACCCCAGCACGCGCACGCCATTGCGCGCTTTGAGGCCACGTAACAGGTAGTCATGCAGCGCCGCCTCATGGGCGACGATCGCGGGCTGGTCCAGCGAACCCAGGTAATCCAGGCTGGCGCCCAGGCCGATCACACTGGCAATCGGCGGGGTGCCCGCCTCGAAACCCAACGGTGCCGGGCGGAAGCTGGCGCTGTGGTAGTCCGCCTGTTGCACCATCTCGCCGCCAAACTGCCAGTGGCGCAGGTGATGCAAGGCTTCGTTGCGCCCGAACAGCACGCCGACGCCATCCGGGCCATACAGCTTATGGCTGGAAAACACATAGAAATCGCAGCCCAAAGCCTGCACGTCGTGACGGCCATGGACGATGCCCTGGGCGCCATCGACCACCGTCAGGGTGCCGTGTGGCTGGGCGAGCGCCAGCAGGGCCTCCAGCGGCTGCCAGGCGCCGAGCACGTTGGACAACTGGCTCACCGCCAGCAAGCGTGTGCGTGGGCCGATCAGCTCGGCGGCGGCCGGCAGGTCGATCACGCCGTCATCGTTCAGCGGCAATACCACCAGCGTGGCGGCGCGACGTTTGGCCAGTTGCTGCCAGGGCAGCAGGTTGGCGTGGTGTTCCAGGGCGCTGATGACAATCTCATCGCCCGCATTGAATAAGTGCTCTAGGCCATAGGCCAAGAGGTTCAGCGCTGAGGTCGCGCCGTGGGTGAAGACGATCTGCCCGCTGTCGCCTGCATTCAACCACTGCGCGACCTTGCTGCGACTGTCTTCGAAGGCTTGCGTCGCATGGGCGCCTGGCAAATGCTGGGCACGGTGCACATTGGCTGCGCCATTGGCGTAGTAATGGCTGATGGCATCCAACAGGGCCTGGGGTTTTTGCGTGGTGGCGGCGTTGTCCAGGTAAGTCTGGTCTTGCCGTTGCAGCGTGGCGATGGCCGGGAAATCGGCGCGCCAGGGGGAGGGCACTAGCATGGTGTTCAAGACTCGTATAAGCGAGCCCCAGGGTCGGGGCCCGCTAGTGGCATCGAGTGGCTGCTTAGTTGTGAGCGTGCAGCGCTTCGTTCAGTTCGATGGCCGATTTGTGGGTTTTGCACTCCACCGCACCGGTCTCCGAGTTGCGGCGGAACAGCAGGTCCGGCTGGCCGGCCAGCTCACGTGCCTTGACCACTTTGACCAGTTGGTTTTGTTCGTCCAGCAGCGCAACCTTCGTGCCGGCAGTGACGTACAAGCCCGACTCCACGGTGTTGCGGTCGCCCAACGGGATACCGATACCGGCGTTGGCGCCGATCAGGCAGCCTTCGCCCACCTTGATCACGATGTTGCCGCCGCCCGACAGGGTGCCCATGGTAGAGCAACCGCCGCCCAGGTCCGAGCCCTTGCCGACGAACACGCCCGCCGATACACGGCCTTCGATCATGCCCGGACCTTCGGTGCCGGCGTTGAAGTTGACGAAGCCTTCGTGCATCACGGTGGTGCCTTCGCCCACGTAGGCGCCCAGGCGGATACGCGCGGCGTCAGCGATACGTACGCCGCTTGGTACGACGTAGTCGGTCATTTTCGGGAACTTGTCCACCGAGAACACTTCCAGCAGCTCGCCGCGCAGGCGGGCCTCCAGCTGGCGCTCGGCCAATTCCGCGATGTCGATCGCGCCCTGGCTGGTCCAGGCCACGTTCGGCAACTGCGGGAACACACCGGCCAGGCTCAGGCCGTGCGGCTTGACCAGGCGGTGGGACAGCAGGTGCAGCTTGAGGTAGGCCTCGGGGGTGGAGGTCAGTGCCGCGTCTTCGGCCAGCACGGTGGCGACCAGCGGGGTGTGGCTTTCAGCCAGGCGGCTCAGCAGCGCGGCTTGGGTGGCATCAACACCTTTGAGCGCGTCTGCCAGTTGCAGGGCCTGGGTGACGGTGAAGGTAATCGCCTGGTTGCCTTCGCTGTAACCGAGGATCGGTGCGATGGCGGCGACAATTTCAGCCGATGGATTGAGCAACGGTTGTGCGTAAAACACTTCCAGCCAAGCACCTTGGCGGTTCTGAGTGCCGACGCCGAAGCCCAGGCTGAACAGGGAATTGGACATGCTGTTACCTCTACAAAATGGAAAGGGCTGGCCTACTTGAGGGCCGCCGAATAACTATCTGGCTTGAAGCCAATCAGGGTTCTGTCACCGAGATCGAGCACTGGGCGCTTGATCATCGAGGGTTGTGCGAGCATCAATTCAATGGCTTTCGACTGTTCGAGATCGGCTTTGCGTTCGTCTTCGAGTTTGCGAAAGGTGGTGCCCGCACGGTTCAAAACCACCTGCCAACCGTGCTCGTTGCACCATTGGGTCAAGTGTTCGCGGTCGATACCGGCCGTTTTGTAGTCGTGAAACTCATAGTTGACGCCGTGCTCATCGAGCCAGGTACGCGCCTTTTTCATGGTGTCGCAGGCTTTGATGCCGAAAAGGTGCAACGTTTTGCTTGAAGCGGTCAAGGAATTGCCCCCCTTTGGGCTGCTTAAAACGAAAGATCACGGATTATGCCACGACCAGCGGGTTTGGGTGCCGCTCGTCAGCGCTGTGCGACTTTTGTGCAAAAGCCACTACGCGGCATAGCCGCTAACATAGCCGGGTAATATGGCACTTCAACGGCCACTTGTTGCCTGATGTGTGTCGTTGCAAGTCGATTGTCCGGGAAACCTGTTTTATGCAAACCGCCTACACCGTTCTTATCCTGCTGATGCTGGTCAGCGTTTCGCGTCTGGTCGGGCGTATCATCCCTCTGCCGTTACCGCTGGTGCAAATTGCCGCCGGTGCCCTGCTGGCCTGGCCGACGCTGGGGTTGCATGTGGCGTTGGACCCGGAGCTGTTCCTGTTTCTGTTCCTGCCGCCTCTGCTGTTTTCTGATGGCTGGCGCATGCCCAAGCGCGAGTTATGGCGCCTGCGTGGGCCGATCCTGACGCTGGCGGTGGGGCTGGTGCTGTTTACGGTGGTCGGTGCCGGCTACTTCATTCACTGGCTGTTGCCTACGATCCCGTTGCCGGTGGCCTTCGCCCTGGCGGCCGTGTTGTCGCCGACGGACGCCGTGGCGGTGTCGGCCATTGCCCAGAACCGCTTGCCGACGCCGCTGATGCATATGCTCCAAGGCGAGGCGCTGATGAACGATGCCTCGGGCCTGGTGACCTTCAAGTTCGCCCTGGCGGCGGCGCTGACCGGGGTGTTTTCCCTGGCCGATGCGAGCCTGACCTTTGTCCTGGTGGCGGTCGGCGGCCTGGCTGTCGGTGTGGCGCTCAGCTGGCTGGTCGGCCGTCTGCGCGCCTGGATGATTGCGCGGGGCTGGGATGATCCGGCCACCCACGTGGTCTTCATGTTGCTGCTGCCGTTTGCGGCCTATGTGCTGGCCGAACGCCTGGGCGCATCGGGCATCCTGTCGGCGGTGGCGGCGGGCATGATGCAAAGCTGGCTCGACCTGCTGCCACGCCAGACCAGTACGCGCTTGCTCAATCGCAGCGTGTGGTCGTTGTTGGAGTTTGCCTTCAACGGCCTGATTTTCCTGCTGCTGGGACTGCAGCTGCCGGACATCATCAAGGCCGTGGTCAGTCATGAGCCGACGCTGTGGCCCACGCTGTTTTATCGCTGCCTGGATGTAATCGCGATTTTCCTGGTGCTGGTGGTGCTGCGGTTTATCTGGGTGCAGAGCATCTGGCGGCTGTCGGGTTTATTGCGGCGGTTACGTGGGAAAAGCGAGCTGACCCTGGTGCCCACAGCCCGCTCCTGCTGGCTGTTGACGGTGGGGGGTGTGCGCGGTGCGGTCACTCTGGCCGGTGTGATGTCGGTGCCCTTGCTGTTGGCGCCGGGCCAGGATTTCCCCGAGCGTGACCTGCTGATCTTCATCGCCGCCGGGGTGATCCTCCTGTCGTTGATCGCCGCTTGCATCGCATTGCCGCTGTTGTTGCGCGGCATTGAGAAAAGCCCGGATGAGAAGCGTCATAACGAAGTCCGCGAAGCCTGGAAGAAAACAGCCGTTGCCGCGATTCATGCCCTGGAGGCCGAGGAGCCCGTTGAAACGGAAACCCAGGACGCTGCCCAAGCCGCACTCGCCGCCGAGTTGAAGGCACGGTTGATGTCGGAGTATCGCCATCAACTGGACGTGTTCAACGACTCGGCGGAAGCCCAGGCGCTGGCGCGGCAAATGGATCTGCTTGAGCGGAAGCTGCGTCTCAAGGCGCTGCGGGCGCAGCGGTTGGAGTTGTATAGCTTGAGCCGTCATCACCAGATTGGTGATGACGTCTTGAGGGAGGTATTGGCGGAGTTGGATATGAGTGAGGCGAATCTGGGACATCTGAAATGACCCGTCAGGCGCTTATCAGCGCCGCTGAATGAAATCCCGAATCCGCTCAGCTGCTTCCACGCATTCCCCCAGCGGCGCAACCAAGGCCAGGCGCACGCGCCCCGCGCCTGGATTGACACCGTCCACCTCCCGCGACAGGTACGAGCCCGGCACCACGGTCACGTGTTCTTCGACGAACAAGTCGCGGCAGAAGGCCGCATCGTCGCCCTTTACCTTTGGCCACAGGTAGAACCCGCCATCCGGGCTTTGTACGTCCAGCACCGGCTTGAGGATCGCCAGTACGGCGTCGAATTTTTCCCGGTACAGGTCACGGTTAGCCTGCACGTGGGCTTCATCTTGCCAGGCCGCGATGCTGGCCAGTTGGGTTTGCACCGGCATCGCGCAGCCGTGGTAGGTGCGGTACAGCAGGAACCCCTTGAGGATGTCGGCGTCGCCGGCCACGAACCCGGAGCGCAGGCCTGGCAGGTTGGAGCGCTTGGACAGGCTGTGGAACACCACGCAACGCTTGAAGTCCTGGCGGCCCAGCTCGACGCAGGCGCTGAGCAAGCCCGGTGGCGGCGTTTGCTCGTCGAAGTACAGCTCGCTGTAGCACTCGTCGGCGGCAATAACGAAGTCGTATTCGTCGGCCAGGGCGATGAGTTTTTTCAGGGTGTCGACCGGGATCAGCGCGCCGGTCGGGTTGCCGGGGGAGCACAGGAACAGGATCTGGCAGCGTTTCCAGATGTCCGGCGTCACGGCGTCGAAATCCGGGTTAAAGCCATTGGCATCCAGGCAAGGCAGGTAATGCGGCTTGGCCCCGGCCAGGAACGCGGCGCCTTCGTAGATCTGGTAGAACGGGTTCGGGCTGACCACCAGCGCGTCGTCACCGCGATTGACCACGGTCTGGGTGAAGGCGAACAGCGCCTCGCGGGTGCCGTTGACCGGCAGGATATTGCGCGCCGGGTCGAGCCAGCCCTTGGGCACGTCAAAGCGGCGTTCGCACCAGGCGCCGATGGCCTCGCGCAGGGCCGGGATGCCCAGGGTGGTGGGGTACACCGCCATTTGATCGAGGTTGTTGCTCAGCGCTTCGGCGACAAACGTCGGGGACTTATGCTTGGGCTCACCGATGGACAGCGCGATAGGGCGTTTGTCCGGGTTCGGCGTGACGCTGCCGAGCAGGGCGCGCAGTTTCTCGAACGGATAAGGCTGCAGCTGGTTCAGGGCGTTGTTCATGAGGGCCTCGATCAGGATGAGGACGGCTTTTTGTGGGCGCTGGCTTGCCTGCGATGCGTGCACTCGGTGTATCAGCCATACCGAGTCGATGCCATCGCAGGCCAGCCAGCTCCCACAGGGACCGTGCCCACTGGGACGTTAAATTAATTCAAATGGTCAGTCTGGTCAGCTCGACGCCAGGTTCCTGGGTCACGCTCAATTGCTGGACGATAGCGTCCTGCAGGCGGCGACACAGTTCCGGGTCGGACAGCGGCTGGTTATCGGCATCGGTAATGAAGAACACGTCTTCCACCCGCTCGCCCAAGGTCGCAATCTTGGCATTCTGTAGTGACAAATCGAACTCCAGGAAAATCCCGCCGATCCGCGCCAGCAGGCCAGGGCGGTCCGGTGCGCTGAGCTCCAGCACGGTTACCGGGCGCTGGGCGTCATTGGAAATGGTCACTTGGGGCGCAAACGCAAAGTGCTTGAGCTGGCGCGGGACCCGGCGCTGGATGATGGTCGGGTAGTCGTCCGGGTTGCGCAGGGCCTCGGTCAGGCCTTCGCGGATCTTCTTCACCCGCACCGGGTTATCGCCGATGGATTCGCCTTCGGTGTCGAGCACGATGTAGGTGTCGAGGGTGAACTGGCTGCTGGAGGTGATGACCCGAGCGTCATGGATGTTCAGGTTGAGTTGGTCCATGGCCGCCACGGTCACGGCGAAGAAGTCGTGCTGGTCGGGGGCATAGATGAAGATCTGCGTGCCGCCTTCGAATTCGCGCTGGGTGGTTTCCTTGATCAGCACCAGCGGGCCGCCATCGGCGGGCTGTTGCAGGATCGCGTCACTGTGCCAGGCCACGTCGCCGGCGGTGTGGCGCAGGAAGTAGTCGTCACCCAGTTGCGACCACAGTTGCTCGACATCATCCGGGTCGTTGCCGCCGCGAACGAGGATATCCAGGGCGGCGCTCTGGGTGCGGCGGATCTGCTCTTCGCGGTCCACCGGGTTTTCCAGGCCGCGGCGCAGGGCACGCTTGGTCTCGGTGTAGAGCTGGCGCAGCAGGCTGGCGCGCCACGAGTTCCATAACGTCGGGTTGGTAGCGTTGATGTCGGAAACGGTCAGTACGTACAGGTAGTCCAGGCGTGTTTCATCCTCGACTATTCCGGCGAAGTCATGGATCACCTGCGGGTCGGACAAGTCCTTGCGCTGGGCGGTAGTCGACATCACCAGGTGGTTTTGCACCAGCCAGACGATCAGGCGGCTGTCCCACAGCGGCAGTTGGTGACGTTGGCAGAACGCTTCAGCGTCGACCGCGCCGATCTCTGAGTGGTCGCCATGCCGGCCTTTGCCGATATCGTGGTAGAGGCCGGCGAGGTAGATCAGCTCGGGCTTGGGCAGCTTGGCCATGAGTTTGCTGGCCAGCGGGAATTTCTCTGACACCTGGGTGTACTGCAGCTTACGCAGGTGTTTGATCAGGTTCAGGGTGTGGGCGTCCACGGTATAGATGTGGAACAGGTCGTGCTGCATCTGCCCGACGATAAAACCGAACTCCGGCAAGTAGCGCCCGAGGATGCCGTAACGGTTCATGCGCCGCAGGTTGCGGTGGATGCCGATCTTGCACTTGAACAGCTCGATGAACAGGCTGGTGTTACGGATATCGTTGCGGAAATCGTCGTCGATCAGGTGACGGTTTTCCCGCAGCAGGCGGATGGTGTCGGCGCGCACGCCTTTGATTTCCGGCTGCTGGGCCATCAGCACGAAGATCTCCAGCATGGCGAACGGCGTGCGGCGGAATACATTGTCGTTGCGCGCCTCGATGTAACCGTCGTGCAACTGGAAGCGCGAATTGATCGGTTGCGGCGGCGCCTCGTCTTCGGGGGCCAGGATCACTTCTTCGAAGTGCTGGATGATCAGGTCGCTGAGCTGGGCAATGCTCATGACCACCCGGTAGTACTGCTGCATGAAGCTTTCGATGCTGGTCTTCGCGTCTTCGCCCTCAAAGCCCAGCAGGGTGGCGATGGAGCGCTGGTGGTCGAACAGCAGGCGGTCTTCGGAGCGCCCGGCGAGCATGTGCAGGGCGTAGCGCACTTTCCAGAGGAACTCTTGGGACGAGGCCAGCAGGGCGTTTTCGCTCTCCACCAGGAAGCCTTCGCCAGCCAGGGCGCGAAGGTTCAGGGTGCCGTACTGGCGACGCGCTACCCACAGAATCGTCTGGATATCCCGCAGCCCGCCCGGCGAGCCCTTGACGTTGGGTTCCAGGTTGTATTCGGTGTCGTTGTATTTGTGGTGCCGGGCCTTTTGCTCGGCACGCTTGGCCAGGAAGAAGTCTTTGCTCGGCCACATGTGTGCAGTGCTGGTCACTTCAAGCATGCGCTGGCGCAGGCGCTCGGGGCCGGCGATGGTACGGCTTTCCATCAGGTTAGTGATCACCGTGAGGTCGGCACGGGCTTCTTCGGCGCATTCATCCACCGAGCGCACGCTCTGGCCGACTTCCAGGCCGATGTCCCACAGCAACGTCAGAAAACGCTCGATGGAATCGCGAAAGATCTCATGATCGGCGCTGTCCAGCAGGATCAGCAGGTCGATGTCGGAGTAGGGGTGCAACTCACCACGGCCGTAGCCGCCGACCGCCACCAGGGCGATGTCGGCGTCTTCGCTCCAACTGAACTGTTCCCAGGCCTTTTGCAGGATGTTATCGACGAACCAGGCGCGGTCCTCGATCAGCCGGCGGATATCCCGGCCACTGCGAAAGCGCCCATCGAGCACCTCGCGGGCCTGGCGGATAGCTTTCTTGAACGCAGCGATAGGGCTCGCCTTCAGGGCCAGTTCGGCCTGGAACTGGCCGCGGTCGAAGAGTTCGGGATCCACCTGGGGCATCGATCGGCTTTCCTTTCTATCTATCAGTCAGTCACAACACGGTTGGGGAAAACCTGGGTGATCCTTACGCGGAAACGCGCGGGATCGTGTCGTCCGCACGCAGGGTGAAGATCTCGTAGCCGGTTTCGGTGACCAGCAGGGTGTGTTCCCACTGGGCCGAGAGCTTGCGGTCCTTGGTGATGGCGGTCCAGCCGTCGCCCAGTACCTTGGTGTCGGCCTTGCCCTGGTTGATCATCGGTTCGATGGTGAAGGTCATGCCTGCCTTGAGTTCCATGCCGGTGCCGGCACGGCCGTAGTGCAGGATCTGTGGCTCTTCGTGGAAGACGGTGCCGATGCCGTGGCCGCAGAATTCGCGCACCACCGAGAAACCGTTCTTTTCCGCGTGCTTCTGGATCACTTCGCCGATGTCGCCCAGGCGGCAGCCGGGCTTGACGATTTCGATGGCCTTGTACATGCACTCCTGGGTGACCTGCGACAGGCGCTCGGCCCAGACCGGTACGGTGCCGACGTGGAACATGCGGCTGGTGTCGCCGAAATAGCGGTCCTTGATGACGGTGACGTCGATGTTCAGGGTGTCGCCGTCCTTCAACGGCTTGTCACCCGGAATCCCGTGGCAGACCACGTGATTGACCGAGGTGCAGATCGACTTGGGGAAGCCTTTGTAGTTCAGCGGCGCAGGAATGGCGCCCTGCACATTGACGATATAGTCATGGCAGATCTGGTTCAGGGTTTCGGTGGTAACGCCAGGCTTGACGTGCTCGGCGATCATTTCCAGCACGTCGGCAGCCAGTTTGCCGGCGATGCGCATGCCAGCGATGTCTTCGGCGGTTTTCAAGCTAACGGTCATACAGGCTCTCTCTAGCGCGACGCGCTGAAATCAATACGGTTTACGGGCGTGCGACAAAAGGTTACAGAATTCGCACAAGCCTCAAAAAACGCGATTCTAACAGACCATGGCGTCAAATCATGAGCCTCTGATGATCGCTTCTCTCTATAAGGTGGGGGGTTGTTGGCTCTATTCAAAGGGTTGCATGAAAGAGGCTCGCGGCAAATGTGATTGCGGGTTCCGTTTTCGCCCTTGCTGTGGTATAAAATGCGCCGCTTTCCGGGGATACCCCGCAAAGCTTAAATCCACACACGTGTCGACACGATGACCTGGGTGCCGGAGGCCTTGATGCCGCTGGTTGGTCATTGGGATACGTGGAGGCCAAACCCGACTTATTAAGGAACTATCATGTCCCAAGTCAACATGCGCGATATGCTGAAGGCCGGTGTGCACTTCGGTCACCAGACCCGTTACTGGAACCCGAAAATGGGTAAATACATTTTCGGCGCGCGTAACAAGATCCACATTATCAACCTTGAAAAAACCCTGCCGATGTTCAACGAAGCACTGACTTTCGTAGAGCGCCTGGCCCAGGGCAAAAACAAGATCCTGTTCGTCGGCACCAAGCGTTCCGCTGGCAAGATCGTTGCTGAAGAAGCAGCACGTTGCGGTTCGCCGTACGTCGATCACCGCTGGTTGGGCGGCATGCTGACCAACTTCAAAACCATCCGTGCTTCCATCAAGCGTCTGCGTGACCTTGAAGTGCAAGCCGAAGACGGTACTTTCGCCAAGCTGACCAAGAAAGAAGCGCTGATGCGCTCCCGTGACCTGGAAAAGCTCGATCGTTCCCTGGGTGGTATCAAGGACATGGGCGGTCTGCCTGACGCACTGTTCGTTATCGACGTTGATCACGAGCGCATCGCGATCACCGAAGCCAACAAGCTGGGCATCCCGGTTATCGGCGTAGTCGATACCAACAGCAGCCCGGAAGGCGTTGACTACATCATCCCAGGCAACGATGACGCAATCCGCGCTATCCAGCTGTACATGGGTTCGATGGCTGACGCTGTAATCCGTGGTCGCAACCACGTTGCTGGTGGTGCCGAGCAGTTCGTTGAAGAAGCTCCGGTAGCTGCCGCTGAGTAATTGACGCCCTGGCGTTGACTCAGTAAGCAAAAAGGGGGCTTGGCCCCCTTTTTGCCACCTCGAAAACCATTTGTCGGCTCCCACTTGTGGCAGCGCAACCTAGCGACTGTAACGTGCAGCAGCCTACAAGGGTTATTCGGGAAGAATTGATCGCCCGTTTGATCGGGTGGAATGGTTGAAAACCTATCCAAGAGGATTTTGAAATGGCAGAGATTACTGCAGCGTTGGTTAAAGAACTGCGTGAGCGTACCGGCGAAGGCATGATGGATTGCAAAAAGGCCTTGACCAAGGCCGGCGGCGACATCGAAAAAGCCATCGACGACATGCGTGCCTCCGGCGCCATCAAGGCTGCCAAGAAAGCAGGCAACGTAGCTGCTGAAGGCGCAATCGCTCTGAAAGAAGACGGTAAGTCCGCTGTTCTGCTGGAAGTGAACTCGCAGACCGACTTCCTGGCTCTGCAGGACGACTTCAAGGCATTCGTTGCTGCCAGCGTTGAAAAAGCATTCGCTGACAAGCTGACTGACGCCGCTCCGCTGATCGAAGCTCAAGAAGCTGATCGCCTGGTACTGGTCGGCAAGGTTGGCGAAAACGTCAACATCCGTCGCCTGGTTCGCGTTGAAGGTGATGTTGTCGGCGGTTACCTGCACGGCAACAAAATCGGTGTAGCGGTTGTTCTGAAAGGCGGCAACGTTGAGCTGGCCAAAGACATCGCTATGCACGTAGCGGCCAGCAACCCTGAGTTCCTGCTGCCATCGGAAGTGTCTGCTGACGCAATCGAACGTGAAAAAGCGGTGTTCCTGAGCCTCAACGCTGACAAAATCGCTGGCAAGCCAGAGAACATCGTTGAAAACATGATCAAGGGCCGTATCAGCAAGTTCCTGGCTGAAGCAAGCCTGGTTGAGCAGGCGTTCGTCAAGAATCCTGAAATCAAGGTCGGCGAACTGGCCAAGAAAGCCGGTGCTGAAATCGTTTCCTTCACTTACTTCAAAGTAGGCGAAGGCATCGAGAAGCCGGTCGACAACTTCGCTGAAGAAGTTGCTGCCCAGCTGGCTGCCGCCAAGCAATAAGACAGTCTTCAACTGTCGCCCGAAAGAGGCTGCCCGCTCACGCGCGCAGCCTCTTTTCAAATGGGAAGGTCGATTTTATTTGGCTTCCCCTCGGAACTGGCTTACAAAGCCGTGTTCCGATGGCGCTGTGACAGCGTCCAGCTAGAGTGAACGCAAGCCGTAAAACGGCTCGCCAAGAATTTTTAAAAATACGCCGCAGGAGAGATTCGCAATGGCTCAGCAGGGCAGTGGTTATCAGGCTCGCTATAAACGCATTCTACTCAAGCTTAGCGGCGAGGCCCTGATGGGCTCGGAAGAGTTCGGGATCGATCCCAAAGTACTCGACCGCATGGCGCTGGAAGTCGGCCAACTGGTCGGTATCGGCGTACAGGTCGGCCTGGTGATCGGCGGCGGTAACCTGTTTCGCGGCGCGGCACTGAGTGCGGCCGGCATGGACCGGGTCACCGGCGATCACATGGGCATGCTGGCCACTGTGATGAACGCCCTGGCCATGCGCGACGCCCTGGAGCGCGCTAATATCTCGGCTATCGTGATGTCGGCTATTTCCATGGTCGGCGTGACCGATCACTATGACCGCCGCAAAGCCATGCGCCACCTGAACGCCAAGGAAGTGGTGATCTTCGCCGCCGGCACGGGTAACCCGTTCTTCACCACCGACTCGGCAGCGTGCCTGCGCGCCATCGAGATTGATGCTGACGTGGTGCTCAAGGCGACCAAGGTAGACGGCGTTTACACCGCAGACCCATTCAAAGACCCGCATGCCGAGAAGTTCGATCATCTGACCTACGATGAAGTCCTGGATCGCAAGCTGGGCGTGATGGACCTGACGGCTATTTGCCTGTGCCGCGACCACAAGATGCCGCTGCGCGTATTTAACATGAACAAGCCCGGCGCCCTGCTGAACATCGTACACGGCGGCGCAGAAGGGACTCTGATCGAGGAAGGCCAACAATGATCAACGAAATCAAGAAAGACGCCCAGGCGCGTATGCAGAAATCCCTGGAATCGCTGAGCCATGCATTCGGCCAGATCCGTACCGGCAAGGCGCACCCGAGTATCCTGGGCAGCGTAATGGTGCCTTACTACGGTTCTGATACCCCTATCAGCAGCGTTGCCAACATTACCGTTAAAGATTCGCGCACCCTGCAAGTCGTGGCCTTCGAGCGCAACATGCTCGGTGCCGTCGACAAGGCCATCCAGAGCGCTGGCCTGAACCTCAACCCAACCAACCTGGGTGAGTTGCTGCTGATCTCCATGCCGGCCCTGACTGAAGAAACCCGTAAGGGCTTCACCAAGCAGGCGCGCAGCGCTGCCGAAGATGCGCGCGTCGCCGTGCGTAACATCCGTCGCGATGCCCTGGGTGACCTGAAGAAACTGGTCAAGGACAAGGAAATCAGCGAAGACGAAGAGCGTCGTGCCACTGCTGATATCGATAAGCTGACCAAGGATGCCGAGGCCCAGATCACTAAGGCCACGGAAGAAAAAGAAAAGGACCTGATGGCCGTATAAGGGGTCAGGACGCCTTCATGGAAAAGACCAAGCAGACTGTGCCCTCTGTGGTGCCGCGCCATGTCGCGATCATCATGGATGGGAATAATCGCTGGGCGAAGAAACGCTTTATGCCGGGTGTGGCCGGGCATAAAGCGGGTGTCGATGCGGTGCGGGCGGTGATCGAGGTATGCGCCGAAGCCAAGGTCGAAGTGTTGACCTTGTTCGCGTTCTCCAGTGAAAACTGGCAGCGGCCCGCCGAAGAAGTCAGCGCCTTGATGGACTTGTTCTTCCGGGCGTTGCGTCGTGAGGCCAAGCGCCTCAATGACAACAACATCTGTCTGCGCATCATTGGTGATCGCTCGCGCTTCCATCCGGAATTGCAGGCGGCCATGCGCGAAGCTGAGGCCATTACTGCCGGCGCCAACCGTTTTGTGCTGCAGATCGCAGCCAACTACGGTGGCCAGTGGGATATCGCCCAGGCCGCGCAGCGGCTGGCCCGCGAAGTGCAGGCCGGTCATCTGCGACCCGACGACATCACGCCCGAACTCTTGCAAACCTGCCTGGTGACCGGTGACCTGCCGTTGCCTGACTTGTGCATCCGTACCGGTGGCGAGCACCGCATCAGTAATTTCCTGTTGTGGCAGCTGGCCTACACCGAGCTGTACTTCTCCGACCTGTTCTGGCCGGACTTCAAACACGATGCCATGCGTACTGCGCTGGCCGATTTCGCTTCCCGTCAGCGTCGCTTCGGTAAAACGAGTGAGCAGATCGAAGCTGGAGCCCGGGTTTAAATGCTTAAACAACGAATCATCACAGCACTGATCCTGTTGCCGATCGCCTTGTGTGGGTTTTTCCTGCTCGAGGGTTCCGGCTTTGCGCTGTTTATCGGCCTGGTCGTCACCCTGGGTGCCTGGGAATGGGCGCGCCTGGCAGGTTTCAATGCACAGTTGCCGCGGGTGGCCTATGCCGCCGTGGTGGCCGCCTTGGCGTTTCTCTTGTACATCCTGCCCGACATTGCACCTTGGGTGTTGGGTGCGGCAGTACTGTGGTGGGCGCTGGCGACATTCCTGGTGTTGACTTACCCGCGCACCAGCAGTCAATGGTCGAGCGTGGCCTGCAAGTTGGTGATTGGTTTATTGATCCTGCTGCCGGCGTGGCAGGGGCTGATTGAGATCAAGCGTTACCCGATGGGTAACTGGCTGATCCTGGCGGTCATGGTGCTGGTCTGGGGGGCGGATATCGGTGCCTACTTCTCCGGTCGGGCCTTTGGCAAGCGCAAGCTGGCACCGGCGGTCAGTCCGGGCAAGAGCTGGGAGGGTGTATACGGTGGTTTGGCGTTGACGCTGGTGATCGCACTGGTCGTCGGTGTTGTGCGTGGCTGGGCGGTGAAGGACATCTTCCTGGCGCTGGTGGCTACAGCCATTGTCGTGTTTATCTCGGTGGTGGGTGACCTCACCGAAAGCATGTTCAAGCGCCAGGCCGGGATCAAGGACAGCAGCAACCTGCTGCCGGGTCACGGCGGTGTGCTGGACCGCATCGACAGCCTGACCGCTGCCATTCCGATCTTTGCCGTGCTGTTGTGGATGACGGCGTCGTGAGCCGCCTGCAACAAGTGACCGTGCTGGGTGCAACCGGCTCGGTAGGGTTGAGCAGCCTGGATGTGATTGCGCGCCATCCTGATCGCTACCAGGTTTTCGCCCTCACCGGGTTTACCCGCATGAGCGAGCTGCTGGCCCTGTGCGTACGCCATGCGCCGCGATTTGCGGTAGTGCCTGAAGCCGCTGCGGCGCGGACGCTGCAGGATGACCTGCGGGCTGCCGGGCTTGCGACTCAGGTGTTGGTCGGGGAGGAGGGGCTGTGCCAAGTCTCGGCCGACGCCGAAGTTGACACGGTGGTCGCCGCCATTGTCGGTGCTGCGGGGTTGCGTCCAACTCTGGCGGCCGTCGACGCTGGCAAGAAGATCCTGTTGGCCAATAAAGAAGCGCTGGTCATGTCCGGCGCGCTCTTCATGCAGGCGGTGCGCAAAAGTGGCGCGGTACTGCTGCCACTCGATAGCGAACACAATGCGATCTTCCAGTGCATGCCCGGCGACTATGCCCGTGGCCTGAGTCAGGTGGGTGTGCGTCGGATCCTGCTGACCGCCTCCGGAGGGCCGTTCCGGAAAACCCCGCTCGCGGAGCTGGAACAGGTGTCGCCCGACCAGGCGTGCGCTCATCCGAACTGGTCCATGGGGCGCAAAATCTCTGTGGATTCGGCGAGCATGATGAACAAGGGGTTGGAACTGATCGAGGCGTGCTGGCTGTTCGATGCGCGGCCTGACCAGGTCGAGGTGGTGATTCACCCGCAAAGTGTGATTCATTCCCTGGTCGACTACGTGGACGGTTCGGTCCTGGCGCAGTTGGGCAACCCCGATATGCGCACCCCGATCGCCAATGCCCTGGCCTGGCCCGAGCGGATCGATTCCGGCGTGGCGCCTTTGGACCTGTTTGCCGTGGCTCGTCTGGACTTCGAAGCGCCCGACGAGCAGCGCTTTCCGTGCCTGCGCCTTGCCCGGCAAGCTGCCGAAGCGGGCAATAGCGCGCCGGCGATGCTGAATGCGGCCAATGAGGTGGCGGTGGCGGCGTTTCTCGAACGGCGCATCCGCTTTCCGCAGATCGCGAGTATCATCGAGGACGTCCTGGCGCTTGAGCCTGTTGTGACGGTGAGCGATCTGGGGGCAGTATTCGAGGCCGATACCAAGGCCCGGGCCCTGGCGGAACAATGGTTGAACCGCAACGTGCGTTAGCCTGTGGGCAGGTTTGAGCCTTGAGGCACTGGATAGGAATGCGGAGAACTTAGATGAGTGCGCTTTACATGATTGTCGGCACCCTGGTTGCTCTGGGTGTGCTGGTTACCTTCCACGAATTCGGCCACTTCTGGGTGGCGCGTCGTTGCGGCGTCAAGGTATTGCGCTTTTCCGTCGGTTTCGGCATGCCGCTGTTGCGCTGGCACGACCGCCGTGGCACCGAGTTCGTGATCGCGGCTATCCCGTTGGGTGGCTACGTCAAGATGCTCGATGAGCGCGAAGGTGAAGTGCCGGCAGACCAACTGGACCAATCTTTCAATCGCAAGACCGTTCGTCAGCGTATCGCCATTGTTGCCGCCGGTCCGATCGCCAACTTCCTGTTGGCGATGGTGTTCTTCTGGGTCTTGGCCATGCTGGGCAGCCAGCAGGTGCGTCCGGTCATCGGCGCGGTCGAGTCGGACAGTATCGCCGCCAAGGCTGGGTTGGTTGCTGGGCAAGAAATTGTTTCCATTGATGGCGAACCCACCACGGGGTGGGGCGCGGTCAATTTGCAGTTGGTGCGTCGCCTGGGTGAAAGCGGCACCGTCAACGTGGTGGTGCGCGAGCAGGATTCCACCACCGAAACCCCGCGCGAGCTGGCTCTTGACCACTGGCTAAAGGGTGCTGATGAGCCTGATCCGATCAAGTCTCTGGGCATACGGCCCTGGCGTCCGGCCTTGCCGCCGGTGCTCGCGGAGCTGGACCCGAAAGGCCCGGCCCAGGCTGCAGGCCTGAAAACGGGCGACCGCTTGTTGGCCCTCGATGGCCAGTCGCTGGGTGACTGGCAGCAAGTGGTTGACTTGGTGCGTGTACGTCCTGAAACCAAAATTGTGCTGAAAGTTGAGCGCGATGGTGCTCAAATCGACGTCCCTGTGACGCTGTCCGTTCGCGGGGAAGCCAAGGCGGCCGGGGGTTACCTGGGTGCCGGGGTCAAAGGTGTCGATTGGCCGCCATCGATGGTGCGCGAAGTCAGCTTCGGGCCGTTGGCTGCCATTGGCGAGGGCGCAAAACGCACTTGGACCATGAGTGTACTGACCCTCGAATCGCTCAAGAAAATGTTGTTCGGCGAGCTCTCGGTAAAAAACTTGAGTGGGCCGATAACCATTGCTAAAGTGGCGGGCGCTTCTGCCCAGTCGGGTGTCGCGGATTTCCTGAATTTCCTGGCTTATCTGAGTATCAGCCTGGGTGTTCTGAATTTGCTGCCCATTCCGGTATTGGATGGGGGGCATCTGTTGTTTTATCTGGTCGAGTGGGCGCGTGGTCGCCCCTTGTCGGATCGGGTGCAGGGTTGGGGGATACAGATCGGTATCAGTTTGGTGGTCGGGGTGATGTTATTAGCCTTGGTCAACGATCTGGGTCGACTGTAACGCTTCGCTGAATTGCGAATCTGCCGCATTTTGCGGCAGTTTGTTTATTGCCAGTTGGAATAAGAAAGGACTTCATGAAACGTCTGCTGCTAACTGCGGTTCTCACCGTATTGATGATCGCCGAAGTTCACGCCGAGTCCTTCACCATCTCCGATATTCGCGTCAACGGCCTCCAGCGGGTTTCCGCGGGTAGCGTCTTTGGTGCCTTGCCGTTGAACGTTGGGGAACAGGCTGATGACCGTCGCCTGGTGGAATCCACTCGTGCGTTGTTCAAAACCGGTTTCTTTCAAGACATCCAACTGGGTCGCGAAGGCAACGTCCTGGTCATCACCGTCGTCGAGCGACCCTCCGTCGCCAGTATCGAGATCGAAGGCAACAAGGCGATCTCGACTGAAGACCTGATGAAGGGCCTCAAGCAATCCGGCCTGGCCGAGGGCGAGATCTTCCAGCGTGCCACCCTTGAAGGTGTGCGTAACGAACTGCAACGCCAGTACGTTGCCCAGGGCCGCTACTCCGCGACCGTGGAAACGGAAGTGGTGCCGCAGCCGCGCAACCGTGTTGGCCTCAAGGTCAACATCAACGAAGGCACCGTGGCCGCGATTCAGCACATCAACGTGGTGGGCAATACCAAGTTTGCTGATGAAGACCTGATCGACCTGTTCGAACTCAAGACCACCAACTGGCTGTCGTTCTTCAAGAACGATGACAAGTACGCCCGTGAAAAACTTTCCGGTGACCTGGAACGCCTGCGTTCCTACTACCTGGACCGTGGCTATATCAACATGGATATCGCTTCGACCCAGGTGTCCATCACCCCGGACAAGAAACACGTCTATATCACTGTCAACGTGAACGAAGGCGAGAAGTACAAGGTTCGTGACGTGAAGCTGAGCGGCGACCTGAAAGTGCCTGAAGACCAGGTCAAGGCGCTGCTGCTGGTGCAGAAAGACCAAGTGTTCTCGCGCAAGCTGATGACCACCACGTCCGAACTGATCACCCGTCGCCTGGGTAACGAAGGCTATACCTTCGCCAACGTCAACGGTGTGCCGACCCCGCATGATGATGACCACACTGTGGACATCACCTTCGTCGTCGATCCAGGCAAGCGTGCCTACGTGAATCGTATCAACTTCCGTGGCAACACCAAGTCTGCGGACGAAGTGCTGCGTCGTGAAATGCGCCAGATGGAAGGTGGCTGGGCGTCGACTTACCTGATCGACCAGTCCAAGACCCGTCTTGAGCGCCTGGGCTTCTTCAAGGAAGTCAACGTCGAAACCCCGGCCGTACCGGGCGTGGATGACCAGGTTGACGTGAACTACGCCGTTGAAGAACAAGCGTCGGGCTCCATCACCGCGAGCGTCGGCTTCGCACAGAGTGCCGGTTTGATCCTTGGTGGTTCGATCACCCAGAACAACTTCCTCGGTACCGGTAACCGAGTGTCCATCGGCCTGACCCGAAGCGAATACCAGAGCCGATATAACTTCAGTTATACCGACCCTTACTGGACTGCCGACGGTGTGAGCCTGGGCTACAACGCCTTCTACCGCACCACCGACTACAAAGACCTCGACGTTGACGTAGCAAGCTACGCAATCGACAGCCTCGGTGCCGGTGTCAACGTGGGTTACCCGATCAGTGAGACCTCGCGTCTGACCTTCGGCCTGACCGCGCAGCAGGATGAGATCAAGACCGGTGTGTACACCGTGGACGAGATCTTCGACTTTACCCGTCGCGAAGGCGACAAGTTCCTGAACTTCAAGGCGTCTGCCGGCTGGTCCGAGTCGACCCTGAACAAAGGCGTACTGGCGACCCGTGGCCACTCCCAGAGCCTGACCCTGGAAACCACCACGCCGGGCAGCGACCTGTCGTTCTTCAAACTCGACTACCGTGGCCAGCTGTTCCAGCCATTGAGCGACAACTACACCATGCGCCTGCACACTGAGCTGGGCTATGGCGATGGTTATGGTTCTACCAATGGCTTGCCGTTCTATGAAAACTACTATGCTGGTGGTTTCAACTCGGTACGTGGCTTCAAGGACAGCACCTTGGGTCCGCGTGGTACGCCAAGCCGTGGTGTGGGTGTGACCGGTAACCAAGGCACTGTGGCCGACTCCGACAACGACCCGCTGCCGTTCGGTGGTAACGTCTTGATCCAGGGTGGCGCGGAAATCCTGTTCCCACTGCCGTTCGTGAAAGATCAGCGTTCACTGCGTACGTCGGTCTTCTGGGACGTGGGTAACGTGTTCGATTCCAAGTGCGAGCAGATCAAAAACCCGAGTGGCGTGAAGTCCAACACTCAGTGCAACGACGTGAGCCTCAGCAACCTGGCAAGCTCCGTGGGTGTGGGTGTGACTTGGGTGACTGCACTTGGCCCATTGAGCTTTGCTCTGGCCATGCCGATCAAGAAACCGGACAACGCTGAAACCCAGATTTTCCAATTCTCCCTCGGCCAGACGTTCTAAGCGTCTGACCCAAGATAACGACAACGGATTCTGTAGGAGTGCATCGTGCGTAAGTTGACTCAATTGGTTCTGCTGGCAACCGTGCTGGTAGCGACCCCGGCCTTCGCCGAAATGAAAATCGCCGTCCTGAACTATCAGATGGCCCTGCTGGAATCGGACGCGGCCAAGAAGTACGCCGTGGATGCCGAGAAAAAATTCGGTCCGCAACTGACCAAGCTCAAGACTCTGGAAAGCAGCGCCAAGGGCATCCAGGACCGCCTGGTAGCCGGTGGCGACAAGATGCAACAAGGCGAGCGCGAGCGTCTGGAGCTTGAATTCAAGCAAAAGGCCCGTGACTACCAGTTCCAGTCCAAAGAGCTGAACGAAGCCAAAGCGGTTGCTGACCGTGAAATGCTGAAACAGTTGAAGCCGAAACTCGACAGCGCTGTGGAAGAAGTCATCAAGAAAGGTGCCTTTGACCTGGTGTTCGAGCGTGGCGCGGTAATCGACGTCAAGCCTCAATACGACATCACCCGCCAGGTGATCGAGCGCATGAACCAGCTGAAGTAAGCCATGACCGCGACTATCAAGCTCGGCGAGTTGGCCGAGTTCCTGGGGGCCACCTTGCGTGGCTCTCCGGAGAAGGAAATCACTGGGCTAGCCACCTTGCAGGAGGCTGGCCCAGCTCAGTTGAGCTTCCTCGCAAACCCCCAATACCGTAAATACCTGGTCGACAGCCAAGCCGCCGCCGTGTTGCTGAAAGCGGCTGACGCCGAAGGGTTTGCCGGGGATGCGCTGGTGGTGTCTGACCCGTACCTGGCGTATGCCCGGGTGTCGCACCTGTTCGATCCTAAGCCCAAGGCAGCGGCCGGTGTTCATCCGTCTGCGGTGATCGCCGATGATGCCCAGGTTGACCCAGCGGCCAGCATCGGTGCCTTTGCGGTGGTCGAGAGCGGCGCGCGCATTGCGGCGGGTGTCACCGTTGGGGCCCATTGCTTTATCGGTGCGCGCTGCGAGATCGGCGCCGACGGTTGGCTGGCGCCGCGCGTGACCCTGTACCACGATGTGCGTATCGGTGAGCGGGTGGTCATCCAGTCGGGTGCCGTGATCGGCGGTGAAGGCTTTGGCTTTGCCAACGCCAAGGGCATCTGGAACAAAATTGCCCAGGTCGGCGGCGTATTGATCGGCGACGACGTGGAAATTGGCGTGAACACCGCTGTCGATCGCGGGGCCCTGGCCGATACCGTGATCGGTAACGGCGTGAAGCTCGACAACCAGATCCAGATCGCCCACAACGTGCAGATTGGCGATCACACCGCCATGGCCGCGTGCGTGGGCATCTCCGGCAGCACCAAAATTGGTAAGCATTGCATGCTCGCCGGTGGCGTAGGGCTGGTGGGGCATATTGATATTTGCGACAACGTCTTCATCACCGGGATGACCATGGTGACCCACTCGATTACCGAGCCAGGTGCCTATTCTTCCGGTACCGCCATGCAGCCTGCGGCTGAATGGCGCAAGAGTGCAGCGCGGTTGAGGCAGCTCGACGACATGGCTCGGCGTCTCAAACAGCTGGAAAAGCGTGTTGGGGACGTGACCCCTGGCGGTAATGCTTCATCAGAAGGCTGATACCATTTCCATATCAAGTGTGCACAGCCGCTAGACTGCCTCCTTGATTTGCTAGCGGGGCGTGCGTTTAGTTCGCCCGCCCCCAATCTTTATTACAGGCTTCCCCCCGAAATGATGGACATCAACGAGATTCGCGAATACCTGCCTCACCGTTACCCGTTCCTGCTGGTGGACCGCGTAGTGGACCTCAATGTCGAGGAAAAGCGCATTCGTGCCTACAAGAATGTCAGCATCAACGAGCCGTTCTTCAATGGTCACTTTCCTGCACACCCCATCATGCCGGGCGTGTTGATCATCGAAGCGATGGCCCAGGCTGCCGGTATCCTTGGTTTCAAAATGCTTGACCTCAAGCCTGCCGACGGCACGCTTTACTATTTCGTGGGCTCCGACAAGTTGCGTTTCCGCAATCCGGTTACCCCGGGTGACCAGCTGATCCTGGAAGCCAAGTTCATCAGCTGCAAGCGCCAGATCTGGAAGTTCGAATGCCAGGCCTCGGTGGACGGCAAGCCGGTGTGCTCCGCTGAGATCATCTGCGCGGAACGCAAACTATGAGTTTGATTGACCCTCGCGCAATCATCGATCCGTCGGCCGTACTGGCCGCCGACGTTGAGGTCGGCCCTTGGTCGATCATCGGCGCAGGTGTGGAAATCGGCGAGGGGACTGTCATCGGGCCGCACGTGATCCTCAAAGGTCCGACCCGCATTGGCAAACACAATCGCATCTACCAGTTCTCCTCGGTAGGCGAAGACACCCCGGACATGAAGTACAAGGGTGAAGAGACGCGCCTGGTAATCGGTGATCACAACATCATCCGTGAAGGCGTGACCATTCACCGTGGTACCGTGCAGGATCGGGCCGAAACCACGCTGGGTGATCACAACCTGGTCATGGCCTATGCCCATATCGGCCACGACAGCGTCATCGGCAACCACTGCATCCTGGTCAACAACACCGCGTTGGCGGGCCATGTGCACGTTGACGATTGGGCGATCCTGTCCGGATTCACCCTGGTGCATCAGTATTGCCATATCGGCGCCCACAGCTTTTCCGGCATGGGCACCGCTATCGGTAAGGATGTTCCGGCGTTCGTCACGGTATTCGGCAACCCGGCCGAAGCCCGCAGCATGAACTTCGAAGGCATGCGCCGTCGCGGTTTCAGCGAAGAAGCCATCCACGCCCTGCGCCGCGCCTACAAGGTGGTTTACCGCCAAGGGCTCACGGTTGACCAGGCATTGACCCAACTGCTCGAGCCGGCAGCGTTGTTCCCGGAAGTCGCGGTGTTCCGTGACTCGATCCAGGCGTCGACTCGCGGCATCACCCGCTAATCATGGCTAATCTGCGTATCGCGCTGGTGGCCGGGGAAGCTTCCGGCGACATTCTGGGCGCAGGTCTTATGCGGGCCCTCAAGGCCCAGCATCCGGCGGTGCAATTTATCGGTGTCGGCGGCCCGCTGATGCAGGCTGAAGGGCTTACGTCCTACTTCCCCATGGAGCGCTTGTCGGTCATGGGGTTGGTTGAGGTGCTGGGGCGCCTGCGCGAACTGTTGGCGCGTCGCAAGCTGCTGATCCAGACCCTGATCGAAGAAAAGCCTGATGTGTTCATCGGGATCGACGCGCCGGACTTCACCCTCACTCTCGAACTCAAGTTGCGTCAGGCCGGCATCAAGACCGTGCACTACGTCAGCCCCTCCGTTTGGGCGTGGCGGCAGAAGCGCGTGCTCAAGATCCGTGAGGGCTGCGACCTGATGCTGACCCTGCTGCCGTTCGAAGCCCGGTTCTATGAAGAAAAGGGCGTGCCGGTACGGTTTGTCGGGCATACCCTGGCCGACACCATTCCCTTGCAGGCTGACCGCACGGCAGCACGTGCCGAGCTGGGCTTGCCAGACGGCCCGTTGGTAGCGTTGATGCCAGGCAGCCGTGGCGGTGAAGTTGGCCGCCTGGCCTCGGTGTTTTTCGACGCCGCCGAGCGTCTGCAGGCGCTGAAGCCAGGCGTACGTTTCGTGCTGCCCTGCGCCAGCCCGCAACGTCGTGTGCAGATCGAAGCACTGCTGGAAGGTCGCAACCTGCCGTTGACCTTGCTCGATGGCCAGTCGCACCTGGCCCTGGCGGCCTGCGATGCGGTACTGATCGCTTCGGGCACGGCCACCCTCGAGGCCTTGCTGTACAAGCGCCCGATGGTCGTGGCCTACCGCCTGGCGCCGCTGACTTTCTGGATTCTCAAGCGCATGGTCAAAAGCCCCTACATCTCCTTGCCCAACCTGCTGGCCCAACGCCTGTTGGTGCCGGAGTTGTTGCAGGACGATGCAACGCCGGAGGCCCTCGCGCAAACCCTACTACCCTTGATCGACGGTGGCGAAGAGCAGACCCGTGGTTTCGACGACATCCACCGCACCCTGCGTCGTGATGCGTCGAACCAGGCGGCCGACGCCGTGTTGAGCTTGATCGGCCAGAAACAGGAAGCCTTATGAAGACGCAAATGGGCCTGGATTTCAGCCTGGTTGCCCAAGCCCACGAGCTGGTGGCCGGTGTTGACGAAGTAGGGCGCGGGCCTTTGTGTGGTGCGGTGGTCACGGCGGCGGTGATTCTTGATCCGAACCGTCCGATCCTCGGCCTCAACGACTCGAAGAAGCTCACTGAAGCACGCCGCGAAAAGCTCTACGACGAGATCTGTGAGAAAGCACTGAGCTGGCATATCGCGCGGGCCGAAGTCGAAGAAATCGACGAACTGAACATTCTGCACGCCACCATGCTGGCCATGCAGCGTGCGGTCGAGGGGCTGCACATCACCCCGAAAATGGCGATGATCGACGGCAACCGCTGCCCCAAGCTGGCCATGCCTTCCGAAGCGGTGGTCAAGGGAGATAGCAAGGTGCCGGCCATCGCCGCTGCCTCGATCCTGGCCAAAGTCAGCCGTGACCGGGAAATGGCCGCGTTCGAATTGATCTACCCCGGCTACGGCATGGGCGGTCATAAAGGCTACCCGACGCCCGTTCATCTGGAAGCCCTGGCTCGCCTTGGCCCGACGCCGATCCACCGCCGCTCGTTCGCCCCTGTGCGCCAGGCCTACGAGCTGCGCGAGAGCCTCAGCGAGGTGTAGTCGCGTAGGCTGATGTTTTGCTCAAGGCCCGGTACAATCCCGGGCCTTGTTGTTTCTAAGTTTCTAGACAGGATCACTATGCCGGCTTCATTCGTTCACCTACGCCTGCACACTGAATACTCCCTGGTCGACGGCCTGGTACGGATCAAACCGCTGGTCAAAACCCTGGTGGGCATGAACATGCCTGCGGTCGCGGTTACCGATCAGAACAACATGTGTTCCCTGGTCAAGTTCTACAAGAACGCCATGGGCGCCGGCATCAAGCCGATCTGTGGCGCCGACCTGTGGCTGTCCAACAAAGACCCGGATAACCCCCTGAGCCGCATCAGCCTGTTGGCGATGAACGGCGTGGGCTATCGCAACCTCACCGAACTGATTTCCCGGGGTTTCATCGACGGCCAGCGCAATGGCTCGATCATCATCGAGCGTGAATGGGTCGCCGAGGCCAGCGAAGGCCTGATCATGCTGTCGGCCGCCAAAGAGGGCGAGATCGGTATCGCGCTACTGGGCGGCAACCCGCAGGAAGCCGAAGTGCTGGCGCGCGAATGGATGCAGGTCTTCCCGGACCGTTTCTACCTGGAAATCCAGCGCACCAATCGCCCCAACGACGAAGAACACCTGCACGCCGCGGTAGCCCTGGCCGACAAGCTGGGCGCGCCGCTGGTGGCGACCAACGATGTGCGCTTCATCAAGAAGGAAGACTTCGAAGCCCACGAAACCCGCGTGTGCATCGGCGAAGGCCGGGCCCTGGATGACCCGCGTCGCTCGAAGAACTACAGCGAGGAGCAATACCTCAAAAGCGCCGACGAGATGGCAGAGCTGTTCAGCGACCTGCCCGAGGCCCTGGAAAACTCGGTCGAGATCGCCAAGCGCTGCAACATCGAGGTCAAGTTGGGCAAGCACTTCCTGCCCAACTTCCCGATTCCCGATGGCATGACCATCGATGAGTACTTCCGCAAGGTCTCGTTCGATGGCCTGGAAGAGCGTTTGTCTGTCCTGCTGCCCAAGGACACCACCGAGGATTACGACGCCAAGCGCCAGGTTTATGTCGACCGGCTGAATTTCGAGCTGGATATCATCATCCAGATGGGATTCCCCGGTTACTTCCTGATCGTAATGGACTTTATCCAGTGGGCCAAAAGCAACGGCGTACCGGTTGGTCCGGGCCGGGGGTCAGGTGCCGGCTCGCTGGTCGCCTATGTGCAGAAGATCACCGACCTTGACCCGCTGGAATATGACCTGCTGTTCGAACGGTTCCTGAACCCGGAACGGGTCTCCATGCCCGACTTCGACGTCGACTTCTGCATGGACGGCCGTGACCGCGTGATCGAATACGTGGCCGAGAAATATGGCCGCAACGCGGTCAGCCAGATCATCACCTTCGGTTCCATGGCGGCCAAGGCTGTAATCCGCGACGTAGCGCGGGTGCAGGGCAAGTCCTACGGCCTGGCGGATCGCCTGTCGAAGATGATCCCGTTCGAAGTCGGCATGACCCTGGAGAAAGCCTACGAGCAGGAAGAAATCCTGCGCGACTTTATCAAGGTCGACGAAGAAGCCGCCGAAATCTGGGACATGGCGCGCAAGCTCGAAGGTGTGGTGCGTAACGTCGGTAAACACGCCGGTGGCGTGGTTATTGCGCCGACCAAGCTCACGGACTTTTCGCCGATCTATTGCGACGAAGAGGGCGGTGGCCTGGTTACCCAGTTCGACAAAGACGACGTGGAGGCGGCCGGCCTGGTGAAGTTCGACTTCCTCGGCCTGCGGACCCTGACGATCATCGACTGGGCGCTCAAGACCATCAACCGTGACCGCGCCAAGGTCAATGAAGAGCCGCTGGATATCGCGTTTATCCCGTTGGACGACAAGCCAACCTACAGCCTGCTGCAAAAAGCCGAAACCACGGCCGTGTTCCAGCTTGAATCACGGGGTATGAAAGAGCTGATCAAAAAGCTCAAGCCCGACTGCCTGGAAGACTTGATCGCACTGGTGGCCCTGTTCCGTCCGGGCCCGCTGCAATCGGGCATGGTGGATGACTTCATCAACCGTAAGCACGGTCGCGCCGAACTGGCCTACCCGCACTCGGACTACCAGTACGAAGGTCTCAAGCCGGTACTGGCGCCGACCTACGGCATCATCCTGTATCAGGAACAGGTGATGCAGATCGCCCAGGTGATGGCCGGTTATACCCTGGGCGGTGCGGACATGCTGCGTCGCGCCATGGGTAAGAAAAAACCCGAGGAAATGGCCAAGCAACGTGGCGGTTTCATCGAAGGTTGCGCGACCAACAATATCGACGCCGATCTTGCGGGTAACATCTTCGACCTGGTAGAAAAATTCGCCGGTTATGGTTTTAACAAATCCCACTCCGCCGCCTACGGCCTAGTGTCGTACCAGACCGCCTGGCTGAAAGCCCACTACCCGGCGCCGTTCATGGCCGCGGTACTCTCGGCGGATATGCACAACACCGACAAGGTCGTGACCTTGATCGAGGAAGTGCGCACCATGAAGCTGCGCCTCGACGCGCCGGACGTGAACGCCTCGGAGTTCAAGTTCACCGTGAACGACGAAGGCCGCATCATTTACGGTCTGGGTGCGATCAAAGGCGTGGGCGAAGGCCCGGTGGAAGCCATCACCGAAGCGCGTCAGGACGGGCCGTTCAAGGACCTGTTCGACTTCTGCGCACGGGTTGACCTCAAGCGCATCAACAAGCGGACACTCGATGGCCTGATCCGCAGCGGCGCACTCGACCGTCTCGGTCCGTATTTCCATGATGAGCCCAAGGCTTACCAGGCGAATATCGACCGTAACCGCGCAGTGCTGCTCGCCGCCATGGAAGAAGCGATCAAGGCCGCCGAGCAAACCGCCCGAACCCACGACAGCGGCCACGCTGACCTGTTTGGCGGTTTGTTCGTCGAAGAAGATGCGGACGTATACGGCAACCATCGCAAGGCCAAGGACCTGACCCTCAAGGAGCGCCTCAAGGGCGAGAAAGACACCTTGGGCCTGTACCTCACCGGTCACCCGATTGACGAATACGAAGGGGAAATCCGCCGGTTCGCCCGTCAACGCATCATCGACCTGAAGCCGGCGCGGGACACTCAGACCGTTGCCGGCATGATCATCGCCCTGCGGGTGATGAAGAATAAAAAGGGCGACAAGATGGGCTTTATCACCCTCGACGACCGTTCGGGCCGTATCGAAGCGTCGCTGTTTGCCGACGCGTTCCACTCCGCGCAGTCGCTGCTGCAGACCGACGCGATGGTGGTGGTGGAAGGGGAGGTCAGCAACGATGACTTCTCCGGCGGCCTGCGCCTGCGCATCAAACGGGTGATGAGCATGGAAGATGCGCGCACCAATTTGGCCGAAAGCCTGCGTTTGAAGGTGAAAACCGAAGCGCTCAAGGGCGATCAGCTACGCTGGTTGGGCGACCTGCTCAAACGCCACCGTGGCGCGTGCCCGGTGACCATGGAGTACACCGGCAATGACGCCAAGGCCATGTTGCAGTTCGGCGAGAGCTGGCGAATTGATCCCGCTGACGGCTTGATTCAAGCTTTGCGTGACCAGTTCGGGCGAGACAACGTCTTCCTCCAATACCGTTGACGGTCAGATGTGTCTGATCTCGACTAAACATTTAATCTCGACCTAAACGCGCCTCTCCCTTAAGGTAGGGCGCGAATAGACAACCGGCTGGCCAGGCACGCCCTGGCCGTCGACCCAAGACGGACGCTTATGAACCCGAATTTTCTTGATTTCGAACAGCCGATCGCTGACCTGCAAGCCAAGATCGAAGAACTGCGCCTGGTCGGCAATGACAATTCGCTGAACATCGGCGATGAGATCGCTCGCCTGCAAGACAAGAGCAGCACGCTCACCGAAGACATCTTCGGCAAGTTGACCAGCTGGCAGATCGCGCGCCTGGCCCGCCACCCGCGCCGTCCGTACACCCTGGACTACATTCAGCACATCTTCACCGAGTTCGACGAGCTGCATGGCGATCGCCACTTCTCCGACGACGCCGCCATCGTGGGCGGTATCGCTCGCCTGGACGACCAGCCGGTGATGGTGATTGGTCACCAGAAAGGCCGTGAAGTGCGTGAGAAAGTCCGCCGTAATTTCGGCATGCCGCGCCCGGAAGGCTACCGCAAGGCGTGCCGCCTGATGGAAATGGCCGAGCGCTTCAAGATGCCGATCCTGACCTTCATCGACACCCCGGGTGCCTACCCAGGTATCGACGCCGAAGAGCGCAACCAGAGCGAGGCTATCGCCTGGAATCTGCGCGTCATGTCACGCCTGAAAACCCCGATCATCGCCACCGTAATCGGCGAAGGTGGTTCCGGCGGCGCCCTGGCCATTGGTGTTTGCGACCAACTGAACATGCTGCAATATTCGACCTACGCGGTGATTTCGCCGGAAGGTTGCGCTTCGATCCTGTGGAAAACCGCCGAAAAGGCGCCGGACGCTGCCGAAGCCATGGGGATCACCGCCGATCGCCTCAAGGGCCTGGGCATCGTCGATAAAGTCATCGCCGAGCCATTAGGTGGCGCACACCGCGACCCGGCTGCCGCTGCCGCAACTATCCGTGGTGAGCTGGCTTCGCAACTGGCGATGCTCAAGAAGCTGGATAACGAAGCCTTGCTGGCCCGTCGTTATGAGCGCCTGATGAGCTACGGTCTCTAAGACCAACGCACTACCAAAATGTGGGAGGGGGCTTGCCCCCGATTGCTGAGTGTCAGTCAATGTATCCAGTGACTGACCCACCGCTATCGGGAGCAAGCCCCCTCCCACATTTGCTTTGTGTATGCTTGGTCAACGTATTCCAGATTTGCGGCGGTAATGTTTGATGAAGCCAACCCTGCCCGCCAAGCTCCTGCAAGCCCTGGCCCCCTGGCGCAGCGCCCCGGCCTGGCGCATCGCATTCTCCGGTGGCCTTGATTCCACCGTCCTGCTGCACCTCCTGGCCAATCTTGCCAACACCGACATCCTGCCGCCCCTCAGCGCTGTCCATGTCCACCATGGCCTGCAAACCGCCGCCGACGCGTGGCCTGCTCACTGCCAGTCGATATGCGACAACTTGGGTGTGCCTCTGCGCGTGATGCGCGTGCAGGTGCAACCCGGCGCCAGCCTTGAGCGTGCCGCCCGTGACGCGCGTTACCAGGCTTTTATCGAGGTGACCGGGGCAGGGCAGGTGTTGCTGACGGGCCAGCATCGCGACGATCAAGCGGAAACCCTGTTATTCCGCCTGCTGCGTGGTGCTGGGGTGCGCGGGCTGTCGGCGATGCCGGCGCAGCGCCCATTGGCGGCCGGCTATCTGGTGCGGCCCTTGTTGGAGGTCTCGCGGGCAGAGCTGGAAGCCTATGCCGAGGAGCATCAGCTCGAATGGATCGAAGACCCTTCCAACGCTGATTCGCGGTTTTCCCGTAATTACCTGCGTCACCGGGTGTTGCCGACGCTGACGGAGCGCTGGCCGCAAGCTGTCTCAAGCCTGGCCCGCACCGCTGAGCACTTGAGCGAAGCCCAGGGCCTGCTTGACGAGTTGGCAGTCATGGACCTGCTGGCCGCCGACCAGCCGTCAGCGTTTCCCTGGCTGAGATTGCGGTCATTGACCCTCGCCCCCTTACGCGAGCTTTCCGACGCTCGCCAGCGCAATGCCCTGCGCCATTGGCTGACGCCACTGACCCGTCTGCCTGACAGCGACCACTGGGCCGGCTGGCATTCCCTGCGTGATGCCAAGGCCGATGCACAGCCCCTGTGGCGCCTGGCCGATGGCGAGCTGCACCGTTGTGGTCAGCGCATCTGGTGGCTGCCCTCGATAGGGTCGGAATTTTCCGACGCAACGGTGAGCTGGCCCGATCCGCAAAAACCCCTAGAGTTAGCCGGCAATGGTCAGTTGATACTCAGTGGTGAGGCGCCTGATGGTCCGTTGCAGGTTCGTTACCGCCAAGGCGGCGAAATCATCGAAGTGCCAGGTCGCGGTCGACGTGACTTGAAGCGCCTGCTTAACGAAAGTGGCTTGCCGGGCTTCGTCCGTGGCAGATTGCCGCTGCTGTATCAGGGCGAGCAATTGCTGGGTGTGCCCAGCCTTGCGGGACTTTGGCCAGCACCGAGCCATGACTGGCAATTACATTGGATGCCACAGACCTGCGATCAAGGTTTGAGCTGATAGAGCCTTTCCGGTAGACTACGCTCCCTTCTTGATACAACTTCTGTGGATTCGACTGAATCGCAGCAGTTGCCGATTACCAAGCAGTCTTTGCTGGGCGATTCCAAAAAATGTGTAGCGATCAACGTACCGGTGTTTCATTGCTGGTCTGTCACCACGCGGCGGTTTTTTTGAAAGGTGCACTGTGATTAATGCAGGTGATCGGGGGCTTCGGCCTTCCTTCGCTTTCCCCGGCGGCTCGGACCGCTTTAACGCAGACTTCTAGGGTTTTTCATGACGCGCTACATATTCGTCACGGGCGGTGTTGTTTCTTCATTGGGGAAAGGCATTGCCTCCGCTTCATTGGCGGCCATCCTGGAGGCGCGGGGACTTAAGGTCACCATGCTCAAGCTGGACCCGTACATCAACGTTGACCCGGGCACCATGAGCCCGTTCCAGCACGGTGAAGTGTTCGTCACCCACGACGGCGCCGAAACCGACCTGGACCTGGGCCACTACGAGCGGTTCATCCGCACGACCATGACCCAGAACAACAACTTCACCACCGGCCGTGTCTACGAGCACGTGCTGCGCAAAGAGCGTCGTGGTGACTACCTGGGTGCAACCATCCAGGTGATCCCGCACATCACCGACGAAATCAAGCGCCGTATCATCAAGGGTGCCGGCGATGCTGACGTGGCAATGGTCGAGATTGGTGGCACCGTGGGTGACATCGAGTCCCAACCGTTCCTCGAAGCCATCCGCCAGTTGCGTTTCGAAGTCGGCGCCAAACGCGCGATGCTGATGCACCTGACCCTGGTACCGTACATCGCCACCGCCGGCGAGACCAAGACCAAGCCTACCCAGCACTCGGTCAAGGAACTGCGTTCCATCGGCCTGCAACCGGACGTGCTGGTGTGCCGCTCCGATCACCCGATCGACATTTCCTCGCGTCGCAAGATCGCGCAATTCACCAACGTTGAAGAACGTGCGGTGATCGCGCTGGAAGACGCCGACACCATCTACAAGATCCCGGGCATCCTGCACTCGCAAGGCCTGGACGATTTTGTCGTCGAGCGTTTCGGCCTGCAATGCAATGGCGCGGACCTGTCCGAGTGGGAAGCCGTGGTCGACGCCAAGCTCAACCCTGAGCACGAAGTCACCATCGCCATGGTCGGCAAGTACATGGAACTGCTGGACGCGTACAAATCGCTGATTGAAGCGATGAGCCACGCCGGTATCAGCAACCGTACCAAGGTCAACCTGCGCTACATCGACTCAGAAGACATCGAGAACCAGGGCACCGCGCTGCTCGAAGGGGTTGATGCGATCCTCGTGCCTGGCGGTTTCGGCCTGCGTGGCGTGGAAGGCAAGATCACGGCCGTGCAATACGCTCGCGAGAACAAGGTGCCGTACCTGGGCATCTGCCTGGGCATGCAAGTGGCCGTTATCGAGTTCGCCCGTAACGTGCTGGGCTGGAAAGACGCCAACTCCACTGAATTCGACAGCAAGAGCGGCCACCCCGTCGTCGGCCTGATCACCGAGTGGGAAGATGCCACCGGTGCCGTCGAGACCCGTACCGAAGCTTCCGACCTGGGCGGCACCATGCGCCTCGGCGCGCAGGACTGCCTGCTGGAGCAAGGCTCGCTGGTTCATGATTGCTACGGCAAGGACGTGATCGTCGAGCGTCACCGTCACCGCTACGAAGTGAACAACAACCTGCTGCCGCAAATCAAAGAGGCCGGCCTGAAAATCTCCGGTCGCTCCGGTGATGGCGCGCTGGTTGAAGTGGTCGAGGCGCCGGATCATCCATGGTTCGTCGCGTGCCAGTTCCACCCTGAGTTCACCTCGACGCCGCGTGACGGTCACCCGTTGTTCAGCGGCTTCGTCAAAGCAGCACTGACGCAACATCAGAAGAAGGCGTAACCCTGATGGCCCAGAAGATCATTCGCGTAGGCGACATCGAGATTGCCAACGACAAGCCCATGGTGCTGTTCGGTGGCATGAACGTGCTGGAAAGCCGTGACATGGCGATGCAGGTCTGTGAAGAGTTCGTAAAGGTGACCGAGAAACTCGGTATCCCTTACGTGTTCAAGGCCAGCTTTGACAAGGCCAACCGTTCGTCCGTGACCTCCTATCGCGGCCCGGGTCTTGAAGAAGGCATGCGGATCTTCCAGGACATCAAGCAAGCCTTCGGCGTGCCGATCATCACCGACGTCCACGAGCCTGAACAGGCTGCCGTGGTCGCCGAGGTGTGCGACATCATCCAGTTGCCGGCCTTCCTGTCGCGCCAGACTGACCTGGTCGTCGCGATGGCCAAGACCGGCGCTGTGATCAACATCAAGAAAGCCCAGTTCCTCGCACCCCAGGAGATGAAACACATCCTGAACAAGTGCGTGGAAGCGGGTAACGACCAGTTGATTCTCTGCGAGCGTGGTTCGAGCTTCGGCTACAACAACCTCGTGGTGGACATGCTCGGTTTCGGCATCATGAAACAGTTCGAATACCCGGTGTTCTTCGACGTGACCCACGCGCTGCAAATGCCGGGTGGTCGTGCCGATTCCGCTGGTGGGCGCCGTGCCCAGGTGCTGGACCTGGCCAAGGCGGGCATCAGCCAGTCCCTGGCGGGCTTGTTCCTGGAGGCCCACCCGGACCCGGACAACGCCAAATGCGACGGCCCATGCGCCCTGCGCCTGGACAAACTGGAGCCATTCCTGGCCCAACTCAAGCAGTTGGACGAACTGGTCAAGAGTTTTCCGACGGTAGAGACCGCGTAAGCGCCATTTCTCCGGTAAAGTATCCCACGCTAAAAGCTCAGGCCCT
Source organism: Pseudomonas sp. QC2 (assembly GCF_002859085.1). Classification (NCBI taxonomy): domain Bacteria; kingdom Pseudomonadati; phylum Pseudomonadota; class Gammaproteobacteria; order Pseudomonadales; family Pseudomonadaceae; genus Pseudomonas; species Pseudomonas sp. QC2. The sequence goes on from NZ_PKKS01000023.1 coordinate 700,819, forward strand.
CGGGCCTGGGCCTTGTCGCCTGCAAGCCTGCCCCGTTGTTCCACCCTTGCGGTCGGTCAAAAGATTTCCTTCAGCTGCGTCGTTTTCGTCAACTTTGGAGTGTTTACAACAATGGCAAAAATCGTCGACATCAAAGGTCGTGAAGTTCTCGACTCCCGTGGCAACCCCACCGTCGAAGCCGACGTGCTTCTCGATAACGGCATCATCGGCAGCGCCTGCGCGCCGTCCGGTGCTTCCACCGGTTCGCGCGAAGCGCTGGAACTGCGTGATGGCGACAAGAGCCGTTACCTGGGCAAGGGTGTTCTCAAGGCTGTAGCCAACATCAATGGCCCGATCCGTGACCTGTTGCTGGGCAAGGACCCGCTGGACCAGAAAGCCCTGGACCACGCGATGATCAAGCTCGACGGCACTGAAAACAAAGGCAGCCTGGGTGCCAACGCTATCCTCGCCGTGTCCCTGGCCGCCGCCAAGGCCGCTGCTCAGGACCAGGACCTGCCGCTGTACGCTCACATCGCCAACCTGAACGGTACCCCGGGTGTCTACTCGATGCCGGTGCCAATGATGAACATCATCAACGGTGGCGAGCACGCCGATAACAACGTCGACATCCAGGAATTCATGGTGCAGCCGGTGGGCGCCAAGTCCTTCTCCGAAGGCCTGCGCATGGGCACCGAGATTTTCCACCACCTCAAGGCTGTTCTGAAGGCCCGTGGCCTGAGCACTGCGGTGGGTGACGAAGGTGGTTTCGCTCCGAACCTGGCGTCCAACGAAGACGCACTGAAAGTGATCTCCGAAGCCGTGGCCAACGCAGGCTACAAGCTGGGCACCGACGTGACCCTGGCCCTGGACTGCGCGGCCAGCGAGTTCTACGAGGACGGTAAATACAACCTGTCTGGCGAAGGCCAGGTGTTCAACTCCGAAGGTTTCGCTGAATACCTGAAGGGCTTGACCCAGCGCTACCCGATCATCTCGATCGAAGATGGCCTGGACGAGTCCGACTGGGACGGCTGGAAAATCCTCACCGACAAGATCGGCGAGAAAATCCAACTGGTGGGCGACGACTTGTTCGTGACCAACACCAAGATCTTGAAAGAAGGCATCGATAAAAAGATCGCCAACTCGATCCTGATCAAGTTCAACCAGATCGGCACCCTGACCGAAACCCTGGAAGCCATCCAGATGGCCAAGGCGGCGGGCTACACGGCCGTGATCTCGCACCGCTCCGGCGAAACCGAAGATTCGACCATTGCCGACCTGGCCGTGGGCACTTCGGCGGGCCAGATCAAGACCGGTTCCCTGTGCCGTTCCGATCGCGTTTCCAAGTACAACCAATTGCTGCGTATCGAAGAGCAACTGGCTGGCAAGGCCAAGTACAACGGTCGCGGCGAGTTTCGCGGCTGATCGCTACATGGTAAAAATGGTAAAAGGTCGGCGGATTGCGTCGGAAAACTCACGACAGTGTGTATTTCGACGCTAATCTGATGGCTATCAAGCACAAGCCTGGTTCTTCCAGGCTTCGTGCTATCAGTTGCTGCAAAAGTTTTGCATGGCTGTTTTTTTTCACTGGATACCCGATATTCGATGCGCAGTCCCAATTGGTTGTTCCTCGTCTTGCTCTTGTTGCTGGCTGGCCTGCAATACCGCCTATGGGTGGGTAATGGCAGCTTTGCGCAGGTGAAAGACCTGACCGAGCAAATTGCTGCACAGCACGCCGAAAACGAGATCTTGCTGGAGCGCAACCGCGTCCTCGATGCCGAAGTGCTTGAGCTGAAAAAAGGCACGGAGACCGTTGAAGAGCGGGCTCGTCATGAACTGGGCATGGTCAAGGAGGGCGAAACCCTCTACCAGTTGGCCCAATGAGTGAGCGTTTGCCGGCCTTCTGGGCCGTGATTCCTGCCGCGGGCGTCGGTGCCCGTATGGCCGCGGACCGTCCCAAGCAGTACCTGCAATTGGGCGGGCGCACTATTCTCGAACACAGCCTCGGCTGTTTTCTCGACCATCCATCGCTCAAGGGCGTGGTGGTTAGTCTTGCTGCTGATGATCCCTACTGGCCCAGCCTGGCCTGTGCTGCCGACCCGCGTATCCAGCGTGCGGAGGGTGGTTCTGAGCGCTCTGGTTCAGTACTTAATGCACTGCTGCAACTCAATGCCTTGGGTGCCGGCGATGACGACTGGGTGTTGGTGCACGATGCTGCACGACCGAACCTGAGTCGCGATGATCTGGACAAGTTGCTCGCCGAACTGGCGGACGACCCGGTCGGCGGCTTGCTGGCCGTGCCGGCCCGCGACACCCTCAAGCGCGTCGACAAATATGGCCGTGTGATCGAAACCGTCGATCGCAGCCTGATCTGGCAGGCCTATACCCCGCAGATGTTCCGCCTCGGCGCCTTGCATCGCGCGTTGGCCGATAGCCTGGTGGCGGATGCGGTGATTACCGATGAAGCTTCGGCGATGGAATGGTCTGGTCAGGCGCCACGATTGATCGAAGGGCGCTCGGACAACATCAAGGTGACCCGGCCCGAAGATCTGGAATGGTTACGGCTGCGGTGGGCGAATCGCAGGTAGTCGCCTGTATCGTGTCGACTTCATCGGGGGCAAGCCCCCTCCCACATTTTGACCTGTGAACATATTCAAAGGTGGGAGGGGGCTTGCCCCCGATGAGGTCCGCCCAAACAACAATACAGTCAACTGCTGTACTCCGGCCGCCCAGCCAACCCCTCCTTCAAGAAATCCACCAGCTTCCTGACCTTCGGCGACAAATGCCGTTGCTGCGGATACAGCGCCCACACCGCCGTATTCGGCGGTTGATGTGCCTCCAGCAACGACACCAGCGCGCCACTGTGCAGATGCTCCAGCACATAGTAGTCCGGCAACTGGCACAACCCGACGCCTTGTAGCGCTGCATCCAGCACCGCTTGACCACTGTTGCAGCGCCAGTTTCCCTGCACACGCTGGGAAAATTCCCGCCCGTCCTGGGCCAGTTGCCAGATATCCGAGCTGCCGATCAGGCAGTTATGCCGACTCAACTCCGACAAACTATGTGGCCGACCATACCGCGCCAGGTAGGACGGCGACGCGCACAGGTACATGCGTCTCGGCGCCAGCCGGCTGGCAACCATGCGCGAATCCTGCAGGCGCCCCAGGCGAATCGCGAGGTCGAGGCCTTCGTGCACCAAGTCCAATGGGCGGTTGCTCAGCTCGATATCCACCCGCAGTTGGGGGTAGAGCGCCATGAAGCGTGTCACCAGCGGCACGATAAAGCGCTCGCCGTACGCCACGGCGCAGGTCATGCGTAACATGCCTTTGGGTTCGCTGGTGAGGTCGCCGACCGCGCGCAGAGCCTCTTCGCGACCATCCTGCAGGCGCTGGCAATGCTGCAGAAAGGTCTGGCCCGCTTCGGTCAGGGTCACCTTGCGCGTGCTGCGATACAGCAGGCGCGTTTGCAGGCGCTCTTCCAGGCGTGCCACCTGCCGGCTGATATGGGACGACGACACGCCTAACCGCTCGGCCGCCGCCGTAAATTGGCTGCATTCAGCCACGGCGACAAACTCATCGATGCCTTCCCAGCGGTTTTCCAGCATGGCAATTATCCCTGTACAGCAATAAAGTTTTGCTTTTGTCTGGATTATTAATCAGATGGCCATGTTTTACACTCTACGTCTCAGTTTTTAACTCCCTGGAGAAACCTGGATGATCAAGTCCCGCGCTGCCGTAGCCTTCGAAGCCAAGAAGCCCCTTGAGATCGTAGAAGTGGATGTCGCCATGCCCAAGGCTGGCGAAGTGCTGTTGCGGGTGGTCGCGTCCGGTGTGTGCCATACCGACGCCTACACCCTGTCGGGTGCCGACCCGGAAGGCATCTTCCCGTCGATCCTCGGCCATGAAGGCGGTGCCGTGGTTGAAGCCATCGGCGAGGGTGTGACTTCCGTTGCGGTGGGCGATCATGTAATTCCGCTGTACACCCCGGAATGCGGCAAGTGCAAATTCTGCCTGTCGGGCAAGACCAACCTCTGCCAGGCCATCCGCGCCACGCAGGGCAAAGGCTTGATGCCGGACGGCACTACACGCTTTTCCTACAAAGGTCAGCCGATTTTCCACTACATGGGCACCTCGACCTTCTCCGAATACACTGTGCTGCCGGAAATTTCCGTGGCCAAGATTCCTAAAGAAGCGCCGCTGGAAAAAGTCTGCCTGCTGGGCTGTGGCGTTACCACCGGCATCGGTGCGGTGATCAACACCGCCAAGGTCAAGCCGGGCGACACCGTGGCCATTTTCGGCCTCGGCGGTATCGGTCTGTCGGCTATTATTGGCGCGGTAAAAGCCAAGGCTGGCCGCATCATTGCCATCGATATCAACCCGGCCAAGTTCGAGATCGCCAAGCAACTGGGCGCCACTGACTGCATCAACCCGAAAGACTACGATCGCCCGATCCAGGACGTGATCGTCGACCTGACTGACGGTGGCGTGGACTTTTCCTTCGAATGTATCGGTAACGTGCAGCTGATGCGCGCTGCCCTCGAGTGCTGCCACAAAGGTTGGGGCGAGTCGGTGATCATCGGCGTGGCCGGTGCCGGCCAGGAAATCGCCACCCGTCCTTTCCAGCTGGTGACCGGTCGCGTCTGGCGCGGTTCGGCATTCGGTGGCGTGCGCGGCCGGACCGAGCTGCCAAGCTACGTGGAAATGGCCCAGACCGGCGAGATCCCGCTGGACACTTTCATCACCCACACCATGGGCCTGGAAGACATCAACAAAGCGTTTGACCTGATGCATGAAGGCAAGAGCATTCGTACCGTCATCCACTTCTGAGGTCGGCCATGAGTCTGGAAAACCTGTCGTGCCAGAAAAGCTTCGGCGGCTGGCATAAACGCTACAAGCATCATTCCGATGTGCTCGACTGCGACATGACGTTTGCCGTCTACCTGCCGCCGCAAGCGGAGCAGGGCGGCAAGCTGCCGGTGCTGTACTGGTTGTCCGGTCTCACCTGCACCGATGAGAACTTCATGCAGAAGGCCGGCGCCCAGCGCATGGCCGCTGAACTGGGGTTGATCATTGTTGCACCGGACACCAGCCCGCGTGGGCCGGGTGTGCCGGGTGACCCGGATAACGCCTGGGATTTCGGCCTCGGCGCCGGTTTCTATCTGAATGCCACCCAGGAACCTTGGGCCAAGCACTATCGAATGCATGACTACGTGGTGCAGGAATTGCCGGCATTGGTTGAAGCGCATTTCCCGGCTTCGGCTAAACGGGGCATCAGCGGCCACTCCATGGGCGGTCACGGTGCGTTGGTGTGTGCATTGCGCAACCCAGGGCGTTACCAATCGGTGTCGGCATTTTCGCCGATCAACAACCCGATGGATTGCCCTTGGGGTCAGAAAGCGTTCTCCCGTTACCTGGGTGAAGAACGTTCGAAATGGCGTGAGTGGGACGCCTGTGTGCTGATCAGCGAAGCGTCCGAAAAGCTGCCACTGCTGGTGGACCAGGGTGACCGCGACGATTTCCTCGCCGTGCAACTCAAGCCTGAAGCCTTGCAGCAAGCGGCCAAGGCGGCCAACCATCCGTTGGAACTGCGCCTGCAACCCGGCTACGACCACAGCTACTTCTTTATCGCCAGCTTCATCGAAGATCATTTGCGACACCATGGCCGTGCTTTGCTCGGTTAATGTGAGGCAAAAGTAGGTAGAATCACGCCCTGAATTAAATCGGGGCGTTTTTTTATGCGTATTGGCCACGGCTACGATGTGCACCGTTTCGCTGAAGGCGATTTCATCACCCTGGGCGGCGTGCGCATTGCGCACCACCATGGGTTGCTGGCTCATTCCGACGGCGACGTTGTGTTGCATGCCTTGAGCGATGCCTTGCTCGGCGCGGCGGCGTTGGGCGATATCGGCAAGCACTTTCCGGACACAGACCCGACCTTCAAAGGCGCGGACAGCCGTGTATTGCTGCGCCACGTTGTGGGCTTGATCCATGCCAAGGGCTGGAAAGTCGGTAACGTCGACAACACCATCGTGGCCCAGGCGCCGAAGATGGCGCCCCATATCGAATCGATGCGCGCACTGATTGCCGCTGACCTGCAAATTGAACTGGATCAAGTCAACGTGAAAGCCACCACTACCGAAAAACTCGGGTTTACCGGTCGTGAAGAGGGCATTGCGGTGCACTCCGTTGCCTTGTTGCTGCGCGCATGAACGACTTGGAACTGCTGGGCCCACGGGCGTATGGCGAGGCGTTGGGCAGCGCGGTGCTGAAGGCCACGGCTGAAGACTTCCAAGTCGACGAAGTGTTGGATATTCCGTTGACCGGCGAAGGCGAGCACCTGTGGTTATGGGTCGAGAAGCGCGGTCTCAATACCGAGGAAGCAGCACGTCGGATCGCCAAGGCGGCCGGTGTGCCGTTGCGCACCGTCAGCTATGCCGGGCTCAAGGATCGCCAAGCGTTGACCCGCCAATGGTTCAGCGTGCAGCTACCGGGCAAGGCTGATCCGGACATGAGCGCGGCAGAAAACGACACGCTCAGGATCCTCAAGACCGGTCGCCACAAGCGCAAGCTGCAGCGCGGCGCGCATTCGGCCAATGGTTTCACCTTGCGCCTGACGCAGTTGGTCGGCGATACCGCCGCCATCGACGCGCGGTTGCAGCTGATCGCCCAGCACGGCATTCCGAACTACTTCGGCACCCAGCGCTTTGGCCATAACGGCGGCAACGTCGTCGACGCCCGCGAGTGGGCCGTGCGCAAGGCGTTGCCGGAGCAGCGCAATGTGCGTTCGCGCTTGTTGTCGACTGCGCGCAGTTATCTCTTCAACAAAGTGCTGGCGGCGCGGGTTGCCGAGGGTTCCTGGCAGCGCGCCCAGGTCGGCGACTTGCTGGCGTTTACCGACAGCCGCAGTTTTTTTCCGGCGGGAGAGGCTGAATGCAGCGACCCGCGCCTGGCGATTCTGGACCTGCACCCCACCGGTCCGCAGTGGGGCGAAGGCGATTCACCTGCCAGTGGTGCAACCTTTGAGCTGGAACAGGCCGTTGCCGCCGGCGAGGCCGACCTGCGCGATTGGCTGGTGAATGCCGGCATGAGCCAGGAACGTCGCATTCTGCGACTGCCCATTGGCGGTTTGACGTGGCATTATCCCTCGCTGGACATTCTGCAATTGGAATTCGTCCTGCCGGCCGGATGCTTCGCCACTGTCTTGGTGCGCGAGCTTGTTGATCTGGTGCCGGTGGGGCAGACGGACAACCCATGCGTATTCTGATATCAAACGATGACGGTGCCACCGCACCCGGTCTTGCTGCGCTCTATGCTGCGCTGGAAGATTATGCCGAGTGCGTGGTGGTCGCCCCCGACCAGGACAAGAGCGGCGCCAGCAGTTCGCTGACGCTCGACCGTCCGCTGCACCCGAAGGTCCTGGCCAATGGCTTTATCAGCGTGAACGGCACCCCCACCGATTGCGTCCACCTCGCCATCAACAGCCTGCTGGATCACGAGCCGGACCTGGTGGTGTCGGGTATCAATCTGGGCGCCAACCTGGGCGATGATGTGCTGTATTCCGGCACCGTGGCGGCGGCCCTTGAAGGGCGCTTCCTGGGGCGTACCGCGTTCGCTTTTTCGTTTGCTTCGCGCCAACTGGATAACCTGCCCACTGCGGCGTATTTCGCGCGCAAGCTGGTGGAGGCCCATGCCACCCTGGACTTGCCGCCGCGCACGGTGCTCAACGTCAATATCCCCAATTTGCCCCTCGATCATATTCGCGGCATCCAGCTGACGCGCCTGGGTCATCGTGCCCGTGCGGCGGCGCCGTTGAAGGTAGTCGACCCGCGTGGCAAGGAAGGCTATTGGATCGCCGCAGCGGGTGATGCCGAAGATGGCGGTGAGGGCACGGACTTTCATGCGGTGATGCAGGGTTATGTGTCGATTACTCCATTGCAATTTGATCGCACCTTCAGTGATGCCTTCAGTGGTCTCGATGGCTGGCTGGAGGGGCTGCGCTGATGGGCCGTGAACAAGACGACTTGCTGCGCCGGGGTATCGGGATGACGTCCCAGCGTACCCGTGAACGCTTGATCCAGCGCTTGTACGAAGAGGGTCTGTCCAACGCCCAAGTGCTGGAAGTGATCCGGCGTACGCCTCGGCACTTGTTTGTCGATGAGGCTCTGGCCCACCGCGCTTATGAAGACACGGCGCTGCCCATCGGCCATAACCAGACCATTTCCCAGCCGTACATGGTGGCACGCATGAGCGAGCTGCTGCTGGCGGCGGGGCCGTTGGACAAGGTGCTCGAAATCGGCACCGGCTCCGGCTACCAGACCGCCGTGCTTGCGCAGTTGGTCGAACGGGTGTTCTCGGTGGAGCGCATCAAGGTATTGCAAGACCGCGCCAAGGAGCGCCTGGTGGAACTGAACCTGCGCAACGTGGTGTTCCGCTGGGGCGATGGCTGGGAAGGTTGGCCGGCGCTGGCACCGTACAACGGCATCATCGTGACGGCGGTGGCCACCGATGTGCCGCAAGCATTGCTCGATCAACTCGCTCCCGGCGGACGCCTGGTGATCCCGGTAGGCTCCGGTGAAGTGCAACAATTGATGCTCATTATTCGTGAGGACGAAGGTTTTTCCCGGCATGTGCTGGGGGCCGTGCGTTTTGTGCCGTTGCTCAATGGCCCGCTGGCGTGATCAATTTTTGCCGGCGGTGAATTCTGCTGGCGGGGATGTGTCTTACGGCGGGGTCTATTGAGTCAACATGACTGGCACGACGTTTAAATACGCTGAATGATTCGTTTCAGTCGTGTGCCGGTAAAACTTCAATGCCCAGTTATACTTGCGACATATTTCAAGCCTGATACAGGCATTCATGTTCAGCCACCACAAAGGGAGCGGCGGGTGAGTCTCACAGGTCTTGCGCAGCGTATGAGTAAAACAAGCTTTCATCGACTGGTGCTTGGCCTCGTCTTCAGTTCGGTGTTGGTAGGGTGCTCAAGCTCGCCAAGCAGCGGGGCGCGGGTGGTAGATCGTAATAACGCCGCACCGCAAAAGCCGACGGTAACCACCGGGCAGTATGTGGTGCGCAAGGGCGATACGATGTTCTCGATCGCCTTCCGTTATGGCTGGGACTACAAGGCGCTTGCAGCTCGTAACAATATTCCTGTGCCCTACACGATACATCCGGGTCAGACGATCCGTTTCGATGGACGTACCGGTTCAGCGCCTACGGCAGTTGTGACAAATACCGGATCTTCGCCCTCGTCTTCGAGCAAGACCACCATCATTACCCGGCCTGCCGGCACCGCCGCGCCGACGGTTGCGAACAAGCCCGCGCCTGCGCCTTTACCGCCTGCCGGGCCCGCGCCGACCGGTTGGGGATGGCCTTCAAATGGAGTGCTGATTGGAAAATTCTCTTCAAACGGTAGTTTGAATAAAGGCATTGATATCGCCGGGGATTTGGGACAGCCTGTTTTAGCTGCGTCTGATGGGACGGTGGTGTACGCCGGGAGTGGTTTACGGGGCTACGGCGAGCTGGTCATCATCAAACACAGCGATACCTACGTCAGTGCTTACGGTCACAACCGTAGGCTGTTGGTTCGGGAGGGGCAGCAGGTCAAAGTCGGACAGACAATTGCCGAAATGGGGTCAACGGGTACAGACCGGGTGAAACTGCACTTTGAGATTCGCCGTCAAGGGAAGCCTGTAGATCCGCTGCAATTCCTACCCCGTCGTTGATGTGTTGCACAGCCTGTTCCCTCGCGTAGAAGGAACAGGCTCCAGCGTTGCCAAGGATAAAGGCGCCGCTTGAGCTTGAGGTCGAACTCACCAAAGGACTATAACAATGGCTCTCAGTAAAGAAGCGCCGGAGTTTGACATCGACGATGAGGTTCTCCTTATGGAGACCGGCATCGCTACGGAATCGATGTCGAATGAGGGACCTGCTGTACCTTCAGTTCGCGCCAAATCCAAGAACTCCACCGCGTTAAAGCAACATAAGTACATTGACTACACTCGGGCGCTTGATGCGACCCAGCTGTACCTCAATGAAATCGGCTTTTCCCCTCTGCTGACCCCCGAAGAAGAAGTCCATTTTGCGCGCTTGTCGCAAAAGGGTGATCCGGCTGGGCGCAAGCGCATGATTGAAAGCAACCTGCGCCTGGTGGTGAAAATCGCCCGACGCTATGTCAATCGTGGGCTGTCCCTGTTGGACTTGATCGAGGAAGGCAACTTGGGCCTGATCCGGGCCGTGGAGAAGTTCGACCCCGAGCGGGGCTTCCGCTTTTCAACCTATGCGACCTGGTGGATCCGCCAGACCATCGAACGGGCGATCATGAATCAGACCCGTACGATCCGGTTGCCGATCCATGTGGTCAAAGAGCTTAACGTCTACCTGCGGGCAGCACGTGAGCTGACCCAAAAACTCGATCACGAACCCTCGCCCGAAGAAATCGCCAACCTGCTGGAGAAACCGGTAGCGGAGGTGAAACGCATGCTCGGCTTGAACGAGCGCGTGTCTTCGGTTGACGTCTCGCTGGGTCCGGATTCGGATAAAACCCTGCTGGACACCCTGACGGATGATCGCCCTACAGATCCTTGCGAGCTGTTGCAGGACGATGATCTTTCCCAAAGCATTGACCAGTGGCTGTCGGAGCTTACGGACAAGCAGCGTGAAGTGGTGATTCGCCGCTTCGGCCTGCGTGGCCATGAGAGCAGCACCCTGGAGGACGTAGGCCTGGAGATCGGTCTGACCCGTGAGCGGGTGCGACAAATCCAGGTGGAAGGGCTCAAGCGCTTGCGTGAGATCCTGGAGAAGAATGGCTTGTCGAGTGAGTCGTTGTTCCAGTAAAACAACGCAGCTTGAATGCTTGAATGTGGGAGGGGGCTTGCTCCCGATGGCGGTGGGTCAGTCGATACATCCAGTGACTGAACGATTGCCATCGGGAGCAAGCTTCCTCCCACATTTTTTGTGCCCGGTATTACCAAATCCCAGGCATAAAAAAACCCCGCTTTTAAGGGCGGGGTCTTTTCGACTAAGTCAGTACAAGTTAGATAACTTGAACTTCTTCAGCTTGCATGCCTTTCTGACCGCGGGTAGCGATGAAAGAAACCTGTTGGCCTTCTTTCAGGCTTTTGAAGCCGTCGGATTGGATAGCTTTGAAGTGAACGAACAGGTCGTCACCGGATTGTGGAGTGATGAAGCCGAAGCCTTTTTCATCGTTGAACCACTTAACGGTACCAGTTTGGCGATTAGACATGGTGTATCTCCTTGGACAAAGTTAACTGCGACTCAGGAAAAGCCCTGGCCGAGACTGAGTGCAAAGAGCAGGAAAAATTCTTGGAGATGGTTGGATCGAAATTCAACATATCGTGTAGAGATTCTCAGTGACACAAGCAGCACAGTGGCGCCACCTTAACCCTTTTTCCGGAACGTGCCAATGGTATTTCCGAAGGTTTCTCTAAATTCGTGACTGACGGTGGTATCCACGGTCGCCCTGCGCGGCAATATTAACCCCGGCCCCGCTGGCTGCGGCTTATAGCCGCCGGCGCATTCATCAAGAAAAGCCTTGTGACCTTTGAACCCCAACGCCGGCCCCGGTAAGATGCCCCACAGTATTTTTCCACCTCGCTATTCAGGACACCCGCCATGAGCATCAAATCGGACAAGTGGATTCGCCGCATGGCGCAAGAGCACGGCATGATCGAACCGTTCGTTGAGCGGCAGATTCGTGGCGAAGGCGACGAACGTGTGATTTCGTACGGGGTTTCCAGCTACGGCTACGACGTACGCTGCGCCGATGAATTCAAGGTGTTCACCAACATCAACTCGGCGATCGTCGATCCGAAGAACTTCGACGAGAAGAGCTTCGTCGACGTTAAGAGCGACGTGTGCATCATTCCGCCCAACTCCTTCGCCCTGGCGCGCACCGTGGAGTTCTTTCGTATTCCCCGTGACGTGTTGACCATCTGCCTGGGTAAGAGCACCTACGCGCGTTGCGGCATCATCGTCAACGTGACGCCACTTGAACCCGAGTGGGAAGGCCATGTGACCCTGGAGTTCTCCAACACCACCACCTTGCCGGCGAAGATCTATGCCAACGAAGGTGTGGCGCAGATGCTGTTCCTGCAGTCCGATGAGGCCTGTGAAGTGTCCTATAAGGACCGCGCAGGCAAGTACCAGGGCCAGCGCGGCGTCACCCTCCCACGCGCTTGATCGAAAGGTCTTACGCGTAAAGGGAATTAGTCTGCGGAAAGTGACTCTATCTAGGTGTACTGCCTCGGTGCGTGTAAAACGCACCGAGCCACGCTTGAGGAGTACCTTATGAAGATCGACCCGCGAATCAGCGCAGAGCTTGCCCGGCTTGAACCCAACCAGATTGGCGTTCTGGCCTGGTCCTTGATGGCAAACCCTGCATTTGAAGGTGGCGTCCCTGGACAACCGGATCCAGACCCCGCGCCCGGCCAGCCCGAGCAGCCCGACGAGCAAGGGGTGCCAACCCTTCCAGACGAGCCGCCACCCGCTCCCGTTGCTTGATGCCAGGCAGCAGGTTGGGAAATGGTCAGTCCCTCAGCGTACTGGCCATACTTCCTGATCGCCGATCACAAAGAGTTGGTGATCTTCTCGCTGTTCCACCGCATACCCCCCTGTAAACGCCCCAAACGCCGGCAGCAAGCTGACCCGCGTACCGATCTGAAAGCACGGCAGGCGCAAACTCTGCCGGCCTTTGCCGCGCAAGCGATACACCGGATGCACATGCCCCGCCAGGACATGATGGCTGGGATGGGCATGCGGTTCATGCTGCAGGGCGAAAGGGCCCATCAGCAGCGGCTCCGGGACAACCTCAATCCTCAAGTCGACAGGCGGGTCACCCGCGCGCTTATCGTGATTGCCGCGAATCAACGTCATCGGCAGGTCAGGGATAAGCGCTCGCCAGGCTCTCAGCGCGCTCAGCGTGCCACTGGCGTGAGACCCTGGGCCGTGCAGGAAATCGCCGAGAAAGATCACCTGCGCGCACGGTAGGGCCGAGAGCAATCGATCCAGACGCTGTAAGTTCTCGCTCGTGGTGCCTTGCGGCACCGGCTGGCCCAGGCTGCGATACGCCGATGCCTTGCCGAAATGCGCATCGGCAATCAACAGGCAGCGGCGCGCCGGCCAATACACCGCCTTGTCTGCCAGCAACCACAATTCTTCTCCCTCAAGCCTCACCGAACACACCATCAGCGTTTCCCGTTATCCGCGACTTTTTCCAAATCCTTGACCATTCGCGCAATACGCTCCGAGAGTTTTTCCGAGCTCATGCTTTCGCGCATCCGCTCAACCAGCAGCGGAAAGGCCAAAGGCGTAGGCCGTTCGATCACGTGCACGTCCAATTGCAGCGCCGCCATGTGCAGCAATGTCTCCTCCAGCCGACGAATATCCAGTTCATCACGCAAGACTTCTTCCCCAGCCTGCGTCAGCAGCAGGTTCTGTGGGTCATATTGCTTGAATACCTCGAAGAACAATCCGCTGGAGGCCTGTACCTGGCGCGTACTTTTCGGCGCACCGGGGTAACCGGCAAACACCAGCCCGGCGATCCGTGCGATTTCACGAAAACGCCGCAGGGCCAGCTCTCCGGCATTCAGGCTGGCCGCCACATCGTGCAGCAGATGTTCTGGCCCCAGCAGTGTCGGGTCCAGCAACTCCGGCCACTCCACCTCGGTGGCACTCAGTAGCTCCAGCCCATAATCGTTGACCGCGATCGAGAACGTCACAGGCTGCCGCTGGCTGACCCGCCACGCCAGCAGGCTCGCCAGCCCCAAGTGCACCTGGCGCCCGGCGAACGGATAAAGAAACAGGTGCCACCCCTCCCGCGATTTCAGGGCTTCGGCCAGCAAGTGCTTGCGCGTCGGCAAGCCGGACCAGCGCAACTGCGTCTGCAACAGGGGTTGCACCGCCTGCATCTCCGGGCCGTCGTAGTGCCCATGCGCCGCCGCATCAAAACGTTCCACCACCGCCTGGGCCAGCTCATTGGAAAGGGGCATACGCCCGCCATTCCAGCGCGGTACGGCGGCCTTTTTCGCGGTGCTGCGCCGCACATAAGCGGTCATGTTTTCCACGCGCACCAGTTCCAGCAAACGTCCTGCAAACAGGAAGCCGTCGCCGGGTTTGAGCCGGGCGATAAACCCTTCCTCGACACTGCCCAGATTCTTGCCACCACCGCCCTTGCTCCAGTATTTCAAATGGATACTCGCGTCACTGACGATAGTGCCCACGCTCATCCGATGACGGCGTGCCAGCCGCGCATCGGGTACGCGCCAGATGCCGTGCTCGTCCGGCTCCACGCGGCGGTAATCCGGGTAAGCGGTCAGCGACAGACCGCCATGGCGCACAAACCCCAGCGCCCAGGCCCAGTCTGCATCCGTCAGCTCGCGATACGCCCAAGCGCCACGTACTTCCGCCAGCAGCGCATCCGGCGTAAAGCCACCGCCCAGGGCCATGCTCACCAAATGTTGTACGAGCACATCCAAGGGTTTGTGAGGCGATTCCCGTGCTTCGATACGCCGCTGGGCAATCGCATCCTGGGCGGCGGCGGCTTCCACCAGTTCCAGGCTGTGGGTCGGCACCAGCGTCACCCGCGACGGCCGTCCCGGTGCATGCCCTGAACGTCCGGCACGCTGCATCAGGCGCGCCACACCCTTGGCCGAGCCAATCTGCAGCACCCGCTCCACCGGCAGAAAATCCACCCCCAGGTCCAGGCTGGACGTACACACCACCGCCTTGAGATGGCCGTCTTTGAGCGCCCGCTCCACCCAGTCGCGGGTCTCGCGTGACAGCGAGCCATGGTGCAGGGCGATCACCCCGGCCCAATCGGGGCGGGCGTCCAGCAGCGCCTGGTACCAGATTTCCGATTGCGCCCGTGTATTGGTAAACACCAGGCAGCTGCGGCTGGCGTCGACCTCGGCCACCACTTGGGGCAGCATTTTCAAGCCGATATGCCCAGCCCAGGGAAAGCGCTCGGCGACGGGCGGCAGCAAGGTGTCGACTTCCAGCCGCTTGACCGTTTGCCCCTGCACATTGATCCCACCCCCTTGTGGGACCAAAACTTCCAGGGCGTGGGATTGGTTGCCCAAGGTCGCCGAAATGCCCCACACCATCAATTCCGGATGCCAACGCCGCAGCCGCGCCAGCGCCAGTTGCAACTGCACGCCGCGCTTGTTGCCGATCAATTCATGCCATTCATCCACGACCACCATGCGCAGGTGCGCAAGGCTCGCTTCGCTGTCGGCGCGGGCGAGCATCAAGGTCAGGCTTTCCGGGGTGGTGACCAGTGCGGTGGGTTGGCGACGGGTCTGACGGGCGCGCTCGCTGCTGCTGGTATCGCCGGTACGCAGGCCGATGCTCCAGGGGATCTGTAAAGCCTCAAGCGGTGCTTCGAGGGCGCGCGCAGTGTCGGCCGCAAGGGCTCGCATGGGCGTGATCCACAGCACCGTCAGCGGTTCGGCGGGTGGCTTGCGCTTACCCGTCACCGGCGGGCGAGTGAGGGCGAAGCGATTAAGCGCCGCAAACCACAGCGCGTAGGTTTTACCCGCGCCGGTACTGGCATGCAGCAATCCTGACCGGCCGTCCTTGACCGCCGCCCACACGTCTTTTTGAAAGGCGAACGGCTTCCAGCCTTTGGCGGCAAACCATTGTTTGGCGAAGTCGATGGGTTTTGCCATACGGCGGCTGACACTCTGGAAGGCCTATTCCACAGACCTTCCAGAGCGGGCAAAGGTTTACTTCAAGTTGCCACTCAGGAACTGCTGCAGGCGTTCGCTCTTCGGATTGCCCAGCACGTCTTCCGGCGCGCCTTGCTCTTCCACCAGGCCCTTGTGCAGGAACAGCACCTGGCTCGACACCTTGCGCGCAAAGCTCATCTCGTGGGTCACCATGATCATGGTGCGGCCTTCCTCGGCCAGTCCCTGGATCACCTTCAACACTTCGCCCACCAACTCCGGGTCGAGGGCCGACGTGGGTTCGTCGAACAGCATCACCTCCGGTTCCATCGCCAACGCCCGGGCGATGGCCACCCGTTGCTGCTGGCCGCCGGACAGGAACGCCGGGTATTGATCGGCCACGCGCGCCGGCAACCCCACCTTGTCCAAGTAGCGACGGGCGCGGTCTTCGGCGTCCTTCTTACTGCAACCCAATACCCGGCGCGGGGCCATGGTGATGTTTTCCAGCACGCTCATGTGGCTCCACAGGTTGAAGTGCTGGAACACCATTGCCAGCCGCGTGCGCAGGCGCTGCAATTCGGCGTCATCGGCCACGCGCATGCCGTGGCGGTCGCTGACCATGCGGATCGGCTGCCCGTCGAGGGTCATCGCGCCGTCGTTGGGGGTTTCCAGGAAGTTGATACAGCGCAAAAAAGTGCTTTTGCCCGAGCCGCTGGCGCCGATCAGGCTGATCACGTCGCCGGTCTTGGCCTTGAGCGAAACACCTTTGAGCACCTCATTGTCGCCATAGCTTTTATGCAGGCCTTCAACGGTCAATTTGTACATGGGGCGTGCATCCTCAAGGCGAAAGTAGGTAGCCGCTGCGGTAGGCCTCGGCGCCTGCGACATGGCCGATGACCATCCCGGCAGTGGCCATGCGGCGCAGCGAACGGGCGTAAAGCAGGCCGGCCTGTCGGCAGTGCACGGGCGTTACGCGGTCGGAAATGGGGTCGATGATTTCGGCGATCAGTTGCCCGGCTTCCAGGTATTCACCGGGCAGGGCGCTGAACACCAGCAGGCCGCCCACCGGCGTTGCCACCGGTTCGACGCCGGCCAGCGGCGTGGCCGGGTAGGGCAGGTCGGGCAGCGGTGCTGCATCGCCCGCAATGGCGCCGAAGTGAATCAAGTAATCGATGATCGCCTGGCAGTCGAGCGCCGCCAAGCCGTGGTTGACGTCGCCCTGGCCGCGCAGTTCGACGGTTACCGAAAAACTGCCCATGGGGATCGGGAAGCGCTTGCCGAAGCGTTGCTGCAACTGCCACCACACCAAGGTGAAACACTCATCGAAGGACTGCCCACCGGAATCGGTCGCGAGCAAATTCGCTTCCGAACCGATGTACCGCGCCAGCGGCTCCACCTGCGGCCACGCCTCGGGCGTGGTGTACAGGTGCGCCACGGCTTCGAAGTCGCAATGCAGGTCCAGCACCATATCGGCGTCGCAGGCCAGGCGTTGCAGCACCAGGCGCTGGGATTGCAACTGGGTGTCGGCACTTTGCGCGGCGAGCGCGGTGGACAGCGCCGTGCGGATCAGTTCGGTGTTGTGCCGGGGATCATCCCCGAGCAAGTCTTCGATCTGGTTGCCGACGGCTTCACTGAGGTCGACAAACAGGCGATTGAAGTTCTGCCCGCTCTCCAGCTCATAGCGACCCAACGGGATATCCATCAACACCTGTTCCAGGCCCACTGGATTGGCGATGGGCACCAGCACGATCTCGCTGCGCAGGCGGCCTGCCGCTGCCAGCTTCGCCAGCTGCACCTTGAGGTGCCACGCCACCAGCATGCCCGGTAGCTCGTCGGCATGCAGCGATGACTGGATGTAGATCTTGCCCTCGGCCTGCTCCGGGCCGAAGTGAAAACTGTGAATCTGCCGCGCCGTGCCTGGCACCGGCGCAATCAGCTCATGGACGTGATGCCGCATGAATGCTCCTTAATGGCTCGGCCCGAGGAAAGCCAGCCAGCGGCGTTCCGCCAGACGAAACAGACCGACCAGCGCAAAGGTCACGGTCAGGTAGATCAGCGCAGCGATACCGAATGATTGAAAGGTCATGAAGGTAGCCGAGTTGGCATCCCGTGCCACTTTCAGGATGTCCGGAATCGTCGCGGTAAAGGCTACCGTGGTCGAGTGCAGCATCAGAATCACTTCGTTGCTGTAGTACGGCAACGAGCGGCGCAACGCCGATGGCATGATCACGTAGGCGTACAACTTCCAGCCGCTCAAGCCGTAGGCCTTGGCCGCTTCGACTTCACCGTGGGCCATGCTGCGTATGGAACCGGCGAAAATCTCGGTGGTGTAGGCGCATGTGTTGAGGGCGAACGCCAGGATGGTGCAGTTCATCGCATCGCGAAAGAACGCATCCAACACCGGTTGCGCCCGCACGGCGGCGATGCTGTAGATGCCGGTGTAGCAGATCAGCAACTGGATATAGAGCGGCGTGCCCCGGAACAGGTAGGTGTAGAACTGCACCGGCCAACGTACCAGCGGGTTGCGCGATACCCGGGCGATGGACAGCGGGATCGACACCACGAAGCCGATGACGAGTGCGGCCGTGAGCAACCACATCGTCATGGCCAGGCCGGTGATGTGCTGGCCGTCGCTATAAAGGAAAGGGCGCCAGTATTCCTGCAAGAGCTCAATCATCGCACTGCCTCCCGGGAGCCTGCGGAGTAGCGACGTTCAAGACGGCGCAGGACAAAGTTGGACGCGCTGGTGATCAGCAAATAGATGAGTGCAGCGAGCACCAGGAAATAGAACAGTTGGTAAGTGCTCTTGCCCGCGTCCTGGGCGGCCTTGACCAGGTCGGCCAGGCCGATGATCGACACCAGTGCCGTGGCCTTGAGCATCACCATCCAGTTATTGCCGATACCCGGCAAGGCAAAGCGCATCATCTGCGGGAAGGTCACGTAGCGAAACCGTTGCCCGCGCTTGAGGCCGTAGGCCGTGGCGGCTTCCAGTTGGCCGC
Source organism: Pseudomonas sp. QC2 (assembly GCF_002859085.1). NCBI lineage: Bacteria > Pseudomonadati > Pseudomonadota > Gammaproteobacteria > Pseudomonadales > Pseudomonadaceae > Pseudomonas > Pseudomonas sp. QC2. Next base: position 719,473 of record NZ_PKKS01000023.1, read on the forward strand.
GCGGCACGGCAAGGATGGCGCCACGGAAGGTCTCGGTGAAATACGCACCGTAGATAAAGCCCAGGGTGATCACCCCGGCGCTGAAGGGGTCAATCTCGATGTATTCCCATTCCATGAAATCAGTCAGGCCGGTGAGCCAGGTTTGCAGGCTGTAGAAAATCAGCAGCATCAGCACCAGGTCGGGCACGCCGCGGATCAACGTGGTGTAGAGCTGGGCGGGGATACGCAGCAAGCGCAGGCTGGACAGTTTGGCGCTGGCGCCGAGCAGGCCCAGCAACACGCTGACGGCCAGGGACAGCACCGACAACTTGATAGTCATCCAGGTGCCTTGCAGCAACAGCGGGCCGAAACCCTTCAAGCTGAGCGCGCTCAACCCGAGGGTTTGCAACAATTCTTCGAACATAAATCAGGACCTATGGCGATAAAAAAGCGCCCCTCCCATGGAAGGGCGCTCCAGGCATTATTTGCCGCTGTACAGGTTCAGATCGCCAAAGTGTTTCTTCTGGATAGTGGCGTAGGTGCCATCATCGTGTAACGCTTTGATACCTTTATCCAAAAGCGCCTTCAGTTCAGTGTTACCTTTTTTGATACCGATGGCGGTTTTCGACGGCAGCAGTGGGTCGTCGATGGCTGCGCTGACTTCATAACCAGCACCGGCTGGCGACTTCAGGAAGCCCAGTTCGGCTTGCAGCATGTCCTGCACGGAAGCGTCGAGGCGCCCGGAAGTCAGGTCGGCATACACCTGGTCCTGGTTGGCGTAGGCCTTGGTGGTCACACCGGCTTTATCCAGTACGGCCTTGGCGTAGGCTTCCTGGATGGTGCCTTGCTCGTAGCCCACGGATTTGCCCTTGAGGGACTCAGGCGTCGAGTAGCCAGCGCCTTTCTTGAACACCAGCGACGTCGGGCCGGAGAACAGCTCGTTGGAGAAGTCGATAGCCTTTTCGCGCACCGGGGTCACGGTCATGGACGAAATCACGCCGTCGAACTTGTTGGCTTTCAGGCCTGGAATCATGCCGTCGAAATCGCTTTCGACCCATTTGCACTTCACTTTCAGCTCAGCGCAGATCGCATTGCCCAGGTCGATATCGAAGCCTACCAGGCTGCCGTCGGCGGCCTTGGATTCGAACGGCGCGTAAGACGGATCGACACCAAAACGCAATTCCTTGTATTCCTTGGCCAGCGCGGAACCGGCGGCCATGCACAGAGCCAGTGCAGAAAGGGTCAGCAATGCTTTTTTCATTATGTAATCCCTGGAAACCAAGATAAGCGCTTGTGGCGCGTTTAGGACTGTTACTGAACGGTGTCAGACGGATCACAAGTAGCAATTTCTGCACCATAGTTCCGAATGTAGTTCCGAATGATCGTTTTAAAAGGTGGGACAAGGGCGTTCTGAGTGTAGGTGATGCCCGAAAATGGGCATTGAAAATTCAGTGCATCATTTAAGGTCATGTTGGTCGGTGTCAGGTCAGGAGGTCTTGCAGGGTGGCGAGGTTGTCAGCTTCTTCCACGGATTTATCCTGCCGCCAGCGCAACATCCGTGGAAACCGCACCGCAATCCCGCTCTTATGCCGCTTGGACAGGGCAATCCCTTCAAACCCCAATTCAAACACCATGCTCGGCGTCACGCTGCTCACCGGGCCGAACTTTTCCACCGTGGTCTTGCGCACAATCGCGTCGACCTTGCGCATCTCTTCGTCGGTCAGCCCTGAGTAGGCCTTGGCAAAGGGCACCAGCGTACGTTCGCTGCCGGACGGGCCGTCCCACACCGCGAAGGTGTAGTCGCTGTAGAGACTGGCGCGTCGGCCGTGGCCACGTTGGGCGTAGATCAACACCGCGTCGACGCTGAACGGGTCGACCTTCCACTTCCACCACACGCCCATGTCCTTGGTACGGCCCACGCCGTACAGTCCATCACGCGCCTTGAGCATCATGCCTTCCACGCCGAGGCTGCGGGAGGCTTCGCGCTGTTCTGCCAGGTCCTGCCAACTGTTTGCCGTCAGCAGAGGGGACGCCAGCAATACAGGCTGGTTACACCCGGCAATCACCTGCTCAAGCTGGGCGCGGCGCTCGGCCTGGGTGTGGTTGCGCCAGTCGTCACCCTGATGTTCCAGCAGGTCGTACGCCAGGACCGCGACCGGGGCATCCTCCAGTACCTTTTTGCTCAGGGTTTTGCGGCCGATGCGCTGTTGCAACTGAGCGAAGGGTTGCACCGCGTCTTTCCACACCACGATCTCGCCGTCGATCACCGTGCCGTCGGGCAAGCCGCTCACCAGGCTGTGGAGTTCGGGGAAGCGCTCGGTCACCAGCTCTTCCCCCCGTGACCAGATCCACAGACGGCCGTCACGCTTGACCAACTGCGCACGGATGCCATCCCACTTCCACTCGACCTGCCAATCGGCGGGAGAACCCAGCAAGGTGTCGAACTGCTCCACCGGTTGCGCCAAGCCGTGAGCGAGAAAAAACGGATAAGGCTGCCCGCCCCGTTGCGCATGTTCGTCGGACGATTCAGGGGCGATCAGCTTGAGGTAGCCCTCAGGCGTAGGGCGATTGGACAGATCGGTGTAGCCCACCAACCGCTGGGCCACGCGCTTGCTGTCGAGTTCGGCCATCGCGGCAAGGGCGCGGGTGACCAGCAACTTCGACACACCCACACGAAAACTGCCGGTGATCAACTTGATGCACACCATCAGGCTCGGCTGATCCAGTTGCGCCCATAACGCAGGGAGCCGTGCTGCCAAGTCCAGCGGAGGCAGGCCACGCAGAGGCAAGAGTTTTTCCTCCAGCCACACCGCCAGGCCGTCTTCTGAGGTGTAGGGGGATTCCGGCAGCAGCAGGGAAATGGTCTCCGCCAGGTCGCCCACCGACTGGTAGCTCTCTTCAAACAGCCACGGCTCGATGCCGGACGCTTCGGTGGCCATGTCCCTCAACAGACGCGTGGGTACCAATTGCCGCGGCCGTCCGCCGGACAGAAAGTACACGGCCCAGGCTGCATCTTCCGGCGCGGCATGGCGAAAATACGCCTGCAGCGCCGCCAGCTTGGCGTTGCTCGAGGTGGTGGCGTCGAGGTTGGCGTACAGCTCGGCGAAGGCCTTCATGCGCTGGCCTCCTCTTCGTCATCGCCGTATTCAGTGGTGAAACCCATGGCATCCAGGCCTTTTTCCCGCAGATGGCGTACCAATACGCCGACAGAACCGTGGGTCACCATCACCCGTTCCGCGCCGGTTTGCTCGATGGCCCACAACAGGCCCGGCCAGTCGGCGTGGTCCGACAGCACAAAACCACGGTCGACCCCGCGTCGTCGGCGGGTGCCGCGCAAGCGCATCCAGCCGCTGGCGAAGGCGTCGCTGTAGTCGCCGAAGCGCTTGATCCAACTGCTGCCGCCCGCAGACGGGGGGGCGATGATCAGGGCCTGGCGTAACAGCGGATCGGTCTTCTTGAAGTCACCGGCGTAAAGCGTTTCAGGGATGTAGATGCCAGCCTCGCGGTACACCCGGTTCAACGGCTCGACCGCGCCGTGGCTGAGGATCGGGCCGATGCTGGCGTCGATACCATGCAGGATGCGCTGGGCCTTGCCGAAGGAATAACAGAACAACACGCTGGCTTTGCCGGCGGCGATGTTCGCCTGCCACCAGTCGTTGATCCCGGCGAAGATCTGCGCCTGGGGCTGCCAGCGGTAGATCGGCAGGCCGAAGGTGGATTCGGTGATAAACGTGTGGCAACGCACCGGTTCGAAGGGCGCGCAGGTACCGTCGGGCTCGACCTTGTAGTCGCCGGACGCGACCCAGACTTCACCCTGGTATTCCAGGCGCACCTGGGCCGAGCCGAGCACATGCCCGGCCGGGTGGAAACTTAGGGTGACGCCATGGTGTAGAAGTTTTTCGCCATAGGCCAGGGTCTGCAGGTTGATGTCCTGGCCCAGGCGTGAACGCAGGATACCTTCGCCGGGAGCGGCCGCCAGATAGTGCTGGTTGCCGGTGCGAGCATGGTCGCCGTGGGCGTGGGTGATGACCGAGCGTTCCACCGGGCGCCAGGGGTCGATGTAGAAATCTCCGGCGGGGCAGTAGAGGCCTTCGGGGCGGGCGATGACGAGGTCCATGGGGTGACCGGGGGAGGTGGGCTTATCAGGTAGGAGGCGGGCGGAGGAGGAGAAGTTCGATTAACTATTTGGGGTGAGCGGGCTTGTGTGGTGAGCGGGCTTGCCCCGCGCTGGGCTGCGAAGCAGCCCTAAAACCAGGCGACCTGTTTCTGACTGGAAACACGTGGTAACTGGGTTGGGGCCGCTTCGCGCCCCAGCGCGGGGCAAGCCCGCTCACCACAACAAGCCACCCCACACGTTGACCCGGTTATTTACCGGGCGTCAGGGTCAGCCTCGCCTTCCCATACACCTTCTCGAAATTCTGCGGTTGCATCGGGAAGCTCAGGTATTGCGCCTTGAGCGACGGGTCGATGCCAGTGGCATAGTTCGGGCTGGCCGGGTTGCCGGACTGGCCGATGCCGCCCTGGCCCATCATCGGTTCCGCCTGGCCGAAGTCGACAATCATGCGCAGCGCCGGCACTTGGGTGGTGGTGAAGTCCTGGCCCCAGCTGTAGGGCGCCGGGTTCAAGGTGTTGTGGTCACCACCGGACGCCAGTGGGCCGCGAATCACCTGGCCATTGATGTTTTTCCAGGTGGTGGTGTGCAGTTTGCCCCATTGCCAGGCCTTGTGATCGGCACCCAACTGGCTGTCACCGACGCTGATCGCGGCGGCGAGGCTGCGGGCTAGAATGGCCGGTTTGTCTTCTTTCTGTGGGGTGCGCACGTCATCCCAGAATGGGCTGTCTTCACGGTCCAGCAAGTGGTCGGCCTGGGCGGCATAGGACAGGCTGGCGTTGCTGACAAATGCCTTCCAGCTGGCGCTGTTTTCCGGGCCGAGTTCGTCGAGGAAGATCTGCTTGGTGCTTTCCTGCAGGAACAGTTCGTAGAGCGCGGCGTCGGCGGAAGTGGCCACCAGGCGACCGTCAAAAGCCATCAGGCGGCTCAGCGCTTCACGGGCCTTGGCCTGTTCGGCCGCTGGCAGCGCATCAATCGCCTGTTTCAGCGGCTGGGCCATGCCGGGCGCCTGGAACATAGTCTTGAGCTTGGCGGCGAACGTGGTGGTCTGGTCGTACTGCATGGCGATCATGCTACGGCTGTCATGCTTGCCGGCATTGGCCAGTTGCGCCAGGCGCTCGCTGCGCTCCGGGGCGTCCCAGGAGTTGGATAACTGCATGCCGTAACCGCGCGGCGCGGTGCGTTGGTTGGCAGTGCCGATCCAGCCTTGCGGCGGGTCCTGGTCATAGGGGTGCAGCATCGCGTCGGCGTAACCGTCCCAGTCGAAGCGTGTGTCCCAGCCCGGTGACGGCAACAGGCCTTCGCCTTCGCGGCGGTTGGGGAAGCGGCCGGTGACTTGCCAGCCAATGTTGCTGGCGTCGGCGAACACCATGTTCAGCGCGATGGCGCGAATCTCGCGGGTCGCGTCCGAGGCTTTACCGGCGTTTTGTGCGCGGGACAGGTCGAAGAACGCGTCCAGGCTCTTGTCGTCCTTGAAGTCGGCGGTTTGCAGGGCCAGGCCCAGGCCAGTGGTCAGCGCTTGGCTGCTGTTGAGCAGGGCACCGTGGCGGGTTTCGTACACCACTTCGCGAATCGAGCGTTGGCCTTTGACGAAGAAGGTTTCGTTGCGCACGCCCGCCGGTAGCCATTTACCGTTGTTCTCGTAGTACAACGCGCTGCCCTGGCGTCTGACTTTTTCCAGGAACAGGTCCTGGGTGTCGCCCTTGACGGTGCTCATGCTCCACGCGACTTTGCCGTTGAAGCCGGACAACAGCGTCGGCAGGCCGGCAATCGAGGCGCCCACGGCCTGGTACTTGGGTGCGCGGATCTGCACGTAGCTCCAGGGCGACGGCGCTTGCGGCTGGGCGGCGAGGTCGCCCGCCAGCAGGCTTTTACCGCTGCGGCTGCGTTGCGGGCCGATCGCCCAGTTGCTCGAGGTGGTGACCGCCAGTGAATTGAGACTGCTCAGTTGCTGGCCAACCGCGTCCAGCCCGGCGAGCCCGGTGACCTGGCCCAGGTTGACGCCCTTGAGTTTCTCGGCCTCGGCCAGCGGGATCGCTTCATCCGGCGCGCTTGGCGTGAGCCAGGCCAGCTTGTCGACGCCGACTTTCTGCGCCAGCACCAGCGATGAAATTTCTTCCTGCAGGTTGGCCGACTCGCTGAAATTCAGCAGGCAGAACAGCAGCGCCGAATCTTCCGGCTTCCAGTACTCGGGCTTGTAGCCGGTCTGGGCCAGGTCCGGCGGCAGCTTGTCGCGGTAGCGGAACAGGTAGGCGTTGACGCCACGCGCATACACTTCAAAAAAGCGCTTGAGGCGTGGGCTGGAGGCGTTATACAGCTCGCCGGCGCTTTTCTTAAGGTTGACCGCCCGCATGAAGCGGTCGACATCCAGTACGTCGGGTCCGGACATTTCCGCCAGGCGACCCTGGGCCAACAGGCGCAGGGTGACCATTTGGGTGATGCGGTCGCTGGCGTGCACGTAACCGAGGCTGAACAGCGCGTCATGGAAGGTGTTGCTTTCGATCAGCGGCATGCCTTGGGCATTGCGGCGTACCGATACGTTCTGCGCCAGGCCTTTGATCGGCTGTACGCCGGCAACAGGGGTCAGGGTGTCCTGGGTGCTCTGGAGCTGGCAACCGGCCAGGCTTAATGCACTGGCCACTGCCGCGGCAACGCCGAACCGGGGAAGAAAATGTGAGAGGGCTGGCGAGGCCATGGCAAAGCTCCTGCGGGGGTAGCGTCAGTAAAGGCGCTACGTTAGTGAGCGCGGCGGGACGACGCAAGCGGGAGTTTTGGCAATTGCGTGAGATCGTGAGACGGACACACAACAATGTGGGAGAGGGCACGCCTCCTCCCACATTTGAACGAGTGGAATGTAAAAATGGTGATCAGGCCTTTGGCGGGTTCACTTTCTGCACCAGTTCATACGCCCGAACCGTCGCCGGCCGTTCCTTGATGCTGTTGAACCAGCGTTGCACGTGTGGGAAATCTTCCAGGCGCTGGCTCTGCCACTTGTGGGAAACAATCCATGGGTAGATCGCCATGTCGGCAATGCTGTAGTCCTCACCCGCCACGAACGCACGACCGGCCAGACGCCGGTCCAGCACGCCGTAAAGACGCGCGGTTTCCTCCACATAGCGCTTGATCGCGTAAGGAATCTTCTCCGGCGCGAACTGGCTGAAGTGATGATTCTGGCCCGCCATCGGCCCCAGGCCGCCCATTTGCCAGAACAGCCATTGCAGCGCTTCCTGGCGACCGCGCAGGTCTTTTGGGATGAACTGGCCGGTTTTTTCCGCGAGGTACAAAAGGATCGCGCCGGATTCAAACAGCGAAATCGGCGCGCCGCCGTCGGTCGGGTTCTGATCGACGATGGCGGGAATGCGGTTGTTGGGAGCGATCTTCAGGAAGTCAGGCTTGAACTGGTCGCCCTGGCCAATATTGATCGGGTGCACCTTATAGGGCAGGCCGGCTTCTTCCAGGAACAACGATACTTTGTGGCCGTTGGGGGTGGTCCAGTAATACAAGTCGATCATGAAGCTCTCCAAAAGTGGTGATGCTTGAGCGGATGCCTGTAGGTATAGGTAATGTTGGGTGTGCGAAAATTCAATGAAACATTTGCGCATACCCTTAGAAGCCAATCACACGGCGCCATCCACCAACACCTGCAGCGACCGCTGCGAGCACCGCTCGATACGCACCTGCACGCCATACACCTCGGCAAACAGCGCCGGGTCCGGCAGCATCACCTGGGGACGACGCGCAAGGCCGCGCACTGCTGGCTGAACGTTCGGCTAGTGGGTGGGAAGTGGGGTTGTTTTTGCGGCGAGCGGGCTTGCTGTGGTGAGCGGGCTTGCCCCGCGCTGGGGCGCGAAGCGGCCCTAAAACCTGAGGTTGGGTTGTGTCTGAGAGACCGCGTTGAATGTGTTGGGGCTGCTGCGCAGCCCAGCGCGGGGCAAGCCCGCTCACCACAGGAAGCCCGCTCACCACAGCAAGTCCGCTCCTACAGGGTCAGGGCATTAAGCCCCGTGGCACTTCTTGAATTTCTTCTCGCTGCCGCAGGGGCAAGGATCGTTGCGACCAACGTCCTTCAAGGCATTGCGCACCGGCTCCTGGTGGGCGTGGCCGCAGTTCGGGCCGTGGACATGGCCGTGGTCGTGATCATGGTGATCGTGATCGTGATCGTGATCGTGGTTGCAGTCAGGACCATGGACATGGGGTTGCTGAGTCATCGATGTCGCTCCGGAATAAAATCGCCGGGGATTATCTCGCCATTGTGGTTCACCTGCACGTCATAACCGATGAATAATCCGGTTTTCAGCTCACCCTCCAGGCGATAGGGCACGGGCCGGTCGGGTTTTTTCAACATCTGCACCACATCACGGATCTGCGGCCAGAGGTTAGTGCGCACCGACACCCGGAAAAACTTATGACTGCGCGGCGGTACGGTCAGCCATTCGTCAGACTCACCCTCGGTGAGCACGAAGTCGCCCAGGGTGACCTTGTAGATCAGGCCGCGCACGGTCAGGTCGGCGTCGTCGCGGTTGTCCACGCGAAAGTACAGCTTGAACTTCTGCTCCAGCAGCTTGGCGCGCACCACCTCGACTTTCACCAAGGAGACGTGAGGAGGGGGCGAATCGTCTTCGAACCACGACGCGCAGCCGGTGAGGGTGAGGGTTAACGCCAGCATCAAGCTGTACATTCGAAGCATGGCGTGAGTCCTGTCGTGGTTAGAGGTAGCTGGAGCAGCACTTCTTGAATTTCTGCCCACTGCCGCACAGGCAGGCATCATTGCGCCCGACCTTCACTTCCACCGTCGGGTCGATGAAGTACCAGCGCCCGTCATTCTGTACGAAAGAGGACTGCTCGCGGTGGCTATGTTCACCGGTGCTGTCATGCCAGCGCGCGGTGAAGGTCACGAACGCGTGTTCCGGCTGGCCGCCGAACACCTCGGAGCTTTCCACCTCAAGGCCGAGCCAGGTGCTCTGGGCACTCCAGGCACCGATGGCATGGCGGTCCAGGCCCGCCTGTTGCGCGGGCAAAGTAGTAGCCACTAGATAGTCGACCAGGCCCAGCACATAGGCGCTGTAGCGCGAGCGCATCAACGCGGTGGCGCAGGGCGCCGGGTGCCCGGCGTGATAATGGCCGCAGCAGGCATCCAGCAGGTTGCCACTGCCGCAGGGGCAAATGGATGTACTCATCGGGTTACCACCAATACTTTCCAAAGTTTTCCGGGTTGGCCCAAAAGCGGGCGTTGAGCCAGTCCGGCACCTGTTTATAGTCAAGCAGATCGTAGGTAAACAGCGTCAGAACCTGCTCGTCACGCTGGAAACGCTCGCCGGCCTGCAGGGCCAGGGAGAAGAAGTCGGTGTCCTTCCAGTCGCAGGCGCCCAGGTCCACCAGCACCGCAATGCGGCTGGCGTTGAGGTTACGGATGCCGCCCAGCAGGGTCAGGCCTTGCGGTTTTGACAGGTGCTCAAGGCAATCGACCACCAGTGCCAGGTCAAAACGCTGCGCCGCCAGCTCCGCCGGCAGTGGCCCGGGTGGGGCGAGGGCTACTTGGGTGTCGGGGTGCGCCGCTTGAAACGCCTCCAGCGCCGGGAATTGGCTGGCGCCCAACAGCAGCAGGCGTTTGGGCTGGTGCAAGTCGAGCAAGGCGGCCAGGGCTTGCTGGGGTGTACGGGCAGAAATACCGGCGGTCATCAGAGATCCTCACATCAGGACCGTAGAGACTAGCGCGGCTGAGCGTGTGGGCCTAGAGCGGGTGGCAGTGAAAAGTCCTACAAAAGCGACGAGCCTCAATGAATACGGGGCCGCGGCGTAGTGGCGCAGATGAAAAGAGCCGTCTTTACTCCACCCATCGGCCCCCGCCGATCCCCTCAGGAGAAATCAGATGAGCATCATGCGGACAGCTCTACCCTTGGTTCTGCTAACCGGAGTATTGACAGGTTGCGCAGGCTTGCAAAAAACCGATTGGCCCACCTGCGCCGCGGTTGGCGGCGTGACCGGCGCGGCGATCGGTGCCACTGAAAGCTCGGCCTACGCAGGCTACGGCGCGTTGCTGGTCGGCGGCATGGCCGGTGCCTATTGCTGGGTGCACGGCGATGGCGACGAGGACGGCGATGGCGTGCCGGACAGCCGCGATAAGTGCCCGGGCACGCCGAAAGGTGTGCAGGTGGACGCCGACGGTTGCCCACCCGCACCGCCACCGGTGGTGGTTGAGGAAGTCGTGGTGGTCAAGGAGGAAACCATCGTGATTCGTGATGTGCACTTCCAGTTCGATTCGGCCCAGTTGACGGCGGCGGATAAAACCAAGCTCGATACCGTCGCCACGCGCTTGAAACAGGAAGCCCCTGGCGCCCAACTGCGGGTCAGTGGCCACACCGACAGCGTCGGCAAAGATGCCTACAACCAAAGGCTCTCGGAAAAACGCGCCCATTCGGTCACCGATTACCTGATCGGCGCCGGTGTGCCGCGCAGCAACTTTGTCTCGGTGACCGGCGCGGGCGAGAGCCATCCGGTAGCCGACAACAAAACCGCTGAAGGCCGCGCCTTGAACCGCCGCACGGAAATCCAGATCAACCGCTGACGGCCCTTGCCCCTGTGGGATCCACAGGGGCATTGCTGCCAATCCTCCCCCTTTATTAACTTTTTTGATCCTTCACTGGCAAAGCGCCCGTGGAAGTCGTTACTGTGCGTCCAAAGAAAAAATCAGAAATAAGTCAGGAGCCCCATGATGCGTAAGGTTTTTCTGTTGGCCCTGTTGGTCAGCCCCGTTGCCCTGGCCCAGAGCGTCAGTGTTGAAACCAACTCGCTGATGCGCCTGCCCAGCAGCACCAGTGTGTTGCAGCTGGAGCGCCTGGACGTGGCGGACTACGGCACCTTGCTGATTCCGGCCACCATCAGCCAGGTCACGGTGGATGAGCTGCATTTGGGCCGCGACGCCCGCATCGCCATTGTGCCCGGCAACACCGCACTGCAATTGCAGGTGCGCCATGCGCAGTTGGACCACGGCAGCCAGATCACCTCACGCGGCGCTCCCGGTACCCATGAAAAACCTGCCAAGGCCGGGCGTGACCTGACCTTGCGCATCAATTCCCTGGCCGCTGAAGAACTCTCGGTAGACGCCCGTGGCGGTGCCGGTGCCCAAGGTTATGCCGGTCTGGATGGCGCCAATGGCGAAGATCCGGGTTGCACGTGGGGCTCGGCCGGTCGTGGTGCCAATGGTGATAACGGCGGCGATGGTTTGCCCGGCGCGGCCGGTGCGCAGGTGCGGGTTGAGTTGCCGCAGGACTTCCCCGCGCAGCAGATCAAGGTGTGGGTGGACGGTGGCCCCGGTGGCCTGGCGGGCACGGCGGGTAAACCGGGTCGCGGCGGCGCGTCCAAGGGCTGCCTGGTGTACCGCGCCGACGGTGGCGAGAAAGGCCGCCCAGGGTTGGAAGGGCAGCCGGGGCCTGCTGGGCCAGCGGGCACTGTGACTATCCAGCGGCTCTAAATCGGCTGGCCTGGCGCTATCGGGAGCAAGCCCCCTCCCACATTGGAATGCATTCCAAATGTGGGAGGGGGGGTGCTCCCGATAGTGGACTAATGGTTGCCTCAGAACATCGGCCGGGCTGAAGCAATTGCCACCACCAACAACCCCACGATCAGATTGATTCCCACCAGCTTGCGAATCTGACCCAACGCAGCTGCACCCGCCGGCCAATCTTCGGCCGCCACCGCCTTGCGCAGTTCCGGGAATTTCAAGGCCTGAATGCGGATAAACAGCGCCGTCATCACTAGGTACAAACCCATCATCACCTGCACATAACGCGGCGCCGTCTCAAAACCGCTGAAACGCAGTTGCAGCAGGCCCACACCGCTGATCGGCAAAACCAGCACCGCCACCCACACCCACACGAAAAAACGTTGAAACACATTCGCCCACAGTTTGAGCCGGGCAGGGCCTTCAAGTGCCGCCACTGCGGCGGGGCGCAGGATCATCCAGGCGAAAAACATACCGCCGACCCACACCAGGGCGGCCAATACATGCAGGGTGTAAGCGAGGCTAAACGCGGTCATTGTGGTACTCCGTTCTGCGCGGGATTAATTAGCGGGGTATGATAGCGGCCGATCCGAACCACTGAAAATTTATCCAGCGTTTTTTGCGCCCGACTATCCATGATCAGCACTGAACTCAAAACCACGATCCAGGGCGCCTATTCGCGTTTTCTCGAAGCCAAGAGCTTGAAACCGCGTTATGGCCAACGCCTGATGATCGCCGAAGTGGCCAAGGTCCTCGGGGATATCGACACCGACGACGAAGGTCGCCGCGAGGGTGAGCCCGCGGTCGTGGCCGTCGAGGCCGGCACCGGTACCGGCAAGACCGTGGCCTACAGCCTGGCCGCGATCCCGACCGCCAAGGCCGCCGGCAAGCGGCTGGTGATCGCCACCGCCACCGTCGCCCTGCAAGAGCAGATTGTCTACAAAGACTTGCCCGACCTGATGCGCAACAGCGGCCTCAACTTCACCTTCGCCCTGGCCAAGGGCCGTGGGCGCTACATGTGTCTGTCCAAGCTTGACGTGCTGTTGCAGGAAGGCCACGCGCAAACCGCTACGGCGTCGCTGTTTGAAGAAGAAGGCTTCAAGATCGAGGTGGATGAAGTCAGCCAGAAGCTGTTCACCAGCATGATCGAGAAACTGGCCGGTAATAAATGGGACGGTGACCGCGACAGCTGGCCCACCGCCCTGGAAGACGCCGATTGGGCGCGCTTGACCACCGACCACAGCCAATGCACCAACCGCCATTGCCCCAACTTCGGTCAATGCGCTTTTTATAAAGCCCGCGAAGGCATGGGCAAGGTCGATGTGATCGTCACCAACCACGACATGGTCCTGGCCGACCTGGCCCTGGGCGGCGGCGCTGTACTGCCCGACCCGCGCGATACCCTCTACGTCTTCGACGAAGGGCATCACCTTCCCGACAAGGCCATCGGCCACTTCGCCCACTACACACGCCTGCGCTCCACCGCCGACTGGCTGGAAACCACCGCCAAGAACCTCACCAAGTTGCTGGCCCAGCACCCGCTGCCCGGCGATCTGGGCAAGCTGATCGAACAGGTGCCGGAACTGGCGCGGGAGATCAAGACCCAGCAGCAGTTCATGTTCAGCGCCTGCGAGCAGGTAGCCGACTTCAAGCCCGGCGAAGACGTCGAGGGCCGTGAGCGGCCGCGTCACCGTTTCGTCGGCGGGTTGATCCCCGAGCACATGCGCGAAATGGGCATTGAGCTGAAGAAGGGCTTTTCACGCCTGACCGACTTGTTCACCCGCCTCACTGACCTGCTCAAAGAGGGCATGGACGGCGAGGTCAACATTGGTATCGCCAGCAACCAGGCCGAAGAATGGTATCCGCTGTTCGGCAGCCTGTTGTCGCGTTCCCAAGGTAACTGGGAGTTGTGGACCGCCTTCACCGTCGAAGACCCGGAAGACAACCCACCCATGGCGCGCTGGCTGACCCTGTCGGAAAGCGGCGCGTTGTTCGACATCGAGGTCAACGCCAGCCCGATCCTCGCGGCCGAAATGCTGCGGCGCAACCTGTGGAACGTAGCCTACGGCTGCCTGGTGACCTCGGCCACGCTGACCGCACTGGGTACCTTCGACCGTTTCCGCATGCGCGCCGGCCTGCCGAAAAAGGCCGTCACCGCGGTGGTGCCGAGCCCGTTCCATCACGCCGATGCGGGTGTGCTGCGGGTGCCGGACCTCAAGGCCGACCCACGGGATGCGCCAGCGCACACGGCGGCAATCATTCGTGACCTGCCGGGATTGGTGGAGGGTTCGCGCGGCACCCTGGTGCTCTTCTCTTCACGCAAACAGATGCAGGACGTGTTCGACGGCCTTGACCGTGACTGGCGCAAGCAGGTGTTTATCCAGGGCAACCTGTCCAAGCAGGAGACCCTGAACAAACACAAGGCGCGGGTGGATGGTGGGGACTCCAGCGTGTTGTTCGGCCTTGCGAGTTTCGCCGAAGGTGTCGACTTGCCCGGCGCCTACTGCGAACACGTGGTGATCGCCAAGATCCCGTTCTCGGTACCGGATGACCCGGTCGAGGCGGCCTTGGCCGAGTGGATCGAGGCTCGGGGCGGTAATCCGTTCATGGAAATCTCGGTGCCGGATGCTTCCTTGAAGCTGGTCCAGGCCTGCGGTCGCTTGCTGCGTACCGAAGAAGACCGGGGCACCATCACCTTGCTCGACCGCCGTCTGGTCACCCAACGCTATGGCAAGGCTATCCTCAATGCCTTGCCGCCGTTCAGGCGCGAAATTTCTTAAGCCACCGTGGGCGGATTCGCCCACTTCGTGGTCTATCTCAATTATGTCATCAGGCCATTCACCGGCCGTCTGGGAGAACCTTGTTCGTATGATTCGCACGCTGCCCGCCCTTTTTGCCTTGCTGTTCGCCGCGCCCTTGATGGCCGCGCCTGCTGGGCAACAGACCTTGTTCAACTTCGTCCGGCCTGCCGATGTGGTCAAGGTGGCGACCCAGGACGCCAGCCTGCCGCAGTACAACGCCGAACAAACGCCCGAAGGCGAAGTGCTGCGCCGCATCACCTTCAACGCGGCCGCCGAACCGAGCCTGGTCCTCAGCCCGCAAACCGGTACCTGGGACTGGTCCCAGTCGGGGGCCATGAGCCTGCGCATCCAGAGTGCGATGGACTGGGCGCTGACGCTCTACGTCAAGGTGCAGAGCAGTGATGGCCGTACCTTGGTCAGTCGCGTCGACCTGCCCGCCGGCCCGGCGCAGACGCTGTTGGTACCGCTGCAGGCCAACTCGCCGCTGAGCCAGGGCATGAAGGCCGGTCCGCCGATGCCGATCACCGTGGACGGCCAGCGCGTATTGCTCGCCAGCAGCGCGGGTGAGATCGACCGCAGCCAGGTGGTTTCGGTGACGTTGTCGATGATCAAGCCCAACGCCGCCCAAAGCATCCTGCTGGAGCGTTTCGGCGTGCAGGACAGCGAGCCGGTGCTGAAGGCCGCCTACAGCGAACTGGTGGATGCCTACGGTCAATCCACCCGCGCGCGCTGGCCGGAAAAAGTCAGCAGCGACGAGCAACTCAAGTCCGCCGCCGCCAAGGAGCAACAGCAACTGCAGGGCTGGCTGGCCACGCGGGATAAATCCGCCCTGGACCAATATGGCGGCTGGAGCAAAGGCCCGGCGTTCGACGCCAGCGGGTTTTTCCGCACCGAGAAGCGCGATGGGCGCTGGTACTTGGTGACGCCGGAGGGGCATCCGTTCTACTCCCTGGGCGTCAATACCGTGGCCCCGGACAACAGCCAGACCTACGTCGCCGGCCGTGAATGGATGTTCGGCGCGCTGCCTAAAGGCGGCGAACCCTTCGACAAGTATTACGGCAGCAGCGACAACCGCACCGGCAACGGCGCGGGCGAAGGGCGCAGCTTTGGCGCCGGGCGTTGGTATGATTTTTACGGCGCCAACCTGCAGCGCACTTATGGCGGTGAAGGGTTTGACCAGAAACGCTGGATGACGCACACCCTCGACCGCCTGCAAGCCTGGGGTTTCAACACCGTCGGCAACTGGAGCGACGAGAGCCTGGCCAGCGCTGACCGTGTGCCCTACACCTTGCCGCTGTCGATTGTCGGCGACTACGCCAGCATCAGTACCGGCACCGACTGGTGGGGCGGCATGCCCGACCCGTTCGACCCGCGCTTTGCCATGGCCACCGAACGCGCCGTGGCCATTGCGGCCCGCGATCATCGTGATGACCCGTGGTTGATTGGCTTCTTTGCCGACAACGAACTGGCCTGGGCCGGCCCTGGTGACGATCCCAAGTCCCGTTACGCCTTGGCCTACGGCACCCTGCGCATGACCACCGATGTGCCGGCCAAGCGTGCCTTCCTCAAGCAGCTGCGCGACAAGTACCGCAACGAAGAAGGCCTGTCGAAAGCCTGGGGCATCGAGTTGAAGGGCTGGGAGCTGATGGAAGACCCCGGCTTCGAGCCGCCGGTACCCAACCCCGAGCACCCGGAAATCGAAGCTGACTTCAAGTACTTCCAGAAGACGTTCGCGGATGCTTACTTCAAGACCCTCTCCGACTCGCTGAAATGGCACGCCCCCAACCACCTGCTGTTGGGCGGCCGGTATGCGGTCAGCACGCCGGAAGCCGTGGCCTCCTGCGCGCAGTACTGCGATGTGTTGAGCTTCAACATGTACACCCTCAAACCCCAGGACGGTTATGACTTCGCCGCGTTGCGGGCGTTGGACAAACCCGTGCTGATCACCGAATTCAACTTCGGCTCGGCCGACCGTGGGCCGTTCTGGGGCGGCGTGACGCAGTTGGCCAAGGAAGAAGACCGCGGCGCGGCCTATGGCAATTTCCTCAAGCAGGCCATGGCCGAACCCTCGATTGTCGGTGTGCACTGGTTCCAGTACCTGGACCAGCCGGTGACCGGGCGTTTGCTCGACGGCGAAAATGGCCACTTCGGCCTGGTGGGCATCACCGATGTACCGTTCCAGGGGTTTGTCGACAGTGTGCGCAAAAGCAATCTGGCGGCGGTTGATCAACTGGGCAAGGAAGCGGAAAAGGCCAAGGCGGCCGGCGCCGTGCGTGAAAACGAAGGCGGCAGGGACGGGCACGACGGCAAAGGCGCGGGGCAGGGCGCCGGACATGCAGGCGGACACGCTGGGAATGGCCATTGATTGAGGGTTGACGGGTTCACAAAACCCGCCGGGGCTGGAACAATGTCGGCCACTTTTTGCTGTGTTTTCCGAGGGTGTTCAGGTGCAGATCCAGGGTCATTACGAACTCCAGTTCGAAGCGGTACGTGAAGCTTTCGCCGCGTTGTTCGAAGACCCGCAGGAGCGTGGTGCCGCGCTTTGCATCCAGATCGGCGGTGAAACCGTTGTCGACCTGTGGGCCGGCACCGCCGACAAGGACGGTGCCGAGGCCTGGCACAGCGATACCATCGTCAACCTGTTCTCCTGCACCAAGACCTTCACCGCCGTCACGGCCCTGCAATTGGTGGCCGAAGGCAAATTGCAACTTGATGCACCGGTCGCCCACTACTGGCCGGAATTTGCTGCGGCCGGGAAAGAGGCGATCACGCTGCGCCAGTTGCTCTGCCACCAGGCCGGGTTGCCGGCGATCCGCGAGATGCTGCCCACCGAAGCGCTCTACGACTGGCAACTGATGGTCGATACCCTGGCGGCCGAAGCCCCGTGGTGGACGCCAGGTCAAGGCCATGGCTACGAGGCGATCACCTACGGCTGGCTGGTCGGTGAGTTGTTGCGTCGTGCCGATGGGCGCGGGCCGGGAGAGTCCATCGTCGCGCGGGTTGCGCGGCCATTGGGGCTGGACTTCCATGTGGGCCTGGCGGATGAAGAGTTTTATCGCGTCGCCCATATAGCGCGCAGTAAGGGCAACATGGGCGATGAAGCCGCGCAACGTTTACTGCAAGTAATGATGCGTGAACCTGCGTCCATGACGACGCGTGCTTTTGCCAATCCCCCGTCTATTCTGACCAGCACTAATAAACCTGAATGGCGTCGCATGCAGCAGCCAGCGGCAAATGGTCACGGTAATGCGCGCAGCCTGGCGGGTTTTTATAGCGGATTGTTGGACGGTAGTTTGCTCGAAGCCGACATGCTTGAACAATTGACCCGCGAACACAGTATCGGGCCGGATAAAACATTATTGACCCAGACCCGTTTTGGCCTGGGCTGCATGTTGGACCAACCGCAACTGCCCAACGCCACCTTCGGCCTTGGCCCGCGTGCTTTCGGGCATCCCGGTGCCGGTGGTTCGGTCGGCTTTGCCGACCCTGAGCATGATGTAGCATTTGGTTTCGTGACTAATACATTGGGGCCTTACGTACTTATGGACCCACGGGCACAGAAGTTGGTCGGAATATTGGCCGGTTGTCTGTAAACCCCTTGCTGTTTCACGTTTTTTTGTTACAAAGGCAAGTATAAGAAGGCGCTGAACGAAATGATGTAACTTTAATGTTCTGTAAGCGTCTGTTTAATGGGTCACACAGACCCCCGTTTCTTTTCTCATTTTGTGGATATCTCATGTTATCGAACAAGTCCTTGGCACTGGCGCTATGCCTCACTATTACCGGCTGCGCACAAACTCCACAAAATGATGCCGAGGGCGGGCATTGGTGGTCATTTGGGTCTGATAAGGCCGCGACCAAAGATACAGTGACCCAAACCGACGCCAAGCCGGATGCCAAACCGGACGCCAAGCCAGCTGCTGGCGCCAAGCCTGCCGCACCGGTAGCAGCTGCCGCTGCTGCGCCGGCTCCGGCGCCTGCTGCCAAGGCCGATACCGGCTCCAGCTGGTGGCCGTTCTCTTCCAAGACCGCCGACGAAAAGGCCGCCGATGCCAAGGCCGACCTGAAAGCCGACCTCAAGGCCGCGGAACCTGCCCCTGCGGTCGCTAAGAACGACACTGAAACCCACTGGTGGTGGCCGTTCGAAAGCAAGCCCAAGCCACTGGCCAAGGTCGATGTGACCAACGTGCCGATGCCCGATCCGAAAATCACCCAAGCCTGGCTGGACGACTATGAGCCGCGTCTGCGCGCCGCCATCAAGGACAGCAACCTGCAACTTGAGCGTCGCGACAACGTGCTGGTGGTGATTGCCCCGGTAGACGGTTCCTACAACCCGAAACGTCCAGCGATGTTGCTGCCGGTCACCCTCGGTCCCTTCACTCGCGTCGCCAAGGCCGTTGAAGCCGATCCGAAGACCGCCGTACTGGTATTGGGCCACGTCGATGCCACCGGCACCGCCCCGGCCAGCCAGGCGCTGACCAAGGAACGTGCGCAATCCATCGCCTCGATCTTCAGCCTCAGCGGCTTGAAGCAGGATCGTCTGATGCTGCGTGGCATGGGCGACCTGATGCCACGTGCCGCCAACGACAGCAACCAGGGCCGTGCCCTGAACCGTCGTATGGAAATCATGTTCACCCAGCGCACCACCATGCTGGCGCTGCTGAGCAAGTATCAATCGGGCAAGACCCCGCCTGCCGCCGAAATGGTTGCGGTGCAGGACGTTCCAGCCCCGGCTCCGGCCGCCAAGGCCCCGGCCAAAAAGGCGCCTGCCAAGAAAGCCGCCGCCAAGCCAGCCGCTAAAAAAGCCCCGGCCAAGCCCGCTGCGAAAAAACCGGCTCCAGCCAAAGCCAAGGCCGCTGCACCGGCCACTGACCAGGCAAAAAACTGAGCCGCTGAACCACAAGGATAAAGCCGCATGACCCAGGCACTGGCCGATATGCGCCGTGACTACACACGGGATGGTTTGAGCGAGGCCCAGGCCCCGGACGAGCCGTTTGCCTTATTCCACCAGTGGTTTGCTGACGCGGTTAAGACCGAGCAGCCACCGGTGGAGGCCAATGCCATGACCTTGGCCACGGTCGACCAGGACGGTCGCCCGCACTGTCGCATCCTGTTGCTCAAGGGCCTGGACGCGCAGGGCTTTACCTTCTTCACCAACTATCAGAGTGCCAAGGGCCAACAGCTTGCGGCACGGCCGTTTGCGGCCATGACGTTTTTCTGGCCGACCCTGGAGCGCCAAGTGCGCATCGAGGGTCGGGTGGTCAAGGTGACCCCTGAGGAGTCGGACGCTTATTATCAGGTCCGTCCGCTGGGCAGCCGCCTGGGGGCATGGGCTTCTCCGCAGAGCCAGGTCATTCGTGACCGGGAAGAACTGCAGGACCTGCTCAAGGCCACCGAGCAACGTTTCAGCGATACCCAGCCCGATTGCCCGGAGCATTGGGGTGGCTATCGTTTGTTGCCCGAGCGCATCGAGTTCTGGCAAGGCCGCGCCAGCCGCCTGCATGATCGCCTGAACTACCGCCTGCAAGACTCCCAGTGGACGCGCGAGCGTCTGGCACCCTGAGCTGCACCTTTCGTCACTTCGCTTGAATGTTGCCCATCACCCTGAAGTCTCTTGGACAGAGACTTCAGGCGTGTATTGCTGTGCGGCATTCTTCAACCAGTGCGGCAAGTCTGCCCGTTTGATTTTCAACGTGCGGGCCCTCTCCAGCTGCTTGAGCATGAAGGCACGCTTGTGTAGATCATTGCCTGCCATGGACAGTGCGAGATCACGGTCCATCCAGCGCTTGATGCGCAGGTACAGCCAGCCGTGGAAATACAGGCCGGCAAGGGTTGTGACTACAATGATGAAGTAATCCATGAAGGTCCTGGCTACGAGAGAAGTGCTACCGTTCGTCGAGTTTTCTGGTGCGGGCAGTCTGTACTAAGGCTGAATGAAAGCAATTTTCTGTGGGGCTTGCCGTGACAGGCGTCAAGCCGCAGCGTTTAATGAACACCTGTCCTTTGGAGTTGATGCTATGCGTAAGTCCGTTTTACTGGTTGCCTGCTTTACCACCCTGTCGTTGCTGCTGGGTGGCTGCGCCTCGAGTCTGACCGGCGACTCGTACTCCCGTGACGAAGCGCGTCGTGTGCAGACCGTGCGCATGGGCACCATCGAATCCCTGCGTCCGGTGAAAATCGAAGGAACCAAGACCCCAATCGGCGGCGCTGCAGGCGCAGTCATCGGCGGCGTTGGCGGCAGCGCCATCGGCGGTGGCCGTGGCAGCATCGTGACCGCCGTGATCGGCGCCGTCGCCGGCGGCCTGCTGGGTTCGGCCACCGAAGAAGGCCTGACCCGCACCCAAGGTGTGGAAATCACCGTTCGCGAAGACGATGGCAGCATGCGCGCCTACGTGCAGGCCGTGCAGGAGAATGAAATCTTCCGCATTGGTGACCGCGTACGCATCATGACCGTTGATGGTACCAGCCGCGTTACGCGTTAAACGCTGGTTGTAGAAACACAAAACCCCAGCCGGGTGACCGGTTGGGGTTTTTGGTTTTATGGGGTGTGGCCGGGCTGAACTGCAAAAAATGCAGGCAATAAAAAACCGCCTTGGTAAGGCGGTTTTTTATTGCGAACCCCATTATTGACGGGGCTGCGACTTCAAAGATGCATTGACCTGCATCCAAGGGCTCACGTGTTTCGGTAAGTGCGCTGGAGGTAAGGCCCAGCGTTAGGAGGGCCGAGTATGTCCAAGTTTGCACGACCTGTGGCGAGGCAGCTTGCTCCCGCTGGGGCGCGAAGCGGCCCCTGTTGGGTAAGCGATATAGCACCACAATCGCGGTAAACGCTCTGGGGCCGCTGCGCAGCCCAGCGGGAGCAAGCTCCCTCGCCACAGTGAGTATGCTTCGTCGGGCGTATCAGGCCTTCTTGCGACTCGCCATTGCCGTCACCGCATAACCCATACACGCCGCCAGTATCGAACCGGTCAAAATCCCCATCCGGTCCTCACCCGCGAACTCGCTGGCACCCGGCACAAATGCCAGCGAACCCACAAACAGGCTCATGGTAAAGCCGATACCGCACAGGATCGCCACACCAAACACCTGGCCCCAGTTTGCGCCGTTGGGCAGGGCGGCGATGCCGGTCTTGATGGCCAGCCAAGTGAGCCCGAACACACCAACGGTCTTGCCGATCAACAGGCCCGCGGCGATGCCCATAGGCACATGGTGAGTGAAGCTTTCCAGGCTGACGCCGGTCAGGGACACCCCGGCGTTGGCGAAGGCGAACAGCGGCAGGATGGCGTAGGCCACCCACGGGTGCAGGGCGTGCTCCAGCGTGAGCAATGGCGACGGCTCGGCGTTCTTGGTGCGCATCGGGATGCAGAACGCCAATGTGACACCCGCCAGTGTGGCGTGAACACCGCTCTTGAGTACGCACACCCACAGGATCAGCCCAATAATCAGGTACGGTCCGAGCTTGATCACACCCAGGCGGTTCATCGCGATCAAGGCAATCAAGCAAGCACCTGCACCTGCCAGGGCGGCACCGGACAGGTCGGCGGAGTAGAAAATGGCGATCACGATGATCGCGCCCAGGTCGTCAATGATCGCCAGGGTCATCAGGAACAGTTTCAGCGACACCGGCACGCGCTTGCCCAGCAGGGCGAGGACGCCGAGGGCGAATGCAATGTCGGTGGCCATGGGGATCGCCCAGCCGGAAAGCGCAGCCGGGTAGTCCTTGTTGATCGCCCAATAGATCAGGGCCGGCACGACCATGCCGCCGATGGCCGCTGCGCCTGGCAACACCACTTGCGAGGGTTTCGACAGGTGGCCATCGAGCAACTCGCGCTTGACCTCCAGGCCGATCAACAGGAAAAACAAGGCCATCAGGCCATCGTTGATCCATAGCAGGGCTGGCTTGGCGATTTTCAACGCGCCAATCTGTGCCACCACCGGTACATCGAGAAACGCGTTGTACAGATGTGACAAAGGCGAGTTGTTAATAATCAGCGCCAGCGCCGCAGCCGCGATCAATAACAGGCCACTGGCGGCTTCCAGCTGGAAGAAACGGGTGAAAGTGCTACGCAGAGCCAAGGGATGCTCTCCAATCCGGATTCAATAGGTGGGTACCCTAACCCGTACCGTTAGTTGTTAAAACAAAAGTTATATTCTTATTTGTTATAAACGGCGCGCTGGGATGAGGTTGTGCTTAAGCCTAGCAATTGTGTGTCCAAACGTGCCGTTACTGTACCTGTGTGGCGTGTAGGAAACCCCCTAGAATCGAAGCCGAAATCCTTAGAGAAAACCTCCATGAGCGACCACCGTCCCTGGGCCCGCGAAGCCATTCGCATCATTGAAGCCGACTTCCAGCGCAGCGCCGACACGCACCTGATCCCCTTGCCGTTGCCGGGATTGCCGGGTATCGAGTTGTATTTCAAGGACGAGTCCAGCCACCCCACCGGCAGCCTCAAGCATCGACTCGCGCGCTCGCTGTTCCTGTATGCGCTGTGCAATGGCTGGCTCAAGCCGGGGGCGCCGGTGATTGAGGCGTCCAGCGGGTCGACGGCGATTTCCGAAGCCTACTTTGCGCGCCTGCTGGGTTTGCCGTTTATTGCGGTGATGCCGGCCACCACCTCCCAGGAAAAAATCGCGCAGATTGCCTTCTATGGCGGCAAGAGCCACCTGGTGCAGGATCCGACGCAGATCTACGCTGAGTCCGAACGCCTGGCCCAGGAAAGCGGCGGGCATTTCATGGACCAGTTCACCTACGCCGAGCGCGCCACCGACTGGCGAGCGAACAACAATATCGCCGAGTCGATCTTCCAGCAGATGCGCTTCGAGCAGCATCCGGAACCGAGCTGGTTGATCTCCAGCCCCGGCACCGGCGGCACCACCGCGACCCTCGGTCGCTACGTGCGCTACCGCCAGCATTGCACCCGCGTGCTGTGCGCCGATGCCGAGCGATCGGTGTTTTTTGATTTTTATCAGAGTGGCGATGCGAGCTTGCGCCTGGACTGCGGTTCGCGCATCGAAGGCATTGGCCGGCCACGGGTCGAGGCGTCGTTTTTGCCCAAGGTGATTGATGCGATGGTCAAGGTGCCGGATGCGTTGTCGCTGGCGGCCATGCATTACCTGGCCGAGCGGCTGGGGCGACGGGTTGGCGGTTCCAGCGGGACCAACCTGGTTGGCGCGCTGGTGGCGGCGCAGCAAATGAAAGCGGCAGGGGAGTCGGGTTCGATCGTGGCGATCTTGTGTGATGGGGGCGAGCGCTACGCCACGACCTACTACGACCCGGCGTGGCTGGCGGGGCAGGGGTATGAATTGGACGGTTTGATTGCGGCTGTTGCGGCCAGTGTTGAGCGGGGTGAGCCGTTGCCCGACACGATCTTGCGCGCAAATATCTGACCCGATACAAAGCAAAATGTGGGAGGGGGCTTGCCCCCTCCCACATTTGGATCGCGGTGTTTTAGGCTTCGATGCCCAACATATCCCGGGCCAATGCCTCGGCAGTCCGAATCCCATCCACACCCGCCGACAGAATCCCACCGGCATAACCCGCACCTTCACCGGCCGGGAACAGGCCTTTCACGTTCAAGCTCTGCATCGATTCGTTGCGGGTAATCCGCAGCGGCGATGAGGTACGCGTCTCGATACCGGTCAACACCGCATCGTGCAGCGAGTAGCCCTTGATCTGCTTCTCGAACGCAGGCAACGCTTCGCGGATCGCCTCGATGGCGAAGTCCGGCAAGGCCAGGGCGAGGTCACCCAGGGACACGCCGGGTTTGTAGGACGGTTCCACGCTGCCAATCGCCGTGGACGGCTTGCCGGCGATGAAATCACCGACCAACTGCGCGGGCGCCTCATAGGTGCTGCCGCCGAGAATGTAGGCGTGGGACTCCAGGCGCTCCTGCAATTCGATACCTGCCAGCGGGCCACCCGGATAATCCACCTCAGGCGTGATGCCGACCACGATGCCGGAGTTGGCATTGCGCTCGTTACGCGAGTACTGGCTCATGCCATTGGTCACGACGCGGTTCGGCTCTGACGTGGCTGCCACCACGGTACCGCCTGGGCACATGCAAAAACTGTAGACCGAACGGCCGTTCTTGGCGTGGTGCACCAGCTTGTAGTCGGCAGCGCCGAGCTTCGGGTGCCCGGCATACTTACCCAGGCGTGCGGCGTCGATCAGCGATTGCGGGTGTTCAATGCGGAAGCCCACCGAGAACGGCTTGGCTTCCATGTACACGCCACGACCATGGAGCATGCGGAAGGTGTCGCGGGCGCTGTGGCCCAGGGCCAGGATCACGTGCTTGGAGAGGATTTGCTCGCCGCCATCGACGACCACGCCGTTCAATTGGCCGTCTTCGATCAGTACGTCGGTCACCCGCTGTTCGAAGCGCACTTCACCGCCGAGGGCGATGATTTGCTCGCGCATGTTTTCTACCACGCCGGTCAGGCGGAACGTGCCGATGTGTGGTTTGCTGACGTAGAGGATTTCTTCCGGCGCGCCGGCCTTGACGAACTCGTGCAGGACTTTGCGACCGTGGAATTTCGGGTCCTTGATCTGGCTGTACAGCTTGCCGTCGGAAAAGGTCCCGGCGCCGCCTTCACCGAACTGCACGTTGGACTCGGGGTTGAGCACACTTTTGCGCCACAGGCCCCAGGTGTCCTTGGTGCGCTGGCGCACTTCCTTGCCGCGCTCGAGGATGATCGGCTTGAAGCCCATCTGCGCCAGCAACAGCCCGGCGAAGATCCCGCAGGGGCCGAAGCCGACGACGATAGGGCGTTCTGTCAGGCCTTGCGGCGCATGGCCCACGACTTTGTAGCTGACGTCCGGTGCGGTGTTGACGTTGCGGTCATCGGCGAACTTGAGCAACAGGGCGGCTTCGCCTTTCACGTTCAAGTCGATGGTGTAGATGAAGCACAACTCCGACGACTTCTTGCGGGCGTCGTAGCTGCGCTTGAACAGGGTGAAGTCGAGCAGGTCATCGCTGGCGATGCCTAGGCGTTGCACGATGGCAGGCCGCAGGTCCTCTTCAGGATGGTCGATGGGCAGCTTGAGTTCGGTGATTCGTAACATGACAGGATCCGGTGGGCGGCGGGCAATGAGGCCGGCTGTTTTGCAAACCGGCGATTATAAGCCCCAAAGGCCGTTTCCCGTCAGGTTAAAAAAGCACAGGGGCCCAGTCAGTCGTCGCGCGAACCGCCAAACGCTGCGCAACCCCGTTGCACCTGGCCGTTGACGCGCAACTCGGCGCTCATGTGCTGCAGGCTGCCGCTGACCGGGTCGACGCAACGCTGCGGGGCTACCCACAGTTCGACTTTCTGGTTGTTGGCTTCGGTCATGAGGTTGAAGCGGCCTTCGCCGATTTGCTCTTCCACATAAGGCACCGCCAGTGGCGGCTGGCCTTCGCGCTGCAGCACCATGCCCTTGGCGGTGACATTCATCGACCAGGCCGGGTTGTGGCCATTGGCACGCAGGATCGTGCGTTTGAAGTCCGGGTCGTTGCAGGCCGAGGTCGAGCGCTCCATGCGGTAGAGCTGTTGCAGGTCCACGCTGCCCTGGGTGCCGCTGGCAACGCCGGAGAACTGGCCACGCAGGTCAGCGAACAGCGCACCTTGCTGGCCGGCCAAGGAGGCCGCCTCCTGCAGGACGCTGGTGCCGCTGGTGTCGTTGACCACGTAGTTGCGTTTGTCGTTGCACGGCTGGAACAACAGTTTGCCGCCGACCGCCGTGAGTTCGCCCTGCATACGGGTCAGTCCCGCGAGAGAGGGCTTTGCCGGCTCGCTGTCGAACATCTGGCAGGCGGCGAACAGGGGAAGCAAGGCAAACAGGGCAAGGCTATGGGCGGCACGCATTATCGGGTCTCCAGACAAGTGCCGCCACGTTACGCAGACCTGCGTTGCATCACAACCCCGGTCGCCAGCTTCAGTCAATTCCGACAGGCATCCGATTTAACCAACGATAAAGGTCTGACCCGTCTGCAAGCCTTCGACACTTTTCGCGTAGGCCAATGCCACCTCGGCGCCGGGCGCCGGTTTGTAGCCACGAAAGTACGGCGCATAGCTGCCCATGGCTTCCAACAGCACGGTCGGGCTGACGGAGTTGACGCGCAGGCCGCGCGGCAATTCGATTGCGGCGGCTTTTACGAAGGCGTCAATGGCGCCATTGACCAACGAAGCCGAAGCGCCTGTGCGGATCGGGTCGCGGTTGAGAATGCCGCTGGTGAAGGTAAACGAGGCGCCGTCGTTGGCATATTCACGCCCGATCAGCAGCAGGTTGACTTGGCCCATCAGCTTGTCACGCAGGCCCAGCTCGAAGTCGCTTTCGCGCATGTCGCCCAGCGGCACGAAGTTCACGCTGCCGGCTGCGCAGATCAGGGCATCGAACTTGCCGGTCTGTTCGAACAGTGTACGGATTGAGGCGCTGTCGCTGATATCCACCCGGAAGTCGCCGCCGCTGCGGCCGATGCTGATCACTTCGTGACGCTGAGAGAGTTCGGTCTTGACCGCCGAGCCAATCGTGCCGCTGGCGCCAATCAATAGGATTTTCATGGTGCTGTTCCTCCAGGGGTTAAGTGAAGGGTCAGTCTAGAGTGGCTTTTTGGGTGGATAAACGTGCTAATAGGCAACCTTTGGTTTTCAAATGGAAACAATCCATGAGCGAGATGGATGATCTGGCGGCCTTTGCCGTACTGATAGAAGCCGGTAGTTTCACCCTGGCCGCCGAGCAACTGGGCTGCAGCAAAGGGCAGCTGTCCAAGCGGATCAGCCAGTTGGAGGCGCAGTTTTCCGTGGTATTGCTGCACCGCACCACGCGCAAACTCAGCCTGACTGCTGCGGGTGCGGCATTGCTGCCCCAGGCCCAGGCATTGGTGGTGCAAGTGGATCGCGCCCGCCAGGCACTGGCTCGGCTTAAGGATGACCTGGCCGGGCCTGTGCGTATGACGGTTCCGGTGTCGCTGGGCGAAACCTTTTTCGATGGCTTGTTATTGGAGTTTTCCAAACAGTATCCGCAGGTGCAGATCGAGCTGGAGCTCAACAACCGCTACCGTGATCTGGCCCGGGACGGCTTTGACCTGGGCGTACGCTCAGGCGCGATTGAAAACGAGCGCCTGGTGGCCAAGCCGCTGCTGGCCTGGCATGAGATGACCTGCGCCAGCCCGGCCTACCTCGAGCACTATGGTGAACCCGAGACGCCGGCTGACCTGGCCGCGCATATCTGCCTGCTCAACAGTCACTACAGCGGTCGCGAGGAATGGTTGTACCACCAGCAGCACGAATTGTTGCGGGTGCGGGTCAGTGGCACCTTTGCCTCCAATCACTACAACCTGTTGAAAAAGGCCGCGCTGGTGGGCGCGGGTATCGCGCGCCTGCCATCCTATGTACTGCCGGCGGAATTGGCTGACGGCCGATTGCGTTGGCTCCTGCGCGATTATCAGACGCGGAGCATGCCGATGTACCTGGTGCACCCCTATCAGGGCGGCCTGCCGCGTCGCACCCAGGTGTTGGCCGACTACCTGGTGGATTGGTTCAAGCGCAGTGGCGAGGCGTTGGATCGGCTTTAAGCGTAGCGACGGGCGATCAGGTGATCGATGGATACGCGCCCCGGCCCTTTGGCCACCAGCAGTAACAGCAGCGCAATCCAGGTGCCATGAGTCGGGTAGGCGTCCGGGTAGACAAACAGCTGAATCACCAGGGTCATGCCGATCAGGGCCAAGGCCGAAAAGCGCGTGGCGAACCCGACGAGGATCAGCACCGGGAAAAAGTGCTCGGCAAACGCAGCCATAGGTGCCGCCACTTCAGGCGAAAGCAGCGGCACATGGTATTCACTGCGAAACAGCGGCAGTGTCGAAGCCGCCAGTTTCGGTGTGCCGAGCTGGAAAGTACCGCTGATCAAATCAATGGCAAAGCCTTCGACTTTGGTTTGCCCGGATTTCCAGAACACCGCGGCAATGGAAAAGCGCGCGACAAAGGCAATCAGGCTGTAGGGGATTTGCTCGAAGAGTTGTATGACCCGTTTGATCAGGTATGAAGGGTGAGTGTTCATGGCGATACCTTGTGTTTTAGATGCAAATGAGTGATGGCGCTGTGGCTGATCAGCAGCGTGAGGCATCGGTGCAGATCGAAGTCGGGTGACGCATCGAGCGCGTGTTCCACGGCTTTTTCTAAGGTCAGGCCTTGGGCCAGGCTGTTGATAAACGCCACTGAACTTCGATTGATGGCGAAAACCTTGACCTCCAGGCCGTGGCGCAATACCAGCGCACTCTGGGCGTTCCACGGGTCCAGGGTCGCCAGGCAGCCCTCGGTCTGGTGCGCCGCCCACACCGTCACGACCGCATACGCGGAGTCCAGGGTGCCCACGGACGGGTGCAGTTGCAGGCGCAGCGCTCCCAGGTCTGCTTGATCTTGCAATGCCAGCAGCACGGCCTGTTGATCCAAGGGGTGGCTGTCGCTCGCGTGATACGCGCAAACCCGCAAGCGTTCCAGACGGGCAATATCTGCCAGGTAGGGCACGCTGGCTGCCGGTTCGAAGCCCTGGATGAAATCGGCGAGCGTGCTGCCGTACTCACTGATCAATGGGCTGGTCGGCGCGTGCCCCTGGACGTAGACGCCGGCCATTGCGCGAAAGAATTCATCGCCCACCAGTTGCAGCGTCACCGGGTATGCCACCACCAATGCGTTGATCAGCGCGCTGTGCACATTGTTGCGGTACACCGCGAAGCGGCTGGCTGGATCGGCACCGTTACTGCTGAACAAACCATCCGGACACGCCTGTTCCGGCGCCAGCAAGGCCGCGGTGAAGTCGTCATGAAGGCTCATGGGATCACCTGTGAAAGATGCCAGTCGGCCTGTTCAGCTTCCGTCAGCAGCACGCTGAACGCCGGCAACTGATTGTCCCGTTCGATCAGCGTCGCCATCGGGCCGATGCGTGCCAGTACCTGTTCGTAGAGCTGCCACACGGCGTTATCGATGGGCGAACCGTGGTCATCGATCAACAGGCGGTCGCCCAGGCTGTCAGCGTCTTCGGCGAAACCGGCCAGATGAATTTCACCCACGGCGTGCAACGGCAGGGCATCGATGTAGGCGAGTGGGTTGAGCTGGTGGTTGATGCACGACACGTAGACGTTGTTCACATCCAGCAACAGGCCGCACCCGGTACGGCGAATGATCTCGCTTATGAAATCGGTCTCGTCCAGGGTTGAGCGTTGGAACTGCAGGTAGGTCGACGGGTTCTCCAGCAGCATCGGCCGCTTGAGGGTGCTCTGTACCTGGTCCACGTGTTCGCACACCCGTTGCAGGGTGGCGCTGTCGTAGGCCAGGGGCAACAGGTCATTGAGGAACACCGGGCCGTGGCTGGACCACGCCAGGTGTTCGGAAAAGGAGTGGGGTTGATAGCGCTCGATCAGCGTGGCCAACCGCGTCAAGTGCTCACGGTTCAGCGGTCCTTCGCCCCCGATGGACAGGCCTACGCCGTGCAATGACAGCGGGTACTGCTCGCGGATCAGCCCCAGGTAGTGATGAAACGGGCCGCCGGCCACCATGTAGTTTTCGGCATGCACTTCAAAAAAACCGATATCGGGTGCGGTTTCGAGCACTTCAACGAAGTGCTCGTGCTTGAGCCCTAGCCCGGCCCTGCGTGGGAGGCCGGGCGCCTGAGCCTGGGAGACGGCTTGCAGGGATGAAAGAGTCATCATCAGTACTCAGGTTTCGCGAGGGATCAGGACTTGGCGGTAAAGGCTGCTTCCTGGCCGAAGCCGGTCGGCGAGGTGGAGCTTGGGGTCTTGAGGCAGGTGCCGGCTGGGACCAGTTTCCAGGCGTTGGCCTGGTCTTTGGTTTTCGAGGTGCCGGCGCAGGAAGTGCCGGCGCCTGCGGCGCAATCGTTTTTGCCCGCTTCGGCGACACCGAAGCATTTCTGCATGTCGTCGGCTGCGTGTGCGGTGGTGGTCAGCGCGGACAGGCTCAAGGCCGAACCGAGTGCCAGTACGAGGGTAGCGGCGGACAGTTTGGTAGTCATGGTGTATCTCCAGCAGTGGGTTGAGGTGGCAGGCATGGGTGCCTGCGTACACCTCTAGAGACGGTACGGAGAAAATCGTTACAAGCCTGTAGGGAAAATCTTTTGTTTTTCCGCAAAAAAAAGAGGAGCGGGTTTCCCGGCTCCTCTCATGGTTTTTTCCGATCGGCTTTATCAGCCGCCCAGGTACGCCTCACGCACTTTCGGATCCGTCAGCAACTGCTCGCCCGTACCCTGCATCACCACCCGACCGTTTTCCAGCACATAGGCACGGTCAGCGATTTTCAGCGCCTGGTTGGCGTTCTGCTCCACCAGGAACACCGTCACACCGTCCTTGCGCAGTTGTTCGATGATGTCGAAGATCTGCTGGATGATGATCGGCGCCAGGCCCAGTGAAGGTTCGTCCAGCAGCAGCAGCTTGGGCTTGCTCATCAGCGCACGGCCGATGGCGAGCATTTGCTGCTCGCCGCCGGACATGGTGCCACCGCGCTGGCTGAAGCGTTCCTTGAGGCGTGGGAACAGGTGCAGCACCTTGTCCATCTGCTCCTGGTAGTCGCCCTTGTCGGTAAAGAACCCGCCCATGGCCAGGTTCTCTTCCACGGTCAGGCGCGAGAACACCCGACGGCCTTCCGGCACCACCGCAATGCTCTTGCGCATGATCTGCGACGACTGCTGGCCCACCAGTTCTTCACCCATGTAGCGGATGCTGCCGCTGTGGGCCTGGGGCGAACCGCACAGGGTCATCAGCAAGGTCGATTTGCCGGCGCCGTTGGCACCGATCAGCGTGACGATTTCACCTTGGCGCACTTCCACGTTGACGCTGTGCAGGGCCTGGATCTTGCCGTAGAAAGTGGAAACGTTTTCGAATTGCAGCATTTTACGCTTCCCCCAAATAGGCTTTGATCACTTCAGGATTGTCGCGGATCTGCTCCGGCGTCCCGTCGGCCAGCGGCGTGCCCTGGTTGATCACCACGATGTGGTCGGAAATGCTCATGACCAGTTTCATGTCGTGTTCGATCAACAACACCGTGGCGTTGTTTTCCTCACGCAACACGCCGATCAGCGCCTTGAGGTCTTCGGTTTCCTTGGGGTTCAGGCCGGCCGCTGGTTCGTCGAGCATGAGGATCCGTGGGCGGGTCATCATGCAACGGGCGATTTCCAAGCGGCGTTGCTGACCGTAGGCCAGGGTGCCGGCCGGGCGGTTGGCAAACTCGGTCAGGTTGACCTTGTCCAGCCAGTACTCGGCGTACTCCATGGCCTCGCGCTCGCTTTTGCGGAACGCGGGGGTCTTGAACAGGCCGGCGAAGAAGTTGGTGTTCAAGTGACGGTGCTGGGCGATCAGCAGGTTCTCGACCGCCGTCATGTCCTTGAACAAGCGCACGTTCTGGAAGGTCCGCACCACGCCCTTACGGGCGATCTCGTGACCGGCCAGGCCCTGGATCGGCTGGCCGTCGAGCAGGATGCTGCCACCGCTCGGCTTGTAGAAACCGGTGAGGCAGTTGAACACCGTTGTCTTGCCGGCGCCGTTCGGGCCGATCAACGCGACCACTTGTTTCTCTTTCACGGTCAGGGCCACGCCATTGACCGCCAGCAAGCCGCCGAAGCGCATGCTCAAGTTTTCGACTTTCAGGATCTCGCGGCTCATTTGCGCAGCTCCATGTGTGGACGTTGCATGGGCAGCAGGCCTTGAGGACGCCAGATCATCATCAGCACCATCATGGCGCCGAACATCAACATGCGGTATTCGCTGAACTCACGCATCATTTCCGGCAGCAGGATCATCACGATCGCGGCCAGGATCACGCCCAGTTGCGAGCCCATGCCACCCAGTACCACGATGGCGAGGATGATCGCCGACTCGATAAAGGTGAACGACTCCGGCGTGACCAGACCTTGCCGAGCGGCGAAGAAGCTGCCGGCGAAACCGGCGAACGCAGCACCCAGGGTAAAGGCGGAGAGCTTGATGATGGTTGGGTTCAGGCCCAGGGCGCGGCAGGCGATTTCATCTTCGCGCAGTGCTTCCCAGGCGCGGCCGATCGGCATGCGCAGCAGGCGGTTGATCACGAACAGTGCCGCCAGTGCCAGCAGCAGCGCCACCAGGTACAGGAACACCACTTTGCTCACCGGGTTGTAGTCGATCCCGAAATATTCGTGGAACGTCTGCATGCCCTCGGCGGCGGTACGGTCGAACGACAGCCCGAAAAACGTCGGCTTGGGAATGCTGCTGATGCCGTTCGGCCCACCGGTGATATCGGTGAGGTTACGCAGGAACAGCCGGATGATTTCACCGAAGCCCAGGGTCACGATCGCCAGGTAGTCACCGCGCAGGCGCAGTACCGGGAAGCCCAGCAGGAAGCCGAACGTGGCCGCCGCCATGCCTGCCAGCGGCAGACAGATCCAGAAGCTCCAACCCAGGTAGTGCGACAGCAGTGCGTAGGTGTAGGCACCCACGGCGTAGAAGCCGACATAACCGAGGTCAAGCAGACCGGCCAGGCCCACCACGATGTTCAGGCCCAGGCCCAGCAACACGTAGATCAGGATCAGGGTGGCGATATCAACCGCACCGCGCGAGCCGAAGAATGGCCAGATCAACGCGGCGACGATCAGGCCGATGATGATGTAGCGCTGGGTGCGTGGCAGCGTCAGGAATTGGCTGACCTTGGGCGACACCAGTGGGCCACGGTTGGACTTGAACAGTGCACCGACCTGCTGGGTGAACAGCACGCGCAGGAACATCAACACCGAGCACAGGGCGATGATGGTCAGGGTCACGGGACCGGTGCCATGCACTTCCAGGTTGATGCCGACAATGCTCAGCTTGAGGCCCAGTACCGGGAACGCCACGGCCCAGACCAGCAAGGCGCTGAAAAACGCCGATTTAAGATATCTGCTCATACTTTCTCAACCTCCGGACGGCCCAGGATGCCGGTCGGACGGAACAACAGCACCAGAACCAACAGGCCGAACGCCACGACGTCCTTGTACTGGTCGCCGAAGATATCGGCACCAAAGGCTTCGGCCACACCCAGCACCAGGCCACCGAGCATGGCGCCCGGAATGCTGCCGATGCCGCCCAATACCGCTGCGGTAAAGGCCTTGAGGCCCACCAGGAAACCGGCGTTGGGGTTGATCACGCCGTACTGCATGCTCAGCAGCACCGCCGCAACGGCTGCCAGCGCAGCGCCGATCACGAAGGTCAGGGCGATGATGTTGTTGGTGTTGATGCCCAGCAGGTTGGCCATCTTGATGTCTTCGGCACAGGCCCGGCAGGCGCGTCCCAGACGGGAGCGGGAGATGAACAGGGTCAGGCCCAGCATGGCCACCAGGGTGACGACGAAGACCAGGATCTGCATGTAGGAAATCAGGACTTCTTCCGCACCGCCCGGGCCGAAGGAGAAGCTCCCCGGAATCAGGTTGGGAATGGATTTGTCCTTGGAGTCCTGGGACAGCAATACGGTGTTCTGCAGGAAAATCGACATGCCGATGGCGGAAATCAGCGGGATCAAACGGTTGCTGCCACGCAAGGGGCGGTAGGCAACGCGCTCGATACTGTAGCCATAGGCACTGGTTACGACGATCGACGCAAGGAACGCAGCGGTCATCAACAGCGGCAGGGAGTGGATACCCATCATGGCCAGCCCGGCAAGGGCGATGAAGGCCACGTAGGAACCAATCATGTACACCTCGCCATGGGCGAAGTTGATCATTCCAATGATGCCGTAAACCATTGTGTAGCCAATGGCTATCAAGGCATAGGTGCTGCCAATGGTCAGGCCATTAACCAGCTGTTGGAAAAAATGATAGATCTCAGGCATTACAGCGCTCCTAAAAACCCGATACGCATTTCACTGGTGGAGTCATGTTCCGGCCCCGTGCTGTGTTCTGTGAGCACATTTGCACAAAGCGTTTGCCAGCGAACCGCTGGTGACGGTTTTAAGATTTTCAGGTGAGCCAGCGCCCGGATCGCGGGTGTCAGGCCCATAAACCTCGTAAAACAAAGCCCACTGCTCTCACAGTGGGCTTGTTGGACCAGTAACGCCTGGCTTACTGAGGGGAAACTTCGGTTTTTGGTTTACCGAAGTGCCATTCGTAGACCACGAATTTGAAGTCCTTCAGGTCGCCCTTGGCGTCGAAGCTCAGGTCGCCAGTAGGGGTCTTGAAGGTGCCCGCGTGGATGGCGGCTGCCACTTTGCCGGTGTCTTCGCTCTTCGCAGCGGTGATGCCGGCAGCGATCACTTCAACAGCCGAGTAGGCTGGGAACACGAATGGACCGGTTGGGTCCTGCTTGTTCTTGGCGAACTCTTCAACGATGGCTTTGTTGGCCGGGTCGGTGTCGAAGGATTTCGGCAGGGTTACCAGCAGGCCTTCGGAAGCGCCCTGGGCGATTTGCGAGATGGAGTCGTTACCGACACCTTCTGGGCCCATGAACTTGGCGTTCAGGCCTTTTTCCTTGGCTTGGCGCAGGATCAGGCCCAGCTCAGGGTGGTAGCCGCCGTAGTAGACGAAGTCGACGTTGGCTTGCTTGAGTTTCTGGATGATCGAGGAGAAGTCTTTGTCGCCGGCGTTCAGGCCTTCGAAGACGGCAACCTTGGTGCCTTTTTTCTCGAGGGTCTGTTTGACGGCAGTGGCGATGCCTTCACCGTATTGCTGTTTGTCGTGCAGGACGGCAACGATTTTCGGCTTCACGTGGTCGGCGATGTAGTTGCCGGCCGCTGGGCCTTGCGCGCTGTCCAGGCCGATGGTGCGGAAGATCAGCTTGTAGCCACGTGCGGTGATTTCCGGGCTGGTAGCCGCCGGGGTAATCATGATCACGCCTTCATCTTCATAGATGTCGGAGGCTGGCTGAGTGGAGCTGGAGCACAGGTGACCGACCACGAACTTGACGCCGTCGTTGACCACTTTGTTGGCGACGGCGACGGCTTGTTTTGGATCGCAAGCGTCGTCGTATTCCTTGGCTTCAAGCATTTTGCCGTCGACGCCGCCCTTGGCGTTGATGTCGGCGATGGCTTGCTTGGCACCCATGAATTGCATGTCGCCGTATTGCGTCACGGGGCCGGTCTTAGGCCCGGCGATGCCGATCTTGATGGTGTCGGCTGCGAACGAATGGCCGGCAACCCCAGCCAGGACCATAGCGGCAAACAGTTTGGAAATCTGCTTAGTAGCCTTATTCATAGTGCTCCACTCTTGCTGTTGTCTTTTTTATAGTTCTAGCGGCCTTGTGAGCTGCAGAACCGGATCAGATATCTCGGATATCCCCCCCGGCAGTGCCCTGGCAACTGTACCGGTACAGTGTAGAGCGCCGGTTGATCGGTTGAAAAGCTGGCTGCTGGGGGCAAAAGCCGGGTGTGTCGCTTAAATGAAAGAAAAAGACAGAATTGCGGCGGGGTGATGCCAGAGTTTCGGGCAATCCTTGGCGTTCCTGACACTTTCTCTCGATGACTCATTTGCAACTGGGTTTTTCTGCTTGAGGCGTGACGCTATGATTGCGCCGATTTTTCCCCAAGGTGAACACCCATGACGCAAGAACCTAGCACCCTCTATGCCAAGCTGCTCGGAGAAACCGCCGAAATTTCCTGGAAGGAGCTTGAGCCGTTCTTTGCCAAGGGTGCCCTATTGTGGGTCGACGCCGGCCTGGATTTGATCGAGGCTGCCGAGGGAATGGCTGAGGACAACCGCGACAAAGTCGCTGCCTGGCTGGCCGCAGGGAGCCTTGGCGAGGTGTCTGCGACGCGGGCATTGGACCTGGTTGAACGTGATCCGAGCCTATGGGCGGTGGTGGTATCGCCGTGGATTCTGATCCAGGAAAGGGCAGTGTAAGAAAGGGCTGCACGAAAAAGGTGCGTGTTTTTTTGCTGTGGCAAGTGTGTAGCGGAGTAACTGCTGACGCCGTGATGGCATGTTGCCGTGGAGAAAGGTCACAGGTGAGGGTGACGTGCATGGCATGGGAACAGTTAGGGCGCTGGTGGAATCGCTGCGCAATTGTTTCCAAGTGTGCCGGGACCGTAGATATCTGTTGTCTGGACTGCCGCACACGCGAGCAAACCCGCTCCCACCGTTGACCGTGCGCATCCTGCGGAAATGCGGTCAACTGCGGGCTTGCTCGCGAAGAGGGCAACGCGGCCTAGGCGGTTTTCCCGGTATGGTTATTCAACGAAATAACCTTGGTCTTGCCAATGCGGTGACGATAAATCTCGCGCAGGTACTTGATCGCTTTCTTCACGCAGTCCCGTGACAGGCGAATGTCATTGATCGACACGAACTTGTCTTTGTCGTTGATCAGCTCGCGGTACTTCTTCTCATACATCGGCTTGATCGCGTACCAGTTGGTATCGAGGATCTTTGCCGGGTTTTCGAACTCGTTGAGCAACTCGTCGATGCGGTCTTCATCGAAGTCTTCGTGGATGATGAAGTCCAGGATCGAGTTGTCCAGCGTGTCATCGAAGCGGTACGGGTTACGTGCAAAGCAGCGCTTGATAAAGGCCACGATCAACGTGAGGAAGTCATCCGATAGGCACGGGCTTTTCGCGATCAGGGTGGTCAACGACAGGTTGGCCGAGGCTCCGATCACCAGCGCGTAGCGCTTGAGGGTGGTGTTGGGGAACAAGCTGTTGAGGTGGGTCTTGAGCCGGTTCAGGTCCATGTAGGACAGCTTGTAGTCCTTGGGCAGCGACACGATGGACACCACCGACGAGCAGTTTTTGAAGAAATGCAGGTCATGCAGCGCGGCCGCGTCGTAGCCGGAGTTCTTGTACTGCTCCAGGGAGGCCTTGTAGCGCTTGGATTCGATCGGCAGCAAGCTGATGCCTTCGATGGCCTGGGTGACCTTGTTGAAGTGCGGCAGGTCGATGGAGCGGAAGAACAGGTCGTCGATGTTCAGGCGCTGGGGCTCTTTCTCGAAGACCTTGAATTTGTCATTCGACGGTGCCGGCGTTTCCGGGACCACTGACTCGGCGTAGGCAATCGCCACCGGGCCGGCCAGGCTCATGAACAGGTCATTGGCATCCAGGCGAATGGTTTCGCCGATGTCGATACCGGCGCGGCGGAAGTAGTTCTGGTCGTAGTCGGTGGTCACGGCCTGGGCCGTGAGGATGTTGAAGATCTGCTGGGAAATATACTGGTTGGCGTGTTTTTCCATGGCATTGACGTCAATGTTCTGGATATTGCCGTCATCGCTTTCTTCGGCATAACGCATGATGTCGTTGGAGATCAGCATCATCGCGTTCCACGGCCGGATACGGCCCTTCACACTGGCTTCGCTGCTGTCTTCATTGGCGAAGTTGTACGAGAAATCCCATTCTTCCGACAGGTATTTGCACAGCAGCCGTCCGGCGTTGATGTGCAGCGCCTCGGACATTTCGCTGCGGTGGTCGGAGATATTCGGTAGCACGCAAATGCCGCTGGTGAAGATCGGCTCGAACACAAAGGCGTGGCCGCTCTTGCTGTCGTGCTCGTCGGCGGGCTTGGTGTCGAACGTCTTGTTCATGTACGAGTGCTGCTGGGCCAGGCCGAACTCCGAGGCCATGCCTGAGCCGGTACCGCCGCCGGCGCTGAAGATTGAGAAGTACAGGCGCGACTGGTTGGCCTTGATGCCGCAGGAGTCGATCAAATACGAGTGGATCATCTTCCAGTCGGGGCTGGAAAAACGCTGGGTGTCTTTGTTGAGGATGATCTTGGCCAGGTACTGGCCGAGGATCGGCGCGTTACCGGCGCCACCGGCGTGGACCTCCGACAGGTCCATGATTTTCATCTTGCTGTAGTCACGCAGGAAACCGCTTTTCTCGCCCTTGCGCGAAAAACGGATGCGCCCGGCGATGTCCTTGTCCAGGTCGCCGAGCATCACCAGCGGTTCTACCAGGAACACCGGTTTGCTGGCCTTGCCGCTGCCCAGGCGCAGGTTGTTGCGGATCCACTGGGCCGGGCTGTAACCCTTGTCCTGTGATTTATCTTCGTTGCTGAACTCGTTCAAGTAGAACTTGCGGGCGTTGTACACCAGCTCCGCTACATCCAGCGCGATGTTCGAACCGCAACGGCCCAGGCCGATCAGGCACACCGACGGGAATTCCTGCTCGGTGCGCGGATCGCTGTCGCCTTCCAGGTGGGGCGGGCGAGGGAACACCATGTCGCGCAGGCCATCAAGGTTGTCGAGGATGCGGTCGGTATTGGTTTCGGTGAAATACAGGTATTGCTGAGTGGCCAGCGGGCGGGCGGTGCTCAATGACTTTGAACCTGAGGGTTTTTCCGCAGGAGCTGGGAGCAACACGTCGGATACCACGGTGGCAGAGTTATTTTTAGAAGTCATTGTGCGCCATGTGCCTGGGCGGATGGCTGAAAAGTATCAAATGGCCATCACGGAATGGGAGTTCGCGACTTTGCAGTGCGTCCTTGTCCGGGACGATCGGGCTTGACCCTGTTGTGCTCAGGGAAAACCTGGCCGGACTCTGATGAATCGGCCGTTCGTCGGCGTTCTTTAGGCAAATGATGGCGAAATGCCAAAGTTTAGGCGTCAGCGAATTGGCCTGACGATGGACGTGTTGCCTTTGCGCGTGGGAGCAGGCTCTTTCGGTGCGCTGCTGTCTTTGGCGCCCACCAGGCTGTGCGGATAGAGTGGGTTGCGCAAGTTGATACCCTGCATGACACCGATGATGTCGCTGGCGGGCACTGCCGGGCTCAAGAGGTAGCCTTGGACGAAATCACAGCCATGCTTGAGCAACAGCTCGAACTGCGCCTGGGTTTCCACGCCTTCGGTGACGACCTCCAGGTGCAGGGTATGGGCCATGCCAATAATCGCCTGGACAATCTCGATATCGGCGGTGGACTTGGGAATGTCCTGGATAAACGAGCGGTCGATCTTCAAGGTGTTGAGGGGAAGGCGCTTGAGGTAGGCCAGGGACGAATAGCCGGTACCAAAGTCGTCGATGGCCAGCGACACGCCTAGCGCGCGGATTTGCCGCAGCAGCGCCAGGGTGCTGCTGATGTTGCCCATCAGCGCGTTTTCGGTGACTTCCAGTTCCAGGCGGTTGGCGGCAATTGCACTGAAACGCAGCGCATCCTCGATTTCGTCCGCTAGTTCATCCCGGGCCAGGTTAAGGGCCGAGCAGTTCACCGCCATGGTCAATTCGGTATAGCCCCGGTCAGACAGCAGGCTCAGGTCATGACAGGCTTGGCGCAGCACCCAGTGGTCCAATTCGGCAATCAGCCCGTTGCTTTCGGCGATACCGATAAACCGGTCCGGCGCCAGCAGCCCATGCTGTGGGTGTTGCCAGCGCACCAGGGCTTCCAGCCGTGTGACCTTGCCCAGTTTCATGTCAAATATCGGTTGGTAGAACAGCACCAGTTGGTTACGGGTGCGCAGGGCGCCGCGCAGTTCTTCTTCCAGTTGCAGTTCGAGGAAGGCTCGGGTTTTCAGGTTGGAACTGAAGAAGTTCAGGCTGTTGCGCCCCGCGTCCTTGGACTGGTACAGCGCCAGGTCAGCGGTTTTGAGCAACTCTTCGCAGGTCAGGCCGTCATCGGGATACAGGCTGATGCCGATGCTGGTGGTCATCACCATACGGCGGCCAGCCAGTTCGATGGGCTCCTTCATCTTTTGCATGATGCGCTGGGCCAGGTGCCGGGCTTCGTCGCGGTGGTGAATGCTGATCAGAATGCAGAACTCATCACCGCCAAACCGCGCCACCACATCCGCATGGCTGCGCACCGAGCCCTTGATATGCGCGGCCAGCACGGTGAGTAATTGGTCACCGGCGTCATGCCCGAGGCTGTCATTGATGCGCTTGAAGTGGTCGATATCGAGGAAGATCACTGCCATCATGCCGTTTGACGCGGCTTTTTCGGCGAGTTTCTCCGCGAAGATCTGATTGAAACCCCGCCGATTGAGCAGGCTGGTCAAGGCGTCGTAATGGGCTACCTGTTGCAGGGAGGCGCGGGCCTGGTCCAGTTCGCTGAGCAGGGCATTGACCCGGCGCAGGTCGCGTTCTTTGTGTTGCAGCTTCTTGTCGGCCAGGGCGGCGCTGATGCTGCTGCCAATGACCAGCAGGGTAATGACCGCCACCGACAACCCCAGTTGAATGGGGTTGTTATCCGAAGGCAGTGAGAGGTCAGCGCCGGCGGGGACGATCAACTGCAGGGCCGCCATGCCCGTAAAATGCATGCTCAGGATTCCCGCGCCCAGGACCAGGCTGGCGGCGTATTTGAGCAGTTGATGAAACACGCCGGTGCCCGTGCGCAAGTGACTCGACAGCAACAACGCGGCCAGGCTCGCACCCATGGCGATGCCCACCGAGGCCAGGAACAATCCCGAGTCG
This sequence comes from Pseudomonas sp. QC2, assembly GCF_002859085.1. Lineage (NCBI taxonomy): Bacteria > Pseudomonadati > Pseudomonadota > Gammaproteobacteria > Pseudomonadales > Pseudomonadaceae > Pseudomonas > Pseudomonas sp. QC2. The sequence continues at coordinate 760,163 of NZ_PKKS01000023.1, forward strand.
AAATACAGTTGGGCCTGGGAACGCATGGCCGACATGCCCACGTAGTGCATCAAGGCGATGCCGATCCCCATCCATATAGACGCCAGCACATACTGGTGGAAGCGTAGGCTGGAATGACTGAGCGTTTGCATGGCAAACAGCGACGCGATCAGGGCGATCATCAAGGACGCGAACGTCATCAACAGGTCGTAGTGAATCGCGATTGGCGCCTGGAAGGCCAGCATGCTGATGAAGTGAGTGGACCAGATCCCGCCTGCCAGGCAGCCGGCGCCGAGCCAGCGCCAGTGGCGTCTTGCGGTAGGGTCCTCGACGTGGCCGACGCGCTCGGCCATGTCCAGCGTGCCGAAACCCGCCGCGCAAGCGACCAGGTAGGCCAGGAGTACCAGGAAGGGGTTATGACTGCAATTGAGTAATAAGTGCCCGCTCTCTGGAAGTCCGGTAAAAAAATGCAGACCTAGCCATTCCATAGCATGTCCCGTCATAGAGTCACGTCACTGCCTACGGCGATGACCTATGAGGTCCAGTATAGAAGCCTCGCGGAATTTGCCACGAATAATGGCACATTGCTGTGAACCATTTTGGCATGCCTCCCATAGCTTTTGATGCTAAGCGCTGATGGGCAGTGTCAACTCGAAGGGGGCTTCCAGGGGGGCCAGGCCAAACGCTGCGCGTGCGGCATCGCAATCGACGTTTTGTACGCCTTGGTACCACGAGGACTCGAATTCGCGGCATACGCTCGAACGCTGCTCGTAGATCGTGCAACGGGTGGCCTGGCCCACTTCACCCTCAAGGCTGCAACAGCGCGCAGGTTTCTGGTCGGTGCCGATCATTGCCACGCGGGTCGGGTTGATTTGCACCACCAAGTCATCGGGCACCGTGCCTCCCGACGAGGCGCATTCACCCCAGAAGAAAGACACACGAAAGTGTGAACAACAGGCACCGCAATTCAGACACGGACTGGCTTCGGACATGGGCGTCATCGATAAGAAAAGTAGAATGGGGTGTTACAGGAAGGCTCGCCATTCTATCCGTGCCATGGCCATTGGGAAGAGGGGACAGAACTTATATTTTCCGTAGGGAAAGTCCCAGGATGCCGGGTGAAATCATGCCCTATCAGCTTTACGAATCATTACAGACAAGCCTCGCCCGCCTGACTATGTTGCAGGTACCGGGCAGGATGCATCGGGCATCGCAGCTCTCATAACAATAAAAGAGACGGACCCATGCAGAACTCGACCCAAGCGGCGAATGCCTGGCGCATTCTGTTCCTGCTGTTCCTCGCCAATCTGTTCAACTTCTTCGATCGCACCATTCCCGCGATCATCATCGAGCCAATCCGCATGGAATGGCACCTGAGTGACTTCCAGCTCGGCATCATCGGCACCGCTTTCACCATCGTCTACGCCATTGCCGGCCTGCCGCTCGGGCGACTGGCCGATACCGGCTCGCGCAGCAAACTGATGGGGTGGGGCCTGTTCGCCTGGAGCGGGCTGACGGCGGTGAACGGTCTGGTCGGCAGTTTCTGGACGTTTTTGCTGGTGCGCATGGGCATTGGCATTGGCGAAGCCAGCTATGCGCCAGCCGCCAACTCATTGATTGGCGACCTGTTCCCGGCGCACCGCCGCGCGCGGGCCATGGGGATTTTCATGCTGGGGCTGCCGTTGGGTCTGTTGCTGGCGTTCTTCACCATCGGTTGGATGGTCAAGGCGTTCGACAGCTGGCGTGCACCCTTCTTTATCGCGGCGGTGCCGGGGCTGATCCTTGCTGTGTTCATGTTCTATATCAAGGAGCCCAAGCGCGGCGCGGCGGAAACCGTGCAGGTTTCACAGGAACGCGTCGACCGCCCGATCCGCCGCGTGCTGGCGGTGCCGACCTTCCTGTGGCTGGTGCTGGCCGGGTTGTGCTTCAACTTCGCGACCTATGCCTGCAACTCATTCCTGGTGCCGATGTTGCAGCGTTATTTCCTGATGCCGTTGCAGGATGCCGCCGTGGCAACCGGGGTGATCGTCGGCCTGACCGGCCTGGTGGGCCTGACCCTGGGTGGCTGGATCGCCGACAAGATCCATCAGCGTGTCGCCAACGGCCGGCTGCTGTTCGCTGCGTTCAGCCTGATCATCTCCACCGTGACCACGGCCTGGGCGTTGCACGCCGGGCGCATTGAGATTGGTGTGTTTGTGGCGTTGTTCAGTGTGGGCTGGCTGTTCGCCTATAACTTCTACACCTGCGTGTACACGGCGATCCAGGATGTGGTCGAACCGCGCCTGCGGGCCACGGCGATGGCGCTGTTTTTTGCCGGGCTGTATTTGTTGGGTGGCGGCATGGGGCCGATCGTTGTAGGGGGCTTGTCCGACCATTTTGCTCATTCGGCGATGTATGCGGCGGGGGCGGAGCAGATGACCGAGGCTTACAAGGCGGTGGGGTTGCATGACGCCATGTACCTGATTCCGGTGGCGTTGTTCCTGACCATGCTGTTTCTGTTCCAGGCGTCGCGCAGCTTTGTGCGGGATGCCAAGAAGATGAAAGAGGGGTTGAGCGGGGTGGAGGTACCTGCTGCGGCGGTTGCTGTTTGAGACCGCAGTGACGCCATCGGGGGCAAGCCCCCTCCCACATTTGACTGCGTTCACAAATCAACGTGTGGGAGGGGGCTTGCCCCCGATGAGGCCCTCAAGACAAAGAAAGAAGGTAGCTATTAACCGGCGACCAGAACCCGAATCGCTTCCAAGCGCAGCGCCGCCTTATCCAGCATGGCCAGGCCTTGCTCGCGTTGGGTGCGCAGGGCAACCAGCTCGCTGTCGCGTACGGTCGGGTTGACCGCTTGCAGCGCGGTCAGGCGCGCCAGCTCTTCGTCGGTGTCTGCCGCCAGGCGGCGTTTGGCCTCGGCTACGCGCTCGGCGTGGCGTGGGGTGATCTTCTCTTCACCGGCGTTGATCCGCGGCGTCAGCTGGTCGCGCTGGGCCTGGATGAACTTGTTGGCGCTGGCACGTGGCACGCTTTCCAACTGGTCGTTGAGGGTTTCGAAGGTCACACGGCCGGACAGGTCGTTGCCATTGGCATCCAGCAGGCAGCGCAGGGCGGCCGGTGGCAGGTAGCGGCCCAGTTGCAGTGAGCGCGGGGCAACCACTTCGCTGACGTAGAGCAGTTCCAGCAACACGGTGCCCGGCTTGAGCGCCTTGTTCTTGATCAACGCCACGGCGGTGTTGCCCATTGAACCGGACAGCACCAGGTCCATGCCGCCCTGCACCATCGGGTGTTCCCAGGTGATGAACTGCATGTCTTCGCGCGACAGTGCCTGGTTACGGTCGTAGGTGATGGTCACGCCTTCGTCGTCGCCCAGAGGGAAGCTGGCGTCGAGCATTTTTTCGCTGGGCTTGAGGATCAGCGCGTTTTCCGAATGGTCTTCACTGTCGATGCCGAATGCGTCGAACAGGGTTTCCATGTAGATCGGCAGGGCGAACTGATCGTCTTGCTCGAGGATGTCTTCCACCAGCGCATCACCTTCGCCTGCGCCGCCGGAGTTGAGCTCCAGCAGACGGTCGCGGCCGGTGTGCAGCTCCTGTTCCAGACGCTCGCGCTCGGCACGGGCCTCGTCGATCAGGGCTTGCCACTCGCCGTCGTCGGCGTTTTCCAGCAGCGGCAGCAGGCGTGGACCGAACTGATGCTGCAAGGCGTTGCCGGTCGGGCAGGTGTTGAGGAACGCGTTCAGCGCTTCGTGGTACCACTGGAACAGGCGCTCTTGCGGGCTGGTTTCCAGGTACGGCACGTGCAGTTCGATCACGTGTTTCTGGCCGATCCGGTCCAGACGGCCGATCCGCTGTTCCAGCAGGTCGGGGTGGGACGGCAGGTCGAACAGCACCAAGTGGTGGGAGAACTGGAAGTTACGGCCTTCACTGCCGATTTCCGAGCAGATCAGCACCTGGGCGCCGAATTCTTCATCGGCGAAGTAGGCGGCGGCGCGGTCACGCTCGAGGATGTTCATGCCCTCGTGGAACACTGTGGCCGGGATGCCGGAGCGCACGCGCAGGGCGTCTTCCAGGTCCATGGCGGTTTCGGCGTGGGCGCAGATCACCAGGACCTTGGTGCGCTTGAGCATTTTCAGCTGGTCGATCAGCCACTCGACCCGTGGGTCGAAGCGCCACCAGCGGTGTTCTTCTTCGACGTCCGGCTGCGACTGGAAGCTGACTTCCGGGTACAGCTCGGCGTGTTCGCCCAGCGGCAACTCCATGTACTCGTCCGGGTTCGGCAACGGGTAGGCGTGCAGCTTGCGCTCCGGGAAGCCTTGCACGGCGGCGCGGGTGTTGCGGAACAGCACGCGGCCGGTGCCGTGGCGGTCGAGCAGCTCACGCACCAGGCGCGCGCTGGCTTCGGTGTCGCCATCGTTGACGGCGGTCAGCAGTGCTTCGCCTTCATTGCCGAGGAAACCCTGGATAGTCTCGTGGGCCTTGGGGGACAAGCGGCCCTTGTCGAGCAACTCCTGCACGGCTTCGGCCACCGGGCGATAGTTCTCGCTCTCGGCGCGGAAGGCGTGCAGGTCGTGGAAACGGTTCGGGTCGAGCAGGCGCAGGCGCGCGAAGTGGCTGTCCTGGCCGAGTTGCTCGGGGGTAGCGGTGAGCAGCAGCACGCCGGGAATCACTTCGGCGAGTTGTTCGACCAGCGAATATTCGGCGCTGGCTTTGTCTTCATGCCACACCAAGTGGTGGGCTTCGTCGACCACCAACAGGTCCCAACCGGCCGCGAACAGCGCGTCCTGGGCCTTTTCGTCGTCGACCAGCCATTCCAGGGCCACCAGGGCCAACTGGGTGTCTTCGAACGGGTTGGTCGCATCGCTTTCGATAAAGCGCTCTTCATCGAACAGCGCGACCTGCAGGTTGAAGCGGCGGCGCATTTCCACCAGCCACTGGTGCTGCAGGTTTTCCGGTACCAGGATCAACACGCGGCTGGCGCGGCCCGACAGCAATTGGCGATGGATCACCAGGCCGGCTTCGATGGTCTTGCCCAAGCCGACTTCGTCAGCCAGCAATACCCGTGGCGCGATACGGTCAGCGACTTCACGGGCGATGTGCAATTGGTGAGCGATAGGTTGCGCACGCACGCCACCCAGGCCCCACAACGAAGACTGCAATTGGCGGCTGGTGTGTTCCAGCGTGTGGTAACGCAGCGAGAACCAGGCCAGCGGGTCGATCTGCCCGGCGAACAGGCGGTCGCTGGCCAGGCGGAACTGAATGAAGTTGGACAGTTGGGTTTCCGGCAGGGTGACCTGCTCGTGCTGCCCATTGAGGCCGTGGTACACCAGCAGGCCGTCGACATCGTCGACTTCCTGCACGGTCATTTTCCAGCCTTCGAAATGGGTGATGGAGTCACCCGGCGAGAACCTCACGCGGGTGAGGGGCGCATTCCGTAGCGCATACTGGCGGGTGTCGCCAGTGGCCGGATAGAGCACGGTCAACAAGCGGCCGTCCTGTGCCAGAACGGTGCCTAACCCCAGCTCTGCTTCGCTGTCACTAATCCAGCGTTGCCCCGGTTGATACTGCTGCGCCATGCTGCCTGACTCCCGCCGTGAAAAAGCCGACTATCTTAACGGAACAAGCCCCCACGCCCAAGGACTCTGACAAAAACTACTCCCTGGGGGTGGCACATCGGAAGCTGAATCGACGGGTGGCGGGCACTTGCGAGTGTCGACTGGGTCACAGGTTGGCGAGCTTGCGCTCAAGTCACCCTGCAACCCGCCGACAGCCTGTTGATCAGGAGAATAATCACTATGCTGCCACCCATGCTGCCCGTCAGCGTTGTGCCGGTCACGTCACAACTCGATCCGGTACGTCAGAAGCCGGATATCCCGCCCGTGGTGCCAGTGCAACCGGGCTCCAACGAAAGCACCATCGACCTGAAAAAGGGCGATGCCGAGACGTCGACGTTTTTGCTGCGTGAAGAACAACGTCGCCAGCAGGAACAACAGAAACGCCGGCGTGAAGCCGAGGACGACCCGGAGCAGCACCTGGCCATTCCGGGGGATGTGCTCAACGCCGACAATACGGTGCCGGTGATACCGCTGATCGAAGATGCGCCACGCCAGGGCCTGTGGGTGGACGTCGAGGTTTAGTCGTGCAGTGCCCGCAGGGCCGTTATCAGCACCTCGATCTCGTGTTCGGTATTGAGCGGGCTGACAGAAATCCGCGCCACGCTTTCAAGGCCCCGCGCCTGCATATCCAGCGGCGTATAGGCGACACCGTTGGCCCCGATGTTGATGCGCTTCAACCCCAGGCGCCGCTTGAGTTCAAAGGCGTCCCAACCCGCCAGGTTGAAGGCGATCAAGCCTGACTGGTGAGTGCCCAAGTCATGCAGGGTAATGCCCGGAACCCCACGCAACGCTTCGCGGATTCGCTCGCTGGTCTGCGAAACCCTTTCCCATAGGCGCTCGATTCCCAGCCTGTTCATCTCGTGCAACGCATTGCCCAGCCCCGCCAGCAAGGCGAAGGATGTTTCGCTGGTTTCAAAGCGCCGTGCGTCCTGGCGCAGGTCGAACCCCTGGGCGGTCCAGGGCGCTGAAAACACGTCACGCTGAACAGGGTTCAAGCGCTCAAGAAAAGCCGGTCGCACATACAACAGCGCGGTGCCTCGTGGCCCACGCAGGTGTTTGCGCCCGGCTGACTTGAGCACGTCACAGTGCAGCGCTTGCACATCCACCGGCAGTTGGCCGACGGCTTGGCCGGCGTCGATGAAGTAGGGGATGGCGTGACGCCTGGCCACTTCGCCGATGGCCTGGGCGGGGTTGATCAGGCCGCCGTTGGCCGGGAGCCAGGTGAGGTCGATCAACTTCACGCGAGCGTCGATCATCGACTCCAGCGCCACTGGGCAGACTGCGCCGCTGTCGTCGCAGGGGATGACCTCCACCCGAGCGCCTGCTTGCACCGCCCCTTCCATGCTGGCCAGGTTACCGCCCCATTCGTGGCGGCCGACCAGAATGCGATCGCCCGGCTGCCACGGCCCCAAGGCTTGGAACGCCATGCTCCATGCGGTCGAGCCACTGCCGGCAAACGCGATGGATGAGACCGGGGCGTTAAGCAGTTGCGCGGCGGCACGGCGGGCTTTTTCCACCAAGACGGCGCCATGCTCGGCGGCTTCCATTGGGCCCTCGCGGGCTTCCCGTTGCAGGTGTTCGATGATCGCATCGAGGGTCGCCTGGCTCGGCAGCGAGGCACCGGCGTGGTTGAAGTGCACGATGCCGGACTGGCAACCAGGCGTGTTGTCCCGCAGGTGCTGAACGTCGAGCGGGCTCATGGGCGCAGCTCGAAAATGGCATCGACCTCCACCGCCACGCCGGCCGGCAGGCTGGAAACGCCTACGGCGGTGCGCACATGCCGGCCCTTTTCGCCAAGGGCGTTGACCAGCAAGTTGGAGGCGCCGTTGGCGACCACGCTCTGTTGTTTGAAGTCAGCGCCGCTGGCGATAAACACCCCCAGGCGCACGGTGCGTACCAGTCGTGAGAGGTCATCACCGAGGGCATCGCTCAACTGCCCCAGCAGGCCCAGGGCCGCGAGTTCTGCCGCGTATGCGCCTTCCTCATCGCTGATGGACTCGCCCAACCGGCCGACGTAGGCCGGTTTGCCGTCCACCAGCGGAATCTGACCGGAGACGAACAGGTGGTTCTGGCTGACGACGTGGTTGATGTAATTGGCAATCGGCTGGCTGGGCGTAGGCAGCGCGAGGCCGAGGGCGTGCACGCGTTGGCGGAGGGAGTCGCTCATGATCAATCCTCTGGGTTCAAGAGGTTTCAGCATGTTGGCTGTATCGAAGGGCGACAAACGGATAGATCTCACGCGACCTATCGAAATAACTCACGCGTCGGCGCAGGCTTCCTTCAACCACTGGCTGAAACACGCGGCAGCTTCACTGGCGGGACCTTGAGGGGCGATGAGCCAGTAACCGATGTCGCTGTGGTAGGGCGGCCAATCGAACGCTTCTACCAGGCTGCCGTCCTGCAGCCTGCGTTCGATCAGGCGATGACGGCCCATGGCGATGCCTTGGCCGGCCACGGCGGCTTCGACCACGATGTTGTAGTCGTGCATCATCACGCGGGGATGGTGGGCGAGGTCGACTTGGTAGTGCTCGGACCAATCGGTCCATTCAAAAGGGCGGTGCGACGTCGCCATCAGCAGCGGGCTGTCCTGCCGTACCTTGAACGCAGGGCTGCACACCGGGGAGATGACTTCCGGCATCAGTCGCGTGGCCTGCACGTCGGGCCAATCACCCTTGCCATAGCGGATGGCCAGGTCGACCTCAGCGCCAGCGACGTTCGCGAGTTGAATGGCCGGCAATAGCTCCACCTGGATAGGGGGGTAGCGATTGAGGAACCCAGCCAGACGCGGCGCCAGCCACAAGGTGGCGAAGGACGCCAGCAAGCCGATGCGTAACACGCTGGCGCTGGGGGTGGCCCGTTGGGCGCGGGTGGCCGCGGCGATGGCGTCGAGCGCCGGGCGGATTTCGTCGTAGTACTGTTGGCCGTCGGCGGTCAGGTCGATCGCGCGCGTGCGTCGGATAAACAGCGGTTTATCCAAGTACTGCTCAAGTTTCTGCACCTGGTGACTCAGGGCACTCTGGGTCACCGACAACTCGTTCGCGGCCTTGATAAAACTCAAATGCCGCGCCACGGCTTCGAAGGCGCGCAGGGCCAGCAACGGCGGAAGGTCCTTGTGCAGTGCCACCTGGGTGCGTCTCCGGGTCTGGAAAAGTAGCGATTTTGGGCGATGGCCTGCCTTTTGTCGCTGGCTGATTTGCCGTTGGGCGGGGGAGGCCGCATTATTGGGCCATTCCCTCCACGACGTAAGCCAAGCCATGAGTGAAGACGACAAGCTGATCGACCTGAATGCCGAACGCGCCAAGCGCGTGCATGACCTCAATGACAAGCGCCTGAATGAAGTGCGCCAGGCCTTCGAACAGGCAATGCCGCTGGGTAAAGTGAAGAAGAAACCGAAGAACAAGCCGAAAAAGCGTTGAAACAGCCTGCATCCATTGATGCAGGTCAGTTATTGCCCTTCTTTACGCTCCGTCGTGGGCGACATTGATCCCCGTCAATTTTCCAATCCGCCTTCTGCATTAACTTAGCCCTATCGCAACAGGGCAAGTGCAGGAGGCCGGTCATGTTTATCGATAATGTGGTGTTTGCCGGAGTGCTGACTGTGAGCCTCATGGTGATGTTTTTTGTAGGGTTTGGAATTTTTATCTGGAAAGACGCGAACAAGCGTAAAAAACCATAGGTTTTTCCGGGTTACATGAGCACGCAAGGCATTTTGGGCGACTTCGGTCGCCCTTTTTTTGCCTGCGATTTGATAATCAACACAGGGACAATAGGTGGGTTTGGAATTGGGCAATAAAAAAGGTGCGAACCTCGCGGATCGCACCTTTTTTTGTGCAGGCGGCTATCAGCTGCCGAGTGCCTTGGACGCCAACCAGAACAACCCGGCCGATAGGGCCACGGTGGCTGGCAGGGTCAGCACCCAGGCCATCAGGATCGTTTTAACGGTGCCGCCTTGCAGGCCGCTTTTATTGGCGACCATGGTACCGGCCACACCCGACGACAGCACGTGGGTGGTGGACACCGGCAGTGCGAAGATATTGGCAAAGCCAATCATGGTCGCAGTGGTGATCTGCGCCGACATGCCTTGGGCATAGGTCATGCCCTGCTTGCCGATCTTCTCGCCGATGGTCAGTACCACACGCTTCCAGCCCACCATGGTGCCCAGGCCCAAGGCCAGTGCGACGGCGAGGATTACCCAGAACGGTGCGTATTCGGTGGTGGCGGTCAGGTCTTTGCGCAACTTGTCGAGGTCGGACTTCTCACGTGCCGGCAGGCCTGGCAATTTGCCGACTTTCTTCGCGGTGTCGTCCAGGCAGAGCAGGTAGCGGCGTACTTCGATACGGTGATCGGCCGTCAGCGAATGGTAGTCGGAGACACCTTTCAACGTACCCAGCAACGCATTGATGGTCGGCTCGGTCTGTTGCGGGTTGCAACGGAATTTGCCCGGCAGGTCGTCCTTCACGCTTTTGCCCAAGGCCAGGAATTCACCCAGGGTCTCATGGTTGCGCTGGTAGAACTGGTTCAGGTGCAAGGTGGCGTCGCGGGTACGCTCGATCTGGTAGGTGGTGCTGCCCAGGTCGAGTACGAACTGCGCCGGCACGATACCGATCAGCACCAGCATGATCAGGCCGATGCCTTTCTGACCGTCGTTGGAGCCGTGCACGAAACTCACGGCCATGGCGGAAATCACCAGGACCAGGCGGTTCCAGAACGGCGGGTGCTTCTTGTCATCAAGCTTGCGGCGCTGGTCCGGGGTCTTGTGCATCTTGGACAGCGGACGCCACCACTTCAGGCCGAGCAGCACCAGGGCTGCGACCAGGAAGCCGGCCATCGGCGAGAACACCAGCGATGCGCCGATATCCACCGCTTTCTGCCAGTTCACACCGTCAGCCAGGGGGATGTCGTTGATCAGGGCGTTGGCCAGGCCGACACCGAGGATCGAGCCGATCAGGGTGTGGGAGCTGGAGGCTGGGATACCGAAGTACCAGGTGCCCAGGTTCCAGGTGATCGCCGCAGCCAATAAAGAGAAGACCATCGCCAAGCCATGGCCGGTGTTCACATTGATCAGCAACTCCACCGGCAGCAAATGCACGATGGCGTAGGCGACACCGACACCACCGAGCAATACGCCGAGGAAGTTGAACACCCCGGAGAAGAACACGGCCAGGTGCGGCGGCATGGCTTTGGTATAGATGACTGTGGCCACCGCGTTAGCGGTGTCATGAAAGCCATTGATGAACTCGAAGGCGAGGACAAAGGCCAGGGCGAGCAGCAGGCTCACGAGAACCCAAGCATCCAGTCCGCTGAATAAATCGATCATGAAGGTTTTCTGACCCGGTCGTAAGGGGGCGCGATTATGCCAGAAAACCTCAGTAATCGATGCACTAGCTGCTCATCGGTAAGCATCTTCCCTGAAAAAAACCTCGGGAAAGGGGTGCATCCCAGGGTTTTCGGGGCTTTGGCAAGTCTTTGATTTATAAAGCAGAGGGCCCGCAGGGCGGGTGATTGTCACAAAATCGTCACGCCAGAAACATTTGTATGAAATTTTACTGTTAGTGGTGGGATGCAGGGTGGCTGACTGCTAGCTATGTGCCAGCAGTCAAGACCATAACCTTGGGGTCAAACCGAATCGCTTATGGCTCTTCGGATTTGAGTTCCTGTTCAATCTTTTGGATTTCCTGGGCAAATGCCTGGTCGAGCAGGCTGGCTCGTTTGCGCCATGGTTTGCGTTCAGGTTCAGGCTGGGCGGCGTAGGTGGTGACTTCCCCGCCGTAAACGTCCTTGTAACGTTGCTCCTGGCGCTCAAGTTCCGCGCGCAGTTCATCTTTCGTCACATCGTTACCTAATTGAGTTGAGTGTAAATACGTTGCAGCGTTATGCCGGAATGCGCCCTCGGGGTGTTTCAAGTTGACCCGTGGAAACGTTCAACTTTGGACCCTGCAGGGGCGGCACTTGTTTAGTGCAGACATTCGAGACAGATAGTTGCGACCGATAATGCACGGCCTGTGCATCATCTAGTGGGCGCCGGTTCCGATACTGCAAACCGGGCGAACCTGCGCATAGAGTGCATTATAGCGATGCATTTGAATAACACTATCGGCATAAAGTTAAAAACCGTCAACTTTGTGTGAGTGTTTTGTTACACGGACGCGCCGGTAATTGCGCAAATTCTGGCGTCATAAATTCCACCTAAGTTCAGGCATTATGTTCGCCGCTCTTTTAATGTCACTGCAGCCTGGTATGGCTGGGTGCCAGAAAATTGCGATAATCGAATGATCGTCCGATAATCGCACAATGTTATCGGCACTGTCTTGTGCAGGCCGGCTGACGCGGCTTGTAATAGCCATCTAACCTCCCCAGCGGTCGACAATAAGAGAAAGGATCCCGACATGAACGATCAATTGCGCAACTCTTTCGCGTCAGCGGCGCCGCCGATCGTTGCCTCTCCGGCCAAGCGTATCCAAGCGTTTACCGGTGATCCGGACTTCATGACCTCCCTGGCCCGTGGCCTGGCCGTGGTGCAGGCGTTCCAGGAACGCAAGCGCCACCTCACCATCGCCCAGATCAGCCACCGAACGGAAATCCCCCGCGCCGCCGTGCGCCGTTGCCTGCACACCTTGATCAAGCTCGGTTACGCCACCACCGACGGGCGGACCTATTCGCTATTGCCCAAAGTCCTGACCCTGGGCCATGCCTACCTGTCGTCCACACCGCTGGCGGTGTCGGCCCAACCCTACCTGGATCGCATGAGCGAGCAGCTCCACGAAGCCTGCAACATGGCGACACTCGAAGGTGACGACATCCTCTATATCGCCCGTTCGGCCACCACCCAGCGCCTGATTTCCGTGGACCTGTCGGTGGGAGGGCGGCTGCCGGCCTATTGCACCTCCATGGGCCGCATTTTGCTCGCGGCGTTGGACGATGCCTCGCTGCAGGACTACCTCGACCACGCCGACCTGCAAACCAAGACCAGCCGTACCCTCACGACGCCTGAGGCGCTGTTCGAATGCCTGCAACAAGTGCGTCAACAGGGCTGGTGCATCGTCGACCAGGAACTGGAGCAGGGCCTGCGTTCCATTGCGGTGCCGGTCTACGACGCGTCGGGCCAGGTGTTGGCCGCGCTGAACGTCAGCACCCATGCCGGGCGTGTCAGCCGCAGTGAGCTGGAACAGCGCTTCCTGCCGAGCATGCTCAGTGCCAGCCGCGAGTTGAGTGCGCAGCTGTTTGCCTAAGCTGTTCGGTGACCGCACAGAACCCGGGTTGATGAATTGACGGTGTTTCCCCTGGCTTATTAATGTGCGGCAGCGCTCGAAGGGGCGCCGAATAATAACGACGGCCCCAGGTCGTCAGCCCGCCATCGGTGTGGAAATAAAAATAATGAATCAGCCCTCTGTCGGTACTCCGTTGGACGTCCAGTCCTTCATCAATACCCAGCCTCTGTCACGTTATCAGTGGCGCGTGGTGATCCTGTGTTTCCTGATTGTTTTCCTTGATGGCCTCGACACCGCCGCCATGGGCTTTATCGCGCCTGCATTGTCCCAGGACTGGGGCATCGACCGCGCCAGCCTCGGCCCGGTGATGAGCGCCGCATTGATCGGCATGGTGTTCGGCGCGCTGGGCTCCGGCCCGCTGGCGGATCGTTTCGGGCGCAAGGTGGTGCTGGTAGGGGCGGTGCTGGTGTTTGGCGCGTTCAGCCTGGCGTCGGCCTACAGCAGCAACGTCGATCAGTTGCTGGTGCTGCGCTTTCTCACCGGGCTGGGTCTGGGCGCCGGCATGCCGAATGCCACGACCCTGCTGTCCGAATACACCCCGGAACGTCACAAGTCGTTGCTGGTGACCAGCATGTTCTGCGGCTTCAACCTTGGCATGGCCGGCGGCGGGTTCATCTCGGCCAAGCTGATCCCGGCGTTCGGCTGGCACAGCCTGCTGCTGATCGGCGGCGTCCTGCCATTGATCCTGGCGTTGGTATTGCTGGTGTGGCTGCCCGAATCGGCGCGTTACCTGGTGGTGCGCAATCGGGGGACCGACAAGGTGCGCAAAACCCTGTCACCCATCGAGCCCTCCATCGTCGCCCAGGCCACCCATTTCAGCGTGCCCGAGCAGAAAACCGTCAAGGCCCGTAACGTATTCGCGGTGATCTTTTCCGGTACCTACAGTGCCGGCACCTTGCTGTTGTGGCTGACCTACTTCATGGGCCTGGTGATCGTTTACCTGCTCACCAGCTGGCTGCCGACCCTGATGCGCGACAGCGGCGCCAGCATGGAGCAGGCGGCATTTATCGGCGCATTGTTCCAGTTCGGTGGTGTGTTGAGTGCAGTGGGTGTGGGGTGGGCGATGGACCGATTCAACCCGCACAAGGTCATCGGCACGTTCTACCTGTTGGCCGGGGTGTTTGCCTATGCGGTGGGGCAGAGCCTGGGCAATATCACCTTGCTTGCCACCCTGGTGCTGATCGCCGGCATGTGTGTCAACGGTGCGCAATCGGCGATGCCGTCCCTGGCCGCACGCTTCTACCCGACCCAAGGCCGCGCCACCGGCGTGTCGTGGATGCTCGGCATCGGTCGCTTCGGCGCGATCCTGGGGGCATGGATGGGCGCGACCTTGCTGGGACTGGGCTGGAACTTCGAGCAGGTGCTCACGGCGTTGGTGATTCCCGCCGCGTTGGCCACGGCCGCTGTCGTGATCAAAGGCATGGTCAGCCACGCTGACGCTACCTGACGGTGGCCGCTTCGCTTGTGGGCGCTGGCTTACCTGCGATGCAGACGACTCGGTATGCCAGTGACACTGCGGCGATGCCATCGCAGGCAAGCCAGCTCCCACATTGACCGTGTTCCTCCAGATTATTAGCTAAGCAACAATTCGTTCGATAATCGAACACTGAGTCGATTATCGGATTGTTTGGCCCGTTTCCCCGGCTTAATCTTCAAGCACTTCGGCGCCACCTCAGCGCCTTTTTCGATCCACACCGGGAGCCCGAACCCCATGGCTGAAATCCTCGCGCTGCGTGACGCGGTGAAGCAATTTGTGAACGACGGCGATACCGTCGCTCTGGAAGGCTTTACCCATCTGATCCCTACGGCAGCGGGTCATGAAATCATTCGTCAGGGCAAGAAAGACCTGACGCTGGTGCGTATGACGCCTGACCTGATCTACGACCAGTTGATCGGTGCCGGCTGCGCCCGCAAGCTGATTTTCTCCTGGGGCGGCAACCCGGGTGTGGGCTCCCTGCATCGCCTGCGCGACGCGGTCGAGAAGCAATGGCCGCAACCGTTGGAAATTGAAGAGCACAGCCATGCCGACCTGGCCAATGCCTACGTCGCGGGTGCCTCGGGCCTGCCGTTCGCGGTACTGCGCGCCTACGCCGGTTCCGACCTGCCCAAGGTCAACCCGCTGATCAAGACCGTGACCTGCCCGTTCACCGGTGAAGTGCTGGCGGCGGTGCCGTCGGTGCGTCCGGACGTCACCGTGATCCACGCACAAAAGGCCGACCGCAAAGGTAACGTGTTGCTCTGGGGCATCCTCGGCGTACAGAAGGAGGCGGCCCTGGCGGCCAAGCGCTGCATCGTCACCGTCGAAGAAATCGTCGATGACCTCAATGCACCGATGAACAGCTGCGTGCTGCCGACCTGGGCCCTGACTGCGGTGTGCCATGTACCGGGTGGCGCGCATCCGTCCTACGCCCACGGCTACAACGAACGTGACAACCGCTTCTATCAGGCGTGGGACCCGATCGCCCGCGACCGTGGGACCTTCACCGCGTGGATCAATGAATACATCCACGGCACTGCCGATTTCACCGAATTCCAGGCCAAGCTGGCCACCGCGCAGGAGGCCAAGTGATGGCTTACTCGACCAATGAAATGATGACCGTCGCCGCCGCGCGCCGCCTCAAGAACGGCTCCGTCTGCTTCGTCGGCATCGGCATGCCGTCCAAGGCGGCCAACCTGGCGCGCCTGACCTCGTCGCCGGATGTGGTACTGATCTATGAGTCCGGCCCGATTGGCGCCAAGCCCTCGGTGCTGCCGCTGTCCATCGGCGATGGCGAGTTGGCGGAAACCGCGGACACCGTAGTGCCCACTGGTGAGATCTTTCGCTACTGGCTGCAAGGTGGACGCATTGACGTCGGCTTTCTCGGCGCGGCCCAGGTCGATCGTTTCGGCAACATCAACACCACGGTGGTCGGTGACTATCACCAACCCAAAGTGCGCCTGCCGGGTGCTGGCGGTGCGCCGGAGATCGCCGGTTCGGCCAAGAGCGTGCTGATCATCCTCAAGCAGTCGTCGCGTTCGTTTGTCGACAAGCTGGACTTCATCACCTCGGTCGGCCACGGCGAAGGCGGCGACTCGCGTAAACGCCTGGGCCTGCCGGGCGCCGGGCCTGTAGGGATTATTACCGACCTGTGCATCATGGAGCCGGAAGCGGGCACCCATGAGTTCGTGGTCACCGCGCTGCACCCTGGCGTCACCCGTGAGCAAGTGGTGGCTGCCACCGGTTGGGCCATTCGTTTTGCCGATCAGGTCGACACCACCGCCGAACCGACGGATGTTGAACTGACTGCGCTGCGTGACCTTGAAGCACGCACCGCGGCCGCCCATGGCCAAGCACCGGGAGAAGCCTGATGCGCGATGTCTTTATCTGTGATGCCATTCGTACCCCCATCGGCCGTTTCGGGGGAGGGCTGTCCAGCGTGCGTGCCGATGACTTGGCCGCGCTCCCGATCAAGGCACTGATCGAACGCAACCCGTCGGTGGACTGGAATGCGGTCGATGAAGTGTTCCTCGGCTGCGCCAACCAGGCCGGTGAAGACAACCGCAACGTGGCGCGCATGGCGCTGTTGCTGGCGGGCTTGCCGGACAGCGTTCCGGGCGTGACCCTCAACCGCTTGTGCGCCTCGGGCATGGACGCGATCGGCACGGCTTTCCGGGCGATTGCCAGCGGCGAAATGGAGCTGGCGATTGCCGGTGGCGTCGAGTCGATGTCCCGTGCGCCCTTCGTCATGGGCAAGGCCGATGCGGCGTTCTCGCGCAACATGAAGCTGGAAGACACCACCATTGGCTGGCGTTTTATCAACCCCTTGATGAAAGAGCAGTACGGCGTGGATGCGATGCCGCAGACCGCTGACAACGTCGCCGACGATTACAAGGTGTCCCGCGCCGACCAGGACGCCTTTGCCCTGCGCAGCCAGCAACGCACCGCTGCGGCCCAGGCCGCCGGCTTTTTCGCCGAAGAAATCGTACCGGTGCGGGTCGCCCATAAAAAAGGCGAAACCGTGGTGGAACACGATGAGCACCCACGGGACACCACCCTGGAAGCCTTGGCCAAACTCAAACCGGTCAATGGCCCGGACAAGACCGTCACCGCCGGCAACGCTTCGGGTGTGAATGACGGTGCGGCAGCGCTGATCCTGGCCTCCGCCGAGGCCGTCAAGAAACACGGGCTGACCGCACGCGCCCGCGTATTGGGCATGGCCAGCGCTGGTGTTGCACCGCGTGTGATGGGCATCGGTCCGGTGCCCGCGGTGCGCAAACTGGTGGAGCGTCTGGGCCTGGCGGTCACTGATTTTGACGTCATCGAACTGAACGAAGCCTTCGCCAGCCAAGGCTTGGCGGTGCTGCGCGAACTGGGTATCGCCGACGACGCTCCCCAGGTCAACCCGAACGGCGGCGCCATCGCCCTCGGCCACCCGCTGGGCATGAGCGGCGCGCGGCTGGTGCTGACGGCCCTGCATCAACTTGAGAAAACCGGCGGCCGTAAAGGCCTGGCGACCATGTGCGTGGGGGTAGGCCAAGGCCTGGCCCTGGCGATTGAACGCATCTAATAAGAGAGGATTGCTCCATGAGTGACAAGCCCGGATACCGGCGCCCGCAAGCGGGCACTCAACCGGATTACCTGCACCCGGCCTACCAGTCGACGAACCTGCGTTCGCCGTCCAAACCGTTGGTGTTCCTGCCCCATTCCTTGTCGGAAATCACCGGCCCGACCATCGGCGCCGAACGTGTCGACCCGAAGGACAACGACCTCACCGCCCAGCATGAAGGCGAGCCTCAGGGCGAGCGCATCATCATTCATGGCCGTGTGCTCGATGAAAACGGCCTGCCGGTGCCTGGCATCCTCGTGGAAATCTGGCAGGCCAACGCCGCCGGCCGCTACAACCACAAGCGCGACCTGCACGACGCGCCACTGGACCCGAACTTCACCGGCACCGGCCGCACCGTCACCGACGCCGAGGGCTGGTACCAGTTCCAGACCATCAAGCCCGGCGCCTACCCGTGGGGCAACCACCACAATGCGTGGCGCCCGGCGCATATCCACTTTTCGCTGTTCGGCCCGAGCGTGCTGACGCGGTTGGTGACGCAGATGTACTTCCCCGGCGACCCGCTGCTGGAATACGACCCGATCTACAACTGCGTACCCGATACCCGCGCCAAGGAACGCTTGATCGCCCGTTTCGACCTGGAAAAAACCATTCCTTCCTATGCGCTCGGCTACCGCTGGGACATCGTCCTGCGCGGCCGCGACGCCACGCCGATGGAGAAATGAGATGACACTCAACGCGACCACGTCCCACACCGTCGGGCCGTATTACCACATCGGCCTGACTTGGCTGAACCGTGAAGACCTGACCGTCGCCGCCACCCTCGGCGAGCGCGTGGCGATCAGCGGGCAAGTGGTGGATGGCAACGGCGATGTCGTCAACGACGCCATGCTCGAAGTCTGGCAGGCCAACGCCGCCGGCAAGTACGACCATCCGGAAGACGACCAGGACAAAGCGCTGGACCCCAATTTCGAAGGTTTCGGACGGGTGCCGGTGGACGCTGAAGGGCGGTTTCGCTTTACCACCATCAAGCCGGGTGCCGTGCCGGGCCTGAAGGGCAGCACCCAGGCGCCGCACTTGGTGGTGCTGGTGTTCGCCCGTGGGTTGGTGAAGCACCTGCTGACGCGGATTTATTTCGAGGGTGAGGCCTTGAATGGCGATGACCCGTTGCTGGCGTGTGTGCCTGCAGAGCGGCGGGGTACTTTGATTGCCAAGACGGATGCGGACGGTGTGCATCAGTGGAATGTGATTTTGCAAGGGACAGACAAGGAGACGGTGTTCTTCGATTACTGAGTCGTTTGTCAGGGCCCCATCGGGGGCAAGCCCCCTCCCACATTTGATAGGCGGTGTGGGAGGGGCTTGCCCCCGATGGGGCCGGTTCAGGCACTACCTACCCAAAAGTCTGCTTGCGGAACGAGGTTATTGCAAAGTATGTCTAGGCTATAACCGTTCCCACTGAGTGAAAACACATGACAACAACGACCAGTCACTACACCGGAGAAGAACGCAGCAAACGGATTTTTGCGATTGTCGGGGCTTCTTCCGGCAACCTCGTCGAATGGTTCGACTTCTACGTCTACGCCTTCTGCGCCATTTACTTTGCCCCGGCGTTCTTCCCGTCGGATGACCCTACGGTGCAACTGCTCAATACCGCCGGTGTGTTCGCCGCCGGATTCCTGATGCGCCCCATCGGCGGCTGGCTGTTTGGCCGTGTGGCCGACAAGCACGGGCGAAAGAACTCGATGATGATCTCGGTGCTGATGATGTGCGCCGGTTCCCTGGTCATCGCCTTCCTGCCCACCTACAAAGACATTGGCGCCTGGGCCCCGGCATTGCTGCTGGTGGCGCGGTTGTTCCAGGGTTTGTCGGTAGGGGGCGAATACGGCACCACCGCGACCTACATGAGCGAAGTCGCGCTCAAGGGCCAGCGTGGTTTCTTCGCGTCGTTCCAGTACGTGACGCTGATCGGCGGGCAACTGCTGGCGGTGCTGGTGGTGGTGATCCTGCAACAGATCCTCACCGAAGAAGAATTGCGCGCCTGGGGCTGGCGGATCCCGTTCGTGATCGGCGCGATTGCGGCGGTGATCTCCCTGCTGCTGCGTCGCACCTTAAAGGAAACCACCAGCAAGGAAATGCGCCAAGACAAGGATGCCGGCAGCATTGCCGCGCTGTTCCGCAACCATAAGGCCGCGTTCATCACCGTGCTCGGCTACACCGCCGGCGGCTCGCTGATTTTCTACACCTTCACCACTTACATGCAGAAGTACCTGGTGAACACCGCCGGGATGCACGCCAAGACCGCCAGCTACATCATGACCGGCGCGCTGTTTGTGTACATGTGCATGCAGCCGTTGTTCGGCATGCTCTCGGACAAGATCGGCCGCCGTAACTCGATGCTCTGGTTCGGCGCTCTCGGCACCCTGTGCACCGTACCGATCCTGCTGACCCTGAAAACCGTGACCAGCCCGTTCCTGGCCTTTGTGCTGATCTCCCTGGCCCTGGCCATCGTGAGTTTCTACACCTCGATCAGCGGCCTGGTGAAAGCGGAAATGTTCCCGCCTCATGTACGCGCCCTGGGCGTGGGCCTGGCGTACGCGGTGGCCAACGCGATCTTCGGCGGTTCGGCGGAATACGTGGCCTTGGGCCTCAAGTCCATGGGCATGGAAAACACCTTTTATTGGTACGTCACCGGCATGATGGCGGTGGCCTTCCTGTTCAGCTTGCGTCTGCCGAAACAGGCGGAGTACTTGCACCACGATCTGTAAGGGATGAGCTATGACACTGCGCACGAGCAATCAATTGTTCGACGCTTACTTCACGGCAGGCAGCATGGCCGAGGTGTTCTGCGACCAGGGCCGCTTGCAGGGCATGCTGGATTTTGAAGCCGGGTTGGCCCGGGCCCAGGCCCAGGTCGGGTTGATTCCCCAGGCCGCCGTCGCACCGATTGCCCAGGCGTGCCTGGCCTCGTTGTATGACGTGGATGCCCTCGGCGTGGCGATTGCCACGGCGGGCAATTCGGCGATTCCACTGGTGAAGGCGCTGGGCAAGTTGATTGCCAGTGAAGATGCCGGGGCCGAACGCTATGTGCACCTGGGCGCCACCAGCCAGGATGTGATGGACACCGGCCTGGTACTGCAACTGCGGCGAGCGGTGGCGCTGATCGAAGCGGACCTGACGCACCTGGGCGACATTCTTGCCGCCCAGGCCCGGCGTTATGCGGGTGTGCCGTTGGCTGGGCGTACCTGGCTGCAACATGCGACGCCGGTCACCCTGGGGATGAAAATCGCCGGGTGGCTGGGGGCGGTAACCCGCAGTCGCCAGGGTCTGGCAGAGCTGAAACCGCGCCTGCTGGTGCTGCAATTCGGCGGTGCCTCCGGCACCCTGGCAGCGCTGGGCGAGCAGGCCATGCCGGTGGCTGAGGCGCTGGCAGCGGAGTTGCAACTGAACCTGCCCGAGCAACCCTGGCACACCCAGCGCGATCGCCTGGTGGAGTTCGCCAGCGTGCTCGGTTTGATCGCGGGCAGCCTGGGCAAGTTGGGGCGCGATATCAGCCTGTTGATGCAGACCGAAGCGGCAGAGGTCTTCGAACCTTCGGCGCCGGGCAAGGGCGGCTCGTCCACCATGCCGCACAAACGTAACCCGGTGGGCGCGGCGGTGCTGATCAGCACCGCCACCCGTGTGCCGGGCCTGGTATCGACGATGTTCAGTGCCATGCCCCAGGAGCACGAGCGCAGCCTGGGCCTGTGGCATGCCGAATGGGAAACCCTGCCGGAGATTTGCCGCTTGGTGTCCGGTGCGTTGCAACAGGCCTTGCTGGTGAGCGAAGGCTTGGAAGTCGACCCGCAACGCATGGCGCAAAACCTCGACCTGACCCAAGGGCTGGTGCTGGCCGAAGCCGTCAGCATCGTGCTCGCTCAACGGCTGGGGCGCGAAACGGCGCACCATCTGCTGGAGCAATGTTGCAAACGCGCCGTCGCCGATGGGCGCCATTTGCGCGCGGTGCTGGCAGATGAACCGCAGGTCACCGCCGAGCTGTCGGCGGCCGAACTGGACCGCCTGCTCGACCCGGCCCATTACTTGGGCCAGGCGCACACCTGGGTGACCCGCGCTGTGACCGAACACTTTGCATTGACCGCCTAAGGAGGCCGCTGTGGCATTTGTACAACTCGCCGAGGGCGAACTGCATTACCAATTGGATGGGCCCGTGGATGCGCCAGTGCTGGTGCTGTCCAACTCGTTGGGCACCGACCTGCATATGTGGGACATCCAGATCCCGGCCTTCATCAAGCATTTTCGCGTGTTGCGTTTTGACACCCGTGGCCATGGCAAATCCCTGGTCACGGCGGGGCCCTACAGCATCGAGCAACTGGGGCACGATGTGCTCGCGCTGCTGGATGCGCTGGCTATTCAACGCGCGCATTTCTGCGGCCTTTCCATGGGCGGCCTGATCGGCCAATGGCTGGGCATCAACGCCGGCGAGCGTCTGCAGCGCCTGGTGGTGTGCAACACCGCCGCCAAGATCGGTACGCCGGAGGTGTGGAACCCGCGCATCGAAACGGTGTTGCGTGATGGCGCGGCGGCGATGGTCGCGCTGCGCGATGCATCGATTGCGCGCTGGTTCACCGCCGATTTCGCGGCGGCCAACCCGCACCAGGCCAAGCAGATTACCGACATGCTCGCGGCGACGTCGCCTGAAGGTTATGCCGCCAATTGCGCAGCGGTGCGCGATGCGGATTACCGTGATCAATTGGCTCGGATCAAAGTACCGACGCTGGTGGTCGCCGGCACCGAAGATGCGGTCACCCCGCCTGCAGGCAGTCACTTTATCCAGAACCATGTGCAGGGCGCCGAATACGCCGAGTTTTATGCGGCACACCTGTCGAATGTGCAGGTCGGCGCGGCGTTCAGTGACCGTGTGCTGGCATTTTTGCTGGCGCACTAAACCTGTGGCGAGGGCGCTCACCACCAGTAATCGATTTGAATACGGAGAGTTTTTTTTGGACGAAAAACAACGTTATGCCGAAGGCCTGCAGGTGCGCCGCGAAGTGCTGGGCGACGCCCATGTCGACCGCAGCCTCAATGCCCTGACCGAGTTCAACAGCGAGTTCCAGGAAATGATCACCCGCCACGCCTGGGGTGATATCTGGACCCGCCCCGGCCTGCCGCGGCACACCCGCAGCCTGATCACCATCGCCATGCTGATCGGCATGAACCGCAGCGAAGAACT
Organism: Pseudomonas sp. QC2; assembly: GCF_002859085.1. Lineage (NCBI taxonomy): Bacteria > Pseudomonadati > Pseudomonadota > Gammaproteobacteria > Pseudomonadales > Pseudomonadaceae > Pseudomonas > Pseudomonas sp. QC2. The sequence continues at coordinate 782,777 of NZ_PKKS01000023.1, forward strand.
CAAGCTGCACCTGCGCGCCGCCGCGAGCAACGGCGTGACCCGCGCCGAGATCAAGGAAGTGTTGATGCAAAGCGCGATCTACTGCGGGATTCCGGCGGCGAATGCCACGTTCCACCTGGCGGAGTCGGTGTGGGATGAGCTGGGCGTCGAGTCGCGCCAACCAGACTGAATTGAAGTGCAGTCAACCTGTGGGAGAGGGCTCCAGACGTCAGTGAGAATCGGCGTCCCACACCCAATTCCACACACCCGGCAGATGCACAGGCTCGCTGACATCCTTTACCGTCCTCGCCAGCGCCGCGCGCTGAAGCTGGGCAGTGTTGGTATAGAACGGTTCAACGGCGGTCTTCATGCCGTTGATCCGCGCGCTGTCCAGCAGGATCTGCAAATATTCCTGCATATGCCTGGCGGTGTAGCGGTTGATGTCGTGGAAGGTCACCACCACGGGTATCACCCCGTCCACCGTGGGCAACTCCCCCAGGGCGATGCGCTCGCGCACCACCGAGAGTTGCCGGTACACGTTGGCCCGGCGGCGGGGGCTGCCGTTGAAGCCCCAGATCTTGCCGTCATTGGCGCTCAAGTCCGTCAGCAACACCTGCATGCCATGACGCTGGTAAGCGGCGAAGGTACGGCGGTCGTAATTCCAGAACGGCGGTCGGACCAGTACGGGCGGTGAGCCCGTGATCGCGGCAATGTCGGCGGCGCCCTGGGTGAGGGTGCGTTCCAGCTCAGCGTTGCTCAGCCAGCGGTGGTTGGTATGAAACGCGGTGGCGGTGTGGAAAGCCAGGATGTGGCCGGCCGCATACTCGCGCTGCATGGTCTTGTGGCCCCGTGAACTGCCGCCGGAGCGTGAGGCTTCGGTCTGCAAAAAGAACACCGCCTTGATCCCCGGCAGCACGGGGTTTTGCGCCAGGTCAGCCACAACTGAGCGGCTCGGGTTGTTATAGCCCGAGGCGCTGGGACCGTCGTCGAAGGTCAGCAGGAAACGGATCGGCGCCTGGTTTTGCAGGCGTTGTGCGGTCTGCGGGGTAAGCGCGATGGGCGCGCTTATGCAACCGCTGAGCAGAATCGACAGAATGACAATCAGGTATTTCATGGCGGCCTGGGTAAAAAGGTGGTCATCCGTGTCGCTAAGTTCCCTGTGCCGGGTAAAGGGCGCGTGCACGATACAGCATGATTGCGCCTGTCATCATCGGTAAATCCCGCCGTTGGTCTTAAGGCGGGGCGGGCCGCTGCGTGAGCCCGCTTTCAGGTGTCAGTAGCGTTGTCGCAATGGCGTGCCCATTTCGTGGTTAAGCGAGTTCTCAGTAAACGGCGCGGGGTTGGTCGAGGTGGGAGGCGTGGAGGGGTCGTTATCGAAGTCGAACGGCGGCGCATTGGTTGCCAGGCCCACGGCTTGCTGTTCCGAGTTGGGTGGGCCGGGAAGCTCAGGATGCGCTGCGGTCGGATCGCTCAGGCCTGGCAGGAATGTGCCATTGGCGCCGTTCCAGGCGTGCGCCATCTCATGGTAAAGGAGCAACAGCGGCAAGAGCAGGTCGCCGCCCTCGTAGATATGAGCTGGGTTGTAGGAAATCGTGGCTCTATTCGCGCGCGCTCCGGCTACCCCGTCCTTGATGAAACCGTACATTGGGGCATTTGGCTCACAGGTAAGCTGATGAGCGTCTTTCAATGTTTGCAGATCAGTGTTCCAGTAATCGTAGTAATCGTTGCTCTCTGCGAATGGCACAATGTATACGGGGGCACCATTTTGCACCGCGGCCTTGTCCAAAGCCTCGAGCATTTTTTGCCCTTGGGGCGATGCGCGAAGCAGCGCCAGGTCGTCTTCGACTCGCTGAATGAAATCGGGTGCCCCGTCGATGACGAAGGCGAGTTGTCCCGCGTCGGAAGGCTTCACGTAGGTGACAGTTGAACCTTGGGTGCCGATCAGACGATCCGTCTCTTGTGCATAGATACGTGCCTGAGTGGTGTTGGTCACGACTGTGTCGCTTCCCTCACCGGTGTAGAAGGTGGTGTGGGTGTAGCCAACCAACGTGTCGTCACCCTGGCCGCCATTGAGTACCGAATACCCGTCGCCCGCGTAGAGCTTGTCGTCGCCCGTACCGCCATCGAGGTGGCTGTGTTTACTGTTCGGTCCGTGGCTTGCGTACAGGCGATCGTTGCCATTGTTGCCGTACATGACCGCGTGGCCGGTGCCTCCAATTATCGTGTCGTCGCCCTCATTGCCTTCTGCATAGCCTATGCCGCTGCCAAGGCGGATATGGTCATTGCCGCGCCCGCCATAGATGCTGGTGTTGCCGCCACCTGCCTGGATAACGTCATCGCCGTCTTCGGCTTCGATCTCCACGGGTACGGTGACAGTGGGGTCGATGGTAATACGGTCGTCACCCGCCCCGGTTTTGATGTGGAGAAAGGTCGGAACGTTTGAATGGCCGTCACCGGTATTGAAGGTGTAGTCGCGACCGTTCACTTGCGCGTACAGCTGGCCGTCAGGGCGTTGGCTGATATGGATCTGGTCCGATTTTTCGCCGGTTTCGAGGTACAAAATGTTAGCCAGCGTTTCTGGCCGTTCAGGGTTCTTGAGACCCTGGGTCAACAGCTGCCCTGCACGGAGGTTGCCGTCATCCACCAGCATTTTTCTTTGGGTTTGAGTACGGGGTGCGTCGGGGGGGTCAGAGGGGTGATTGCTGGCAGAAGGGTGGGGGGATGGTGGCATAGAGTGGTTTTGAGGTGGGTTTATTGCGCTCACGGACGGTCACCTTTCTGTCAGATTATGTGATCTTTGTCGCCAGCATTTACCGCGCAGGCGCACCTATCCTTCTGTCGAGCGAGCACAGGTAAATGTTCCTATTCCAATTGAGGCCAGTTGCTACAAAAGCAGCCGCGATCAATCAGGGTGTGATTGTACGTGGGCAGCCCAGTCCGCCGGCGCGGGCGCTGCGGTCTTCCTTGCCGCAGAAAAAACCGAGGTTGGCGTCCAGGGTCCAGTCGCCGATGGGCTGACAAACGCCATCGGGTTCATCCTGCGTATTGTTTGCGCAGCGGCCTACCCATTTCTTTATTCAACGCGTTTTCGGTGAAGGCCTTGGGGTTGCTCGCGGTCGGTGGGGTGGCCGGGTCATTGTCGAAATCAAACGGTTGCGCGGTAGTGGGCAGCCCCACCGCTTGGCGTTCACTGTTGTGGATGTCGTGGGGCTGGCCTTCAACGTCTTCCTGCGTGGTGCCTGTGAAGGTTGTGCCATTGCCGGCGTTATAGGCGTGGACCATTTCGTGGTAGAGCCCGACGATGGGCAGCTGAGTCACGCCTGCCAATACGTTCAGGTGTGACCGGTTGTAGTGAATCTGAGCGCGGTCCGCACGAGACCCCGGCACACCGTTGATCATGAATCCCCATTTTGGATCCTCGTCGGACACGGGCGCGCGTTCGTCCTGCAGCAACGCCTTGAGTTCCTGGCTGCCATAGACGTAGCTGGACTCCGTGTCGCTCGGGTCTTCCACGATTGTCACCGGGGCGCCATTGCGCAGCGCAACGGCCTCCATCTCGGCGAGCATCTGCTGGCCTTGGGGGGAGGTGCGAAGTAACGCCAAGTCGTCTTCGACGCGTTGGATGAAGTCGGCAGACCCGTTGATCACAACACCCAGGATCGGGCCGTCATGGGCAGATACAGCGGTCAACACCGATCCATTGAGGTGCTTGATCGTGTCGCTGGCTTTAGCGTAGATCGCGTCGCCTGGGCGATTGGCGATGACGGTATCGGCGCCGATGCCGGTGTAGAAGGTCGTCTGGTCGTGGCCGATCAACCGATCATTTCCGGTGCCACCCTGCAAGACGGTATGGCCGTTGCCGGCGTAGAGCTGGTCGTTGCCATTGCCACCGTCCATATAGCTCTTTTTGTGGCGGGGGCCCGCACCGGCATAGAGGCGGTCATTGCCATTATTGCCATAGACCACGTTATCGCCGGGGCCGCCCATGATGATGTCGTCACCGTCGTTGCCTTCGGCGTATCCCATGCCGCTGCCCAGGCGCACGACATCGTTACCGTTGCCGCCGAACACGCGGGTATAGCCGCCACCGGCCCTGACCCAGTCATCGCCGTCACCGGTTTCAATCGTGATGGGCTGCATGACGTTGGCGTCAATGCTCACGTTGTCATTGCCGCCGTGGGTTTTCAGGTGGAACTTCAACGCTTGGCCTTCTTTATCGTGGCTGGCGAAGTGGTACAACTGGTCGTTGACCCGAATATTCAACTGACCGTAGTGAGTTTGGCTGATGTGGACCTGGTCCGCCTGATCGCCGGTTTCAAGCACCAGGCGTTGGTTGAGGGGGGAGGGATAACCTTGTTCCCATAAGGATTGCCCACTGGCTTTCACATTGCCGTCATTCAGAAACACATGTTGATGGGCCTGGATCGGCGGGACCGTGTGAAATTTTAGATGGGGTGGTTTGGCGAGCCCGTAGTGACGGTCGTCAAAGGTCGCTACGGGGGCTTGCGATACGCGCACGTTGCCGTGCGCAAGGGGCGAGGGAGAGCGGGTAAGGCCGTTCGAAACGTCCATGGGTGATCCTACGTTGAGAGACCGGTGTTATTCATGCCCATCGACAGTGGCCGCCCGCGCCAAAACGTTCCCTCCAAGCTGTCAGTCGGCTTTACAACAGACTGATCGGGTAACTGACGATCAACCGGTTCTCATCGAACTCGTTGTTGCTGTAGTCGCGACGCATGCTGGAATTGCGCCAGCGCACGTTTAGGTTTTTCAGGCTGCCGCTTTGCACGGTATAGCCCAGTTCGCTTTCGCGGCCCCATTCCTTACCGTCGGTGATTGAACCTGTGTGCACGTTGCTGCCGCTGATATAGCGGTTCATCAGGGTCAGGCCAGGCACGCCGAGGGCGACGAAGTTGTAGTCGTGGCGCACTTGCCAGGATTTCTCCTGGGCGTTGTCGTAGCTGGCGTTGTAGCTGTCGTTGGCCAGGGTGCCGCCGCTGGTGCCGTTGACGCGCATCCAGGCGCTGCTGCCGGTGAGTTTTTGCAGGCCGACGTAGAAGGTGTTACCGCCGTATTTGGCCGAGAACAGGCCGGACCAGGTCTTGTTGTCCAGGTCGCCGGCGCGGGCGCTGCCGTCTTCCTTGCCGTAGAAAAAGCCGAGGTTGGCGCCCAGGGTCCAGTCGCCGATGGGCTGGCTGTGGATCAAGTTGACGAACTGTTGGCTGTAGATGTCCTTGAGTTGCGCGTTCCATAGGCCGATCTGGGTGCGCTTGTCGTTGAACGCGTATTCGCCGCCCTGGAAGTTGAAACGGTCGGAGGTGAAGGCGGTTTTACCGACCATCGACATGTCCGTCATGCTGCTGTCGTCACGCGGGCTGTTGGCGCGGAACTGGCCGCCGTAGAGGGTCAGGCCGTCTATTTCCTTGGACGTTATCTGGCCGCCGCGCAGGGTTTGCGGCAGGGAGCGGCCGTCGTCCGAACGCAGGATCGGCAGCACCGGCATCCATTCGCCAACCTTCACTTCGGTCTTGGACATACGCGCCTTGAACGCTACGCCCAGACGCCCGAACTCATCGGCGGGGCGGCCGTCACGGTCCAGCGGCAACAGTTGGGTACCCCCGGTGCCGCGCCCGCCATCCAGCTTCAACGCGTACAGACCGAGCACATCCACACCGAAACCCACGGTGCCTTGGGTAAAGCCGGACTTGGCGTCGAGGATAAAACTCTGCGTCCACTCCTGCGCGCCGCCCTGGGCCTTGGTGGGGTTGGTGAAATTGCGGTTGAAGAAGAAATTGCGCAGGTTGAGGTTGGCGCTGGCGTCCTCGAGAAAGCCGTGCTCTTCAGCGACGACGGGCAAGGCAAGGCTGGCGACAGCGGTGGCCAGCAGGAGCCGGCGCGGGTGGAAAGTACTCATGGCGTAAGGACCTGTTGTTATTGGGTTTATGCAGGTGGCGGCCATGGTGCGGGGCGGTGCGGGGGCGATGAAAGTGGGGCGGGGCGGGTTGTGGGCGATGATCGAACGAAAGTTGCCGGGCCGGACTCATGAGGTTCGGCCCGGTTTTCGGGGCTCAGTGCAGGGTGTTCAAACTGGTCCACGGGATGGCGGGCAGAAATTTCTGGCAGGCGAGGGTTGCGGCCACCATTGCCATCAAGAACACCACTTGCAGCGGGCTCCAATAAGCCCAGTGCAACCCTTTGATCCACGGAATCCTGGCATTGAAGTTTTCGTTGACCTTGCCGATTCGCCGCGAGTGGAACAGGCTGATCAGGATCATGCCCAGGTAGGTCAGCATGCCCATGACCCCGAGAATGTAGCCAAACACCAGTAGCATCACCAATTGGGGAATACCATGGCGTAGCACGAGTCTGAACTGGCGGACGCTGAGCCGCTTGGGCAACAGGCGTTCGCTGAGCCACAGGTCCTGGACGATCAGGCGTGAGGTGAAGTCGGCCCATAATTGGGCGCCGCGCAAGGCGCAGAGCGCGGGAATGACCGACAGCAGGATAAACAAAAAGAATTTGGCCGGCAGTGAGGTGTCGAGGACTTGATGAAAGGCCAGGCCGTTGGCCAGGGCTAATCCGGCCCAGACTCTGATCCAGCTATCAAGGGTCACCCCACGCGGCAGGAATTTTCGCCAGAAGAAAACGTGCGAATCCGGCAGTCGTTCCAGCAAGTCCGGGTAGCGCCAGGTCAGCACTTCAGACAGGTGTCGAGTGGCATTCCACGCATTCTCATCAAAGCCTGCGACCAAGCGGTATTGTTCCTTCACGCTCATCGGCGTAAGCAACAGGCGCGCCGCCAACGCATCGGCAGAGGTGCGGCGGGTGTCGTTTGCCGTGTCTTGCAGGTTGACGAAGAAACTTTCCTGCTCACAGCGCGACACCAATTCGCGCCACATCCAAGCCGGCTCCGGGTACACACCTTTCTGGTCGTCCCAGCTGAACGCCTGGCACACGCGTTCGAACAGCGGCACGCTCCACTGTGTGTCATGCAGCAGCTGCAGGAGGATGCGTTGCCACTGCTGCTGCAGGTCGAACACCCGCAGCCAGGGCTGGTTGTTGTACTGCGTCAGTTGGGTGATGAACTCGCGCTCGGCCTTTTGCTCCAGCAGTTCCTGCAAGGTGCGGCGGTAGTCCTGCAGCAGTTCGCCGCTCAGCGCGTCGTGCTGCCACGGCGTCATGGCGACCTGTTGCCAGGGCGTCAGCCATTCCAGGTGGTTTGCTGCCCAACGGGCGATGGCGCTGCGTTCGCCTGGTGCTTCGAAACAATGGCGCAACAGGCCGGCCTGGAACGCATCGGCACAATTTTGTTGCCGGGCCTGGGCCCAGCGTTCATCGAGGTTGTGCGCGTTAAGGCCGTCGAGCAACGCCAGGGCCGGGTCCGGTGCAGGCGTCTGGAAAGGCGCAGGGCTGACGGGGCTGATGTTCATCAGCTCGGCCAGGTCATTCAGGTTGCCGTAGGTTGCTTCGACCACGGGCGCCTGGACGCTCTCTTGCTCTTCTTCACAGTCAGCCCGCCAGCGTGCGTAGCCCAGTGCTTGTTCATAGGCTTCGCGCAGTCGCTGGAAGCCGGCCGCATCGTCATCCGGGCGGCAGTTTTTCAACAGCCGCGCATAGGTGCGCTTGATGGTGCGCTCGTCAGCGTCTTCCGGCAGTTGCAGTACGGTCCAACACTCCATGTCGTATTCCCTCAGCGCCAGAACCCGTTGTCGAGCTGCTCAAGTTGTCGGGTCAGTTCGCTGCGGGCTTCGCGGATGCGGCGTTCGTCCTGGGTGTCGAGCACTTGCTGGAACTGTGCGGCCCAGTGCCCGAGCTGCTCGCGCAGTTCGCCGAGATTTTCCTGGTAGAGGCGCTCGAGGCGCGCCGTCAGCACGGTGTTGACCTGCTGGTCGCGCGGGTGAACCTTCAACTGCGCCAGCGCTTGCAGGCGTTGCTGGATCTCGTCGGGGCTGAGCACGCCGGGGTTGTTCTCGATCACCAGCGAGTGCTGCTCGCCGGTCAGCGGGATATTCACCTGCGCTTCCAGCAGACCGTTGTTGTCGTAGGTGAAGCGCACGTCCAACGACACTTCACCGGCTTTGCGCTTGGGCACTGGGATGTCCAGTTGGCCCAGCTCGATGTTGTCTTTGACCAGGCGACTTTCGCCCTGGTAGATCTTCAGCAGGACGCGGGTCTGGTCGTCGTACAGGGTGACCACGCTTTTGACCCGGCTCACCGGCACGCTGCTGTTGCGTTCGATCAGCGGCAGGTAGTGGCCGCTTTCGATATGGCCACCGTACTGGTTCGAGGTTTCGATGCCGAGGGTATAGGGGCAGACGTCGGTCAGCACCACTTCTTCCAGTGCCGCGGAGCGCGCCTTGAGTGCCGCTTGGATCGCGGCGCCGTGGGCGACCACCTGGTCCGGGTCGAGGCTGATGGACGGGAAGCGGCCGAACAGACCGGCGGCGAGCTTGCGCACCAACGGCATGCGCGTGGTGCCGCCCACCAGCAGGATTTCATCCAAGTCGCTGACACGAATCCGCGCATCCCGCAGGGCCCGCTCGATCGGCGCACGCAGGCGCTCCAGCAGCGGCGTGTAGAGCTTGGCCAGCTCCTGCTGGGTGATGGTTTTTACCCACTGCTGGCCGTCGACACGCAGGGCGAACTCGGCGCTGTCATCCTGGCCAAGGGCTTTGCGCACGCGTTCGGCTTCGCGGCGCAGGGCTTGCAGCACGCTGCTGGTGGGCGGGAAGCCTTGGGCATTGCGTTGGCTGTCGACGAAGTGTTCCAGCAACAGGGTGTCGAAGTCTTCGCCGCCGAGGAAGTTGTCACCGGCGCTGGCGCGCACTTCCATCACGCCGTCGAACAGCTCGATGATCGACACGTCGAAGGTGCCGCCGCCGAGGTCGAAGACCAGGAACGAGGTTTCTTTATCGCGCTGATGCAGGCCGTAGGCGAGGGCGGCAGCGGTGGGTTCGTTGATCAGTTTTTCAACGTTGAGCCCCGCCAGTTCACCGGCAATGCGTGTGGCTTTGCGTTGGCCGTCGCTGAAATAGGCGGGCACGCTGATCACGGCGTCGGTGACGGTGTGGCCGTAGGTGCGCTCGATGTCTTCCTTGAGGCTTTTGAGCACCAGCGCGGAGAGTTCTTCCGGGCGAAACGAGCGATCGCCCAGGCGCACTTCGGTGGCACTGCCCATGTAGCGCTTGAACAGCGAAGTGGTCAGGTGCGGGTGGGTGTGCAAGCGCTCTTTGGCTGCCTGGCCTACCAGGACACGGCCTTGATCATCCAGCCCGACCACGCTGGGGGTCAGCAACTGGCCAAGGGCATTGGGCACTAATTCGGCGGCATCACCGCGCCAGACGGCCGCGAGACTGTTGGTGGTCCCCAGGTCGATTCCTACGATCATTACGACAAGCTCCCTCTGTGGTCTGTAAGAATCTGTAACCAATTTTATCCTGAAAGCTTGGGCGGAAAGCAAGGCAACCTGCGTTCGCGCCAAAAACGGGCATAAAAAAACCGCTTCCGGTGAGGGAAGCGGTTTTTTGTTTACGCCAGCATCAGAACAACTTCAGTGCCGGTGCTTCTTCTTTCAACGGCTCGTTCTTCGCGGTCTGCTCGTTCCAGCCACCGCCGAGGGCCTTGTACAGGTTGACCTCGCTGGTCAGCTGCGCCAGGCGGTCGGTGATCAGCGATTGCTGGGCACTGAACAGTTGGCGCTGGGCATCGAGGAACGTCAGGTTGCTGTCGACGCCGATGCGGTAGCGACGCTCGGCCAGGCGGTAGTAATCCTGGTTGGCCGCGACGAAGCCACGCTGGGCCTCCAGCTGCTGCTTGTAGGTTTCACGCGAGGCGAGACCGTCGGAGACTTCCTGGAAGCCGGTCTGGATCGCCTTCTCGTAGTTCGCCACGTTGATCTCTTTCTGGATCTTCGAGTAGTCCAGGCTGGCGCGCAGGCTGCCGGCGTTGAAGATCGGGATGTTGATCTGCGGGGCGAACGACCAGGTGCCCGAGCCGCCTTTGAACAAGCCGCCGAGGTCCGGGCTCAGGGTGCCGGCGTTGGCCGTCAAACTGATGCTCGGGAAGAACGCGGCACGGGCCGCGCCGATATTGGCGTTGGCGGCCTTGAGGTTGTACTCGGCCTGCAGGATGTCGGGACGACGTTGCAGCAAGTCCGACGGCAACCCGGCCGGTACTTCGCTGAGCAGGTCATCCGACAGCGGCTTGCTGGCGATATTCGCCGGCAGGCCGGTGCCCAGCAGCAGGGTCAGGCTGTTTTCGTCCTGGGCGACCTGGCGGGTATACCGGGCAAGCTGCACGCGGGCGTTTTCTACCGAGGTACGCGCCTGGCTCAGATCGAGGGCCGAGGCCACGCCGACTTCGTTGCTGCGCGAGGTGAGCTTGAAGCTCTGCTCGAACGCGCCCAGGGTGTCCTGGGTCAGCTTGAGCAGTTCCTTGTCGGCTTGCCAAGTCAGGTAGGCGTTGGCCACGCTGGCCACCAGGCTGATCTGGGTGCTGCGGCGTGCTTCTTCAGTGGCGAAGTACTTCTGCAGCGCTTCTTCACTCAGGCTGCGCACACGGCCGAACAGGTCCAGCTCATAGGAGCTGATCCCGAGGGTGGCCGAATACTGGCTGGTGATGTTCGCTTCGCCGGTCTGCGAGGCACGTGCCGGCACACGCTGGCGGCTGCCGCTGCCATTGGCCGACACGGCCGGGAACAGGTCGGCACGCTGGATGCGGTACTGCGCGGCATACGCGTCGATGTTCAGGGCTGCGACGCGCAGGTCACGGTTATTCACCAGTGCGATCTGGATCAGCTGTTGCAGGGCAGGGTCATGGAAAAACTGCTTCCAGCCCTGCTCGGCAGCGGCCTGGCTCGGCGCCTGGGCCGACGAATACGCCGGCCCCTGCGGGAACTGTGCCGCTACCGGCGCTTCAGGGCGCTGGTAGTCAGGTATCAGCGAGCAGCCACTGAGCACGAATGCCGTGACGGCTAGGGAAAGTAGCGACTTGCTCATTGGCCAGCCTCTTTAGGAGTTTGCTTGGTTTCTTTCGGTTTACGGTCGCCGATGGCGGACACGGTTGCGAAGAACAACGGTACCCAGAAGATCGCCAACACAGTGGCCGTGATCATACCGCCAATTACGCCAGTACCGATTGCGTGCTGGCTGCCTGAACCGGCGCCCGAGGAGATCGCGAGCGGCAGTACGCCGAGGATGAACGCCATCGACGTCATGATGATCGGCCGCAGACGCATGCGGGACGCCTCGATGGCCGCCTCGACGATGCCTTTGCCTTGTTCGTGGAGTTCTTTGGCGAACTCCACGATCAGGATGGCGTTCTTCGCCGCCAGGCCCACCGTCACCAATAGGCCCACCTGGAAGAACACGTCGTTGGACAACCCACGCATGCTGGTCGCGATCAACGCGCCCACGACACCCAGTGGCACGACCAGTACGACCGCAATCGGGATCGACCAGCTTTCGTACAGTGCTGCGAGGCACAGGAACACCACCAGCAGCGACAAGGCGTACAACGCAGGTGCCTGGGAGCCGGACAAACGTTCTTCGTACGACAGGCCGGTCCACGCATAACCAATGCCCGCAGGCAGTTGCTTGGCGATACGTTCGACTTCGGCCATGGCGTCACCGGTACTGTAGCCCGGTGCCGGAGTGCCGAGGATTTCCATCGCCGCTACCCCGTTGTAGCGCGAGAGTTTCGGCGAACCGAAGATCCACTTGCCCGACGCGATGGCCGACAACGGCACCATCTTCCCGGAGTCGCTGCGCACGTACCATTTGTTCAGGTCTTCAGGCGACATGCGGCTGGCGGCTTCACCTTGCACGTACACCTTCTTCACTCGACCACGGTCGATGAAGTCGTTGACGTAGCTGCCACCCAGGGCAATTGCCAGGGTCTGGTTGATGTTCGACAGCGTGATGCCTTGGGCGCTGGCCTTCTCGTCGTCGACGGTAAGCTCGTATTGCGGCTCATCGTTTACGCCGTTGGGGCGCACACCGGCCAGGATCTTGCTCTGGGCCGCCATGCCCAGGAACTGGTTACGGGCCGCCATCAACTTCTCATGGCCGACACCGCCCTGGTCTTGCAGGAACACGTCGAAACCGGTGGCGTTGCCCAGTTCCAGTACAGACGGTGGAACGATGGCAAATACCATGGCGTCCTGGAATGTCTGCATGAAGTAGCCCTGGGCGCGCTTGGCGATTTCAAATACCGAGGTGGACGCATCGCGTTCATCCCACGGCTTGAGCATCACGAAGGCCAGGCCCGAACTTTGGCCACGACCGGCGAAGTTGAAGCCGTTGACGGTAAACACCGATTTCACGCCTTTGCCTTCGCCCGGCTCGCCTTCCTTGTCATTGAGCAGGTAGCTACGCATGTCATCGATGACTTTCTGCGTACGTTCAGCCGAAGAGCCTACAGGCGTCTGCACCTGGGCAAAGATCACGCCCTGGTCTTCATCGGGCAGGAACGCGGCAGGAATGCGCATGAACAGCCAGATCATGCCGGCGAAGATCAGCGCGTACACCAGGAATGCCGGGATCTTGTGCTTGATCATGTTGCCCACGCCGCGCTCGTAGCTCAGTACGCCACGGTCGAAGGTGCGGTTGAACCAGCCGAAGAACCCACGCTTGGGTTGGCCGTGTTTTTCCGGGTCGATCGGCTTGAGCATGGTGGCGCACAAGGCCGGGGTGAAGATCAGCGCAACCAGTACCGACAACGCCATGGCCGAAACGATGGTGATGGAGAACTGTTTGTAGATCACACCGGTAGAGCCGCCGAAGAATGCCATGGGCAGCAGTACCGCCGACAGCACCAGGGCAATACCCACCAGGGCGCCCTGGATCTGGCCCATGGACTTGACCGTCGCCTCCTTGGGCGACAGGTGTTCCTCGGCCATGACCCGCTCGACGTTTTCCACCACGACGATGGCATCGTCCACCAGCAAGCCGATGGCCAGGATCATGCCGAACATGGTCAAGGTGTTGATGGTGAAACCGAACGCCGCCAGGATCCCGAAGGTACCCAGCAATACCACCGGTACGGTCATGGTGGTGATGATGGTGGCGCGGAAGTTCTGCAGGAACAGGAACATCACCAGGAACACCAGCACGATCGCTTCGACCAGGGTGTGCACCACACCTGAGATCGATTCGGTCACAACAGGCGTGGTGTCATACGGCACCACCGCCTTCATGCCTGGCGGGAAGAACGGCTCCAGGGACGCCACGGTGGCACGGATGGCCTTCGCGGTGTCCAGGGCGTTGGCGCCGGAAGCCAGTTTGATCGCCATACCGGAAGCCGGGTTGCCGTTGAACTGCGCGCTGATGCTGTAGTTCTGGCCGCCCAGTTCGATACGGGCGACGTCATGCAGGCGAACCTGGGAACCGTCGGCATTGACCTTCATCAGGATGTTGCCGAATTGCTCGGCCGTCTGCAGACGGGTCTTGCCGATGATGGTTGCGTTCAGCTGGTTGCCGGGCAGGGCAGGCAGGCCGCCCAATTGACCGGTGGCGACCTGGACGTTCTGCGCGGAGATGGCGGTGCTGACGTCGACCGGGGTCAGCTGAAAGTTGTTCAGCTTGGCCGGATCCAGCCAGATACGCATGGCGTACTGCGAGCCGAAGACCTGGAAGTCACCCACACCTGCGGTCCGCGAGATCGGGTCCTGGATGTTGGACACGATGTAGTTGGACAGATCGTCCTTGGTCATGCTGCCGTCTTCCGACACCAGACCAATCACCATCAGGAAGTTCTTCACCGACTTGGTGACGCGGATACCCTGCTGCTGCACTTCTTGCGGCAACAGCGGCGTCGCCAGGTTCAGCTTGTTCTGCACCTGAACCTGGGCGATGTCCGGGTTGGTACCCTGGTTGAACGTCGCGGTGATGGTCATGCTGCCGTCGGAGTTACTGTCCGAGGCGACATAACGCAGGTTGTCGATACCGTTGAGTTGTTGCTCGATCACCTGCACCACGGTGTCCTGCACGGTTTGTGCGGACGCGCCTGGGTAGGTCACCTGGATATCGATGGCGGTTGGCGCGATGGCCGGGTACTGGTTGATGGGCAACTTCAAGATCGACAGTGCCCCGACCAGCATGATCACCAGGGCAATTACCCAGGCGAAAATGGGACGGTCGATAAAAAATTTCGACATGGATTACTCCCCTTTGCCAGCAGCGGCAGCAGGAGCGGCAGTACCGGCAGGCTTGGCGTTGTCAGCCTCCTTGACCTTGACCTCGGCGCCCGGCTTGACGTACTGCAAGCCTTCGGTGATCACACGGTCACCGGCGTTCAAGCCTTTTTCCACCAGCCAGTAGGCGCCGGCGGTACGGTTGGCCACCAGTTCACGCTGCTCGACCTTGTTGTCGGCATTGACGATCAGCGCCGTCGGGGTGCCCTTGAGGTCGCGGGTCACGCCCTGCTGTGGCGCCAGGATGGCCTTGCTGTTCACGCCGGCTTGCAGCTGGGCGTGCACGAACATGCCCGGCAGCAGGGTGTGGTCAGGGTTGGGGAACACTGCGCGCAGGGTCACGGAACCGGTGGTCTGGTCGACCGACACTTCGGAGAACTCCAGCTTGCCGTCCTGGCCGTAGTCGCTGCCGTCTTCCAGGGTCAGCTTGACCTTGGCGGCATTGGCGCCGGCTTTTTCCAGTTGGCCGCTTTCCAAGTCGCGGCGCAGCTTCAGCATTTCAGCGGAAGACTGCGTGACGTCGACGTAGATCGGGTCCAGTTGTTGGATGACGGCCATGGAGTCGGCCTGGCCGTTGCTGACCAGCGCGCCCTCGGTCACCGAAGAACGGCCGATACGCCCGGAGATCGGCGCGAACACTTTGGTGTAGCGCACGTTGATCTGGGCGGTTTGAACGTTTGCTTCTGCGGTCATGCGGTTGGCGACGGCGGTGTCGTATTCCTGGCGGCTGACGGCTTGCTCATCGACCAACTGCTTGTAGCGGTCGGAGATGGACTTGGTCTGCGTCAGGCTGGCCTGTGCGCTTTTCAGGGTGGCTTCATACACCGACGGGTCGATCTGGTAGAGCTGTTGCCCTTCCTTCACGTCCGCGCCTTCCTTGAACAGACGCTTGAGAATGATGCCGTTGACCTGCGGGCGAACTTCCGCGATGCGATAGGCCGTGGTGCGGCCTGGCAATTCGGAGGTCAGGGTAAAGGCTTGCGGTTGAATAGTGACCACGCCGACCTGAGGGGTTTGAGCGGGCGGAGCCGCTTCTTCCTTTTTACATCCGCTGAGCAGCGATGCCAGGGCGACGGCAGTGACCAGAGCGGTAACAGCTGGCTTAAGTTGCATGAAGATCCTCGGGTCAGGCGCGCAGGGTGCGCACAAGAAGTGTGGAAGGGTAAAAAACAAGCTGTGAGTGGATAAGTAGCTTGCTACGCAATATACTTACGTTCATGGTTGTTTGTAAACTCTTGACAGGCTTCGCGGAGTGTTGGCAAAGCAACGCCCGAAGCCTCGATTCCATTACGTTCGGCACCCATGACGGTGTCGTCCCACAAATATTCGGATGATCGTTTACGTCTATTAACGTTGCGTTAACGATAGCCCCCAGTGTCCTGATTGAGGTTTTACTGCCATGGTTCGTCGCACCAAAGAGGAAGCTCAGGAAACGCGCAGCCAAATTCTCGACGCCGCCGAGCAAGCCTTCTATGAACGCGGCGTTGCGCGCACCACGCTGGCGGACATTGCCGCGCTGGCCGGTGTGACGCGGGGCGCCATCTATTGGCATTTCAGCAATAAATCCGATCTGTTGCAGGCGTTGCTCGATACCTTGCACGAGCCGCTGGACGAACTGGCCCGCGCCAGTGAAAGCGAGGATGAACTCGACCCGCTGGGCTGCATGCGCAAGCTGTTGATTCATCTGTTCCATCAAGTGGCCCTGGACCCGAAAACCCGGCGCATCAATGAGATCTTGTTTCATAAGTGCGAATTCACCGATGAAATGTGCGACATGCGCCGCCAACGCCAGACCCACAGCCTGGAATGCAACCTGCGCATCGGCCTGACATTGCGTAACGCGGTCCATCGCGGGCAACTTCCGGAAAACCTCGATACCACCCGTGGCGCGGTGTGCATTCACGCCTACATCAATGGGCTGATCGGCCAGTGGCTGCTGGTCCCCGACAGCTTCCAGTTACATCAGGAGGCGGAACGCTGGGTGGATGCAGGGCTGGACATGCTGCGCTGGAGCCCCAGCCTGCGCAATTGAGACAAAATGCGTAATTGCATCAGGTTGTGTCAACAGTAAAGCCCAAGGACCGTCAATCGTCCTTCTGCCTGATGGTGGGGTGACTTTATATACGGGCTGGCGGGCGGTTGATAGGTAGCCGCCTAAGTATTTTGTAGCGATTTTGTTGCAGGGCTGTGAAGGAGTGTTTCCAAGGGCAACAGAGTGTCAAGCATGTGGGAGGGGGCTTGCTCCCAATGGCTAGGGTTCAGTGAGAACATCTCTGACTGACACACTGCCATCGGGAGCAAGCCCCCTCCCACATTTTTTTGCGTCTAAGGCGATTACAGCGCCAGGGTCGGGTAGTCGATGTAGCCGACCGGGCCTTTGCTGTAGAAGCTGTCCGGACGTGCTTCGTTGAGCGGCGCATCGGCCTTCAGGCGAGCTGGCAAATCCGGGTTGGCAATGAACGGCACGCCCCAGGCCACGGCATCGGCTTTACCTTCGGCCAACCAGGCGTTGGCGCTGTCCTTGGTGAAACGTTCGTTGGCGATGTACGCGCCGCCGAAGGCTTTTTTCAGTTGTGGGCCGAGGCTGTCGGCGCCTTCTTTTTCACGCGAGCAGATGAAGGCGATGCCACGTTTGCCCAGTTCACTGGCGACGTAGGTGAAGGTTTCCGCCAGGTTTTCGTCGCCCATGTCGTGGGAGTCGGCACGGGGTGCCAGGTGCACACCGACGCGGCCGGCGCCCCAGACTTCGATGGCCGCATCGGTCACTTCCAGCAGCAGGCGTGCACGGTTTTCCAGGGAGCCGCCGTACTGGTCAGTGCGCTTATTGGTGCTGCTCTGCAGGAACTGGTCGAGCAGGTAACCGTTGGCGCCGTGGATTTCCACGCCGTCGAAGCCAGCGGCCTTGGCATTCTCGGCACCGGTGCGGTAGGCGTCGACGATGTCGGCGATTTCAGCGGTCTCCAGGGCGCGTGGGGTCGGGTAGTCGGCCAGAGGGCGCACCAGGCTGACGTGGCCTTTAGGCTGGATCGCGCTGGGGGCAACCGGCGTTTCGCCGTTCAGGTAGGACTCATGGGAAATACGGCCCACGTGCCACAGTTGCAGGAAGATCTTGCCGCCCGCGCCGTGCACGGCCTTGGTCACGTTGGCCCAGCCGCGCACCTGGTCGTTGGACCAGATGCCCGGGGTGTCCGGGTAGCCCACGCCCAGCGGCGTCACCGAGGTGGCTTCGCTGAGGATCAGCCCGGCGGAAGCGCGCTGCACGTAGTACTCGGCCATCAGCGCGTTGGGCACGCGACCGGCGTCGGCACGGCAGCGGGTCAGCGGCGCCATGATGATGCGGTTCGACAGTTCCAGGTCGCCCAGTTTGATCGGATCGAAAATAGTCGTCATGGGATAACACCCTTCTCTTTAAGTGGTTGATCAGTGGGTCGCAGGGGCCAGGTCGGCATCGCCGCTCTGACGGAAAGTAATCAAGGTCACCAGCAGCGCTAGAATCGCCAGGGCCGCTGCGGCCAACGGCACGCTGGTCAGGCCGAAACCGTGGGCGATCACACTGCCGCCGACCCAGGCGCCGAGGGCATTGCCGATGTTGAAGGCGCCGATGTTTAGGGTGGACACCAGGTTCGGTGCGGCTTTGCCGAAGGTCACTACGTTGATCTGCAGCGCGGGTACGGCGGCGAACGAGGCGGTGGCCCAGAGGAACAGGGTGATTTCGGTCGGAATCACCGCGACGCTGGTCCAGGTCAGGGCCGTCGAGACCACCGCCATGCTGACGAACACGCCGATCAGGGTGGCCGCCAGGCGCTTGTCCGCCAGCTTGCCGCCGATGATGTTGCCGACGGTGAGGCCCAGGCCGATCAACAGCAGCGTCCAGGTCACGCCTTTGGGCGACACGCCGGTGACGTCGCCCAGCAGCGGCGCGACGTAAGTGAAGAGGGTGAACATCGACGCGGCAAACAGCGCGGTCATGCTCAGCGACAGCCAGATACCGGCGCCCTTGAGGGCTGCCAGTTCGGCGCGCATGTCGAGTTTCTCTTCATCACGTTTGACGGGCAGGAAGCGGATCAGGCCGATCAACGCCACCACACCAATCACCGTCACCGCCCAGAAGGTCGAGCGCCAGCCGGCTTCCTGGCCGAGCGCGGTGCCCAGCGGTACACCGAGCACGTTGGCCAGGGTCAAACCGGTGAACATCAAGGCCACGGCCGAGGCACGCTTGTTGGCCGGTACCAGGTTGGCGGCGACCACCGATCCAATACCAAAGAACGCACCGTGGCATAGCGCGGTGACCACACGGGCAAACATCAGCACGTTGTAGTCACTGGCCAGGGCGCAGAGCAGGTTGCCGATAATGAAGATGCCCATCAACGCTACCAGGGCGGCCTTGCGTGGCAGCTTGGCGGTGGCCAGTGCCATGAAAGGTGCACCGATGGCCACGCCCAGGGCGTAGCCGGTGACCAGCCAGCCAGCGCCGGGAATCGACACGCCGAGGTCCGCCGCCACATCGGGCAGCAGGCCCATGATGACGAACTCGGTGGTGCCGATGGCGAAGGCGCTGAGGGCCAGTATGAGTAGCGAGAGGGGCATTATCGTTTCCTTGTTACAGCGCTGCGTTGTCGTCAGCGCTGAGTTCAGTGGTGAGCGCGGCGAGGAACGCCTGGATGGTTTCCTCGTTGCGTTTGAAAAAGTGCCACTGCCCGGCCTTCTGGCTGCTGATCAATCCCGCCCGTTGCAACGTCGCCAAGTGAGCCGACACCGTTGACTGGGACAAGCCGCAGCGCTGGTCGATCTGCCCGGCGCAGATGCCGTACTCGTGGTTGTGCAGTTGCTCGGGGAACTGCACTTTCGGGTCTTTGAGCCAGGTGAGGATGTCTCGTCGTACTGGGTGCGCCAGTGCTTTTATTATTTCGTCGAGGTCGATGGACATGGCAGGTGCTCGGTGTGGTACAGCGTTATATCGCGATGAGGCGAACCTTAAATCGTTGTATCCCGATATACCAATATGATTTTGCTCTGAGAACAGGCCAAATCGGTATATCGGGTTATAACGATACATTGTCGGCAGTGATAGACTGCGCGCCATGAATTATCTCGCACATCTGCACCTGGGCGGCCAACTTCCTGCGCAACTGCTGGGCAGTCTCTATGGCGACTTCGTCAAAGGGCGCCTGCAGGGCCAGTTCAGCCCGCAAATCGAAGCGGCGATCCAACTGCATCGCTCGATTGATCGTTTTACCGACAGCCACCCGCTGGTGGGGGAGGCATTGTCGCGATTCAGCCTGACTCGCCGGCGCTATGCCGGAATCGTCCTCGATGTGTTTTTCGACCACTGCCTGGCGCGGGACTGGGCGCTGTATGCCGACCAGCCGTTGGAGCGCTTCACCTCGCAGGTGTACCGCGTGCTGGCGGCCGAGCCGCAATTGCCGGGGCGGCTGGCGCAGATTGCGCCGTACATGGCGGCGGATGATTGGTTGGGTTCTTACCGTGAGTTCGCAGTGATGGAGCAGGTGTTGCGGGGGATTTCGCGGCGGCTGACACAGCCGGAGGCGTTGGGGTTTGCAATGCAGGAGTTGCGTCAACTTTATGAGCCGCTTAGCGAAGACTTCCGGCTGTTCTATCCAGAGTTGCAGGCCTTTGCACGCAACCATCTGACCACTGAGGTCTAAAGGTGGGAGCTGGCTTGCCTGCGATTGCAGTCTGCCAGTTGATACATGTGTTGCTGACCCACCGCTATCGCAGGCAAGCCAGCTCCCACATTTTGATCGGTGTTCACTTTATTCAAGCGGCGAATGCTGGCCGTGCATCTACCTGCTCTGCTTCCGGCAACGGCCCAAACAACGCCTTTTGCACCGCCTGCTGCGCCTGATACGCCAGCGCCGCGCGTTCCTGCCCGGCGCAGGCAATCGGCTTGAGCACATGGATTTCCACATCGCCCTGATCATTGGCAAACAGACGCATCAGGTGCGACAGCAAATCATCATCGCCAATAAACGGTGCCAGCGGGTCTACCTGGCCATCACGCAAATAACGGATCGCCACCGGCTGCAGCGACACATCGGCATCGATCGCACTGGCCAGCAAGCGCCCGTGGAACGTACGCAGGCTGCGCCCGTCGGTGGTGGTGCCTTCGGGAAACATCAACAGCGGGTGCTGTTGTTCCAGATGGCGGGTCATCTGCTTGCGGATCAACTGGCTGTCGCCCGACCCTCGGCGGATAAACAAGCTACCGGCCTTGGCTGCCAACCAGCCCGCCACCGGCCAGGTACGCACTTCGGCCTTGGACAAAAATGACATCGGCGCCACGGCGCCCAGCAACGGAATGTCGGTCCATGACACGTGATTGCTCACCCACAGCATCGGCTGCGTCGGCAGCTCACCGTGCACCGTCACACGAAAGGGCAGGGCATTGGTCAGCCGCGCCATGAAAAACCGCGACCAACGCTGGCGCCGCACCATCGAGTTGGCCACGCCCAGACGCTCAAACAGCCCAAACACGCTGGCCATGCTCAAGCCCAGCGCCACCACCAACAACACGCGGGCGATGCGCCCGTAAATCCGCAGGCGACTCATCACATCGCCGCCTTGAAGTGACGGGCGTAACGCGGGCACAACTCATCGCGCTTGAGCAGGATGAACACGTCGGCGACCTGGAAATCTTCATCCCAGCACGGTTCGCCGCAGATCTTCGCGCCCAGGCGCATGTAGGCCTTGAGCAGTGGCGGCATCTCGGCGATCACGTTGGACGGCAGGTCCAGGGCCGGCAGCGGTTTTTTTGGTTCGGCGCGCAAGTGTTCATTGCACAAGTAGCGTTCGCGCAGGCGCTGCATGATCGCGTGGGCCTGGATGCCGCCGTCGTGCATCGGGATGCTCGCGCAGCCCATCAGGTAGCTGTAGCCGCCTTGGTTGAGCACTTCGGCCAACTCGCCCCATAACACGGCGATGGTGCCGCCATTGCGGTAGGCCGGGTCGACGCAGGTACGGCCGATTTCCAGGATTGGGCCCTGCAAATGCAGCAGGCCATGCAGGCTGAATTCTTCTTCACTGTAGAACCGGCCCAAGGTGCTGGCGGCCTGGTGGTCGAGCAAACGGGTGGTGGCGACGAGTCGACCGCTGTTCAAGTCCCGCACGCCGATGTGGCTGCAGTGAACATCATAGTCATCCATGTCCAGGCCCAGCTCAGCGCCTTTCAGCTTGGCGTTGAACTCGCCGCTGAACACGTTGAACCGCAGGGCCTGGGCTTCCTGCAACGCCTGTGCGCCAACCAGGCGTTCGGCTTGCAGACGGCGTTCATTGCCGGTGTCGCTGATGCGGGCGATCTGAGTCATGGCGAGTCTCCGAGTGCCGGCCACGATTTCGGCCGGTCGACTTTGTTGTCCAAAGTCAGGCTATGTAGGCTCGGTGTCATCTCCATGAAGTTATGGTGACGCTTGGATGACAGCCCATCCTGTCGCAAATCTGTCATCAGCCTCGGCTAGGCTCGCGCACTTGAATGCCCCCTTGAGTTTGCGTCCATGGTCAGAGGCCTGCTGTGCGTTGCCTTGCTGTTCGTCACCGTTGTCGCCCACGCCGAAACTTGGCCCGATAAAGAATGGGCCAAGGGCGCGCCACTCTCAGGTCCTGCTGTCGATGCCTTGGACGCCTACGCGTTCCCGGCGCGGGACGACGCTACCCGCCAAGGCATTCGCACCGACGCGTTGCTGGTGATCCGCGACGGCGAGGTCATCTATGAACGTTACGCAGCGCCCACCACGGCCAGCACGCCACACCTGACCTGGTCCATCAGCAAAAGCTTGATGGCCACCGTATTGGGTGTGGCCTACGGCGATAACCGTTTCAAATTGTCCGACCCGGTGGCGCGTTTTTACCCGCCCATGAAACAGCACCCGAGCGTGACCATGGCCGACCTGCTGCACTGGGCCTCGGGCCTGGACTGGCAGGAAGACTACGAATATGCGCCGCTGAAATCTTCGGTGGTGGCGATGCTCTACACCCGCGGTCGCGGTGACATGGCCGACTTTGCCGCAGACACCGCAGCGGCCAGCCCACCGGGCCAGGCTTTTCGATATTCCAGCGGCGACAGCACTATTTTGTCCGCCGCCCTTAAAGGCATGCTCGGTCACAAGGCCTACGTGAGTTACCCGTGGGATGCGCTGTTCAAGCCGCTGGGCATTCGCAACGCCACCTGGGAAACCGACGCCGACGAAACCTTCGTCGCCTCGTCCTACGCCTACCTCACCGCTCGCGACCTGGCGCGTGTCGGCCTGCTGATGGCACGGGAGGGGCGCTGGGGTGATCAACAGTTGCTGCCCAAAGACTGGGTCGCCTTCAACCGTCAGCCGTTCGATAAATACAAAACCGGCCAGGACGAAGCCGTTCCCGGCGGCCAATGGTGGCTTAACCAAGGTGCGCCGCGGCCCTGGCCAGACGCGCCCGCCGACACTTTTGCGGCCCTCGGCCATTGGGGCCAGGCGCTGTTTGTGATGCCTGAAAAACATCTGGTGATCGTACGTTACGGCGATGACCGCGACGGCAGCTATCGCCACAACGAACTGCTCAAACGCGTGCTTGCGGCGGTGCAGCCATGATCCGTCGTCGTCCGTTTACCAGCCTGTTTCTGCTGCTGTTGCTCGCCCTGCTGGGGTGGATCTGGCACGAGCGCGTCAACCTGCAAGCCTTCCCCGACATCATCGCGGCGTATACGGCCAAGGAGTATTGCTCGTGTCGGTATGTGATGAATAATCCGGCGGCGTATTGCCGTGGGTATGTGAAGCAATACGTGCCGACCAGTGCGTTCCACGATAACCCGGAGCGCAGTGAAGTGACGGCGAGCGGGTTGGGGCGTACGCACAGTGCACGGTGGTTGGGGGAGCGGCAGGGGTGTCGGCTCCAATAGTAGGCCACCGCTCACGGGGCGAGGTTATTTGTGTCGGGCAATATGGACAAAGGCGGTTTCCTGATCTTGAATCTTTATGAGCTTGAATGAGTGGCAGATTGCTACCCCTCCCTCTACGGGTGTTCCACTGTTCTTACATTGGCACTCCTCCGCGTGTTTCTCCAATGGAGTGGACTTTCATGAAAATGATGAGCGGCTTGGTGTGCGCCCTTTCGATATCACTTGCTTCCTGTGCGGGGATAACGACCAAGAGGGAGGAGATCACCCTCTCAGTGGGACCTGACGTGGCACCGGGGCAGCCTGTGCCGGGCTACCAGAAAATAATAGTGAGTACGTTCGATCCCATTGGTTTTTGTCGCGATAGTTTTGTCGGAAAGTTAGGTCGGGCTTTATTCAGAAATAGCGATAAGTCGATAATGACGCTCATGTTGGATGATGCGCCTATCTCTATATTTATCTACGATAAGGGCAGTAATAGTTGTACTAAGCAAACAGGCGGCTATTTATCTCATACTGACTTCGAACGTAATGATACGGCCGGTGAGGGTAAGCATACGGTGAAGTTGGCTTACGTCGAAGAGCATCAAGTCTCAGGTTTTGAAGTTGCACTGGGGTTTGCAACTGCTCTCACGTCGCTGCCCATTGCGAGTCAGGAAGTAGTGAGTAAGCTGTCTGTTGATATCGATAATGCAATTGCCAAGTCGTTGAGCGGGAACTCCACTATTTCGCATGGTTTTGTGACGCCCTCCGCCGGCCCTACGCGATTTGATGTCACCTCTACGATCAAGGGAGTGCCCTATAAGATCGCTCAGTTTGATGTCGTGTCGAAGACAAATATGATTGACGAAATTGCTATACAAAATGGCGTGATGAGTATGCGTTTGATGGATAAGCTGACGATTAAAAAGCAATTGGACGAGCGACGTACGAATAATGACAGGAGTTTGATCAGCGGTGATGTTTCAACGGCCAGGCTTGACTGTGATTATCTGATCAAGCGGTATTCGGACGTGCTCAATGTGCGTGATATGAAAATGCTGCGAGAATATTATCTGATTGAAAATCACGAGAATATTGTCAGGCCTGAGCTGTTGGAAGCTTGCAGATTACCGAATACGCCGCCTGAGTTAAGCATGCCATTAAGGGTTATGTTGGAAAATTATTTTAATAGTGCCCGTGAAAACCAAGGCACACAGTTCATGGTTGACTTTATTGCGACACCTGAAAGTGACGCGCCTTTGCTGAGCAAAAAATGGAGTTATGCACCGCAAGGGTTCGACTATCAGACTGTCGGTCAGCTATTGAATGCGGGTTTGCAACAACCGCCTGGGTGTTATAGTTTTTCCCGTAAAGACCGCAATACTTTTTACTTCAGCATGCCCGTCAAGCTGAAAACCTACTACTTTGTAGCGCAACTTGACCGGTCTTACACACGGGAAGAAGAGGCAGAGGGCAAACGCTCGAAAATTCTGAGCTTGGGTGTGACAGATATTTTCCAAAATGCGGGGGCAGGCGAGTATCAGGAACAGAAAAAAACGTGCGGCCCGGCTCAGTCAATCGCCGAGGGCTAGTTTGGAGTGCATTTTCGGCAGAGCCGTTTAGGCTCTGTCGGCCGCTCGCCCACCCGCCACCATTCCCAATGGTCTTCAGGACGGTTAAGGTTCGTGCAGTTCTTTCGCCCCACGAGTCTTTAATGTTCAACGCCTCCCTATTCAAAGCCATGGCCTTCGCCCTGCTGGTCGCCACCGCCGTGCCCGCCCATGCCGACTGGTACCTGGACAACGAGTCCTCGCGCCTTTCCTTCGTCACCACCAAAAACACCGAGATCGCTGAGGTGCAGCGCTTCCTGGTGCTGCACGGCAAAGTCGACAGCAAGGGCGCTGCGCAATTGGAGGTGGAGCTGGAGTCGGTCAACAGCGGCATTCCGCTGCGCGATGAGCGCATGCGCAATCAGTTGTTCGAGATCAAGACGTTCCCCGATGCGCTGATCAACGCGCAGATCAACCTGCAACCCATCAACGACCTGGCGCCCGGCGCGCAATTGGAATTGCGTTTGCCGCTGAGCGTCACCCTGCACGGTAAGACCCAGACCTATAGCGCCGAGCTGTTGGCCACGCGCCTCGATGACCGGCGTTTCCAGGTGGTGACCCTGGAGCCGGTGGTGTTGCACGCGGAGGACTTCGACCTGGCGCCGGGCGTGGCCATGTTGCGTAAGGCGGCGGGGCTTAAGTCGATCAGTTTGTCGGTGCCGGTGGGTGCGGTGCTGATTTTTACGGCGCGCTGACGTGAGCGGTGCGGTGTTCCCATGGCGCAGCGCCAACCGGTTCGAGTTGTTGATCGACGGGCCGCGTTTTTTTCCGCAGATGCTGGTGGGCATTGCGCGGGCGGAGCGCCAGGTTGATCTGGAGTTGTATCTGGTCGAAGCCGGAGCCTGCGCCGAAGAAATGGTGAAAGCCCTGGTGCAGGCCGCCGAACGCGGCGTGCGGGTGCGTTGCCTGTTTGATGATTACGGCAGCTTGGCGTTTACCCTCGGGTTGCGCAAACGCCTGACCGACGTGGGTGTGGAGTTGCGGTTCTACAATCGCCTGAGCTGGCGCCGCTGGATGCGCAACCTGTACCGCGACCACCGCAAGCTGTTGTTGATCGACCAGGAAATCGCCGTGGTCGGCGGCACGGGCGTCACCGATGAGTTCTGGACGCCAGGGCAAGACACCGCCGATTGGCATGAAGTGATGGTGCAGATCAGCGGCCCGCTGGTGCTGGACTGGCAGGCGCTGTTTGACCGCCAATGGCATGCCAACGCCGCCCGCCGGGAGTGGAAACCGGCGACCCATTTTGGTTTGCCGCGTTTGCCAAAGGTACCGGCGACCGGGCCGGGGCTTGGTCGGGTGGCCTACGCCGACGCCCGTCAGCACCGCGATATCCTGCAATCGCTGATCCGCGCCTTGAACAACAGCCAGCAGCGTATCTGGCTGGCTACCCCGTATTTTCTGCCGACCTGGGGCGTGCGCCGTGCCTTGCGCCGTGCCGCCGGGCGCGGCGTCGACGTGCGTTTGCTGCTCACCGGCCCGCGCACCGATCATCCATCGGTGCGTTACGCCGGGCATCGTTATTACCCGCGTTTGCTGCGTGCGGGTGTGCAGATTTTCGAGTACCAGCCGTGTTTCCTGCACTTGAAGATGGTGCTGGTGGACGATTGGGTGAGCATAGGTTCGTGCAACTTTGATCACTGGAACCTGCGCTTCAACTTGGAGGCCAATCTGGAGGCGTTGGACCCGGAGTTGACGTTGGCGGTGGAGGGCAGTTTCGAGCGGGATTTTGCCCAGAGCCAGGCGGTGAGCCTGGAGGCGTGGAAGGCGCGGCCGTTGTGGCGGCGGGTGAAGCAGCGGGTGTGGGGGTGGATTGATCGGTTGGTGGTGAATTTGCTCGATCGACGAGGCTAGTACCGACACCACTGATCAAATGTGTGAGGGGGCTGTGGTGAGTGGGGGTTGTCCCTTTGCGGGTTCACTGCAGATCTAATAGGGCTGCTTCGCAGCCCAGCGCGGGGCAAGCCCGCTCACCACAGCAAGCCCGCTCACCACAGCAAGCCCACTCACCACAGCGAGCCCGCTCACTAGAGCAAGCCCCCTCTCACATTTTTAGAGCAGTTCGAAGGTTTGTTGCTGCACATCCTGGGAGTCCAGCCCGATCTGCACATTGAACTCGCCCGGTTCTGCGGCGAATTTGAGCTGGGTGTTGTAGAACTTCAAGTCTTCTTCGGTGATGGTGAAGTGCAGGGTGCGCTCTTCGCCAGCCTTGAGCATGACCTTCTGGAAGTTCTTCAGCTCTTTGATCGGGCGGATCATCGAACCGGCTACGTCCTGGATATACAGCTGCACCACGGTTTCGCCGTCCACCTTGCCGGTGTTGGTCACGGTGACGCTGGCGTCGAGCTTGCCGGTCTTGTTCAGGGTGGTGGAGGACAGTGCCATGTCGGACAGGCTGAACGTGGTGTAGCTCAAGCCATAGCCGAACGGGAACAGCGGCCCGGTGGTGTCATCGAAGTACTGCGAGGTGTAGTTGCCCGGCTTGCCTGGCGTGAACGGCCGGCCAATGGTCAGGTGGTTGTAGTAGGTCGGAATCTGCCCCACCGAGCGTGGGAAAGTGATCGGCAGTTTGCCCGACGGGTTGTAGTCACCAAACAGCACGTCGGCAATAGCGTTGCCGCCTTCGGTACCGGCGAACCAGGTTTCCAGGATCGCGTCGGCCTGCTGGTTTTCTTCCAGAATCGACAGCGGACGGCCGTTCATCAGCACCAGCACCAGCGGTTTGCCCGTGGCTTTGAGGGCCTTGATCAGGTCACGCTGGCTTTGTGGGAGGTTCAGGTCGGTGCGGCTGGAGGATTCGTGGGACATGCCACGGGATTCACCCACGGCGGCCACCACCACGTCAGCCTCCTTGGCGGCTTTGACCGCTTCGTCGATCATCACTTGGGCAGGACGGGTGTCATCCACCACCTCCGGTGCATCGAAGTTGAGGAAGTTGAGGTAGTCGACCACGGCCTTGTCGTTGGTAATGTTGGCGCCACGGGCATAGAGGATCTTGCCTTTTTCGCCGATCACCGCGTTGAGGCCGTCGAGCAGGGTGACCGATTGTTCCGGCTTACCGGCGGCTGCCCAACTGCCCATCATGTCGATCGGCGCCTTGGCCAGCGGGCCGACCAGGGCAATGGTCGCGGATTTTTTCAGCGGCAGGGTGTTGTTCTGGTTTTTCAGCAGTACCAGGCTGCGGCGCGCGATGTCGCGCGCGTCGGCGCGGTGCAGGCGGCTTTCCGCGTAGGTGTCGGCCGGGTCATCCTCGGCCTTGCCGATGCGCAGGTACGGGTCCTTGAACAGGCCCATGTCGTACTTGGCGCCGAGCACTTCGCGCACCGCATTGTCGATGTCGCTCTGCTCGATCTCACCGGACTTGAGCAGCCCCGGCAGTTCCTTGCCGTACAGCGAGTCGTTCATGCTCATGTCGATGCCGGCCTTGATCGCCAGCTTCGCGGCTTCACGCCCGTCCTTGGCTACGCCGTGCTTGATCAGCTCGAAGATCGCGCCATGGTCGCTCACGGCCAGGCCCTTGAAGCCCCAGTCCTTGCGCAACAGGTCGTTCATCAGCCAGGTGTTGGCGGTGGCGGGCACGCCGTTGATGGAATTCAGCGCCACCATCACACCGCCGGAACCGGCCTTGATCGCGGCGTGGTAGGGCGGCAGGTAGTCCTGGTACATCTTGACCGGGCTCATGTCGACCACGTTGTAGTCGCGCCCCCCTTCCACCGCGCCGTACAGGGCGAAGTGCTTGACGCTGGCCATGATGCTGTCGGCATTCGCCGGGCTGACGCCCTGGAAGGCCTTGACCATCACTTCGGCGATGCGCGAGACCAGGTAGGTGTCCTCACCGAAACCTTCGGAGGTGCGGCCCCAGCGCGGGTCGCGGGAGATGTCGACCATCGGCGCGAAGGTGATGTCGAGGCTGTCGGCGGCGGCTTCCTGGGCGGCAATGCGCCCTGAGCGGCCGATGGCCTCCATGTCCCAGCTGGACGCCAGGGCCAGGCTGATCGGGAAGATCGTGCGGTGGCCGTGGATCACGTCGTAGGCGAAGAACATCGGGATCTTCAAGCGGCTGCGCATGGCCGCGTCCTGCATCGGACGGTTTTCCGGGCGGGTGATGGAGTTGAACGTGCCACCGATGCGGCCGGCGGCGATTTCCTTGCGGATCAGCTCGCGGGGCATCTCGGGGCCGATGCTGATCAGGCGCAATTGGCCGATCTTTTCGTCCAGTGTCATCTGCTTGAGCAGGTCGCTGACGAAGGCGTCCTTGTCTTTAAGCGCAGCAGGCTTTGTTTCTGCCCAGACGGGGTGGGTGGCCAGAGTGGCAACAAGGCCGAGCAAACACAGCTTTTTCATGAATATCCTTTTTCGGCTCACTGCGCAGCATCAAGGGAACGCTGGCGGCCAAAATGTGGGGAGCGTCTATTGTTGTTCGGGTATTGTTCAGATAAATGCAGCACACTCTGAACTCTTTTTCGCGCTGGGCATCTTTGTAGCTGATTGGCTCAATGCATTCCAGTGGTGGCGGATTATGCCCCAAGCGCGCGGTGTATAGGGTCACTCGTAACATTCCATCAAGATTGGGCAGGAGAAACACCATGCAAGCAGCACAAGGTTACCGCTGGGGCTTGAAAGCCGCGGTTTTGCTATTGATCAGCACAGTGCTGAGCGGTTGTGGCATTAACAACATCCCGACCCTGGACGAACAGGCCAAGGCTGCCTGGGGCCAGGTGCAGAACCAGTACCAGCGCCGCGCCGACCTGATCCCCAACCTGGTGGAAGTGGTCAAGGGCTACGCCGCCCATGAGCAAGACACCCTCACCGCCGTGATTGAGGCGCGGGCCAAGGCCACCTCGATCCAGGTGGATGCCAGCACCCTCGACAACCCGGAAAAACTCAAACAGTTCCAGCAAGCCCAGGATGGTTTGAGCGGCGCACTCAGCCGTTTGATGGTGGTGTCCGAGCGCTACCCGGACCTGAAGGCCAACCAGAATTTCCTGGCCCTGCAATCGCAGCTTGAAGGCACCGAAAACCGTATCGCCGTGGCCCGCCGCGACTTTATCCAGGCCGTTCAGGCCTACAACACCGAGATCCGCACTTTCCCTGGCCGCCTGTGGCACAGCGTGATGTACAGCGACTTGCCGATCCGCGCCACGTTTGAAGCCACCAGTGCCGATGCCGATAAAGCGCCGCAAGTGAAGTTCAAATAAGGCTGCACTGAGGTGTCGATGCGTTTATTACGGATAGGCCTGGCACTGTGGCTGTTGGCCTGCGTCGGCGTGGCCCAGGCCGCACTGAGCTTCCCGGCGCTGAGCGGACGGGTGGTGGACACCGCCCAGATGATCGACCCGGCGGTGCGCGAGCAGATTACCCAGCAATTGCAGGCACTGGAGCAAACCCGTGGCGACCAGATCGTGGTGGTCACGGTGCCAGACCTGCAGGGTGTGTCCATTGAGGACTACGGTTATCAACTCGGCCGCCAATGGGGCATCGGCCAGAAGGGCAAGGACAACGGTGCGCTATTGATCGTCGCCCGCGATGAGCGCAAATTGCGCATCGAAGTCGGCTATGGCCTGGAAGGTGTGCTCACTGACGCGCAGTCGTGGGTGATCATCAACCAGGTGATCACACCGTCTTTCAAAGCCGGTCACTACAGCAAAGGCATCAGCGACGGCGTGGCCGCGATGGTGCAGGTGGTCGGCGGTGAACCGTTGGCCGTGCCGGCCCATGTGGCGGACGCCAACTTCGCCAAGGATAATCCGGTTTTTTCCATCGGCTTGTTTATCCTGCTGATCGGCGTGTTGTGGCTGTGCCATCGTATGGGGCTGCCGGTGGGCGCTATCCTGCTGGCGATTCTCAGCAGCAGCGGACGCGGCGGTGGTGGTGGGGGCGGCGGCGGTGGTTTCCGGGGCGGCGGTGGCGGCTTCGGCGGCGGCGGGGCTTCAGGCGGCTGGTGATGATAATAATGAGAGAGCAACGACAACCATGGCATTACTGACTGAACACGAGCAGCGCCAAGTCGCCGAGGCGATCGCCCGGGTGGAAAAAACCACTGACGCGGAACTGGTGACCGTACTGGCCGCTCGCGCGGACGACTACGCCTATATCCCGCTGCTGTGGGCCAGCCTGATCGCCTTGGTGGTGCCCGGTGTGGTGCATTACTTGTCGGGCTACCTGACCATGTACACCTTGCTGCTGGCGCAATGGGCGACGTTCATCGTGTTGTGCCTGGTGTTTCGCCTGCCTAAGGTCACCACACGCCTCATCCCCCGTTCGGTCCGTCACTGGCGTGCTTCGAACCTGGCGCGTCGGCAGTTTCTGGAGCAGAACCTGCACCACACGGTGGGCAGTACCGGGGTGCTGATTTTCGTCAGCGAGGCCGAGCGGTATGTGGAGATCCTGGTGGATGACGGCATTTCCAAGTGCCTGGATGACAGCAGTTGGGATGCGATCGTCAAGGCGTTCACCCAGCAGGTGAAACAGGGGCAGACGTTGGCGGGGTTTATCAGCTGCATTGAAGCCTGTGGCGAGTTGCTCAAGGTGCATGTGCCGGTGACCCAAACCCGTAACGAACTGCCTAATCGCTTGGTTGTACTCGAATAAAAAACTCAACACGGGGCTAAAAATGTGGGAGGGGGCTTGCCCCCGATAGCGGTGGATCAGCCAATAAATCGAGTACTGACACACCGCCATCGGGGGCAAGCCCCCTCCCACATTGGGTTTTGTGTCATCCATTCAGAGCACCGCTGATCAAATAACCCCGTGCCCTGAATCACGATCCCCCCTAAAATGCCCGGCATTCCCTGCCCGAGGCGTTTTTGTTCATGTCTGTCACTGCTCAACCGGATCATCATGCCCAGTTCATCGAACTGCTGAGCGCAAGCCTCGCGCAGAATGCCTTTATCAAGCTGGTGCTGGCCAAATACGTCGGTGACGAGGCTGAGTTGCAGCGGTTGATCATCAAGCCGGTAACGGTCAAGGAGCAGCCGTGCCTGTCCTTCGTCTACCGTTACAAGACCCGCGATATCACCAAGAACTTTCCTTTGGCAGACGGCGTGACGGCGATTGCCGAGCTGCTGCCCGCCCAGTTCAAGAACGCCCACCTGCTGTCGCTGACCGACGAAGCCCAGCTGGAATACAGCAAGAAGAACAAAAGCTCGCTGTTCAAAAGCAAATCGCAGCAACTGCGCGAAGCGCCCTCGGCTGAGCATAACCGCGAGAAGAACCGCTTCCTTGACCTGAGCCGGCCGTTCCTCGCCGACCTGGGTGTGACCGACGCCAAGCAGGCGCTGATCCCATCGATGTCGCGCAAGTGGAAGCAGATCAACAAGTTCATCGAAGTGTTCAGCCATGCGCTGACCTCGTCACCGTTGAAGCTGGACCAGCCGGTGCGCGTCGCCGACTTCGGTTCGGGCAAGGGCTACCTGACGTTTGCGATTCACGACTACCTGCGCAACACCCTCAAGGCCGAGGGCGAGGTGACGGGCGTCGAGCTGCGTGAAGACATGGTCACCCTGTGCAACACCGCCGCCGCCCGCCTGGAACACCCGGGGCTGGTGTTCAAATGTGGCGATGTGCGCAGCGTGGCCCCCAGCGAGCTGGACGTGATGATCGCCCTGCATGCCTGCGACATTGCCACTGACTATGCGATCCACACCGGCATTCGCTCCGGCGCGTCGATCATCATGTGCTCGCCGTGCTGCCACAAGCAGATCCGCCTGCAGATCCAGAGCCCGGTGCTGCTCAAGCCCATGCTGCAATACGGCCTGCACCTGGGCCAGCAGGCGGAAATGGTCACCGACAGTCTGCGTGCGCTGTTCCTTGAAGCCTGTGGCTATGAGACCAAGGTGTTCGAGTTCATCTCGTTGGAGCACACCAACAAGAACAAGATGATCCTTGCCGTGAAGCGCGCCGAGCCGGTGGACAATGCTCAACTGCTGGAGAAAATCCAGGAGTTGAAGGCGTTCTACCACATCACCGAACACTGCCTGGAAACCTTGCTGCGTGCGGAGGGTTACCTGAACTGAGCACCGAGCCCCTGTGGGAGGGAGCAGGCCCCCTCCCACATTTAGACTGTGCTGGGCTTGGTGGCTGGTGCAGGCTGCACCGCCGTCTTGCGCCCCAGCATCACCGTCACGATCACCCCGCACGCAAACACCCAGGTGATCGGCTCGATATGTTCACCAAAGAACAACGCCGAAAACGCGATGGTGAAGAAGATCTGTAACAGCTGGATCTGGCTGACCCGCGCGATGCCGCCCATGGCCAACCCGGCGTACCAGGCAAAGAACCCGAGGAACTGCGAGAACAACGAGACATAGCCAAACGCCCACCACGCGCGCATCGACACCGCGCCTTGATGCTGCGCCGCCAGGTACCACACCGGGCCGATCAACACCGGTGTCGACAGCACCAGCGCCCAGCAGATCACCTGCCAGCCGCCCATCTCCTTGGCCAACCGGCCACCTTCGGCATAACCCAAGCCACCGACAGCGATCGCACCCAGCATCAGCAGGTCACCGGCTTGGATACTGCC
Organism: Pseudomonas sp. QC2; assembly: GCF_002859085.1. Taxonomy (NCBI): domain Bacteria; kingdom Pseudomonadati; phylum Pseudomonadota; class Gammaproteobacteria; order Pseudomonadales; family Pseudomonadaceae; genus Pseudomonas; species Pseudomonas sp. QC2. The sequence goes on from NZ_PKKS01000023.1 coordinate 815,953, forward strand.
GGCCCCGGTGATCAGCGCATAACTCAACACCAACGCACTGCCCAGCGCGGCACAGGCCCAGAAGGCTTTTGACGGCCGCTCGTGGGACAGCCACGCCGCGTACAGCGCCACGCACAGCGGTTGCAGGCCGTTGACCAGCGCGCCGTGGGACGCCGGCAAGGTTTGCATGGCCCAGGCCGACAGCACCGGAAAGCCGAGAATGACGCCGGCGATCACCAGGCACAGCCCGCGCACCTGGCGCCAGGTGGGCCAGCGCTCGCGGCGCCACAGCAACAGCGCCGCCGCCGGAATCGCCGCGAACAACGCACGGCCCAGGCCGTTGAGCAACGGGTGGATTTCCTGCACCACGATGCGGGTGAAGGGCAGGGTCAGGCTGAAGATGATGACGCCCAGCAGGCCGAGGGCCATGCCGGTGTTTTCGCGCGAGCTCATGGGAGGGATCCGAAATCCAGAGGGCTTCAAGGGAAGCCCATCTAGCCACATCCCCCGCAGAGTGCGGGCCTACAGCTGGGTACGGATTTATCCGTACAGTTGAACACCGCGTCGCCTGCATCGCGGGCAAGCCCGGCTCCCACATTGACCGTGCCGGTCTTCAGAAGAAGCGGGTGATGCTGATCTTGGCGTTGCGGCCTTCGCTGTAGACACCTTCGCCGCTCAGCGCGGGCTGGTAGCTGCGGTTGAACAGGTTGTCGACGGTGAAGTTGATTTCGGTGCCTTTGAGACCTGCCTGCTGCGGTTTCCAATTGGCGAACAAACCTTGGGTGTCATAGCTTGGGTTTTCGGTCTGGTCGTAGATGAAGTCGCCAATGGTGGAGTTCAAGCCGCTGGGGTAGATGTCTGTGGGCACGCGATCGGTCTTGCGCACGAACTGGCCCTGCCAACCCACCTGTGCGTCCCAGCTCGGGATCTTGGTACCCAGCACCACCACCCATTTGGCCGGTGGAATATCCCGCGCCCATACGTGCAGGTTGGTCGCCCAGGGGTTGGTGTAGGGGTTGTCGCGCTTGCCTGTGGCCCAGGAGTAAGTCAGGGAACCGAACAGGTAGGTCGAGTCGTAGTAGCTTTCCAGCTCAACGCCCTTGATGGTCATGCCACCCACATTGCGATAGTTGGTCCTGGATGCCGCGTCGCTGCACACCGAACCGATACTGCCCGGCACTGTCAGTTGCCGTTCGCAGCCGATGCCGGTGGCCTTCATGATTTCGTCTTCGATGCGGTTGTGGAACAACGTGGTGCGCAGTTGCAGGTTATCGTCGCGGGTGAAGAGCCCTGAGAAGTTGGTCACGTTGCCCGCGGTAATCGCCGTAATGCGCTCCGGGTCCAGATTCAGGCTGGTGGCGCTACGGGTGCTGATAGGGCCCTGGACTTCGTACTGTTCATCGATCACCGGCGCACGCCACGTGCGGTTCCAACTGGCGAAGAAGGCCACATCCGGGGTCACGTTCCAGAACGCCGCCAGGCGCGGCGACCAACCGGTGTAAGTGCGGTCGCTGTAGTCGTGGCCCACGCGTGGGTCAGGGCTGCTGTAGTACGGCGCATCATTGGCTTCGCCGCGGTTGCGCACATGGTCGTAGCGCAGGGACGGCGTGATTGTCAGGTCACCTAGGGTAATGGCGTCCTGAATATAAAACGCGTTGCTGTCGACCTTGCCGTGGGGCATGAAATACGGCTGGAAATGCCCATAGTTGTATTGGGCGGTGTTGTAGGTCGCGCCTGGCATCCAGCTTTCGGTTTCACGCTTGTGCTTGCGGATCTGCACGCCGGTGGTCACGGCGTGCTCCAGCGGGCCGGTGGTCAGTAGGCTGGTATTGCGCAGTTCGAGGATGCGGTCGGTGTAGGACGTATCCATCTTGCGTCCGCCGGTGGCCAGGCCAATCACGGCATTCGCGGCGCGCTCATCGGTCTGGTCGGTATTGGACTGCGAGTAGCTCAGCTTCAGGTCGATCAGCGGGTTGTCCAGTGGGTGGTATTCGTACTTGCTCGACCAGGTGGTGTCCACCGTGTCGCGGTCGGCCAGAAAGCGCGAGACGGCCGTGGCGTAGCCATAGCGGTCGATGTCCGATTGCCTCGGCGGCGATGGGTAGGATTTAGCCGAGAACGGCGTCATACGTTGGCTTTGGGCGCGAGAGTAAGACAGGCCCATGCTGTGTTCGTCGGTGAAATAGGCGTTGAACTTGAACAACTGGCCTTCGACATCCTGCGCGCTGTTGGGCAAGCGTTTGGGGTTGATCGGGTATTGATTGCGCGGGTCGGGCGGTGTGTCGGCAAGCTTGAGGTCGTCGCCGTCGCGCTGGGTCAGGTAGGCCAGGGCGTCCATGCGGCCGTCGTCGGTGCGGCCATACACTGCGCCGGTGTAGACCTGTTCGTGGGTGTTGCTGGCGTAGCCGTATTTGACCATCGCTCCGGTATTGCGCCCGTCCTTGAGCAGGTCGGATGCGTCTTTGGTGATCATGTTGACCGTGCCGCCAAAACCGCCGTTACCGGTGAATGGCGAGTAAGGGCCTTTCTCCACTTCAATGCTTTTGATCAACTCGGGCTCAATGAAGATGGTGCCTTGTTGATAGCGCTCGAAACCGCTTTTGGCCGCGCCATCCACGGTCATTGGCACATCCTCGGCATCGCCCATGCCGCGGATGTTCATGGTCTGGCCGCCGGGCTTGGGTGAGCCGCCCATGGATACCCCGGGCAGGGTCTGCAACAGCGAAGGAATGTTATCGGGCTGGTAGCGGTCGATATCCGCCTGGCTCAGGGTGGAGCGGCCGACGGTGCTGGAGTCGACCTCGTTACCGGTGCCGATCACGCTCAGGGCATCCAGTTGGATCGCGCCGCTCTGGGTGGTTTTCGCCTCTTCGGGCCTTACCACGTAGGTGCTGCCGATCTTGATCAGGGTGAATTCGCCGTTTTTCAGCAGGTTACGAATCGCCACTTCCGGCGTGAAATCACCGTTGAGCGCCGGCGCTTGCACGTTCTTGAGCAGCGCTTCATCGAACAGCAGCTGGATCTGTGCCTGCTGCGCCACTTGGCTCAGGGACGTGGCCAGCGCCTGGGCGGGTAGTTGGAATGTCTCGGCCTGGGCACTGAGGCTGAACGCCAGGCAAGTGGCGATGAGGGTCGGTCGAAGAAGCAGAAGCGAAGCGTGGCAAGGCGCGCGAAACATGAAATCCCCCGGTGCGGCCAAATGGCCAAAAAGATGTGCGTATCAGGTGCAGACCGGAGGAAGACGGGGCAGGTGAAAAAATCCACACCTGCGAATGCAAAATATTCTCAAGTACGTGTCTTTAGGGATTATTTGCTCGGTTCGATGCGTACGATGCCATCGGCCGACGCCACGGTTTTTACCGGTAGCAACGCGGGCAGGGCATTGAGCAGGGCGTCGGGGTCGTTTACATCCAGATTGCCTGACACCTTCAGGTGCGCCACGGCGTTACTCACCTGCAGCGGTGCCTGGGGGCGATACAGGCTCAACTCATCGATCAGGCTAGCCAGTTCGCGGTTGCGAAACGACAAGTGCCCGCTGCGCCAGTCAGCGACTTCCTCTGCGGGGAGGGTTTGCTGTTGCAACGTGCCTTTGGCGTAGCTGTAGAGGGCGCGTTGCTGTGCACCCAGCAGGCTGACGGGGCTTTTCGCGTCAGGCGCGAAGGCGACCTGGCCATGGGCGACGCTGACCACCAGTTGCTGCTGGCTGCGCCGCACATCGAAGCCGGTGCCCACCACGCGCACATTGGCTTCGCCCGCCTGCACGAAGAGTGGTCGTTCCTTATCGGCGGCCACGTCGATGTACACCTGGCCCTTTTCCAGGTGCACGATGCGCTGGTACGCCGTGAAATCCACCCGCACGCGGGTGTTGGCATTCACATACAAGGTGCTGCCATCGGGCAGTTCCAGCGTGCGCATGCCTTTGGCGTGGCCCGCGACCTGAGTGTGATACAGCGCGCGGGGCGCGCCGATAGGGGTGGCCAACACCGCGCACAGCAAGGCGGCGGCCACGGCCACGGCGGGGCGCCAGACCGACGGTTTGCGCTTGCCCAGCGCCACCGGTTTGTTCAGTTGCTGCAACTGGGCCAGGTCTGCCCACAGCTGCTCGAATTCGGCATAGGCGCGGGCATGGGCGGGCTCGGCTTGCCAGGCGGCGAAGGCTTTGCGGTCGGCACGCCCCGTGTCATTGCGGTTGCGGGCAAACCAGCTGGCGGCTTGGGCATCGATGGAGTCGCTCGCTTCGATGTCCAGGGCGTCGGTGTCGCTCAGGCGGTTCATTCTGGCTGCTCCGTGCCGGGTTCGGGTTGAAGGCGTCGCTTGCAGTGCAGCAGGGCAAACGCGATGTGCTTTTCCACCATGCTGGTCGAAATGCCCATGCGCTTGGCGATCTGCGTTTGGCTCAGGCCTTCGAAGCGGTGCAGCATAAGGGCTTCTCGCCTGCGGGGCGAGAGTTCGGCGAGGACTTCTTTCAACTGTTCCAGGCGTTGCAAGCGTTGCGCGGCGACCATGGGCTCGTTTTGCTCGTCGGTGGCAGGCTCCACGTCCCTGTCGGCCTGATCGTGATGGGCGGTCTGCCGTACCTTCTGTTTGCGCCAGTGATCACGCAGCAGGTTGCGCGCCATCTGGAACAGGAACGCCCGTGGCTGCTCGACCTTGGCTCGGTCGCGGTAGTCCAGCCACTGAGTAAAGACATCCTGGGTCATGTCCGCCGCGTCGCTGGCGTTGTCCGTGCGTTTGCGCAGGAAATACAGGATATCTGTATAAAACCCGCGAAAGGCATCGGCCGACAACGGGTCGGGCTTGGGACGAGACATGGATATCCTTCTTGACGAAGCACGACGTGGAAAAGTCGCGGATTCTATCGAGAATCATTATCATTTGTCTCTATTTATAGGATGTGCTCGATTTAAAATGTGGAAGGGGGGCTTGCTTCCTCCCTCCCTCCCACATTGGCTCGCGGCTTTAACGCAGCAATGTTTTCAGCTGTTCGATTCCGGCCTCGCCCAATGGGAACACCGGCAAACGTGGGTCACCCACCTCCAACCCGGTCAAGCGCAGCCCGGCCTTGATCGTCGCTGGCAACCCGCCCTTGAGGATGAACTCCAGCAAGGGCAACTGCGCATAAAACAGTTCGCGCGCCCTGCCCAGGTCATTAGCCAACACTGCCGCATACAAATCCAGATTCATCTGCGGGATCAAGTTCGGCGCGGCCGTGCACCAGCCCTTGGCACCCGCCGCGAAGGCCTCCAGCGCCAGCGGGTTGCAACCGTTGTAGAACGGCACATCGCTCTGGCGATGCAATTGGTGCATGCGCTGAATATCCCCGGTGCTTTCCTTGACCATGCTCACGTTGGCGACCTGCTTGACGATGCGCAGGATCAAGTCCACCGACATGTCGGTGCCACTGGTGGCCGGGTTGTTGTAGAGCATGATCGGCACGCCAATGCTGTCGCCAATCGCAGCGTAGTGGGCGAGGATTTCCGCTTCGCTGAGTTTCCAGTAAGACGCCGGCAGCACCATCACCACATCGGCGCCATTGGCTTCGGCGTAGCGGGCGCGACGCACGGCTTTGGCGGTGGTCAGGTCCGAGACGCTGACGATGGTCGGTACGCGCCGAGCGATTTTCGCCAGGCTGTAGGCGCTGACTTCATCCCACTCGGCGTCGCTCAAATAGGCACCCTCGCCGGTGCTGCCCAAGGGGGCGATAGCGTGTACGCCGCTGGCGATCAGGCGATCGATTGAACGGCCCAGGGCGTTGAGGTCAATGTGCTGGCCGTCGGCGCTGAACGGCGTGATGGTGTAGCCGATGATGCCGTGAAGGGTGGGGCTGGACATGGACGGTCTCCGGGTAAAAAAAGGCAATCAGTTCAGGCAATCGGCGTGTTGGCGCAGGTTCTGCCGGGCGTAGTAATTGAATGCGGCGCCATGGCGCTTGGGCCGGGAGATCCAGTCATGGGCCTCGCGCCCCAGCTCCGGCAGGATCGGCTTGATGGTGCCGGCCGCCATCGCCAGCAACTGCAACTTGGCTGCGCGCTCGATCAATTGCGCAATCACGCAGGCTTCCTCGATGCTCGTCCCGGTGGACAACTGGCCGTGGTGCGAGAGCAGGATCGCGCGCTTGTCACCCAGTGCCGTGGTGATGATTTCGCCTTCTTCATTGCCCACCGGTACACCCGGCCAGGCCTCCAGAAATGCGCAGTCTTCATAGAGCGGGCAGAGGTCCATGTGCGACACCTGCAGCGGTACTTCCAGCATCGACAGCGCGGCGATGTGTGTGGGGTGCGTGTGGATGATGCACTTCACATCCGGCCGGCCACGGTACACCCAACTGTGGAAACGGTTGGCCGGGTTGGGGATGCCATGGCCCTCCAGGACTTCAAGGTCTTCATTCACCAACAGCAGGTTGCTGGCGGTGATCTCATCAAAACCCAAACCCAGTGGCTGAGTGTAATAGGTGCCCGGTTGCGGCCCTCGCGCGGTGATCTGCCCGGCCAAGCCGGAGTCGTGGCCGTTCTCGAACAGGATGCGACACGTCAGCGCCAGCTTTTGCCGGTCGGTCCACGTATTATCCGCGAGGGTGTTTTGCATCTGGATCAGCGCTTGCTTGACCAGCTGGTCTTTCGGGAGTGCTAATGTCTTGGCCATATCGGTGTCCTTTGGGTGGTTCAATGGACGTCTTGGTTTGCTGTCTCCCGCTGCTCGCAAGGTCGTTGGGTGAACGCAAATGACACTAAAGATGCTATATGACACATTGTGTCATTAGCAAGCACAGCTCATCGCTTACTGCATGGATTAATCGCAGCGCATGTCTATCCGTTTGAAATTATTGAGAAAAAAACTTGGCGTGACCTTGGAAGCGCTGGCTGAAAAGTCCGGCATGACCAAGAGCTACCTGTCCAAGGTCGAGCGCGGGCTCAACACGCCGTCGATTGCCGCCGCGTTGAAACTGGCCAAGGCGTTGAACGTGAAGGTCGAAGAGCTGTTCAGCGAAGACAGCGTGAGCCTCGACAGCTACAGCCTGGTGCGCAGCCATGAGCGGCCGGACACCTCACCGGGTTACGCCGTGCTGGCCCATCAGGTCAGCGAGCGCAGCCTGCTGCCGTTCATCATCTACCCGCCGGCGGAGTTCACCGACAAGACCTTCAAGGAGCACGTGGGGGAAGAGTTTCTGTTCGTGCATGAAGGCCAGGTGGAGGTGGATTTCATGAGCGAACGGGTGATCCTGGAGCGTGGCGACGCGCTGCACTTCAATGCGCAGAAGCCTCATCGGTTGCGCTCGGTGGGGGCGGTGCAGGCGCAGTTGCTGGTCGTGGTGCACAGCACGGAAGACTGACGTCGCTCAATGTGGGAGCTGGCTTGCCTGCGATAGCATCAGCTCGGTTCAACTGACAGACCGAGGTGCCTGCATCGCAGGCAAGCCACACACATTGGATCTAAGTCGCCCGAAAAATCAGCGTTCGACGGGGACTGACAGTGCTGGATTGCCCAATGGATGCGTCCGCCCCGCAAAAAATTTCAGCTCCACCCCAGAGCCATCAAACAACTCCGAATACCGCCGCTTCTGCTGACGAATAAACCCGTCAGTGCGCCCCGACACCGAGATCGCCAGCGTCGTCACGTTGGCCTGGAGAATCGCGTCCACCAGATGCTTGTCCTGCGCCCCCAAATCATGGCCGAAGACGCACAGCGCACCTTCATGACTCAGCAACTGCTCATAACAGAACGACAGGTAATCCGAGCTGCGGATGGTCTTGAGCTTCTCTTCCACCTTGCCCTCGCTGACAAACAGCGGCACGTCATCCAGGGTCTTGAGGGTGTTGTTGATCGCAAAACTACTGAGCAAGGTACTGTCGGTGGTCGGCAATTTGCGCGCGGTGCCATCCAGGTTGCGCACCAGGTGCAGGCCCCCGTGCAAGTACAAAATGCGCGTGGTGTCGGTACGGGTATTGCGCAGATCGAAGCTGGCGTCGGCGCTGCGGAACAAGTCGTCGATGCCGGGGGCATGCAGGATCGCCCAGTAGTTCAGCAGGTCGTAATTGGTGGTAAACACCGTGGGGTAGTTCGCCAGCTCGCTGTTGATCGTCGCCAGCGTCGACGGTTGCACCAGGCGCCATGGGATATGCACGGTGTGGATAGTATTGATCAACGCTTCCTTGATCGCGTAGTAGCGATTGCGCGGTGCCGCCGAGCTGACCGCCAAGGCCTTGTTGACCCGGCTGGTGGTCTTCAACGCGCCCAGGGCCTGCTCGAAACTGCGGGTCTGCAGGGCGTCGAACACGCTGAGTTCGGATTGACTCAGGGGTTTCTCTTCGACGGTGCGGGCGTTTTCGAACAGCGAGTCGTAGGCGAAGTCTTCCCAAATCGTGCGGCTTGCGCCGTTGCCGATCAGAATCCCGCTGAAGTCGAGGGTCGCGCGCAGTGCGCTCCAGTCTTCAAGGTGGGCGTCAATATCCTGGAAATCCTTCATTGCGGCGGGTCTACTCGAAATCGGCTGGACGGTGACTTTATCACGGGTTGGCGTTGATCCTGATCAAGATGCCGCAGGCAAGTGAGGTGGATGCTGTAGGCATAAACGTCATCCGAGGATTCGCCATGAGCAGCACCTTCTTCATCCCCGCCGTTAACATCATGGGCACCGACTGCCTCGACGAAGCCATGATCGCCATCCGCAACTACGGCTTTCGTAAAGCGTTGATCGTCACCGACGCGGGCCTGGCCAAGGCCGGTGTGGCCAGCATGATCGCCGAGAAACTGGCGATGCAGGACATCGACTCGGTGATCTACGACGGCGCCAAGCCCAACCCCAATGTGGATAACGTCGAAAAAGGCCTGGCGTTGTTGCAACAGAGCGAGTGCGATTTTGTGGTCTCCCTGGGCGGCGGCTCGCCCCATGACTGCGCCAAGGGCATCGCCCTGTGCGCCACCAACGGCGGGCATATCGGCGACTACGAAGGCGTCGACCAGTCCAGCAAGCCACAGCTGCCACTGGTGGCCATTAACACCACCGCCGGCACCGCCAGTGAGATGACCCGCTTCTGCATCATCACCGACGAAACCCGCCACGTGAAAATGGCCATCGTCGACCGCAACGTCACGCCGCTGCTGTCGGTCAACGACCCAAGCTTGATGGTCGGCATGCCCAAGGGCCTCACCGCCGCCACCGGCATGGATGCACTGACCCATGCCATCGAAGCCTATGTGTCCACCGCCGCCACACCGATCACCGACGCCTGCGCCATCAAGGCCATCGAGCTGATCAGCGCCAACCTGCGCCTGGCGGTACGCGACGGCAGCGACAAGGTCGCGCGGGAAAACATGGCGTATGCGCAGTTCCTTGCCGGCATGGCCTTCAACAATGCGTCGCTGGGTTTCGTGCACGCCATGGCCCACCAGTTGGGCGGTTTCTACGACCTGCCGCACGGCGTGTGCAACGCGGTGTTGCTGCCCCATGTGCAAAGCTTCAACGCCAGCGTCAGCGCCAAACGCTTGAGCGACGTGGGCCGTGCGTTGGGTGCCGACATCAAGGGCGTCACCGACGAAGAGGGCGCCCAAGCCGCCATCGCCGCCATTCGCAGCCTGGCCCATGATGTTGAAATTCCCGCCGGATTGCGGGAGCTGGGCGCCAAGTTGCAGGACATTCCCTTGCTGGCGACCAATGCGCTCAAAGATGCGTGTGGTTTGACCAACCCACGGCGGGCGGATCAGCGTCAGATCGAGGAGATCTTTCGCAGCGCGTTTTGATCCGACCGGCAGCGGGCGACGCACATTGATGCGGCGCCTGCCAACGCCACACATAAAACGGCTAACGGCCACGCCTGCGGACTCACCAGCAGGCTCGCCATGCCGCCGATCAATGCGGCCATCAACTGATGCATAAAGCCGCTCAAGGCCATGGCATAGGAGCCGTTCACCGGCGATTCATCGTTGGCCACGGATAAACTGATCGGGTAACTCATCGACTGCCCCAGCACGGCCACGCAATACGGTAGCCACAGCAGGATGGCGAGCCCGCCAGCAAACACGCTGCCCAGCAGCATCACGGCCGTCCCCGTCAGAACCAGGGCCACGCCCCAGCCCATCATCTTCAGCCGCCCCGTGCGAGCCACGAAGCGGTTGACTATCAATGCCCCCGCCAGATACGCCGCGCTGATTGGCCAACCCAGCCAGCCATATTGCGCTGCGCTCCACTCGAAACGTCCTTGCAGAATCAACGGTGCGCAGGTGTTGAAGGCGATGATCACCCCATAGCCCAGGCCACCGGCCAAGGCTGCATGCAGAAACGGCGGATGCCGCACGATCGTGGCGTAAATGCGCCAGGCGGATGCACAAGCGTCGGCTTTCACCCGTGCCGGGAACATCACTCGCTGCAACACCAGCATCAACATGACCGCGCCAATCGCCAACCCGTAGAAGATCGCCTCCCAGCCGAAGATCACCTGCAACAACGACCCAACGAATTGACCGATGCCCAAAGCGATCACGAACGTCATGCCCAGCCACGACAACCCTTTTGCAAGCAATGCACCGCTGAAGCTGTCACGCACCAACACCCGCGCCATCACCGAAACACCGCCTGCCCCCAAACCTTGAACCAGCCGCAACGACAGGAAGACTTCAGCGCTGGACGCCGAGGGGATCGCCGCACTCGCCAACGCGTACACGGCAAGCGCCGCCAACAGCACAGGCTTACGCCCAAAACGCTCGCCCAGGCTGCCCCACAGCAACATCGGCAACGCCATGCCGACCAGGTAGATCGCCAGGGCCAGCGCGACGTGCTCTTCAGCCGCCGGGAGGGCGCGGGCGATAGCGGGGACAGCGGGCAGGTAGCTGCTGATGCCGACTTGGGCGAGGAAGGCGGCGCTGCAGGCCAGGGCGAGGGTGGTGGTATTGTTCAAGGGCAGGCTTTTCCTTTTTCAGCGGTAAACTACAAGCTGATAGTGTGTTTGTCTCTAACGTGCGGCTAATCGTTTGTAACCAAGGAACCAACCCATGAGAGTTCTGTTATTCGGCGCCACCGGCATGGTCGGCCAGGGTGTTCTGCGCGAGTGCCTGTTGGCCGCTGACGTTCAGGAAGTCGTCGCCGTCGGCCGCACGGCCTTGACCCAGGAGCACGGCAAGCTGCACCAGGTGTTGCACGGTGACATGCTGGATTTCCAGCCCTTGGAGAACCTGTTGCAAGGGTTTGATGCGTGCTTCTTCTGCCTCGGTGTCTCATCGGCAGGGATGAATGAAACCAAATACACCCACCTCACCTATGACCTGACACTGGTCGCCGCCAGCACGCTGGCGCGGCTCAATCCGCAGATGACCTTTATCTACGTGTCCGGCGCCGGGACCGACAGTTCCGAAGCGGGCAAGTCGATGTGGGCGCGGGTCAAGGGCAAGACCGAGAACGCCTTGCTGCGCCTGCCGTTCAAGGCGGTGTATCTGTTTCGGCCGGGGGTGATCCAGCCGTTGCATGGCGTGCGGTCGAAGACGCCGTTGTACCAGTCGTTCTATTCCGTGCTCGGTCCGTTGCTGTCGTTGGCGCGTCGGCTGAAACCGGGCTGGGTGGTGAGTACCGAGACGGTGGGGCGTGCCATGTTGCAGGCGGCCAGTCACGGCGCACCCCAGCCGGTGGTGGAACAGGCCGAGATCAACCGGCTGGCCAGCGAGCGTCGCTGATGCTGCACAAGAGCCTGGTACGTCGGCTGGACCTGATCACATTGCAGCTGTTCGTCGCGGTGTTTGAGGAAGGCACGCTGACCCGTGCCGCCAACCGTGAAGCCATTGCCGTGTCGGCCGCCAGCAAGCGCTTAATGGAGTTGGAGCAGGTGCTGGGCGTCAGTCTGTTCGTGCGGCGTGCCAAGGGCATGGACTTGACGGCGGCTGGCGAAACCCTGTTGCACCATGCGCGACAGATGCTGTTCAACGTCGAGAAGATGGGCCTGGAACTGGGCGAGCATAGTCACGGTGTGCGCGGTTATGTGCGGATGCTGGCCAATCTGTCGGCGATCATTCAGTTCCTTCCGGAAGACTTGCGGGACTTTTCTGAATCGCACCCCGAAGTGAAAACCGACCTCGAAGAACGTCCCAGCAATGGTGTTGTGCAAGGCGTGCTGGATGGCGTGGCGGACCTGGGGATCTGCTCCAGCGACACCGACACCAAAGGCCTGCCCAGCGTGACTTATCGCCACGACAAACTGGTGGTGTTGATGCCGAAGGATCATTCGTTGGCCTCCCGCGAAAGCCTGGCCTTCGCCGAAACCCTCGACAGCGATTACGTCGGCCTGCACGCCGCCAGCTCCATCAATATGCGCACCCACGCCGCCGCGCGTGAGGCGGGCAAGATGCTGCGCCTGCGCATTCATGTGCCGGGGTTTGATGCGATGTGCCGGATGGTCCAGGCGAATATGGGCATCGGTGTCCTGCCGCAGAAGGCCTATGAGTTGTTCGGCCGCGCACTGGGTTTGCATGCCGTGCCGCTGACGGATGACTGGTCGGATCGCAGCTTGATTCTGGTGGTGCGCGACGAGGCGCAGTTGTCACCCGTGAGCCGGTTACTGTTCGATTATTTGAGTGTTCGCGTTTAGCGAACGCTCCTTGCCAACTGACGGTTGGATTTCTCCTGCGCCGCGCCTCTAGTCTTGGCAGCACATTCCAAAAACAAGAGGTACACCCCATGACGGCTCCCCTGAGCGGTATCAAGGTGATCGAGATCGGCACCCTGATTGCCGCACCGTTCGCCGCCCGGCTGATGGCCGAGTTTGGCGCCGAGGTGATCAAGATTGAAGCCATGGGGCAGGGCGACCCACTTCGCAAATGGCGAAAGCTGCACGAAGGCACGTCACTGTGGTGGTACCTGCAATCGCGAAACAAGAAGTCCTTGGCGCTGGACCTCAAGTCGCCGGAAGGCCTGGACCTGATCAAGCAATTGCTCGGTGACGCCGACGTGCTGATCGAAAACCTGCGCCCCGGTGGCCTGGAAAAACTCGGCCTCGGCTGGGACGTGTTGCACGCCCTCAACCCCAAGCTGACGCTGGTGCGCATCTCGGGCTACGGTCAGACCGGCCCGTATCGCGACCGCCCCGGCTTCGGTGCCATCGGCGAGGCGATGGGCGGCATCCGCTACACCACCGGCAACCCGGACTCGCCGCCGGCGCGGGTCGGCGTGAGCCTGGGGGATTCCCTGGCCTCGCTGCACGGCGTGATCGGCGCACTGATGTCGCTGCTGCGGGTCAAGACGGGGCAGGGCGACGGGCAGATTGTCGATGTGTCGTTGGCCGAAAGCGTGTTCAACCTGATGGAAAGCCTGGTGCCGGAATACGACATGCTCGGCCATGTGCGTGAACGCAGCGGCGGCGCCTTGCCTGGCATTGCGCCCTCCAATACCTACCTGACGGCCGACGGCGCCTATGTGGTGATCGCCGGCAACAGCGACCCGATCTACAAGCGCCTGATGACCACCATTGGTCGCGCCGACCTGGCCGAAGCCCCCGAGTTTGCCCATAACGATGGCCGCGCCGCCAAGAGCGGGTTGCTCGACGCTGCGATTACGCACTGGACCAGCAGCCTGCCCATCGAGCAGGTGCTTAGCGCCCTGGAAGCGGCTGAAGTGCCCGCCGGGCGTATCTACTCCGTGGCCGATATCGTCAGCGACCCGCACTACCAGGCGCGTGACATGTTGCTCAATGCCGAGCTGCCGGGCGGTGTGTCGGTGAAGATGCCCGGCATCGTGCCCAAACTCTCGGAAACCCCCGGCGGCGTGAACTGGCAGGGTCCGTCCCTGGGGCAACACACCGACGAAATTCTCGGCAGCCTGGGCCTGGCCGGCGCGGATATCCAACGCCTGAAAACCTCGGGAGTGGTGCAATGATCACAGACTATTCAGACCCGCTGATCGTGCAGGAAGTGTCCCCGCGCGATGGCCTGCAAATCGAGCCGACCTGGGTCGAAACGCAGGACAAGATCGCGTTGATCGACCAGCTTTCCCTGGCCGGCTTCTCGCGGATCGAAGCAGGCTCGTTCGTCTCGCCCAAGGCCATCCCGGCATTGCGCGATGGCGAGCAAGTGTTCCAGGGCATCGAGCGCAAGCCGGGTGTGATCTATGTGGCGCTGATCCCCAACCTCAAGGGCGCCCAGCGTGCCATCGAGTCCCGCGCCGATGAGTTGAACCTGGTGATGTCCGCCAGCCAGACCCACAACCTGGCCAATATGCGCATGCGCTGTGAGGCGTCGTTGGCGGCGTTTGGCGATATCACACGCTTTGCCGCCGACCACCCGGTAAGGCTCAACGGCAGTATCGCCACCACCTTCGGTTGCCCGTTCGAGGGCAAGATCGCTGAAGACCGCGTGCTGCAGATTGTCGAGGCGTACCAAGCGCTTGGAATCACCGGCATCAGCCTGGCCGACACCACCGGCATGGCTAACCCGCGACAGGTCGAGCGCCTGGTCAAGCGCGTGTTGCAGCGCGTGTCCGCCCGCGATCTGACCCTGCATTTCCACAACACTCGTGGCCTGGGTCTGTGCAACGTGCTGGCGGCTTATGAGGCCGGCGCCCGTCGTTTTGACGCAGCGCTCGGTGGGTTGGGCGGTTGCCCGTTTGCGCCGGGGGCGTCGGGCAACATCTGCACTGAAGATTTGGTCAACCTGTGCGAGGAGGTCGGGATTCACACCGGTATCGACCTGCCGCACCTGCTGCACATGTCCCGTCGCTTACCGGCCCTGTTGGGCCACGAACTGCCCGGGCAGGTGGCCAAGGCCGGGCGTAATTGCGACCTGCATGCCCCCCCGGCCTACATCGCCGCGCTGTAACACAGCACCAGACAACAAAAACAATCGGGCGCCAATGAGCAGCCCGCTGGAGAGAAAGCATGAGCACTAATACGTTGGAGGCCGGCGTGCGCCCGGCCGCTGAAATCGATGCCGAAAAAGCCCTGGTCAGCAAGGTCGCCTGGCGCCTGATGCCGCTGATCATGGTGTGCTACCTGTTCGCGTTTTTTGACCGTATCAATATCAGCTTCGCCAAGTTCCAGCTGCAGGCGGACCTGAGCCTGAGCGACACCGCCTATGGCTTGGGCGCGGGGTTGTTCGTGGTGGGTTATGTGATCTTCGAAGTGCCGAGCAATATGATGCTGTACAAGGTCGGTGCCCGGCGCTGGATTGCGCGCATCATGATGTCGTGGGGCCTGGCGACGGCGGCGATGGTGTTTGTCACCGCCGAATGGCAGTTCTATGGCCTGCGCTTCATCATCGGTGCGATGGAGGCGGGTTTCGCGCCCGGCGTGCTGTATTACCTGACGTTGTGGTTCCCGCAGCACTTCCGGGGGCGTATCACCTCGATGCTGTTCCTGGCGTCGGCGTTTGCGGGCCTGGTGGGCGCGCCGTTCTCCGGCCTGGTGCTGGAGCACCTCGACGGCGTCTTCCAGATGCGTGGCTGGCATTGGCTGTTCCTGCTCGGTGGCTTGCCGTGCATCGGCCTCGGGTTCCTGGTGCTGACATTGCTCAAGGACCGTATCGAAGACGCCCATTGGCTGACGCCGGCGGAGAAGGCCTTGCTGGCCAGCCGTATCGCCAAGCATGAGCCGAACCCGCATGGAGGCTCGCTGCTGTCGGCGATCCGCATCCCTGGATTCCTGATGCTTGGGTTTATCTACTTCCTGATTCAGGTGGCGTCCTACGGCCTCAACTTCTGGGCCCCGCAACTGATCCGCAGCGCCGGCACCCAGAGCCCGGTGATGATCGGACTGCTCACGGCGATTCCTTATGTGTGCGGTGCCATCAGTATGGTGGTGATCGGGCGACTGTCGGATGCCACCGGCGAGCGGCGCAAGTTCGTCTGCGGCCTGGTCGTGCTGGGGGCGGTGGGCTTCTTCTGTGCGGGCATTTTTGCCGACCACACCACCTTCCTGATCATTGCCCTGGGCATGTTGGGCGCGGGCATCATCGCCTCGATCCCGACCTTCTGGACCCTGCCTCCCAAGTTGCTGGCCGGTGCCGGGGCAGGCGCGGCGGGCGGTATTGCGGTGATCAATACCCTCGGGCAGTTCGGTGGCATCGTCAGCCCGGTGATGGTAGGGCGGATCAAGGACCTGACCGGCAGCACCACCCCGGCGCTCTATGTGATCGGCGTATGTGCGCTGTTGGCCGCGGCGCTGTTGTTGTGGGGCCTGCCACAAAAGCTGCGCACCCTCGATAAGGGCTGATCAGCCAGCGGTCGCCAAGGCGCGGGCGGGCGTGGTGCTGAACTGAATCAACGCTACGCCCCCGATCAACAACAACGCGCCAAGAATCCGGGGCGTTGTCAGTTGACGCTCCACCAGGCCGAACAGGCCAAAATGATCAAGCGCCAGCGAGGCCAGAATCTGCCCGGCCATGGCCAAGGCGATAAAGCCCGACGCGCCGAGTTTGGGCAGCAGTATCAACGCCAGGGAAATAAAGCACACGCCAAACGCGCCGCCCGCCCACATCCACAGCGGCGCCTTGCTGATAAACGCCAGGCTTGGCAACGGCAAGCGCAGCGCCATCATCACCGGCAGCAACACGAGGATGCTCACCAGCAATGACGCCAGCGTGGCCCACAGCGGGTGACCCAGCCCGCGCCCGAGGTTGGCGTTGATCGCACTCTGGAACGGCACCACCGCTCCGGCGACGACCGCCAGTGCCAATAATCCCAACCAATGCAACGTGGTCATTTTTGAATCTCCCAGAGGTTTTGCTGGACTCTAGGCTATTCGTCGCGCAAATTTAAATTCCAAGTTCTTATGCCGAGCATGCAGCTGATGAATGATCTGCGCCGCATCGACCTCAACTTGCTGGTGATTCTTGACGCCTTGCTCAGCGAGCAACAGGTCACCCGCGCCGCCGAGCGTTTGCACCTCAGTCAACCGGCGGTCAGTCATGCGCTGGCGCGCTTGCGTGATCTGCTCGGTGATCCGCTGCTGGTGCGTCAGGGCGGCAGGCTGGTGCCAACCGCTCGCGCGCTGGAGCTGGCCACGCCACTGGCTGAAGCCCTGGCCCAGGTACAGGCCTTGCTGGCGCCCAATCGCTTCGACCCGGCGTCGGCCAAACGCCGGTTTCGTCTGGCGATGTCTGACTACAGTGCGGCGATTTTCCTACCTGACCTGGTGCGTACGTTGCGCCGTGAAGCGCCGGGTATCGACCTGCAGATTATCCAGGCCAGCCGCGAAGGCATGATGGATGGGGTGCTCAATGGCGACCTCGACCTGGCGGCGGGGGTCTTCCCCGACATGCCTGCCGAACTGCGGACTACGCCGTTGTTCGACGAGCACTACACCTGCCTGGTGGACCGCAACAGCCTGCCGGCAAGTGGCATATTGGACCTGCCCACCTACCTGTCACGTCCCCATGTATTGCTGGAAATGCGCGGCAGTGGCACGCCGGAAATCGAACGGGCGCTGACAGCGATTCGTCAGCGTCGGCATGTGGCGATCAGCCTGCCGCATTGGGGTGTGGCGCCGCAGTTGATTCAAGGCACCGACCTGATTCTTACCGTGTCGTCGCGTGGCTTGCTGAATATTGATCACGCGCACTTGCTGGCCGTACCGCCGCCGTTTCATATTCCGTCTTTTGCGTTTGAGCTGGCATGGCACGCAAGGCGGGGCGGGGATGCGGGTTTGCAGTGGTTGATTGGGCGGGTGCAGGGGGGGTAAGTGATTGAACATCCGCTACCAGGATGCGGGCGGCTGGCGCCGCGTATGGAAAATCCGCATGACTTGTAATCGTCCCTCTCGGACACGGTACGGAACGATGTAGGGCCATCGAGGCATAACCCTCTCGCGTGTTCCAAGTGCAACATACTACATCGTCACCGCGACCATGATTTGCCCCGTTCGTGAGGGGGTAGCGTTCTGAACGTGAAAAGGATATTTCCATGCTTTGCGGCTTCAACCACCTGACCCTGGCTGTCACCGACTTGGACCGCAGCGTCCGCTTCTATCATGAGTTGCTGCAACTTCAGCTGGATGCCACATGGGACACCGGCGCGTACCTCTCGCTGCCGGGTCTATGGCTGTGTCTCTCACTCGATCCACTGCGCGACGCCAAGCCGGCAGCCGATTACACCCATTATGCGTTTACCGTCGCGGCGGCTGATTTCACCGCGTTGGTCGCACGCCTGCGAGCAGGTGATGTGCAGGAGTGGCGTGACAACCGCAGCGAAGGGGCGTCGTTCTATTTTCTCGATCCCGATGGCCACAAACTCGAAGCTCATGTCGGTGACCTGGCTTCACGGCTGCGGGCCTGTCGTGCCAAGCCCTATGCGGGAATGAGGTTTTACCCTTAGCCTGGGAAGGTGCAGAATTCCCGTACCTCTTGACCCTCTGTTTGAGTCGCGCCCATGACCCCATCCTTGTTACTCGCCGTCCTCTCATCTGGATTTATCTACGGTATTACGCCTGGCCCCGGCGTGTTGGCTGTGTTCGGCATCGGCGCCGCCCGTGGTCGCCGCGCAGGGGCGGGTTTCCTGTGCGGGCACTTGCTGGGGGATGTGGTGTGGTGCTCGACGGCATTGATCGCCATCGTTGGCGCGCGGGAAGTGGGCAGCAGTGCGTTTGATGTGCTCGGCGTGCTCAGCGGCCTGTACTTGTTCTGGCTCGGCTGGCGTGCGATTCGCACTCAGCGTCGCAGCGGCGATACACCTCAGGGCGCGGCACGGCATTCTGTTCGGCCTGACCAACCCCAAGGCGTACCCGGTGGCTGTGGCGACGTTTACGGCGTTGCTGTCCAGCCGTGCCGAGTTGCTGACCTGGTCGATGCTGCCTTCGCTGATCTTCCTGAGCTTCATCGGCGGCGTGCTGGCCTACGCGATCCTGATCGGCGTGGTCGGTGCCCAGCGGGTGCGCACGGTGTATCAGCGGCACGAAATCCTCATCACCCGGCTCTGCGGTGTGATGTTCATCGGTTTCGCCATCAATGCCCTGGCGCACGCGTTGCCAGGCCTGTTCGGCAGCAAACCCACCTGAATTGAGGACGACCGTTCGTCGCACTGGCGAGTTTTTTCTAAACCTTTGCCGCGCATAAAATTCGAATCCAGGGCGGGGTGTGTTCCCCCGCACTTATTTTTACCCTGGAGGAACCCATCATGAGCCGCATGGCTATCCGGTTACGCACCGCCAGTTTCGCGATGCTGCTGGGCCTCGGCGCCAGCAATGCTTTCGCCCAGTCACCTGCTGAATTCATCGAGCAGGCTTCGGCCAAAGGGATGGCTGATATCGAAACCAGTCGCATGGCCCACGCCAAAACCTCGTCCCAGGAAATCAAGGACTACACCATCGAGGTGATCAACGAGCGCACCCTAGCCAACCAGCATTTGGCGGCCATTGCCAAGAAGCTCGACCTGCCGGTGGCGCCGCGCGAGAAGATCGTAGATAAAGCCGAAACCCTGATGCCCGAACTCAAGGACGGCGACTCCTTTGACGCCGCCTACACAGCGCAACAGGTGAAAGAAAACGAAGACGCTATCGCCCTGTTCAAAAAGGAAGGTGCAGCGTCGGATGTGCCGGAAATAAAGGCCCTGGTGGATGAGACGTTGCCTAAGTTGGAGGAGCGTCTGCAGAAAGCCCGCGCATTGGCCTCGACTTACGGCAAGGGTCATCAAGGCGACGGTTGAGTCTGTCACCTGAACTGAAAAACGGCGGTTGGAGCTTCTCCAACCGCCGTTTTTTCATGCCTGGTTCAAATCGGTTTTGATCGGCGCGGCATCGTCGACCTGCTCGCCGCAACTGCTGTTGAGATTGACGTTGCCCGTCGCGCCGATGCTGCGGTATTCCTTGCGCAGTTTCTCCAGTTCTTTACGGTCCAGCCCATCCAGGCTCAACACCGCATTCTGCGCATCCTTGGAAACGCGCAGCAGTTCATCGATCTTGATATGCAGGATGTCGTTGTCGCGGTTTTGCGTGTTCTGGATCAGGAACACCATCAGGAATGTGATGATGGTGGTTGAGGTGTTGATGATCAGCTGCCAGGTGTCGTTGTAGTGGAAATATGGCCCGCTCAGGCTCCACGCCAGGATCAACGCCATCGCCGCGTAGAACGTACGCGGGCTGCCTGCCCAACGGGACAGGGACTGGGAGACTGCAGAGAATTTCATGACCGCTTTTCCTTTGGAAGGGGGGTGATGAAAGAGTGGACCGCAGCGCGTCTTTGAAATTTCTTTTTACATTTGGCGTGATGAGCAACGTGGAACGTTTTGTCGTTAGCGACCTTAAAAAGCCAATTGCGCCTGGCCGGTGCCTTCCAGTGCCAGCAAATACTGCTTGGCTTGCAACCCTCCGGCGAACCCGGTCAGCCCGCCTGATGCACCAATCACCCGATGGCACGGCGCAATGATCGAAATCGGGTTACGTCCATTGGCGGCACCTACCGCACGTACGGCTTTCGGCTTGCCGATCTGCTGCGCGATCTGGCTGTAGCTGCGGGTTTCGCCGAACGGAATCGTTAGCAGCGCCTGCCAGACCTGTTTCTGAAAGTCGGTGCCCGAGAAATCCAACTCCAGCTCGAATTGGTGGCGGGTACCGGCGAAATATTCCTTCAGCTGGCGCTCGGTTTCCAGCAGCACCGGGCTGTCATTGGCCTCGCGCAATTCACCCAGGCGCACACGGTTGGCGCGCTCGTTTTCCCACAGGATGGCGCCGAGTCTGCCGTTGCGCGCCACCAGGGTGAGTTGGCCAACGGGGGAGGGCATGAGCGTGTATTCGTAAGGCATGGGCGTAATCCGTGACTCTGTATGGCGCCAGTATCCGTCTTGCGTACCTTGGGGAAAACTCGTTTCTTGCGATGGAATTCTACACGGGCTAAAAACGCCAGTGAATCCAGTTGCCTGACCCATAGACCCAGGAAACCAGGAAGACAAACCAGATTATCGAGGGCGTTGACAGTGCGACCACTGAGCCTAGGTTGAGTAGAGCAATGATGGCCGCGCCGATTGTCAGGCCTCGGCTGGCATGTTGCCTTGCGTACCATGCGCCATAGAAGGACCCGGCAACGGCCGCTATCGATGCAACGCGTCCCAGGCCAAAAGGGATCGGCGTCAGTGGGAGCAGTAGCGGGATTATCAGCACTAACCCCACGACTTTTCTAAGAACCTGCCTCGACGTTTTTTGTCCACGCGGGAGCATTCTGCTGTGTCCTGTGGCTGGGTAAGGTGCTTGCGATGCTGATAGGCGAACGATGAAGCCTCTGTAGGGATTGGCTTAATCAATGTTCCTGCTGAAGCACTTTCAGCGCCGCTGACGCCAGAAACCCCGAACGGCTTTTTTCTTCCGGGTGGTGCAGCACATAGTCGTCGATGCGGTTCAGCAGATAGCCGGGTAACGTGATGTTGAGCTTCTGCGCCTTGCCCAGGTACTTGGTGACATCAATGTCCACTACGGCCCAGGTGCAGCCTGCGTATTGAGGGTTGGCGGCATGTAAAGTGACCTTTTGCGCACTGGGAATCGGTGCACCGTCTTCGGCGAGGATCTCGAAGTGGCCTTCAATGGCTTCGCGGGCCATGGCCATGGCGTCGTCCAGGTCGTCGCCGGCGGAGTAACAGCCGGGAATATCCGGTACCTCTACGCCCCAGGCGTGATCGTTGTCGCCGGTTGAAATCGCAATCGGGTAAAGCATGTTTGTTGTCCTCCACGGACGATTAACTCAGCAGCGCCTGTTTCAAAATGCTCTTGGCTGTTTTGTCCAACAGGTCCTTCTTCGGATGGGGAATCGTCGCCAGCCCCGGCTGTGTCGGGTGCTTGAAGTGGTGGTGACTGCCTCGTATGCGCGCCAGGTACCAACCGTCCGCAACAATGTGGCCTATCAAATATCGGCTATCCACAACACCTCCTTGTGGTGTGTGTTGGTGGTGACTATAACCACTGATTTGGAATTATCAATACTCTACCTACCAGCGGTCGATGACCGGCATTCTGGTAGGCGGTAAAGGGAGTGTATGAGCGCCTCAGAATGGCGCCGGAGATAGGTATTGCGGGGTTTTGCTAAGGCGTTACCGAGTATGTAGCGTCTGTGCAATGACGGCGAGAAACGCATCCACCAGCACACTTTTTGTTTCAGTTCGGGTCAGAGCCAGCAACTTTGCACACGCATCCCCCTCCACCAGCGGCCTGTATGTCACGCCTTTATTCATCAGACTCTGCGTGCACGCCGGTACCAATGCCACACCTTGACCGGCCGCCACCAGTGCAATGATCGATGTGATCTGCCGCCCGGTCGGGCCGGGGCGCATGGGTTGGCCGTGGTGTCGGTAAAGCTGTTCGATGGACTGGTTGAGCCCCGATCCATAATCCGCTGGAAACAGAATCAACGGGTAGGCACTGAGCTGCGCCAGGTTGACGCTCGGCTGACTGGCCAGCGGACTGCCACTGGACACGGCGGCCACCAAGCGTTCTTCGCCCAAGGACAGCGCTTGCACCTCGTCGCTCTGTGGTAACAGGCGACTCAGCCCGATATCCAGCCGACCGTCCGCTACCTGCGCGCCCAGGCTGCCTGAGGCACACTCCACCAAGGTCAACTGCACATCGGGAAACCGCAGGGCAAACGCCTGGATCGCCTGGCTGAACAGATCCGACAACGCGATCGAGCTGACATACCCCAGCGCCAGCTGCCCGGCAGTGCCCGCCGCCAGCTTGCCGGCGATCACTTGCGCCAATTCCACCTGCTCCAGCACGCCGCGTGCGTAGGGCAGGAATGAACGACCTTGAGCGGTGAGGGTGACGGTGCGGCTGGTGCGATCAAACAGCTTGAACCCCAGCTCGGTCTCCAGCGCCGAAATCTGCCGCGTCAGCGGCGGCTGCGCCAGGTGCAGCCGAATGGCCGCGCGACCGAAGTGCAGTTCTTCGGCGACGGTCAGAAAGTAACGCAGCTTGCGTAGGTCGAGCATCCTGGTCCTTGGGTATTGATCGGTCCGAAATCGGTATTGGTTCAGGACCCACCGGCCATTCTATAAAGACCTCACAAAATAAAACGAGAGGTTTCATGAAACCGCGCCTGCATTGTGCCCGCCTTGCCCTGTTCCTGTGTGGCTGCGCGGCGTTCCTCAACCTGTACGCCACCCAGAGCATTCTCCAGACCTTTGCCACGCAGTTTCAGATCAGCGCCAAGGCAGCAGGGTGGAGTATCACCGTGACGACGTTGGCCGTGGCAATGACTGCGCCGTTTGTCAGCCGGCTGACCGGGCGCTTTGAGCAACGCACGGTGATCAGCATGGCGGCCTTGCTGCTGGCGGTGCCGGCGCTGATGACTGCCTATGCCGACAGCTTTGCCGAAGTGCTGGTGTGGCGGTTTGTCGAAGGTATGTTGATCCCTGTGGTGTTTGCCACCAGCGTGGCGTATATCGGCGACCGCTGGAGTGGCGGCACGGTGACGGAAGTCACCAGCCTGTATGTGGCGGGCACTGTGTTGGGTGGCTTTGCCGGGCGCTTTGTCACGGGGGTGATGACCGAATACGTGGGCTGGCGCGAAGCCTTTGAAGGGTTGGCGGTGTTGAGCCTGATGGTGGGCGGGTTTATTCAGTTCTTATTGCCTGTGAGTCGTGCGCGCTCGACGAAGGTTCAGTCCCCATTCTCGGCTGTTTTTCGCAAGCCTTTGCTGGCGGCCTACGCAGTAGGATTTTGTGTGCTGTTCTCCCAAGTTGCAGCGTTTACCTACGCAGGTTTGTACCTGGGATTACCGCCATTCAACCTCGGACCTGCGGCGTTGGGCACGCTTTACATGGTGTTCCTGCTGGCGCTAATCGTTATCCCCATCGCCGGTCGCCTCAGCAAGTCGCGGCCTCACGCCGAACTTCTAAGCGTTGCTGCGCTGCTCGGCATCAGCGGCTCAGCGCTGACGCTGGTGCCTTCGTTGTGGTGCATCGTGGTGGGCCTGGCCCTCAGTTCCACCGGCGTGTTTCTCGCTCAGGCGGCGGCCAACGCCTTTACTGCCGCTACCGCCCGCGATAACAAAGCAAGTGCCGTGGGCGTGTACCTCACGTGCTATTACCTGGGGGGCAGTTGCGGTGCGATTGTCCCGGCGTTGATCTGGGAGCGCTGGGGCTGGACCGGGTGTGTGGCGCTGATTATCACCTTCCAGATACTGACCTTGCTGATCGCCCTGAACGGCTGGAAGCCCTCTGAACCTGAACTGATCCCGACGCCATGAACGACACTGTCGCTGTGCCCGCTCCCGCCTCATCAACCCGTCGACGCACGCTGATCGCCGGCTGCAGCGCCCATGCCGTGCATGATGGCCTTACCGACGTCATCTACGTGCTGCTGCCGATCTGGCAAACGCAGTTCGCGCTATCCTACGCTCAGGTCGGACTTTTACGTGGGGCTTATTCGGGAATGATGGCGGTGTTCCAGCTCATGGCCAGCCGCGCCGCGAAACGCTGGGGCCGTGTGCCGATGCTCGTGGGCGGAACCGCCCTCGCGGGGGCGGCTTATCTAATGGTGGGGCAAGCCACTGGACTGGTGATGCTACTGCTGGCGTTGCTGTTGGGCGGATTGGGCGCCAGTACCCAACACCCACTGGCGTCCTCGATGATCAGCGATGCCTATGAGGACGGTGGCGGAATCAAGCAGGCCTTGGCCCAGTACAACTTCTCCGGTGACATTGGCAAAACCCTGGTTCCCGGTCTGGTCGGCTTGTTGCTCACGGTCATCAGTTGGCGCGCCAGTGCCACGTTCCTGGGATTGCTGGGGTTGGCTGCGGCGGGCTTGTTGTGGTGGCTGATTCCCCGTCAGCCGGACGCCTCGTTGGCGACCCAAAAAAACAAGTCGCCTATCGGAGCCGGCTCTGTCACCGGCCTGCGCGCACTGATCCTCACCGGCACCCTCGACAGCGCCGTGCGCATGGGATTTCTTACCTTCCTGCCGTTTCTGCTGCAAGCCAAAGGTGCGGGCACCGCCGGTATCGGCCTGGCCCTGACCCTGCTGTTTATCGGTGGCGCGTTCGGCAAATTATTCTGCGGCTACCTGGGCGCGCGCATCGGCATGATGAGGACGGTGTGGTTGACGGAAAGCAGCACGGCGTTGCTGATCGTCGCCGCCGTGTATTTGCCGCTGACCGGGCTGATGGTGATGTTGCCGTTGCTGGGCCTGGTGCTCAATGGCACGTCGTCGGTGCTGTACGGCGCGGTGCCAGACCTGGCGGGTGCAGGTAAGCGGGAGCAAGCGTTTGCGGTGTTCTACACCGGCACGATTGGTGGTGGGGCGCTGGCGCCGGTGGTGTTTGGCGGGGTGGGGGACGCATTGGGCGTGCCGATAGCGGTGATGGTGCTGGCGGGGGTGTTGTGGGTGACGTTGCCGTTGGCGTGGGTGGTGCAGCGGGGGGTGGAGAGGGAGGATTGATTGCCTCTTTTCCGGAAACGCAGTTCTGTCCTACACATGCGCAGCCTTAAACGGACGAATCCAGCGTAAACGGAATTCGCAACGCACCAATAGGCCCTTCCCGAACACCGCACATTTCATCGTGTACGCAGTGCTGCACCAGCACACAGGGAAACGGCGGAACCCGTTGCAACAAATCGCGCAAATGCGTGGTGGAGCGGATGCGCAGCGGCTTGGCATCATCGCCCTGCAATGTCATTTCGGCATGATCCAGCTTGACGCGCGCGAGGTAGAAACCACCCTCCAGCGACAGCAGCTGAAGCTCGCGAATTTCACCTTTTACTGCCAATTCAGTCAGCCTGTGCAGATTCATGATTCTCTCCCGTGGTGGGTCATTCACTGACGACGAAAGAACAACGTGACCTGGCCCCATTCGACGCCGAACTTGGTCATGCTGGAGCGGTTGATCAGGGTGTCTTCGTCCATCAGGTACATCCAGTCATCAAAGCTCACCTCGTAGACCGAGCCGTCCACCGGCAGGTTGAGTCGGTAGCGCCAACGCAGTGCGTTACCCGCCACCTCGCCGATCGCCTCGCCGACCACATCACCCGCTCGACCGCGCCAGCGCCCCGGGCCGTCCGGTGTCAGCGTCCATACCCGCTGTTGACGCGTGCCGTCGCTGTACAGGAAGCGCTCGTCGAGAATCAGGGCGTTCCCCTCGCGTCGGCTGGCGATATTCACTTCAAAGCGCTTGGCCACTTCGCCCGAGCGTTTCTGGAAAATCCCCCAAGCCTTGACGGGCTTGCTGAAGAATCGCTCCAGGTCCAGTTGCGGCTGTTGGCCAGCGTAGTGCTCGACGCCTACGTTGGCGCAACTGCCCAAGCTCAAGGCCAGCAACAATGAAACCAATAGACGTGTCATTGCTCGGCTCCGTGATCGTGTGTCAGTGCTTGAACTGAAGTGAGTCGTACATACCGCTCGTGCCCCCGTAGCCCACTGGTGAACACATCTAGAGGCGCGGGGGCGATTAACGCCAAAGACAACGTCCTTTCTTCGTGGCTCAGCGGCGAAACAGACGGTCTAAAACCAGCAGCGCCACTGCACCAATCGCAATTGCAGCAACTGGTTTTTCTCTTACGAACGTAGATACGCTGTCTAGTGCATCGCCATAGGTTTGCGTCAACTGACCAGCAACTTGGCGCCCGGCACCTTCAGCTTCCAGCTTCGAATCACCAAACAGTTTGCCGACTGCGCTCTGCGCTTTGCCGGCAGCCTTTTCTACAACGCCCTCTACCTGTTCGCTCTTCATGATTCACCAGACCTTCGTGTGTAAGTGGGACGCTCAGGTGTCGACCTGAGCTAGAGGTTATCTGCAAAGGATTAGGGGCATGGGTGTCATGAATAGTTCAAAGTTGATGGGCTTCGGTAGCTGTGCGCAATCTCACTGGCCTGAACGGAATGAGGGTACTCCCCAAGGAGGACATTTCGCCATTCGTATCTCTGCTGAAGGAACTTTCCTACTAACTACATCCGCTTCGCAAATCTTGCTCTTGGCAGTGGGGAGGGTCGAAGAGCTTCATCATGGTTGCTTAGGATGGCTGAGATCTTGAGCAAGGCTCATAGGTGTAAGCTGAATTGCGGCATTGTCTTTAAAGACCTCCAATATCCAGTCCACAAAGCAGCGCACACGAGCCGATAAGTGCCTGGAGCCAGGATAGACAATATGAACTGGACGAGGAGAAAAGTGCCAATCTGGTAACACGGGTACGAGCTTTCCGGATCGGACGAATCCTTCAACCGCGAACGGAGCACCAGGGCAGATACCGCTTCCCGCCATGCATGCTGAAATAGCTACATCGGGTTCGTCGAATTGCATGCCATCGCCTGGCTGCAGCGTAAAACGTTTGGGCCCCGACTCTAGCTCCCAGGCAAACGGATTGCGCTCTCTGCCACTGAACCAACTTATTCGCTTAAGTTGCGATAGCGCGTCCACTGTATCTACGCCCCCTATTGAAGCCAAGTAACTGGGCGACGCATACAACCCCATCTGAATGTCGCAAAGGTGTCTAGCGATCATGCTCGAATCCTTGAGCGTGCCACCTCGAATCGTGCAATCAATGCCGTCCTCGAGCAGCTGGCTGATCCGATCCGAGCTGCTCAGTCGCAACTGAATCCTTGGATACCGTACCTGAAAATTGTGCAGCCTTGGAGCAATCACCCAACGTGCGATTGAGACGAGGGAATCCACCCTCAGCCGGCCAATGGGTGTCGCTGTTCCACCATTTAGCGTGGCCTCCATCTCGTCAATCTGCTGCAACAAGACTTGGCACTTATCAAAGTATGCAGCGCCGTCATCTGTAAGGCTCAGGGAGCGCGTCGTTCGATTAAGCAATCTCACACCCAGATGCTTTTCAAGGTCGCTGATGCGCTGGGATACACGCGCCTTGGGGAGATCGAGGGCATCGGCGGCGCGCGTGAAACTGCCGGAATCCACCACCTTCACGAAGGTGGCCATTGCAGTGAGCTTGTCCATCCATTGTTCGCAATTATTGAACCAAGAGTCATTGTGGATCGTATTTTTCTTTTTTGCACGGCCAATTACGATTCAACCCATCACGTAACTTAACTAAAAGTCACCACCCAAAGCGGTCCCTTAAGTTTCTGGATCCAGCCGTACCAAGTGTTTTGCCGGAACGGTCAAAGGACAAAGCCGCCTGGGCTTAATACTCGCGCCCATAAAACCTCTTGAAGGATTTCAAACATGAAACTGTACTACTCCCCTGGTTCTTGCTCGCTGGCTGTCCACATAGTGCTCCGTGAAGCGAACGTTCCTCACGAACTCGCAAAGGTCGATCTTTGGAAGCACAAAACCGAATCGGGCAGCGACTACTACCAGATCAATCCAAAAGGCACGGTACCCGCCCTCGAGCTCGACGGTAATCTGCTGACTGAGGGCCCTGCGATAACCCAGTACCTTGCAGATCGTTACGCCCCCGAGTTGGTACCAGCCAACGGCACGCTGGAACGCGCCCGGCTGCATGAAATGCTGAATTACCTATCTTCTGACTTTCACAAGTCTTTCACCCCTTTGTTCTACTTGGCTGCCAATGCCGATGCCACGGATGCGCAGCGCCCCGTGATTGCCAAGCTGACTTACCTGAATAAAGTTCTGGCTGGCGGTCGCCAGTACATCATGGGTGACACCTTCACCGTCGCAGACGCCTACCTATTCGCGCTCACACGCTGGTGTGCCAACTTCAAAATCTCGCTGGACGCGTTCTCGGAATTCAAAGGCTACATGGCGCGAGTCGAAGCTCGCCCGGCAGTCAAAGCAGCGCTCAAGGCCGAAGGGCTAGAAGAGGCATATGGTCAGCGCTGAGATCTCTTCACATATCTGAAGGGGGTTGAGATCAGCGTGCTGCTACGCGAAGTCAGCGTTGGCGGCTCGACGCTCATTTCAATCCGCAGTGATGCGACCCCATTTTTCTAACTCGTTTGTAGCGGATAGCCTGGAGATTGAAATGTCTAAAAAAATTCTTGTCATAGGTGCGACGGGAACCGTCGGCAGGCCGTTGGTTAAAGGATTGATAGCGCGTGGGGAAGCAGTCAAAGCTGCCTCGCGCCTGGGCCAATCGGTCAACGGCGCGGAGGGGACGCTTTTCGACTTTGCTAATCCGGATACCATTGCTGCAGCATTGGAGGGCGTCAACCGCGCCTATCTATTAATGCCAGCGGGCTATATGAATGTGCAAGCCCTCTTGCTGCCCTTCGTCCAAGCCGCAGCGGCCCGTAATGTGAAGGTGGTCTTCCAGAGCGTCATCGGTGTGGATGCGGATGACTCCATCCCCTATCGTCAAGTCGAGATAGCACTAGAGAAATCTGGGACATCCTATGTGATCTTGCGACCAAACTGGTTCTCGGACAACTTCCATACTTTCTGGAAGCAAGGCCTTGATCACGGTCAAATAGCCCTGCCCGCAGGAGATGGTAAATCTAGTTTCATCGATGCCCGCGATATTGCCGACAGCGCAATAGCGGCGCTGACCACAAGCACGTTCGATGGCAAGGCATTCAATCTAAATGGCCCCGATGCACTTACGTATGCTGAAGCGGCAGTGATCCTTTCCGAAGTTATTGGTAAGCCGGTGCAGTACACCGCGACCTCGGACGAGGCGTTCATCGATATGCTGAAGGGCGGCGGTGTGCCCCCAGACTACGCAGAGTTCATGGCGTCGATATTTTATCCTGTCCGTGTAGGTTGGACGGGCGCAGTGACCAATGATGTCGCTACGCTTACGGGCAAAACACCGCGAACGCTTAAAGCCTATGCGCAGGACAACTTGTCTGCGTTGAGGGCCTAGCCCAAACTGCAGCACGGCCCCACTTTTAAGGTCGTGACGCTTTCACCGCGCGCGACGTTTGGTGTTGTAGGGGCGTTCTGCGACTTCAAAAAAATTCGCCAACACGAACTCAATAAGGTTACCGGAGAATCTTTTTAGTGCTGCGCTATGCTGAAGCCTCCCTAAGGAGCCCAAGCAAATGCCCAGTGAATACTCGTTATCAGACGTGCTGGAAAGGATGTACCAAAACCAGCTCGCCCTAGAGGCGGCCCTGATGGAGCTGACCTGAACTGGTCAAGTAATCTTGGCCACTGATTTGGGCGCTATCATAGCGCCCGATTGAAGTGTCCAAAATCATTAGGCCAGTTCACCATGCCTCCCTGCGTGCCTGATATCTATTGACTGCGTCTGACAGTGATGACCGTTTGCTTTGATGCTCGGTTTTCTTTATTCACAATCTGATGCGAGCGCAGGTGGTCGCTGATTTGCGCGGAGAAAGAGCTGCTTGATTGGGAGATGAGTCAGGATGAGCGAGAGCGCTGATCAGAGAAGGTGGGCGGAGAGCCCGTTTTTACTGGGGGAGGAGCCAACTTTATGGAGCGGGTAGAGGGAATCGAACCCTCAACTAAAGCTTGGGAAGCTTTCGTTTTACCACTAAACTATACCCGCGTTTTGCACGTTCCTATGCTCACAAAACGACTTGTCCTATAAGAACCCTCGTCGCTTGGGAAGCTACTGTTCTACTACCCGCTCAGAGCGGCTGACTTTGTACCAGATGTTCACCGGGATTTGAAGTTTTTCTTCAAAAATGTGTGTGGGAGATGGCTTGCCTGCGATATCGACACCTCGGTGTGTGAGTCACACTTCAGTAAGGCTGTCGCAGGCAAGCCAGCTCCGACACAAGCTTGCATCTCAGATTGCAAACGCATGCTGCGTCTGGCCATGTTGATAACGCAATCGGCTGACCTGCCGCTCCGGTTTCAAGAAGCCCACCACCGCATCCCGACTGTCGCGGCATGCTGCTTTGTGCTCCATGTCCAGAAAATGCCCGGTGGCCTGGATGGTACTGAAGCTGCTGTTAGAAACATGCTGCCCAAACAACTTGGCATCCTGGGCGCTGGTGTACTCGTCCCATTCGCCGTTCAGGAACAACACCGGAATATCGATCTGCTTGGCCGCCTTGAGGTAGCACAGGCGATCGCTGTTCAGCACATGGCTGATGTGAAAGTGCATCTGCCCGTACTCATGCTCGGCCAGGCTGCTCACGTGTTTGTAGTTGAACCGCTTGAACAGTGACGGCAGGTGTTTGCCGATGGTGCTGTTGACCAGGTGGCCGACGCGGTCGCGGTCGAGGTTGCCGAGGTAGTCGACGCCTCGTTCCAGGTAGTCACGCATCGGTGCGTTGATCACCGGGGAGAACGAGCTGATCACGGCTTTTTCCACGCGACGAGGGCGGTGCGCGAGGGCGACCAGGGTGGCGGCGCCGCCCCAGGAAAATGACAGCACGTGTTCGGCGGCAAAGTGGTCGATGAGTTCCAGCAGGAGCTGGCCTTCGACTTCCTTCGTCAGCATTTGCTCATGGCGGTTATGGATTTTGGAACGACCCGCGTAGGGCTGATCGTACAAAACCACATTGAACTGCGGGTACAGGCTTTTCACGGTTTGGGCGAAGGATGCCGTGGTGGCCATGGAGCCGTTGACCAGGATGATGGTCTTTGCAGCAGCGTCCGCGCGATAGAACTCCGTGTAAACCCGGTATTGACCCTGTATATCCAACACAGCGATTTCTGGCCTCATGTCGTAAGACTCCTGGCAAGCGGGTAGGGCGCGCAGATCACTCTGCACGAGCTATGTGACAGGTAGGCATACGCCTGGAAAGTGAGGGCCCATGTCGATCCGATGACGGCTGGCCGACGGGTGTTGTTATGGCGGGCTGTTTGCCGGGAAGGCCCGTAGATCAAGCGCGGGCGGGGCAAGGTGTTTCTTGGAGGTTATAGGCGACTCGCCAGTCATATTTAAACTGGTGATTCTGATTCAAGCAGCAGAGCGGGTGCCCCGCAAGGCGATGGAGCAGTTTTTTGCCCATCACCGGCTGAACGGTCGTCAGACCTGGCGGATTTCGTCGTCAGTCAGTGCACGATATTGGCCCGGCGCGAGGGTCGCATCCAGCACCAACGGGCCCATGCGCTCGCGATGCAGGCCGATTACCTTGTTATCAAAGTGTCCGAACATGCGCTTCACTTGATGGTAACGACCTTCGATGATGCTCAGCCGCGCCGTTGTTGGCCCAAGCAATTCCAGCTCGGCGGGTTGAGTCGTGAGGTCCTCGAAGGCGAAGTACAGGCCGTCGGCAAAGGTTGTCGCATACTCAGGGCCGATGTCCTGTTCGGTCTCCACGTGGTAGACCTTGGGCAGTTTGGTCTGCGGCTGCGTCAGGCGCCGCGACCATTGGCCGTCGTTGGTGATCAGCATCAGGCCGGTAGTGTTGAAATCCAGGCGACCGGCGATGTGCAGTTCATCTTTGTCCGGCTCGTCGAGTAAATCCAGGACGGTCGGGTGTTGCGGATCCGCCGTGGCGCTCACGCAACCCTGGGGCTTGTGCAGCATGAAGTAGCGCGCCGGTTTGCCCGCCTGCAGCACTTCATCGTCCACGCATACGCGGCTGAATGTCCGCACCTCATGATGAGGATCGCTGACGGCCACGCCGTCGATCGACACGCGCCGCTCAACCAGCAACAGGCGCACTTGCTTGCGATTGAACCGAGGCAGGTTGCTGAGGAAACGATCAACCCGCATTACGTCGGCTCAGCGCCACGCAACTGCGCATCGACCTGGGCGCAACGCGGGCACAGGCAGGCTGTGTTGCGCAACTCATCGGGCAGGGCTTGGAGCACTGCGGGGTCGATGGTGACGCTGTAACACCAGCAGGCCTGGTCGACCGTACGTGGGTCAGCCAGGGTGCAGTCGTTGCGGGCCCCGCAGGCGGGGCAAAGGGTTGGCGTGGTCATGGGCAGGTTCGGGCTGGATCGGGCAAGGTTGCGGAGAATCCCGCTGTGCCTTGTACGATACAGGGCCGACCCTGCCCGGGCTACTTAGAGCTGGAACTTGCTGACCAGTACGTTGAACGAGGTGGCCAGGCGCGACAGGTCCTGGCTGGACGCGCTGGTCTGATGGGCACCGGCCGCCGTCTGGGTGGACAGGTCCTGAATGTTCAGCAGGTTGCGGTCGACTTCGCGGGCCACCTGGGCCTGTTCTTCCGAGGCGGAGGCGATCACCAGGTTGCGTTCATTGATCTTCGCCACA
Organism: Pseudomonas sp. QC2; assembly: GCF_002859085.1. Classification (NCBI taxonomy): domain Bacteria; kingdom Pseudomonadati; phylum Pseudomonadota; class Gammaproteobacteria; order Pseudomonadales; family Pseudomonadaceae; genus Pseudomonas; species Pseudomonas sp. QC2. Next base: position 848,873 of record NZ_PKKS01000023.1, read on the forward strand.
CTGGCGGTGATCCGTTGCAGCGCTTCGCCGGCGTTCTGCGCCAGGGTCTGGGTGTTGTTGGCCCAGGTCAGGCTCTTATTCATTGCCGCAACCGCATCGTCGGCGCCGGTCTGCACTTCACCAATCATCTTTTCAATATCGACCGTGGACGTCTGGGTGCGATGGGCCAGCGCTCGCACTTCATCGGCGACCACCGCAAAGCCACGACCTTGCTCACCCGCCCGCGCCGCTTCAATGGCGGCGTTGAGGGCCAGCAGGTTGGTCTGGTCGGCGATGCCGCGGATCACATCGATCACCTTGCCGATTTCCCGCACCTGGCCGGCGAGGTCTGCGACCGACTGCGTGGAGTCGTTAATCTCGACCACCATCGAACTCATGCCGGACACGGCCTGTTCCACTTGCTGACGGCCATCTTCGGCTTCGGTGGTGGCCTGGCGCGAGGCTTCAGAGGTCGAGACGGCGTTGCTGGCCACTTCGTCCACGGCTGCGGTCATCTGGTTGACGGCGGTGGCCGCTTGCTGGATCTCATCATTCTGACGGGTCAGGCCACGGCTGCTTTCATCGGTGACCGCACTCAGTTCTTCGGCGGCCGATGCAAGCTGGTCGGACGCGTTGGCGATTTCCACCAGGGTGCTTTTCAAGCCGCCCTGCATATCCGACAGCGCCACCAACAGTTGCCCGGCTTCGTCGGTACGCTCGGTGGTGATGGCTTGGGTCAAGTCGCCCTTGGCAATGCGTTGTGCACTCTGCACGGCCTGAGCGATGGGGCGAGTGATCAGGCGGGTGATCAATACGCCGACAGTCAGGGCGATGATGAAGGCCAGCACAATGCCGCTGATCATCCACGTCAACGCGCTGTTGCGCAGTTCGTCGGCGGCGACCGCCCCCTCTTTGATCTGGCGGTTATTGGATTCGATCATCACGCGGATCAGCTCGCGCGCCTGACGGAAGACTTCATTGTTGGTGGTATTGAGCTGGGTGCGGGCCTCATCGACCTGGTTGCCGTCGAGCAGCGACATGATGCGTTCGGAGCTGCTGATGTAGGTGGGCAGGATCTGGTCGAGTTTGTCTCCCGCTGCGCGTTCATCATCTTCCAGCGGCGTTGCGCGGTAGGTGGCGTACGCAGCTTGGCTGCGCTTGAGTTCCTGGGCGATATCCTGGCGCACGCGTTCACGATCCTGGGCGGACACTTCGCCTTTGCTGGCATCCATCAATCGATACAGGCCCCGGTTATGGGCCACCAAGCCATTGAGGGTAGCGGCGGTGTTGCTCACGGAAACCAGGTTGTTGGAGAACGTTAGCTCTAATGCCGTGGCGAGGCGCACCACGCCTTTGATGCCCAACAAGCCGACCCCGAGGGTGACCAGCGCACACAGTAGAAATGAAAGCAGCAGCTTGGTTGAGATTTTCATGGCTTGAATCCGACGGTAGTAACGGAGGACGCACGGTAGAGCCTCCCTGGCCTGGTGCAGTGTCATAGTGACATCATCGCAATCGACAAAGTTTCGATCCAGACAAATTAACTGAATCGATAAAGCCTGCGCAGATGTATCAAGCTGTTGCAAGAACGCACCAGATTCCGTTTTTGATGTCAGATATTTCGTCATTCAGCGAAAGCTGGATGCCGCCCTCCCGCGTCGCTGGAGGTGCTCTTCCGCGGTCCAGGAGGCCGCCATGTATCGACGACTGCTGCTCAGCGCTTTACTCGGTCTGACCCTTTCTGCTTGTGTGCCTTATTACGATGGAGGCCAGAGCTACTATCGATCCGAGGTCTACACCTCACCGGCACCGGTGTATTACTACGGGGGTGGCACGGCGTACCCGTACCGCCGTGATTACTACCCTGCGCCGCGCTATTACGCGCCCCAACCGCGTTATTACTCGGCCCCGCGCTACTACCAGCCGGCCCCGCGTTACTACGGACCGCGTGCCGGTTACCGGCCTTATCCGAACCAAGGCTGGGGCGGCGATCGTTGGGGCAATGGCGGGCACGGCCGCGGTGACCATGGAGGCGGTCGCGGCGGTCATCGCTGACCGGTCTGTAGTGCAAGCGGCGCAGGAAGCGCCGCTTTTTATTGGCCACAATTAATCAATAATCGGACAGGTCTGCCAGCGGATGGCGGCCTTCCCACGCCTTATTGAAGTGCGCCTGCACCACCGCCTCCGGAATCGCGTTGATATCCGGCCAACGCCAATGCGGCGCCTGGTCCTTGTCGATCAGCCGCGCACGCACGCCTTCGCTGAATTCGGGGTGACGGCAGCAATTGAGGCTCAGGGTGTATTCCATCTGGAACACCTGCGCCAGGGACAGATGCCGGCCACGCTGGATCTGTTCCCATACCAGGTGCGCGGTCAACGGGCAGCCTTCGCTGAGCGTCTTGCCGGCCCGGCTGAACAGTGGGTCGGCGTGTTCGCGCAATTGACTCAAGGCGCGCCAGGCGCATCGCACATCACCCACGTCCAGCCATTCGTCGATCTGTGCCCGGCGCGGCAGCCATTGTGCTTCGGGTTGCTGATCGACGGCTTCCTGGGCCAGCGCCTTAAGCAGGCTGTTGAGTTGCATCGAGGTCTGTTCCTGCCAGTTCAGCTGCAGCAGGCCATCGAGCAGTTCGTCTTGCTGGTCGTCGCGCAGGAAGCGGTCGGCCAGGCCCAGGTCCAAAGCGTCGCGGCCGTTGATATGGGCACCCGTGAGGCCCAGGAAGAGCCCGAGCTTGCCTGGCAGGCGTGACAGGAACCAACTGGCGCCGACGTCCGGGTACAGGCCGATGCTGATCTCCGGCATGGCCAACCGGCTGCTGGGGGTGACGATGCGCACTGCCGCACTCTGCAGCAGGCCCATGCCGCCACCCAGCACGTAGCCGTGGCCCCAGCAGATCAGCGGTTTGGGGTAGGTGTGCAGGCGGTAATCAAGGCGATACTCCGCGGCAAAAAACTGCGCGGCCAGGTCCGGCACAACCCCTGGCTGTTCCCGGCAGGCCTGCGCCAGGCTGCGGACTTCGCCACCGGCGCAAAACGCTTTGGGGCCGTTGCCGCGCAGCAGTACACAGACGATGTTCGGGTCCTTGGCCCAGGTATCCAGGCGTTCGCCCAGGGCGAGGATCATCGGCAAGGAAAGGGCATTGAGGGATTTTTCAGCGTCGAGGCTGGCGATGCCGATGCGGGCACCGTCGCTGCCGGTCAGCTCTTCGAAGTGCAGGTTCATCGTGACCTCAATCGATACGTTGAAGGATGAGTATGATCGCTTCGTAGGAAAGTGTCGGTGGTGTGTCAGATCAATTGACAAGCGGGGTCGGCTTTCCTAGGGTTCGCCTCATTCTTTTTGACAAGACTATTCAACCATGACCGAAGACGACCGTATCAAACTCGAACCCAGCTGGAAACACGCCCTGCGGGATCAGTTCGAGCAGCCGTACATGGCGCAGTTGCGCGAGTTCCTGCGCCAGGAACATGCCGCCGGCAAAGAGATCTACCCGCCCGGCCCGCTGATTTTCAACGCGCTCAATTCCACGCCGCTGGACAAGGTCAAAGTCGTGATCCTCGGCCAGGACCCGTACCACGGCCCCGGCCAGGCCCACGGCCTGTGCTTCTCGGTGCAACCGGGCGTGCCGGCGCCGCCGTCACTGGTCAATATCTATAAAGAGCTCAAGCGCGACCTGAACATCGACATCCCCAATCACGGCTACCTGCAAAGCTGGGCGGACCAGGGCGTACTGATGCTCAACACCACCATGACCGTCGAGCGCGCCAACGCCAACGCCCATGCGGGCAAGGGCTGGCAGTTCTTTACCGATCGGATTATCGAAGTGGTCAGCGAGCATCAACCGCACCTGGTGTTTTTGCTGTGGGGCGCCCATGCCCAGAGCAAGCAGAAGCTGATCGATGCCACCAAGCACCTGGTGTTGACCTCGGTGCACCCGTCGCCGCTGTCGGCATATCGCGGGTTCCTCGGGTGCGGGCATTTCAGTCGTACCAACAAGTTTCTTGAGCAGAATGGCGAGACGCCGATCAATTGGGTGTTGCCACCTGCCTGAATCCCTTGGGGCGGCAGGCTGCCGTTCATCGGTAACGGCGGAGCCCTGTTATTTCTGACAGTATCCGCGCGCTTTTTTTGCGCATTCAATAAGTATCCGGACCTGAGCGTGCTGATCGCCCGGGTCGATCCTCGATTGATTGCTCAAGGAGCGTGACCATGTCTGATTCGAACCTGCCCTCAGGCCGGCGGCCCCCTCATGGGTCAAGAGCGGCCACGAAGCCGATGCGTGACCCGACGATACTTGAGCTGGACGCGCCTAACCCTTCCCAGGCACTGGATTTGGAGTGGGACGAAGCAGCTCGGACCTTGCCGCTTGCTCTTCATGATCAGGATCTGGAAGTTACGATTGCACGGGTCTGGCCATTCAACCTCCATGAGGAGGACATGGTGACAACGGTGGAATATCGTTGGAATGGCGACACTGTGCATACCCACCCTATTAAAGGTCCGTACAACCCTGACGACATCTTTCCGTTGGTGCAGTACTTACCCAAATCGATCTTGTCGACCGAGGGCATCCATCGGCTGACTTATAATGTCAGCGCCAGATTGATTGGGCCGAGCGACTCATTTCCAACCTTCGTCAATGTCGACAAAACCGCTCCGAATGGTGGTAACCCTGCCCCGGATGTGCAGGTGGATGACGAGGCTCGCACTGAGGTGACGGATGGGTACTTGGTCACGCACGGTGGCATACCGTTCTGGCTGGTGCGTTGGTTTGATATGCGTATTGGCGATTTGATCTACGTCTATTACGGAACACTTCCTGATCTAAGCCTGGCTGCCACCTTTGTCATTACGAGAGCGCATGTGCAAGGCGCGCCCATCGCGTTCACCCTTCCTGAGGCGCACGTGCGTGCCAGCGGTAGCGGTGACAGGTTCGTGTCCTGTCGGCTTGAGGATCGAGGCGGCAATGTGGGGCAGTTTTCTGATGCACTCAAGCTCAAGGCCTCTCCGGTTGTGTTGCCGGACCTGCCTCGTCCTTACATTGAGCCGGCTGAGCTGACGGGTGTGGTCCTCTTTGAAGATACCTGGCCGCCGAAAGAGCTGGCGGTCACCATCCCTCGGATAGAGGGCGCAGAAGCGGGGGCCAAAATTTACACCTATTGGAATACTCATTCCCTCGGCATCCAAGAGATTGGCGATGTGCAGCACTGGCCGATTCTCAGGCCTGTGCCGTGGTCTGTTATTGCTGCCGGTGGTTTCTCTACGCGTTATCCATTGCGTGTGCGCTATGTGTATGAGCAAGGCAGCGCTTCCAAGCCGTCACCGGACAGCTTTTATGATGTAGATATGCGTGTGGCCGGTCCGGACCCCAGCGGGCCTGATCCGATCAATCGCAAGCTGGCCGTCCCCATCATAAAGGGCAAGACCGGCGACAATGTGCTGACTTCCGTTGATAGCCCCGGGCCGGTGCGGGTAGAAGTGCGATTGTTTGAAAACCCGCAACAAGGCGAACGCCTTGAACTGTGCTGGAACAGCGACGACGTTATCGTCGCGGCCTATGACGTACAGCTGGGGGACGTGGCCGGGAAGTTGATCACGCTGTGGGTGCCCTGGGCAGTGGCGTCGTCCGTCAACCTCGCTGAAGTCTATTACTGGACAGACAACGGCATAAACCGGCAGCGCAGCCCTTCAACGCCTGTACGGGTAACCCTCGACACGCTGACCGGCCTCAAGAGTCCGGTGCTATTGAATGACAGCCCTCTGTTCTTTATTGCGTGCGGTACCAAACCGGAACCTTATGAAGGCGTGTTCATTGGCATACTCTGGGATTTTACTCATTTCAGTACCGGTGATTACGTGCATCTATATTGGAAAAGTTACCCGTCAAAAAATGGCAGTGGTGAGCCCTTCAGTGGTACCGAGGTGAGTTTTGAGCATCGCCTGACATCGGATGATCGTGACAGAGGCCAAGTTGAGATCCGTATCGAGCCATTCAGCTTGATCACATTGCCGGGTTTGGTGAAGGATTTCGGCTCGGCGGTTGTGCAGTATCGTCTGTTCAAGGCAGCGGGGGAGACCGGGTTGTCCTCCAGGAAACTTATCTATATCGATTTGAAGATACCGGGTGGTGGAACGTGCCTGGGGCCGCATAGTGGCGGCGTTTAAACGTTGGCTGAAATAAAAGAGGGCGAAAGCCCTCTTTTTTATTTATGAAAAATCTGATGATGTTTTTGCATTGGAGTGAGCCGAAGACTTAGGTTTGTTTAGAGTAATTGGTGTTAAAGGTGTTTGGTTTTTAGCGTGTTTGTTATTAAGGCAGCTGTTTAGGTGGTCTGTCATTCAGATGCATAGTTTGTGCATTTGTGCAGCTGTCAAGTTTCACAGGCTGTGCAAGTTGATTGAGTGATGTCTAATTAAGCTCTCATCCCTCGCGTGCGTCGGGTGACGAGCGTGAATCATTTAACTTACAGGAGTAAGCAGTGATGGCTAAGTCAAATAACACTCAAGCAGCTTCAGTCGATCAAAAAAAGAAGTCGAAGGGCAACGATAGTAGCGCTACTCAATGCGTCAATCCCTTGGAGGCCCCTGTTCCCCATGGTCTTGCGCCCCACGGACCTAGAGCTGTGGATGACCTCAGAGTTACCAATGCCCTGCCTCCAGTGGTCGGTTTACCGCCTAATCTGATGAAAACTATCGTTGCGCAAACGGAAGGCGTCAAGCTTGAAGTTGATATGTGGGACGATACCTTTCCGCTTCCTGGAAGCAACCCTGATGTGTTTCGGTTGTTCGTGAATGGCGTCGTTTATGGAGATCCTATAGAACGACCTAAGCCATTGTCGAGTCTGGTTTGGCCATTGGCAGTAACTATCAAAGATGTCGATGTATCGAACCATGGGGAGTATCGTGTCAGTTATGAGATCGCTTTGGGATCGGGGGGTAACGAGCAGTCCAACACTACATTGGTGAACGTCGATACTATTGGCCCTGCCGGTGGGATTTTATTGGATGCTGTGACGTTGACAGGCGGTGCAGTAGGTGGGAAGGTCACGCTGGAGTCACTGGCCGCGAATGGCGATGCACTTGATATTACTGTTCCAGGGCGTCTAATTGCACGTGCAATGGATGAGCTTTGGTTGTATGGGAATGTTACAGATGCGGATCCAATAAAAGTTGTTAGCAGTCTGCCGGTTAATACTTTGCCTGTCGTTGTCTCTCTCACTAAAGATGAAGTTGTCGCTAAGGGGTCACGTGTAGAGCACCTGTCGTTCCGTTACTTTGACTACTCCGAGAACTCAACAATTTATCCGACGAAGTTGAGAGAGGTTGAGTATCTTTTAACGCCCCAGCCGACGAACTTGACCGACCCCGCAGTACCGGCGGCACCGTTGGACCTTCGGGACGCGCAGTTGAAATTGGCGGAAGTGTATATTTTTGGCTGGACCAATTATAGACCTGGCCAAACCCTGAACATCGACTTGGGTGGGCACGTGTTCCCGGCTGCATTGTCGTCCGAGCCGACCCTTGCAAACCCCGCAAAGATTGAAATTCCATGGCTCATTCTCTTCGCGGCCTATGGGATCACTGTTGCCGGTACAGCCAACCTACGTTACCAAGTGGTGGATGGCGGCACGGCTTCAGCATGGTCCAACTCTATTTCGGTGGCTGCAGACTTCCGGTCAGCCGCTGGAGAACCTGGAGGCCCCGGTCCCATCCGGGATTACCTGCCGCAGATTACGGTAACCTCCTTCGACGGACTCACCAACGAGATTGGACCGGGTGATGACGGCCCTGCTACCGCCGCATTTGGTGTGTATATCGGAGCGATGCCAGGGCACCAACTTCAGCTCTACTGGGACGGGATACCGATTTTCACCCCCACCCCTCATACCGTGACGCAGCCTGAAATTGACTCAGGGACGTTTTCCTTCACTATTCCTGCCTCAATCATCGCTGCCGGCCTTAACGGACTGGACAAACCCGTCTGGTACAGCCTGACGAATGGTGTGAACCCCAACATGGACACGTCCCTGTCTACGCCGGTTGATGTGTTTGCCAGTGAACTGACGAACCTGGCGCTGGCACAATTCCCTAAATCCGTGAGTGCGGGCGGCACCTTGCGCTCGATCAGTTGCAAGCAGTTTGTTGAGCTTGGCATCGACACAAGAATCAAGGATGCGGTCAATCTGAAAACAGGTGACACGATCAGGCGTTTCTGGACCCTGTATGGAGAGGGCTTGGAGTCCTCCAACATACTGGTCCAAGCAGAAATGCTGCCTCCGATTGTGGTCGTAAATGATCACAGCCTGCCGGGCCACAATGGCGAAGAATTCGTCGCGGATTTCGCCACGTATGTCCAGCCGGCGATTTTGGGGCGAGTAGAGTTCTATTACACCGTACTCAAAGCCGACGGGGTGACGACAGGCCAATCCCTACCGACGATTCTCTATGTCAGCCGCCGTAACGCCGATACCACCGTTTGCGGTGCTCTGCCTACTCCTTAAACGCGTCGCCCGGTATGAACCGTCATGGGTAGCCGTGACGGTTTGTACCGTTCTTTTTTAGCGAGCCCCTGCAGGCTCAAATTTCACGACCTGCTGTGATTAAGGAAAGTCCTACGTCGCCTTGGACGATCCCTACATGAACCTCCCTGCCTGATCCGTACCCTTGCCGCTTCTGAAAGCCAGAGTCGATGGACCTTTAAATCGCTTGGCTTGTTCAGTCACCGACTAGAGGTACTTAAGCATGTCCACTGAAAAAACATTTCTTCTTTCTCGTTTATCACTAGCTATTAGAGTATTGGCCGTCATGCCTGTCGCCTTGGCGGCGACACAGGTCAAGGCGTTGAATATCTACCCTGGGCAAAACGTCGTCATTGACGCTGACACGTTAGTTGATCGCTACCACGTGACCGAGGCCACCCTGACCTCGAATGGGGCCAGGATCCTGGGGGTTAAAGCCTATGATTCGACCTTTACGATGAGCGGTGGCACTGTCAAGAACACCGCCGGTACTGAAGTGGGTGTGGCGCTTTATGGCAGTAAAGGTACCGTGCGCGATGCTTCGATCTACAGCGGCGGTGCCGAAGGCATGATTGTCGGCACCAATTCGGACCGCGGCTCTGCCGTGGAAGTGTTCGATAGCGACGTGACTGGCGCCACAGATGGCATTGTGCTCAGCGGCTCCAGCACTTTGGCCCTGCATAACACTCAGGTCAGCGGTGCAAACGCTGGTTTGAGAGCGTACGACGGGCAATTGACCACCCAGGGCGGCCGAATTTACGGCGGCACCAACGGCATTGTGGCGTATCGCCTGCCTACGGTGGATAACCCCTCCGTGCTGAACCTCAACCAGACTGAAGTGGTGGGCGGAACAGGGGCTGCCATCCTGGTGGACTACCCCGGTGGCACCGAGATCAACATCAACAATGGCACGACCTTGGTCGGCGGCAACGGCAACATGCTTGAGCTTGCCCACGGCGGCGCGGCCGATGTCAATGTCTCCAACACGACGCTGGGTGGCAATATCCAAGTCGGCAAAGACAGCGCCCTGGACATGAACATGGATTTCGCCTTCATGAACGGCGACATCATCAACAGCGGCGGCAGCGCCAACGTTGGCCTGAACAATGGCTCGGTGCTGACCGGTCGCCTGGACAATGTCGACAAACTGTCGGTCAACAGCGACGCCACCTGGGTGATGGTGGATGGTCAACAAGCGCTCAACACATTGTCGATGAACGGCGGTAACGTTAAGTTCGGCGAGTCCGGAGCCTTCTATAAGCTGGACGTGGCTAACCTCTCCGGCACCGGCGGTACGTTCATCATGAAGGCGGATTTCGGTTCGCTGACCGGCGACTTCCTAAACGTCACGGGCACGTCTGCTGGTCACCATCAGTTGCTGCTCGCCGCCACGGGGGCCGACCCGTTGAACGAGCGCCTGCACATGGTGCACACCGCCGACGGTGTGGCGGATTTCAGCCTGGTGGGCGGTCGGGTCGACCGCGGTACCTATTCTTACGACCTGGCGGCGGATAACCAGAATCATGATTGGTACCTGGACCCGGATAGCAAGGTCATCAGCCCGAGCACCAACTCGGTGTTGGCCTTGTTCAACGCGGCGCCGAGCGTGTTGTTGGGGGAAATGACTAACCTGCGTACGCGCATGGGCGAACTGCGTTTCAACGGTGGACAGACCGCTGGCTTGTGGACCCGTGCCTACGGCAATAAGTATGAAGTGTCCAACGACAAGACTGGCTTGGGTTATAACCAGACCCAACGCGGTTTCACTTTGGGTGCGGATGCACCGCTGGAGGCCGGCGATGGGCAGTGGCTGATCGGTGCAATGGCCGGCCACAGCCAATCGGACCTGGACTTGAACCTGGGCAGCAAAGCCACCATCAACAGCTACTACGTGGGCGGCTATGCAACGTGGCTGGATAGCGAAAGCGGCTTTTACTTCGACGGCGTGCTCAAGTTCAACCGCCTGCACAATGAGTCCAACGTGGCCATGAGCGATGGCAAGAAGAGCAAGGGCAACTACACGCAAAATGCCACAGGTGCCTCGGCTGAGTTCGGTCGTCATATCACGCTGGATGACGGCTATTTCGTCGAACCCTACGGCCAATTGGCGGCGGTGATCACCCAGGCCCAGAGCTACACACTGGACAACGGCCTGAGCGCCAAGGGGGATCGTTCGAGTTCGGTGATCGGTGAGTTGGGCGTCACTGCTGGCAATAATATCCAACTCGACAGCGGCGGCGTGCTGCAGCCTTACTTGAAAGCCGCAGTCACCCATGAGTTCGACCAGAGCAACAAAGTGTTTGTTAATGACAACTCGTTCAACAACGACCTGTCGGGCTCACGTTTGAAGCTGGGGGCGGGTATGGCGATGTCGGTGTCGCAGAACTTGAGCATGCATGCGGACCTGGAGCGCAGCGTGGGCAAGAACATCAAGCAACCTCTGGGTGTGAATGTGGGGCTGCGCTACGCGTTCTAAGCGCGGCCGGTGCAGTACTTTCCGCTTGTCGGACAAACCGCCAACCTATCAAATATGACAGTAGGCGGTTTATTTTTTTGGGGGCTAACTGGAGGGGCATTCCTAATCAGGAGATTCCCATGCATCATTTTATGAGTAAGAAAGTTATGCGTACTGTCCCCAAGGTATTACTGGCGGCAGGTGTCGCTGTGCTGCTTGCCGCTTGTGCCAGTGGCCCTTCCGAGACGGTGTCGAGTGAGTACCCAGGGCTTGATCCTGTCTGCACTCGTGCAGGCACCTTCAAAAGCATATCGCCGGGTTGGTATTACACCTGCAGGTACGACACTAATTCCCAACGGTGGATAAGGCAGCCAAGACAGTGCCCGGCTGGACAAGATTTCAATGAAACTCTTCAACGATGCATACCCAGATAATAACCCATTGAAAGGCCTCTCTTCCTGACGGTAGAGAGGCCTTTTTTATTGCCTTCAATGTGCTGCTGTCGGGTGGCTATGTCGCCACCCGACAGCGGTCTTGAGCAATGAATCTATGGCCGCTCCACAACCAAAATATCATCCAGTGAAAACTCTGCCCCTGAGGTAATACTCTTGAAGTAGATGCGCATAGGCAAGAACTGAGAGGGAACCCCGGCAGGCAATGCAAAGGTCCGGGAGTGTGAGGTCCACACACCGGGATTAACATGGGTGAAAGATTGTGACTGAGTGCCGAACTCTATGAATACCTGGGGTAGATAGGGGTTCAAGTCCACCTTCATTTTGAAGCTCAAGTCGTAGGTTTTACCGCTCTTGATATAAAAGGTTTTAATGACGCCGGGAAAGAGAGGGCTGCCATTATTGAGTTTCACATACCAGAAATTGTTGTTGTTGACGTTTCTGATCGCGCCCAAGACATTGATGATGTTGACCCAGCCATTCCAGGACAATAACTCAAAGTCTGTCAAATCATAGAGCCGAAGCGCTGTGAGGGTGTAGTTGCTCGACGGAAAGGGCTTGGCGGTCAGTTCATTTGAATCGCCATTGAAAGTGACGGCTGCCGTTGCCGTCACCTGGCTGCTATCCGCAAGTACGGTAAACCAATCACGCATTGCCTTTTCATTCACTATCCCATTATCGACCTGCGTCTGGTCGATCGGATGGCCGTTCAACAGTGTCAAAGGGGTTGCGCCAACACTATGGAGTTTGAGCCAGATCCGTTGGCCCTTCCGGCTCAGCGTCCAGCGCACCAGGCTCACCCAGCAATCGGTGTTGAATGTATTCAAGTCGATGGTTGAGCCGGATGGCAGGCCATTGAGTCTTGGCTGCGGCAGTGGATTGCCGCCGGGTAATTCATTGAAGTCCAGTACGCGCAGATTCAGCACCCTTGAGTCATCGGTGACGCCGTTGGTTGTGACGTGATACTGAAGACGCAGGACGCTTCCAATGTAGTCGCCGATGACGCTGTTGGAGAATTTGAAATCGACGAAACCCGTAGTTGGGTTGCCGTATTGGGGCGTTATGGACGGCAGCGTCGCACCGGGCTTGCCTTGCAGTTCGAGCTTGATGAAGTCGTTCGAAGACATCGGTGCAAATTGCACGCGTACCGTCACCTCTGGCGTGTTGTCAGCAATGACCGGGTTGATGGTCGCGTTTCCGTCGTCCACGGGGGTGCTGTTGTAAACCAAAGGCGCGGGCAAATGGCGCACTGCGAGGATCTTCATGGGTGCGGTGTTCGACGTGCGTGGTGCAACGCCTGGGCGGGCGCGGTCGTAGAAAATATTCATGCTTTGATTGAGCAGGATGTACTGGCGCTTAAGCGTGAAAGGCAGCGGCCGGTCTTTCCAAATGTTTGAGACAAAGAAGGGTTGTGGCGGAGCGCTTCCACCTGGCGCAGTGCCTTCAGCGTGCAGGGTGACCGTATCCCCCACTTTGATATCGTTGTGGGGGTCAACCTCAATGGTGGCATCACCGGTGGATTGGTTCGGATCAAATACGTAATCAGGCGGCGGAGCCTCATGCACCCTCGGTTCGGGCAGTACGGCCGTAGAGGCACCGACATAAACGGTTGTGTCCGGGGATGGTATTGTTCCCTCGCTATTCTGACGGGTATAAGAAGCAGTCAGGCTGCCACCTGCCAATTTGGCAATATCACCCTCGGGGCCATTGATAATCGAGAACACCACATTGCCTGTACCTGCATTTTTGAATTCTTCGTGGTAGTAAAATTTACCGTTAGGGTAGCGGCCCAACAGCTTCAGCGTGATGCGGTCAAAGAAGTCCTGTCCATGATATTTACGGATGTCGATGTTAATGATGGGGGTGTCCGCAATCAGAATCCCATCGACAGCCTCCCGAAATGTCGGGGCGTAAAGCCCACCGGGAATGGCGGTGCCGATCACACTGACCAGCGTGAGGTGTGAGCCTCTATTCGGCGCGCCAAAGCGGATTCGCTCATAGCGAAGTCGAGCCTGCCCTCTGATCAACGGTATCAGGTCGCTTACCGGGCATGGAATTCTGAGTTGGCGCGTCGTGGTGGATGTCAGTGGATCGGAACTGTAGGTTTTCCTCACCGTTTGCCCATCCGCCGTCCTGCCGGTGAGGGTCACCTTGATCAAGTCGCCCAATCGGTAGCCGTTACCCGCGATTGGAACGACGATCGTCACAAAATCGCCACTGACTTCATCGAGGTTGAGGATGTCTTCCGGAGCCTCATCGAAGAAGCAATGGGGCAACAATGGCTCTGAACCATCGTTCAGGAAGACCTCGAGGAATTCGGCGACCGACCAGCCATCCGAGTAGTTTCCGCACTCATCAATCACGTTCCACTCAGCGACGTGAGAGCCGCTGCCGATCTGAAGCCAGTGTTCGATGCACAGCCTGAAGACAATGTCGTCATGGTGATCCGCTTCTGGCTGCGACACGGTGTGCTCGAATAGTGCGTCGCCGATTTTCAGGCGAACAACATCACGCACCGCGCGGTGGGTGCGTGGTGACAATGAGGTATCGGCAGGGTAGTAGGGGACGCGAATCTCTATGCAGTTTTGGGCATCTTCTTCTGTAACGCCAAAGTCGAGAAACGCTTGGGGAATGATCGGCTTGGGCAGGTTCGTGTTTACAAAACTGTAGCCGTCCGGGTTGTCCCCGGCGGGTTTCACCTTATCAACCTTCAGTGCGAATTTTCTTGTTTCTCCTACCGCCAGGCCGAGGCGTGTCACCCGGAAGAACACCGGATAGACATTACCGTCGGTGATCGCACCCGACGGTACGAACAGGGGAATCACCTCAGCGTTATCCACTTCATGCTGGTGGATGGTGGTGGATGCGACGGGGTTGCTCAGATCGCCCCAGAACAGTTCCACGAAATCCAGGGCTGCCATCTCCAGAAATGGCAGCAAGGCAATCAGTAGTCCCTCCTTGTGCATCGTGATCGCGACGAGATTGATACCTGCATCGACGCCTTGCACCGGCTGGGTATTTGCGGGGATGTACAGTACCAAATCTTCGAGGCGAACCTTTTTGAAGGCTTCCGTCGAATTGAGAGACAGGTCGGAGGGGCATGGCACCAGGTAACGAGGGTCGATGAAAGTACGCTGCACGGGCGGCGTCTTTTCAGGTGGCTGCTGGTTTGAGTAAGACGCAAGCAGTGAGCGCCCTTCTGGGAGCTTGATCAAGCGCTGGTTTGGATGGTTGGAAAGCTCTTCGTCGTTACCCATGATGAAACCCTCTGCAGTCAGTGAGGAACTCAATGTCTACGGCCCATATACTGAGTGGGAGTAGTTGCGAAGAGGTGTAACGCGGAATCTGGGGAGCAACCAGCTGTGAGAAATGACAGTGCCGACAAACGGCAACGGCCCGCTGGCGAGCCGTTCACGTTGCGGTGGTCAGGGTTGGCGGTTCCAGTGCCGGAACAGGGGTTCGGCGAGAAACAGAACGAACAACAAACGCATCACCTGCATGGCCGTTACCAGGGGGACGGACAACTGCAGCGTCTCGGCGGTCAGGCTCATCTCGGCAATCCCCCCCGGCATCATGCCCAAGGTCAGCGAGCGCAGGTCCAGGTGGGTCAAGGCGCTCAAACCCACCGCTGCCAGGGTCGCCAGCGCCATGGTCAAGGCCGTGCCGATAAGGGTGCGGCCCATGAACGACGGCGCCCGACGGAAGAACTGCCGGTTGAAGTGGCAGCCCAAACCGCTACCGATCAACCATTGGCCGATTTGGCTGCCGCCATCGGGCAGGCCGATGTGCAGGTTCCAGACCACACTGGCAGTGGCGCTTACCAGTAAGGGCCCGAACAGCCACGGGTTCGGCTGACGCAAACGCTGCCAACCCCAGGCGACCAGTGCGCCCATCGGAAACAGCGCTAACAGCCAAGGCCAACTCACGGGCGCCGGATGAAACTGCGGTGTACCGCCTTCCAGCAGGTACTTGAAGATCGCCGGCACACACAGCACCACCACCAGCACGCGCAGACTCTGCCCTGCCGCGACACGGCTGAGCACGGCGCCATTGCGGGCGCCGAGGTTGACCATCTCGCCGGAACCGCCCGGCATACTGGAGAAGAACGCGGTAGCGCGGTCTTCACCGCTGCGGCGCATCAACCATACGCCGACCACGCTCGACAGGCTGGTGACCAGCGCGCCGAAAAAGATCAGCCCGAAGTGGCTCATCACCTGCTCGATCACCACGGGCGTGAAGTGCAGGCCGATGCCGATGCCTACCACCCATTGGCCGCATTTGCGCCCACCGGGAATTTCCGCCAACTGCCAGGGGGTTAGGCAGCGCACCAGGATGATCGCCAGCAACGAGCCGACCATGTACGGCAAAGGCCAGCCGACGAGGCTGGCCAGGTAACCGCCGGCCAGGCCGACCAGCGGTGTTCCCCACCATTGCTTAAAGGTGACCTCAGACATCGGCCACGGCACGACGCTGCAGGGCACGTTTGCGGTAGATGCGGATCAGCGGAAAGGCCAGCATCAGCGCGGTCAGCACCCACACACCAAAGGTGATCGGGCTCGACCAGAGGATCTGCAGGTCGCCGTTGGAGATCGACAGCGCACGGCGCAGGTTCTGCTCCATCAAGCCGCCGAGGATAAAGCCCAGCAGCACCGGCGACAGCGGGAAGTCCAGCTTGCGCAGGATGTAACCGAAGATGCCGATACCGACCATCAGGAACAGGTCGAACGTGGTGGCGTGAACCGCGTACACACCAATCGCGGTGATGATGGCGATCACCGGCACCAGCGCCCAGTTCGGCACGGCGAGGATACGGGTGAAGATGCGGATCATCGGGATGTTGAGGATCACCAGCATGATGTTGGCGATGAACAACGAGGCGATCAGGCCCCAGACGATGTCCGGTTGCTGTTGGAACAGCAGCGGGCCCGGGGTGATGTTGTACAGCGACAGCGCGCCGATCATCACCGCCGTAGTGCCCGAACCGGGTACGCCGAGGGTCAGCATCGGCACCAGGGCGCCGCAGGCAGAGGCGCCGATGGCCGTTTCCGGAGCCGCCAGGCCGCGCATGTCGCCTTGGCCGAATTTACCGCTGGCACCGGCCAGGCGTTTCTCGGTCATGTAGGCAACAGCCGAGGCCAAGGTAGCACCGGCACCCGGCAACACGCCCATGATGAAGCCAAGCAGACCGCAGCGGATGTTGACGACGAAGACGGCGCCGGCTTCCTTCAGGTTAAACATCATGCGCCCGGTGGCTTTTACCGCTTCCTGGCCACGGTGGGTTTTTTCCAGCAGCAACAGGATTTCGCTGATGGAGAACAAACCCAGCACCAGCACCACAAACTGGATGCCGTCAGTCAGGTGAATGTTATCGCCGGTAAAGCGGTACACGCCGCTGTTGGCGTCGATGCCGACCGCCGACAGGAACAGGCCGATCAGCGCCGCCACAAAGGTCTTCAACGGTTTGCCACCGGCCATGCCTCCCAGGCAGACAATCGCGAACACCATCAGTACGAAATATTCCGCCGGGCCGAAGGCAATCGCCCATTTAGCCAGCAGCGGCGCAAACAGCACCATGCCGCAGGTGGCGATAAACGCACCGATGAACGAACTCCACGCCGACAACGACAGTGCCACGCCGGCCAGGCCTTTACGGGCCATCGGGTAGCCGTCGAGGGTGGTCATTACGGTGGAAGCTTCGCCTGGGATGTTCAGCAGAATCGAGCTGATACGGCCGCCGTATTCACAGCCCAGGTACACGGCTGCCAGCAGGATCAACGCCGATTCCGGCGGCAGGCCCAGGGCGAAGGCGATGGGGATCAACAGCGCCACGCCGTTGATCGGGCCCAGGCCCGGCAACAAGCCGACGACAGTACCGATCAGGGTGCCGCACAGTGCGGTCACCAGGTTGTAAGGGGACAGTGCAACGCCGAAGCCCTGGCCCAAGTAGCCGAAAGTATCCATATCAGTTCTCCAGAACGTCGAGCAGGCCGAGGGGCAACGGCACATCCATGGCTTTATCGAACAGCAGATAAAGACCAATCGCCATCAGGCTGACGATCACCACGCTGGGCACCCAGCGGCCGCCATACAGGCGCGCCATCGGGATGCCGATCAGCATGCTGCTGAGGATGAAACCCAGGGGTTCGAAGGTGGCGGCGAACACGATCAACAGCGCGACGCACACGCCGATCTTGATCAGGGTGTCGCGGTCCAGCGCAGGCTCTTCTTCGGTGTGCTGGGTCGGCTGTGGACGAAACAGCATGTAGATCAGTGCCAGGCTCATCAGCCCGAGCATCAGCAGCGGGTAGGCACGTGGCCCTACCGGCTCGTAGGAAAACGACGCTTGATACGGCCAGGCCATCAGCGCCAGGCCGGCGCAGGCGAGCAAGAGCACGGCGGCGAAAATGCGTTGTAAGAGCATAGGAAACTCCTTGGAGACTCTTGTAGGCGCGCGCTTGTTCACGAAGGGCGCAAGGATGTCGCGTGTATCAGGCCACACGCGTCGTCGTTGACGTTTTTCGCGAGCAAGCCCGCTCCCACAGAGGGGCGATTACTGGATCAGGCCGAACTCTTTGGCCAGCACTTTGTAGTCAGCCACCTGTTTCTTCACGTAGGTGTCCAGCTCCGGGCCGGTCATGGCGAACGGGAACAGCTCGCGCTGGTCACGCAGCTTGGCGAACTCCTCGGAGACCAGCAGTTTGTCGAAGGCGTCTTTCCACCAGGCGTAGTCCGCATCGCTGACTTTTGGTCCGAGGTAGAAGCCACGTACCACTGGCCAGACGATGTCGTAGCCTTGCTCCTTGGCGGTCGGAATATTCTTCATTTCCGGCTCGTCCAGGCGTTCCTCGGAGAACACCGCCAGCAGGCGCATGTCGCCGCTCAAGATGTGCGGCATGGAGTCGGAGATATCGGTACTGCCCACCTGGATATGGCCACCGAGCAGGGCGGTGGCAATTTCACCGCCGCCTTCGAGTGCCACGTAACGCAGTTCGCGCGGGTTGATTCCGGCGGCCTTCGCGATCAGCGCGGTTTGCATCCAGTCCTGGCTGCCGACGGTGCCGCCGGAACCGATCACCACGCTGCCCGGATCTTTCTTCAGTGCTTTGACGAGATCGTCGAGGCTCTTGTAGGGCGAATCGGCTTTCACCGCGATAGCCCCGTAGCTGGTGCCGACGGCGGCCAACCAACGCACGGCGCTTTCATCGAAACGACCGAACTTGCCCTGGGCCAGGTTCAACAGCGAACCGCTGGACCAGGCCACCAAGGTGCCGGCGTCTGCAGGACGCTGGGCCACTACGGCGTTGTAGGCCACCGCGCCTACGCCGCCAGGCATGTAGGTCACGCGCATCGGCTTGCTGAGCAGTTTCTCGTTGACCAGCGCGCTTTGCGCCAGTTTGCAGGTCAGGTCAAAACCACCGCCAGGCGAGGCCGGGGCGATGCATTCCGGGCGCTTGGGTTCGTCGGCGGCCAGCAGTTGGCCGGCGAACAGCATGCAGCCGGCGGCGAGGGCCAATTTACGCAGTGAAGGGGTCATGGTTATCTCCGTCTTTGTTGTTATGAGTTGTTACTACCAAAGCGCAACGCTATAGCTCACCAGCAAGCGCATTTCATCCGCATCACGGGCTGAGTAGTTGGAACGGTAGGTGGCGTTGCGCAGGCGCACGGCCACGTCTTTGAACGTGCCGGTCTGCACCACGTACTTGATCTCGCTGTTGCGTTCCCACTCTTTGCCCGTCTCGCCGTTCTTGAGCTTGATGTTGTCACCTGAGAGGTAACGGCTCATGAAACTCAGGCCGGGGATCCCAAGCTTGGCGAAGTCGTAGTCGTAGCGCGCTTGCCAGGAGCGCTCTTCGGCGCCGGCAAAGTCGTTGATCTGCACGAAGTTGACCAGGTACGGGTCGCTGCCATCCACATACGGGAACGCACTGTCGCCGGACATGTGCTGGTAACCGGCGCTGAGCTTATGACCATTGAGGGCATAGCTGAACAGGCCGTTGAGGGAGGTGTTGTCGATCTTGCCGCCACGCGCACTGCCGGTGTCATCGCTGATCGCCAGGCGCAGGTCGGTGCCGAACGTACCGGGGCCCATCGGGCGCGCGGCCACCAGGCCGAGGAAGTGCTGGCGGTACACGTCGTCGAGTTGGGCGAAGTGGTAGCTGCCGGTGATTTTGTCGGCGAACTTATAGTCGGCCCCGCCGAAATTGAAGTGCTTGCCGGTGGCCCCGCTGAGGAAGCGGCTGTTCTTGTTGTTGAGGGCAATGTCTTCGTAGTTGCTGTCGTCGCGGTCCTTGGCTTTGTCCAGGCGACCACCGGTGAACACCAGGTTCTTGAATTCCTTGGACGTGATCAGGCCGCCATTGAAGGTCTGCGGCAGGATGCGACCGTCGTTGGGCTTGAGGATCGGCAGTTCGGGGATCAGCGAGCCGATTTTCAGCTCGGTGGCCGAGATCTTCACTTTGCCGGTCAGGCCCAGCTTGGAGTACTCATCGGCGGCGCGACCGTCGTCATGCGTGGGCAGCAGACCGGTGCCGGTGCGGTCGGGGCTTGAGTCGAGCTTGACGCCGAGCATGCCCAGCGCATCCACGCCGAAACCGACGGTGCCGTCGGTGTAGCCCGATTGCAGGTTGAGCATGAAGCCCTGGGCCCATTCATCGCGCTTGGATTGCTGCGCGCTAGTGCCGTCGCGGAAGTCGCGGTTGAAGTACATGTTGCGGGTTTCCAGGGTCGCGCTACTGTCTTCGAAGAAGGCAGCCTGGCTAAGCGGCGAAAAGCCGGCAAGGGTAGCAGCACTGGCAAGGGCGGTCTGGGTCAGGCGAGAAGAACGAACAGGCGAGGGGGCCTGGGGCTGTGTCGACAGCATCGTTGTGTACTCCGTTATTGTTCTTATTTTGGCGAAAACGCTTCGAGGCGTTTTTCGGGCGCTGCGGTTCAGGCAACTCGGTGGGCATAGACCACCGTGACTGGATGCTAAAGGGCGAAGCTTTCACTAACCTTTCAGCTGCCTTTCAATGTTTTCGGGCTTCACAGGGCAGTCGGCGCCTGTAAACTGCCCGGCAAAGCGTGGTGCCAACCACCCCTGACTGAGGTAGAAATCCATGCGTGTCTTGCTGGTTGAAGACCATCTGCAACTCGCTGAAAGTGTCGCGCAAGCGCTCAAGAGCACGGGTTTGACCGTTGACGTGCTGCACGATGGCGTGGCCGCGGACCTGGCCCTGAGCAGTGAGGAATACGCCGCGGCGATCCTCGATGTGGGGCTGCCGCGCATGGACGGTTTCGAGGTGCTCGCGCGCCTTCGGGCCCGTGGGAAAAATCTGCCGGTGCTGATGCTGACGGCGCGCAGTGACGTGAAAGACCGCGTGCACGGCCTGAACCTGGGGGCGGACGACTACCTTGCCAAACCTTTCGAGCTGACGGAGTTGGAGGCGCGGGTCAAGGCGCTGCTGCGGCGCAGCGTGTTGGGTGGCGAGCGTCAGCAGGCCTGTGGTGTGCTGGTATATGACCTCGATACCCGGCGTTTTACCGTGGGCGGCGAGCTGATGACGCTCACTTCCCGTGAGCAAGCGGTGCTTGAGGCGCTGATCGCCCGTCCGGGCCGGGTGATGAGTAAGGAGCAGTTGGCTTCCCAGGTATTCGGCCTGGACGAAGAGGCCAGCCCCGACGCCATCGAAATCTATGTGCATCGACTGCGTAAGAAGCTCGACGGCCAGCCCATCGCCATCGTGACCTTCCGCGGCCTTGGCTACCTGTTGGAAGCCCGCGATGCATAAGCCCAGCAGCCTGCGCTGGCGCCTGTTGTGGAACCTGGCGCTGTTGCTGGTGTTGTTGATGATCGCCAGTGGCCTGAGTGCCTATTGGAATGGTCGCGAGGCCGCCGATACGGCCTACGACCGTACGCTGCTGGCCTCGGCGCGTACCATTGCCGCCGGGTTGACCCAGGTGGACGGTACGCTCAGCGCGAATGTGCCGTATGTCGCGCTCGACACGTTCGCGTACGACAGCGCCGGGCGTATTTACTATCAGGTCAATGACATCAACCAGAAGTTGATCTCCGGCTACGAAAACCTTCCTGGCCCACCGCCGGGTACCCCACGAACCGATGATTACCCGGCCTTGGCACGGTTCTACAACGCCATCTACCAAGGGCAGGAGGTGCGGGTGGTCAGCCTGCTCAAGGCCGTTTCCGAGCCGAACATGAACGGCATGGCGGAGATACGCGTGGCTGAAACCGACGAAGCACGCGTCAGCATGGCCCGCAGCCTGGCAGCGGACACGTTGCTGCGCCTGGGCATGCTTGCGATTGGCGCCTTGTTATTGGTGTGGTTTGCGGTGAGCGCGGCATTGCGCCCGCTGGAGCGATTGCGCACGGCGGTGGAAGAGCGCCAACCCGACGATCTGCGGCCGTTGCCCTTGGTGGAAGTGCAGCACGAGTTTGGCCCGCTGGTGCGGTCCCTCAACCACTTCACCGAGCGCTTGCGCGGCCAGTTCGAGCGCCAGGCGCAGTTTATTGCCGACGCTGCCCATGAGTTGCGTACGCCACTGGCCGCGCTCAAGGCCCGGCTGGAACTGGGCTTGCGTGCCGAAGAGCCCGCCACGTGGCGCAGCACCCTGGAAACCGCCGCCCAGGGCACTGACCGCTTGACTCATCTGGCCAATCAATTGTTGTCCCTGGCCCGCATCGAAAATGGTGCCCGCGCGATTGCCGAGGGTGGCGCACAGTTACTCGACCTCAGCCAATTGGCCCGTGAACTGGGCATGGCCATGGCACCGTTGGCTCACGCACGTGGCGTGGCATTGGCGCTGGAGGCCGATGAGCCGGTGTGGCTGCGCGGTGAGCCCACCCTGTTGAATGAGCTGTTGAGCAACCTGGTGGACAACGCCCTGGCCCACACGCCACCGGGTGGCAATGTGATCCTGCGGGTGACGGCGCCGGCGGTGCTGGAAGTGGAAGATGATGGTCCAGGCATTCCGCTGGACGAGCGGGACCGAGTGTTCGAGCGTTTTTACCGACGCAGTCAGCAGGGCATGGGCTCGGGGCTGGGGTTGGCGATTGTTGGCGAAATCTGCCGGGCGCATCTGGCGCAGATCAGCCTGCACGATGGGGAGCAGGCCGGGTTGAAGGTGCGGGTGAGTTTTATCGCGGGTTGATCAGTAGAACATCGAGCGGGCTTCATCCAACTCGGCCCGCAAGGCGTCGCTGTAGGGGTCGAACCGCAGCTTTTTGATCGCCGGCAGCGTGGAAACCGCTATGTTGGCCAGCGGGTGATCGGTGCCGCGATGGCAATACAGCACGGCGACCTGCACCAGGTCGATGTAGTCGAGGCTGGGCGAATCGCGCTCCAGGTCGAGGTATTGGCCGGGCAGTTTCGCCAGCATTTCCGGGAAGTCCCAGCCACCCAGCAGTTTGTCACCCAGTAACGGGTGGATGCTCTCGATGACGTGGTTGAGGCTGACCGGGTCCGCGAGCAGCTCGTAGTGGTCTTCGGCGTATGTCAGGATGGGCAGCACACCGATCTGGTGCACCAGGCCGCCGAGGGCTGCCTGGTCCGGTTTGAGCTGGCTATGGCTGCGGCACAAGGCGTAACTCACGCCCGCGACTTCGAGGCTGCGGCGCCACACATCACGCATCTTTTGTTCGACCACGTCGGAGCGGGCGTGGAATATCTGCTCCATCACCAGGCCGATCGCCAGGTTACTGCTGTAATTGGTGCCCAGCCGGGTGATGGCGGTGTGCAGGTCGGTGACTTCCTGGGTCGCGCGCAACAACGGGCTGTTGACCACTTTGATCAGGCGCGCCGACAGCGCGGTATCGCGACCGATCACTTTGCTCAAGTGGCTGATGCTGATTTCCGGGTCTTCGGCGGCCTGACGAATGTTCAGGGCCACTTCCGGCAATGTCGGCAGAACCAGGTCATCGTTATCGATGGCCGTCACTAAAGCCTGTTGGACTTTTTCCGCCAGCTTGTTCATTCATGATCTCTAGGGTGTTGCAAAAGGGTGCGGCGACTAACGCTGGATCTCTCGATCACGGTCGAGCGTGTAAGGCAGGTCAAGCAGTTGCAAGCCGGGACCTTCCAGATTGCCTAAATGCACATCGCCACTATCGGCAGCTTCGGCTTGCAATACGGCCAGAAGTTCAACGCTCTGGTCAGCTTTTGCGGCAATGACCACTTCGCCGATCGCGCTGTTATGGCTGGGTGAAAACAGCGGTGTGCCTGGCGCGGGCATTTCAGTCGCATTGAGGCTCAAGCGGTACAGGCGACGTTTGAGTTTGCCCAGATACTGCATGCGCGCGACGATTTCCTGGCCGGTGTAGCAGCCTTTCTTGAAGCTGACGCCGCCCACGGCTTGCAGGTTGAGCATCTGTGGGATGAACAGTTCGCGTGTTTGCGGCATGACCTGGCCGATGCCGGCGCGGATTTGCCCCAGCAGCCATTCATTCAAGTCCGCTTGTTGCAGCCTTTCTGTCAGTTGGCTGCGCACCGTATCGGCGTGCTCGGCGGGCGCCCACAGTTCGGCGCGGCCGGGGGACACACGAACAGCGATCAAGGCATCGGTGCGGGCAACGCTGTCGGTCTCGGCCGGCAGTTCCAGACCAAGGCCGGACAAGGCCTGGTCGGCATTCGCCAGGCCAAAACGCACCCAGGCGGCACTTTCGTCGGTGAGTTTGGATTTGGAGAATACGGCGTATTTCTTCAGGTCTGCCAGTTGCGGTTCCAGCAGCTCGGTGGCCATGGCCAGCAACACGCCGTCACCTTGCAGCAGGATGCGGAAGCTCGACTGCATGCGCCCTTTTTGCGTGCACCGCGCACCAAGGCTCGCCTGGGTGTCGCTCAGGTAATTGAGGTTGCAGGTCAGTTGGCCCTGAAGGAATTTGGCAGCGTCAGTGCCGCGGACGGCGAGAACGCCTTCGTGGGACAGGGGGCAGAAGAAAGCAGAGTCAGCCATGGGTCATCGCAGGTCAAAAAGTCATGGGTGCATCATAGAGGGGCGCCCGGCAAATGGATAGTTTCCGTAGGGGGCGACCAAAGCCGACTGTTCCGGTGCCGTCGGGGCTGTATACTTGCCGCCTATTTGAGGAGCGCTCCATGGTCGAAGAAGTTGAAATCAATCGCCTCTACTGGCACAGCCGTCGTGGCATGCTGGAGTTGGATGTGTTGTTGGTGCCTTTCACCAAGGAAGTGTACGCGACGCTCAACCAGGTGGACCGCGACCTCTACGTCAGGCTGCTGACTTGCGAGGATCAGGACATGTTCGGCTGGTTCATGGAGCGCGCCGAATCTGAAGATCCGGAGCTGCAGCGCATGGTCCGGATGATCCTGGACCGTGTCCAGCCCAAGTAATCGCTTCGAATGCCGCTGGCAGGCCTCACGGCTGTTGCTGGCGGCGTATCTCCTTGCCCAGCTGTTCGCGTTGGGTGCGCTTTCGTTGCTCGATCTGACGTATTCAAGCCTCGCCATGCTGTTATGCCTGGCTCATGCCGCCTGGGTGCTGCCGCGCCATATCCTGCTGACTCACCGTTCGTCGATTCGTGGCCTGCGTCGCGATGACGATGGCTGGTGCCTGTTCAGTGAAGAGCGGGGCTGGCACAGCGTGCAGCTACTTCCCGACAGCCTGGCGTTGCCGCTGGTCGTAGTGCTGCGCTACAGGGTGCAGGGTGGGTGGTGTGCGCGTTCGATGTGTGTGCCCAGGGATGCGCAGGCGGCCGATGTACACCGGCGCCTGCGGGTTCGCCTGAAGTTCAGCCGCCGTAGGTGGTTGGCACCAGGATAGTGTCGCGGGCCTCGGGCAACATCTGGGGGTAGTCGAGGGTGTAATGCAGGCCGCGGCTCTCCTTGCGCTCCATCGCCGAGCGGATCATCAGTTCGGCGACCTGGGCCAGGTTGCGCAATTCGATCAAGTCGCGGCTGACCTTGTAGTTGCTGTAGAACTCGTCGATCTCATCCAGCAGCAGCCGCACCCGGTGTTGCGCGCGTTGCAGGCGCTTGTTGGTGCGCACGATCCCTACGTAGTCCCACATGAATCGGCGCAACTCGTCCCAGTTGTGCGCGATGATCACGTCTTCGTCCGAGTCGGTGACCTGGCTGGCGTCCCAGCGGGGCAGGGCGGCAGGCACCGCAATGCGTGGCAGCTGTTCGAGAATGTCCGCCGCCGCCGAGCGCGCATAGACGAAGCATTCGAGCAGCGAGTTGCTGGCCATGCGGTTGGCTCCGTGCAGGCCGGTGAAGCTGGTTTCACCAATGGCGTACAGGCCGGGCACGTCGGTGCGGCCGTGCTGGTCGACCATCACGCCGCCGCAGGTGTAGTGAGCGGCCGGCACCACCGGGATCGGCCCTTTGGTGATATCGATGTTGAATGCCAGGCAGCGCTCATAAACGGTGGGGAAGTGGGTCTTGATGAAATCTTCGGGTTTGTGGCTGATGTCCAGGTAGACGCAGTCGACGCCCAGGCGTTTCATTTCGTGGTCGATGGCGCGGGCGACGATATCCCGTGGGGCCAGCTCGGCGCGTGGGTCGAAGCGCTGCATGAAGCGTTCGCCGTTGGGCAATTTCAAGTGTGCGCCTTCACCGCGCAGGGCTTCGGTGATCAGGAAGCTCTTGGCCTGCGGGTGATACAGGCAGGTGGGGTGGAACTGGTTGAATTCCAGGTTGGCCACGCGGCAACCGGAGCGCCAGGCCATGGCGATGCCGTCGCCACAGGCGCCGTCGGGGTTGCTGGTATAGAGGTAGACCTTGGCTGCGCCGCCTGACGCCAGGATGGTGAAGCGCGCGCCGTAGGTGTCGACTTCGCCGCTGCCGCGATTGAGCACGTAAGCGCCAAGGCAGCGGTCGCCTTCCAGGCCCAGGCGTTTCTCGGTAATCAGGTCGACGGCGACGCGTTGCTCCAGCAGCTCGATGTTGGGGCGTTGGCGCGCCTGATCGAGCAGGGTTCTGAAGATGGCGGCGCCGGTGGCGTCGGCGGCATGGATGATGCGACGGTGGCTGTGGCCGCCTTCGCGGGTGAGGTGGAATTCGAAGCCGCCGTCGTCGCTGCCTGCGTGTTCGTCACGGGTGAACGGCACGCCCTGATCGATCAGCCATTGGATCGCCTCGCGGCTGTGCTCGACGGTGAATCGCACCGCCTCTTCATTGCACAGGCCGCCACCGGCGTTGAGTGTGTCTTCGACGTGAGATTGCACTGTGTCGGTGTCGTCCAGCACGGCGGCGACACCGCCCTGGGCCCAGAATGTCGAGCCGTTGGCCAGGTCGCCTTTGCTCAGGACCGCAATGCGCAGGTGGCCCGGGAGGGTCAGCGCAAGGCTCAAACCGGCCGCGCCGCTGCCGATCACCAGGACATCGTGTTGAAACTGTTGGCTCATTGGAAGGATTCCGCAAAAAGCGATCCGAAGAGGGGGCGCAAACAGGACGCCTGGATCGGCGAATCAAAGGGTCACACGGGCTACTAGTATATAGAGGGGTGGAGCGGCACAATAGCCGGGCATTCGTGGCAATGTGAGATTACGGTGCACAGCTTGGGGTAAAATCGGCTGGTTATTGAAGCGGGAACTTTTTGCATAAGCCTCGACTCAATAGCAGGTTGCCCGAAAGCTGGGAAAACGTTGAGTTTATTGGCCCGTCGGGAGCATTGGACGCGTCAGAAAACCGACGACAAGATTATTCGCGCAGTCGGCGTTGCCCGTACTGCGTTTTTCGTGTGTGCCAAATCAGTGCGTGCCGGAAACTTGCTTGAAGGGGGAGAACTTTTGCGAAAAGACCGAGTCTATGTTTGCAAGCCTGATCGTTTAGTTATGCAAGCCTCCTTCAAGTACAACGAGGAGTGTTCATGCTAACCCAGGAAGAGGATCAGCAGCTGGTCGAGCGCGTTCAACGCGGCGACAAGCGAGCTTTTGATCTGCTAGTGCTGAAATACCAGCACAAAATTCTCGGGTTGATCGTGCGGTTTGTGCACGACACCCATGAAGCGCAGGACGTTGCACAGGAGGCCTTTATCAAGGCTTACCGTGCGCTTGGTAATTTTCGCGGTGACAGTGCGTTTTACACGTGGCTCTACCGCATCGCCATCAACACGGCGAAGAACTATCTGGTGTCTCGCGGACGCCGCCCACCAGATAGCGATGTAAGTTCAGAAGATGCGGAATTTTACGATGGTGATCACGGCCTCAAGGATCTCGAGTCGCCGGAGCGTGCATTGCTGCGCGACGAGATCGAAGGCACCGTTCATCGCACAATTCAGCAACTGCCAGAAGATTTACGTACGGCGTTAACTTTACGTGAATTCGATGGTCTGAGTTACGAAGACATTGCGAGCGTCATGCAGTGTCCGGTGGGGACTGTAAGGTCACGGATTTTCCGGGCCCGGGAAGCCATCGATAAAGCCTTGCAACCGTTGTTGCAAGAGAACTAAAGACAGCGGCGACAGCCAAGAGAGGAACCGCCATGAGTCGTGATGCCCTGCAGGAATCGCTGTCCGCAGTGATGGATAACGAAGCGGATGAACTGGAACTTCGTCGAGTGCTCAATGCATTTGATGATGCCGAAACCCGTGACACCTGGTCTCGTTACCAAGTCGCTCGGGCGGTGATGCACAAGGATCTTCTAATCCCTCGTCTGGATATTGCTGCGGCTGTTTCTGCTGCGCTGGCTGATGAAGCCGTTCCGGCTAAAGCTACTCGTGGTCCATGGCGTAGCCTGGGTCGCCTGGCAGTTGCAGCCTCGGTGACTGTTGCCGTGTTGGCCGGTGTTCGCCTGTACAATCAAGACGAAATCGCGGGTGCCGAGCTCGCCCAACAGACTCAGCAGCCGGTCATGGCCGGTCCGCAAGTCAAAGGCCCAGCGGTACTGGCCGGCTACAAGGAAAGCTCCGACACCACCGGCCCTATGGCTAACGGTGTGTTGCAAGGGCAATCCGGCTGGCAAGACCAGCGTCTTCCAGGTTACCTGCGTCAACACGCACAGGAATCAGCCCTGAAAGGCACTGAAAGCGCTCTGCCATACGCTCGCGCAGCAAGTCTGGAAAACCGCTAATCCGTAAGGAGCTCTATGCGAGCCATACCGCTCCTTACGCTTTTGCTCAGTAGTTGGTTTGCACTCCCCGCCCACGCCGATGAAGCCCAAGATTGGCTGACTCGACTTGGGCGTGCAGAGCAGCAGCAGAGCTTTCAAGGTACGTTCGTCTACGAACGTAACGGCAGTTTTTCTACCCATGACATCTGGCATCGTGTCCAGAATGGTCAAGTCCGTGAGCGGCTCTTGCAACTCGACGGTTCCGCCCAGGAAGTCGTGCGGTTGGACGGTCGTACACAATGTGTCAGCGGCACCCTCGTCGCAGGCTTGGGCAACTCACGTGATGCACCTTCACGTGCGCTGGATCCGCAAAAACTCAATGAATTCTACGAACTGGCCGTCATTGGCAAATCCCGTGTGGCCGGTAGAAATGCGGTCATCGTATCGATCACGCCGCGTGACCAGTACCGTTATGGGTTTGAATTGCACTTGGATCGAGAGACCGCGCTGCCGCTCAAATCCCTGTTGTTGAACGACCAAGGGCAATTGCTGGAGCGCTTCCAGTTCACGCGGTTGGATACCTCGCAGGTACCTGACGAACGTGATCTGCAACCTAGTGGTGAATGCACGCCTATCGCCGTCGCTAATGGCAAGGCGCCAGAAGTGCAGTCTACCGAGACTTGGCATATGGAGTGGTTGCCACCCGGTTTTCAACTGACCCGTAGCAGCGCCCACAAAGACACCCACACCAAAGCGACGGTCGACAGCCTGATGTATGAAGACGGGCTGGCGCGTTTCTCGGTGTTCCTTGAGCCGATCAGCGATGTGAGCGTGACCGAAACCCGCACTCAGCTGGGCCCTACGGTTGCAGTATCGCGTCGCCTCAATACGGTGGACGGCGAGATGATGGTGACGGTGGTGGGTGAGATACCCATCGGCACCGCAGAACGTATCGCGTTGTCGGTGCGCGGTGAAAAAAAGCCAGTCCCCCAGCCGTGAGTCGTTAATCCTATGTTCATCCTGACCTTTCACTGTATTTCCATGCCAGGTTGGCTGCCGAGAGCATGAAATGTCTGGATCAGCATTTTCACTTGCAAAAATCCTTCATGTTTTTTATAGGTCAGGGCTTGTCGGCTCTGGCCTTGATTTGTTCGCGGAACAAAGATGTCGGTCGCAGTTTTCGGCGTTTCTTGAACCCTGTCGCTCAACCCTGCTCGTCGTAACGGGAGCTGTATGTCGATACCACGTTTGAAGTCTTACCTATCCATAGTCGCCACAGTGTTGGTGCTGGGTCAGGCCTTACCTGCGCAAGCAGTCGAGCTGCCTGACTTCACCCAATTGGTTGAGCAAGCCTCGCCTGCAGTTGTGAATATCAGTACCACGCAAAAACTGCCGGATCGCAAAGTCTCCAACCAGCAGATGCCGGACCTGGAAGGCCTGCCACCGATGCTGCGCGAGTTCTTCGAGCGTGGCATGCCGCAACAGCGCGCACCGCGCGGCGGCGGTGGTCAACGTGAAGCTCAGTCCCTGGGCTCGGGCTTCATCATCTCGCCGGATGGCTATATCCTCACCAACAATCACGTGATTGCCGACGCCGATGAGATTCTCGTGCGCCTGGCTGATCGCAGTGAGCTGAAAGCCAAGCTGGTCGGCACCGATCCACGTTCCGATGTGGCTTTGCTGAAAATCGAAGGCAAAGACCTGCCTGTGCTGAAACTGGGTAAATCCCAGGACCTGAAAGCCGGCCAGTGGGTGGTTGCCATCGGTTCGCCGTTCGGTTTTGACCATACCGTTACCCAAGGCATCGTCAGCGCCATCGGCCGCAGCTTGCCGAACGAAAACTACGTGCCGTTCATCCAGACCGACGTGCCGATCAACCCAGGTAACTCTGGTGGTCCGCTGTTCAACCTGGCGGGCGAAGTGGTGGGCATCAACTCGCAGATCTACACGCGTTCCGGTGGTTTCATGGGTGTCTCGTTCGCGATCCCGATCGACGTCGCCATGGATGTTTCCAATCAACTGAAAAGCGGTGGCAAGGTCAGTCGTGGTTGGTTGGGTGTGGTCATCCAGGAAGTGAACAAAGACCTGGCTGAGTCCTTTGGCCTCGACAAACCGGCCGGTGCCCTGGTCGCGCAGATCCAGGACGACGGTCCGGCTGCCAAAGGTGGCCTGCAAGTCGGCGACGTGATCCTGAGCATGAACGGCCAGCCGATCGTCATGTCGGCCGACCTGCCGCATCTGGTAGGCGCACTCAAGGCTGGCAGCAAGGCCAAGCTGGAAGTGATCCGCGAAGGCAAGCGCCAGAATGTTGAGCTGACGGTGGGCGCCATCCCTGAAGAAGGCGCAACGCTGGATGCACTGGGTAACGCCAAGCCAGGTGCCGAGCGCAGCAGCAATCGCCTGGGTATCGCCGTGGCCGAGTTGACCGATGAGCAGAAGAAGAGCTTCGACCTCAAGAGCGGCGTCGTGATCAAGGAAGTGCAGGACGGGCCTGCCTCCCTCATCGGCCTGCAGCCGGGTGACGTGATTACGCACCTGAACAACCAGGCAATCGACAACACCAAGCAATTCACCGACATCGCCAAGGCGTTGCCGAAGAACCGTTCGGTGTCGATGCGCGTGCTGCGCCAGGGGCGTGCCAGCTTCATTACCTTCAAACTGGCTGAGTAAATCGGTAAAAACAAAAAGCCCCGCCTTCGTTTAACGAGGGCGGGGCTTTTTTGTGCCTGGTAGGTTTAGCTCATCATCCCTTTAACCAGGCGTTCCTGCTCGATCAACTCACGCTGGCGTGCGTCGATGCGCGACGACAGTGGGAAATTGTTACCGGCCCGACGCTTGGCAAAGTCCAATTGCTGAATGGCCTGCTGGAAATCACCCACCAACGCAAAGTATTCGGCGCGGGCCTGATGCAGGCCGATGATGTTGCCGGACAACCCGCGTGTTTCGGCGACCTGGTACCAGACGTCCGGATCATCCGGGCGCGACTTGAGCAAGCTGTCCAACGCCTTTTCCGCGTCCGCCGTGCGGTTCTGCTTGAGCAGCAGATCCACGCGCACCTGATTCAACGGATAGTTGCCCGGATATTGGGTCAGCATCCGATCCGTCCGTTGCTGGGCATCCGGCAGGCGGCTGTTGTCGATGTCCAATTGGATCTGCGCCAGGTTGTAAGTGATGTCGTTGGGCGCCTTGGCCAGCAGCGCCGCCAGGTTTTCCCGTGCCTGCTTGAACTGAGAACCTTTGATTTGTGCGATAGCCAGGCCGTAGCGCGCCACATCATTCTTCGGGTTCTCGTCCAACTGCGCCTGGAAGCGCTTGGCGGCGAGGCCCGAGGTGTCTTCGTATTGCAACTGCACCCGCGCGCGAATCAGCTGATAGCGCAGGCTGTCTTCCTTGCCACCAGGCTTGGACTGCTCGGCACGGTTGCGGGTGTCGGCGATCCGCGATTCGGTGACTGGGTGCGTCAGCAGGAATTCCGGTGGCTTGGCATCGAAGCGGTACTGGCGCATCAGGCGCTCGAACATGGTCGGCATGGAGCGCGGGTCGTAACCGGCTTTTTCCAGGTTGAGGATGCCGATGCGGTCCGCTTCCTGTTCGTTCTGGCGGGAGAACCGTCGTTGTTCCTGGATCGCGGCGGCCTGGGTGCCGGCAATGGCGGCGATACCGGCATCACCGGCACCGGCGGCTGCCGCGATGATGCCGCCGAGCAGCGCGGCCATCATCGGGATCTGCATGCGCTGTTGCGCTTCAACGCCACGGGCGAAGTGGCGTTGGGACAAGTGCGCCAGTTCGTGAGCCAGTACCGAGGCATATTCGCCTTCGGTCTGGGCGTTGAGGAACAGGCCGCCGTTCACACCGACAATCCCGCCAGGCGCGGCGAAGGCGTTCAGTTGCGGGCTGTTGATGAGGATGAACTCCAGGCGCCGGTCGTTGACCTGGCTGGTCTCCACCAGTTTGTACACGCTGGTCTCGACGTAGTCCTTGAGTTGCGGGTCGTTGAGCTGCGAGACCTGGCCCCGCAGGTAAGCCAGCCACGCACGGCCCAGCTGGTATTCCTGTTGTGGCGAGACAATGGCAGAACTGGCGTCGCCAAGTGACGGTAGGTCGTCAGCGAAGCCTGGGGAGGCCAGCAGGCAAGCCAGCGTCAGCAGGGTAGGGCGCAAAAAAGTCATGCACAGAGCCTTTCGACAAAGAGCTTACTGTAGCCGGACACTGAGCTTCGGACCAGATATTCTAAGCAACCCAAACGCGTGCCCGGAGTAAAAACATGACCGACGCTTTAGCCTTTGATGCCGAACTCGATGCCAGCGGCCTCAATTGCCCGTTGCCCTTGCTCAAGGCCAAGCTGGAACTCAATCGTTTGGCCAGTGGCGCAGTGCTTAAGGTGATCGCCACGGACGCTGGCTCCCAGCGCGACTTTCGAACCTTTGCCAAACTGGCCGGCCACACCCTGCTGCATGAAGAAGACGCCGCCGGTGTGTACCGCTATTGGTTGCGCAAGGCCTGAACCGTTTGCCCCACCACCCGAGGTTGATTGATGTTCAAAGTGTTACGAGACTGGATTCAGCGCTACTTCTCCGATGAGGAGGCCGTGGTGCTGGCGGTCCTGCTGTTTCTGGCCTTTACGGCCGTGCTCACCTTGGGCGGCATGCTGGCGCCCGTATTGGCGGGGATGGTGCTGGCTTACCTGATGCAGGGCCTGGTGACCACGCTGGAACGCTTGCGCTTGCCGGGCGGTGCTGCGGTGGGGCTGGTCTTTGCCTTGTTCATGGGCCTGTTGGTGCTGTTTATCGTGGTGGTATTGCCGTTGTTATGGCATCAGCTGATCACGCTGTTCAATGAGTTGCCGGGCATGCTCGCTAAGTGGCAATCGCTGTTGTTGCTGTTGCCGGAGCGCTACCCGCATCTGGTGTCGGACGAGCAGGTGTTGCAAGCCATCGAAGTGGCGCGTGGCGAGATCGGAAAATTCGGCCAGTGGGCGCTGACCTTTTCCTTGTCCAGCCTGCCGCTGCTGGTCAACATCATGATCTACCTGGTGCTGGTGCCGATCCTGGTGTTCTTCTTCCTCAAGGACCGCGCCATGATCGGTCGCTGGGTACGTGGCTATCTGCCCCGCGAGCGCGCGCTGATCACACGCGTGGCCGAAGAGATGAACCGGCAGATCGCCAACTACATCCGTGGCAAGGTTATCGAGATCATCATCTGCGGGGGCGTGACCTACATCGCGTTTATCGCCCTGGACCTGAACTACGCGGCCTTGCTGGCGTTGCTGGTCGGCATTTCAGTGGTGGTACCGTACGTCGGCGCCGTGGTGGTGACCGTGCCCGTGACCCTGATCGCCTTGTTCCAGTGGGGGTGGAGCGATCAGTTCATCTACCTGATGGCGGTATACGGGATCATCCAGACGCTGGATGGCAACGTGCTGGTGCCGCTGCTGTTCTCTGAGGCGGTCAACCTGCACCCAGTGGCGATAATCTGCGCAGTGCTGTTGTTTGGTGGGCTGTGGGGTTTCTGGGGCGTGTTTTTTGCGATCCCGCTGGCAACACTGTTCAAGGCGGTGCTGGATGCATGGCCACGGCAAGAGCCGGTGGTAGCGCCGTTGTTGTAGCGGCACAAATAACTTACTGTAGTGAGCGGGCTTGCCCCGCGCCGGGCTGCGCAGCAGCCCCAATACAGCCGCCGCAGTCTTTCAGATAAAACGCGATTGCAGGTTTTAGGGCTGCTTCGCAGCCCAGCGCGGGGCAAGCCCGCTCACTACAAAAGCCCGCGTTTCAGGCTTTGTTTAAAGCCTGTGCTGCCGCCAATACGGCATCCACATGGCCTGGCACCTTCACGCCGCGCCATTCCTGACGCAGCACACCTTCGCTGTCGATCAGAAAGGTGCTGCGGTCCACACCCAAGTATTCCTTGCCGTACAGCTTCTTCAACTTGATCACATCAAACAGCTGGCAAACCGCTTCATCCTTGTCGCTGATCAGCTCGAAGGGGAATTCCTGCTTGCCCTTGAAGTTCTCGTGGGACTTCACGCTGTCGCGCGACACGCCGAACACTTCGGTGTTGGCCGCCTTGAACGCTGCGTACTGGTCGCGAAAGCCCTGGCCCTCGGTGGTGCAACCCGGCGTGCTGTCCTTCGGATAGAAGTAGATCACCACTTGCTTGCCCTTGAGGGCTGCGAGGCTGAAGGTCTGGCCGCTGGTGGCCTGGGCTTCGAAATCGGCTACAGGTTTGTCGATGACTACCGTCATGAAAAACTTCCTTACATTGGGTTCTGTGGGCGCCATGGCTCGATCAAGGCGTCGAGGTTCAGGGCATCGGCGAAATCCAGGAACTGGTCGCGCAGCCAACTGATCTGCACGCCAGCCGGCAAGGTCACGGTAAACGTGGCGTTCAACATGGTGCCGCCGGTTTGCGGGGCCAGGTAGGTGTCGCAGGTCAGGTTCTCCAGTTCGACGTTGTGGTCGATGAAGAACTGGCACAGCTCGTTGACGATGTCCGAGCGATAGGCGGAACTGACATAGGCGACATAAGGCAGGGCCTGGGGACGATTCTCCAGGGCAGCACTGCGTACCACATTGACGGTGAAATCATGCTTCTTGGCCAGGCCCGGCAGGCCCGTCTCCAGGCGCGCCAGGGCATCCCATGTGCCGGAGATCTGCAAGACCAGCGCGCTGCACTCGCCATGGCGGGTCAGGCGGGAGGTCACGACGGCGCAGCGGTTTTCATGGCTGGCGCGGCACAGGACGTTGGTCAGCTCCATGGGGTTGGCGCCGAGGGCACTGATAACAAGGAATTGTTCGCGAACTGTGGGGGTGGACATGCAGCCTTCCTAAAACGATGAGCGGTCGATACCGTGAGGGCTGTATCGATCAAAGGATGAAGGGTAGCGAAAACCGCCGCCAAGGGATAGGAGGTGGCGTTTTCATTACGTGATCGGTCTGATTTCATCGTGCGTCAGAGCATGCTTTTGTCCAATGATGGCATTGCCCGTCGTTTAGTTGCGCCAGAACGCATCCTCACGCGGTACTTCGCTTGTACAAGCATCTTGGCGCCAGTACCATTACGGCTCTCTTTTTCCGGCAGGAGCGGTTGCATGATTGCGGGCAGTATGGTGGCACTGGTCACACCCATGGATGCACAAGGTCGTCTCGACTGGGACAGCCTGGGCAAACTGGTGGACTTCCACCTGCAAGAAGGCACCAACGCCATCGTGGCGGTCGGCACCACCGGTGAATCGGCCACCCTTGATGTGGAAGAACACATCCAGGTGATCGAATTCGTGGTCAAGCGTGTCGCGGGCCGTATCGCCGTGATCGCTGGTACGGGCGCCAACTCGACGCGTGAAGCGATCGAGCTGACCAAAAACGCCAAGAAGGCGGGTGCCGATGCCTGCCTGCTGGTGACCCCGTACTACAACAAGCCGACCCAGGAAGGCTTGTACCAGCACTTCCGCGCCATTGCCGAAGCGGTCGCTATCCCGCAGATCCTCTATAACGTGCCGGGTCGTACCGCGTGCGACATGAAGGCCGAGACCGTGATCCGCCTGTCCACCGTGCCGAACATCATCGGTATCAAGGAAGCCACCGGCGACCTGCAGCGCGCCAAGGACATCTTGGCCGGCGTGAGCAGCGATTTCCTGGTGTATTCCGGTGACGACGCCACCGCGGTCGAGCTGATCCTGTTGGGCGGTAAAGGCAATATCTCCGTGACCGCCAACGTGGCCCCGCGTGCCATGAGCGACATGTGCGCCGCCGCCATTGCTGGCGACGCCGTGACCGCCCGCGCGATCCACGAGAAGCTGATGCCGCTCAACAAGACACTGTTTATCGAATCCAACCCTATTCCCGTGAAGTGGGCGCTGACTGAAATGGGCATGATGCCGGACGGTATCCGTCTGCCGCTCACCCGTCTCAGCGAAGCCTGTCACGAACCGCTGCGACAGGCCCTGCGCCAGTCCGGCGTCCTGGTTTAATTGAGGAAGCACTACGCATGAAGCGATTGGCCGGACTTTCCGCACTTGCCTTGATTATCTCCAGCACCAGTGGCTGCGGTTGGATCTGGGGCCCGGAAGGCTACTTCCGTGACCGCGGCAGCGATTACCTGGAAGCACAACCCACCAAACCGATGGAATTGCCGCCGGGCGTCAACGTCGCCAAGCGCCTTGACCCGTTGCTGCCGATCCCGCGCAACGTCGCCGACGACACCACCAAAGGTGAATACGTGGTGCCACGTCCACAGCCGATCTCGGCCGTGGCGGATGCCAGCGACTACAGCCTGCAGAAGAGCGGCGACTCCCGCTGGATCGTGGCCCAGCGTCCACCTGCCGAAGTCTGGCCAGTGGCGGTGCAGTTCTTCCAGGACAACGGTTTCCGTATCGACGAGCAGCGCCCGCAGACCGGTGAATTCACCACGGCATGGCAGCAGGGCAGCGAATTGTCCGCCACCATGGCCAAGCGCCTGCAGGCCGGTGGTGTAGCTGCCGACAGCGAAGCCCGTGTGCGTGTGCGCATCGAGCCAGGCGTGCAGCGTAATACCAGTGAAGTCTACGTGGTCAGCGCCGAGCGTCCTGCCGGCAGCACCGCCAACGTTGATTTCACCAACCGCTCGGTCAACACCGGCGTCGACTCGGCACTGGTCGACGAAATGCTGGCCAGCATGAGCCGTATCTCCGAGAAGGGCGGCTCCGTGTCCCTGCTCGCCGCCCGTGATTACGACACCCCAAGCCGCGTCAGCCTCACCGAAGACGGCAGCGGCAACGTGGTGCTGAACCTGGGTGAAGACCTCGATCGCGCCTGGGCCAGTGTCGGCCGCGCGTTGGAGCAGGGCCCTTGGCGCGTAGAAGACATCAACCGCAGCCTCGGCCTGTACTACATCAACGTGGCTGAAAAGGCCGAGCGTAAAGATGAAGAGCCCGGTTTCTTCGGCAAGCTGTTCGGTAGTAAGCCGACCAAGGAAGAAATCGAGACTCGCGCCGAGCGTTACCAGGTTCGTTTGAGCAAGGTTGGCGAAAGCGTGCAGGTTACCGTCGAGAAGAACATCAATACCGTTGCGCCCGCTGAAACAGCGCGCAAAGTGTTGGGCGTGATTCAAGACAACCTGGGCTGATCCGGTGCGTTTTGCCGTTCTCGGCAGCGGTAGCCAAGGGAACGGTACGCTGGTCGCCCACGACGACACGTACGTGCTGGTGGATTGTGGTTTCTCGTTAAAAGAAACCGAGCGTCGCCTGTTGCGCCTGGGGGTTCACCCCGCGCAGCTGAGCGCGATTCTGGTGACCCACGAACATGCCGACCACGTGCATGGCGTGGGTTTGCTGTCTCGGCGCTACAATCTTCCGGTGTACCTCAGTCGCGGTACCTTGCGCGGGATGCGCAAACCCATTGAACCCGCAGGTTTCCTGGCCGGTGGCGAGCAGCTGCAAATCGGTGCCTTGAGCATCGATGTGATTGCCGTGGCGCACGATGCCCAGGAACCGACGCAGTATGTCTTCAGTGACGGTGAGCGGCGCTTCGGCGTGCTCACCGACCTGGGCTCCTACTGCGCCAAGGTGCTGGACGGTTACCGGAACCTCGATGCCTTGATGATCGAGTCTAACCACTGCCGAGATCTGCTGGCTCGCGGTCATTACCCCTACTTTCTCAAGCAGCGGGTGGGCGGCGAACTGGGACACTTGAACAACCACCAGGCGGCGTACCTGGTGTATGAGTTGGGCTGGCAAGACTTGCAACACTTGGTCCTGGCCCACCTGAGCAGCAAGAACAACCTGCCGCAGCTGGCCCGGCAATGTTTTGTCGACACCCTCGGGTGCGACCCGGACTGGCTGCAACTGGCCGATCAAGATTCAGGGCTCGACTGGCGACACATCGCCTAGCCCACCATTTAGCAAGCGGAGCCCATCATGGAAAAACGTGAAGAACTCTACCGCGGCAAAGCCAAGTCGGTGTACAAGACCGACGACGCCAACCGCCTGATCCTGCTGTTTCGCAACGACACCTCGGCGTTCGACGGCAAGCGCATCGAACAACTTGATCGCAAAGGCATGGTGAACAACAAGTTCAACGCCTTCATCATGCAGAAGCTCGAAGCGGCCGGCATTCCGACCCAATTCGACAAACTGCTGGGCGACAACGAGTGCCTGGTCAAGAAGCTCGACATGATCCCGGTTGAATGCGTCGTGCGTAACTACGCCGCCGGCAGCCTGGTCAAGCGTCTGGGCGTGGAAGAGGGCCTCAAGCTCAATCCCTACACCTTCGAACTGTTCTTGAAGGACGACGCCAAGGGCGACCCGTTCATCAACGAATCCCACGTCGTGGCATTCGGTTGGGGCACCGCTGAGCAACTGGCGCGCATGAAGGAGTTGTCCCTCAAGGTCAACGACGTACTGAGCAAACTGTTCGACGACGCAGGCCTGCTGTTGGTGGACTTCAAGCTCGAATTCGGTGTGTTTCACGACGGCTCCATCGTCCTGGGTGACGAATTCAGCCCGGACGGCTGCCGCCTGTGGGACAAAGACACCAAGAAGAAGATGGACAAAGACCGCTTCCGCCAGGGCCTCGGTGACGTTATCGAAGCCTACGAAGAAGTCGCCAATCGTCTCGGCGTACCGCTGTAATCGACGCAAGCATCTGATAGCACGGAAAAAATTCGCTTCGGCGCTTTGCTTTCCTGATCCACGCTGTTATGATGCGCGCCGTTGGAGAGATGCCAGAGTGGCCGAATGGGACGGATTCGAAATCCGTTGTACCTTCACCGGTACCTAGGGTTCGAATCCCTATCTCTCCGCCATATTATTGATGCTCTTGTAAATCAAGCACTTACAAGAGGTCACATAAAGCGTTTGTACCAGCGCTTTGTACCAAAATAAATAGCCCTGATCTGCGGATCGGGGCTTTTTTTTGTCCAAAATTTGACCAGTTAATGTGCTTGTGGGGCCTGTCTGGCTTTTACCTTGGCATTCCTGTCTTCATCCATGATTATTTCGCCTTAGAACCCCTGTGCAGGGTAGTTTGTACTGAAAATGACAGTAGGGTAGGTTGGTTGTTCGTAAGCGTCTCAATACGCTTCACAGCCCTACCCAAGGGAAATTATTTGATCGTGGTTCTGCCTGAAAGCCTACAACGCGCAAGGTGTGAAGGTTAAGTTCTTCACCGCAGATGACTTGATCACAGACAAGCTTTTCAAGCGGATCAGCGCCAAACATATCGTAGGGCATGACGTAACGATTGTTCCAAAGTCCAGGCGCTACCACTACTTCACAATCAGCTCTGTCACGTCCCTGAAGCTCAGAGGCCTGGCTCGCCTAGGCTTTCCCTACGCTGGTCGCAACGATCAAGGGAAGCTTGCACAGCAAGCTCACAGCGCCTGCTGTTGGAGTTGGTAGCCCTGATGACGCCGCTTTCTACCTAAAGGCATTGCGCGGGACGTTCGTGTACAAATCAATGCTGCATGGTGATGCGCTGGTTGACGATGTGAGCGATAGGAAGGTGGCAAGAGGAGCCTTTGCAGAACAATACAGCGGCGATGACGTGTTGGCCTTCCTAATGAGTCAGAGCCACATCCAATTGAGGGAGAATGCGTTTGAGCATGCTGTTAATGCTATAAATATCTGATTTTATAGTAAAAATACCAAAAATATGCACAAATGCATATTGTCGGTTGTGTGTAGAACTGGTTTTATGTACAGTTGTTTTGCCTGGTGTCTAGCATCGTATGAAGACAAGCAGGACGCAGCCTGCTTTTGGGCTGCTGAAATTTAAGATTTGTGCATTTCTAAAAAAATGCCAAGTCACATGGAGATTCTTATGTCTACAACAAATGGAATTGAGCTACCCCCTATCATCGTCACACCAGATCCACTTCCACCTCCGCTTCCACCTGTACCAGTTGTTGTACCGGGAGTACCCGGCGCACAGCCTCCAAATTCAGTAGATGTGCCTGTTGGTACCGACGTTGAGACCCTTCTGAGCCTTCCTGGAATCCGCTCCTCTTCGGATTATGTTTTGCCCATTGCAGGTAAAGCAGCTCGTGCTCAGGTGGACATTGAAACGGCCTATAATGCAAATTTTCCTAATATTCCAACCCAAACCGAAAGCGAAGTAGCCGCTGCGCTTGGTGATGTCGGCCTTCTGAGTGAATTGGAAAAAGCACAAAAAGAGAAAGCGGTAGTAGATGGGCTGGTTGCACAAGCACAAGAGTTACTTGTTAATAGTAATGCAGTTGCGAACTCTTATTTTGGAAGAGATCCTCTTGCAGTAGAATTCAAAAAGAATTCCGCCATTCTCGCAACTGATATTGTTAACGGAAAACGCCCAGGCACGCCGATTGAAATCTATCGATCTTTTATCGCTTCGATTTCAGCTGTTTATGAAAGTAAAAAGCTGGCTGAAAAAATCCGGATCCTTACTGAAAAGTCTAACGCGTTGACCCTTGCTGTTGCAGCAGCACAAGCTGCAGAGGATGAACGTATTGCGGCTGAAGCCGCAGCCAAAAAAGCTGCAGAGGAAGCAGAAGCAAAACGAATTGCCGAAGAACAAGCAAAGGCAGAAGAGGAAATTAAGGGGGCTATCAAATTCACTGCTGATTTCTACAAAGAAATCGGTGAAAAATATGGCGCTCAGATGTCTGCATTAGCTACAGATTTGGCTGAAACTGCAAAGGGTAAAACGCTTCGCAGTGCTGAAGAGGCTTTGAAGGCTTTTGATCAATACAAGGATCATCTGGATAAGAAATTCAGTGCTGCAGATCGTGCCGCCATCGTGAATGCTCTGGATTCACTTGATCGAGCTGAGCTGGCAAAAAACCTCAACCTCTTCGCGAAAGGGTTTGGCTATGCAAGCAAAGCATTTGATGTGTATGACTTGGTTGAGGAGGTCAAAAAAAGCTACGCATCGGGTGATTGGAACAATACTGTGCTGAAAATGGAAACACTTTTTGCCGGCAGTGCAGCGACAGGTCTAATTGCTTTTGCTTTCGGAGTGACCGTTTCCACACCGATTGGTATCGTAGCTTTTGCGCTAATTATGGCACTTGTCAGTGCTTATATTGATGACGCGCACGTGAAGCAATTTAACGATGCGCTTGATGCAATGCTGCCTTAAAAGAGAAGAGAGGAAGTGGTCTTTTTAGGCCACTTTTTTTAATGCCATATACATTAGGTAAATACCACAAATGGGAACTGCTAGGATCGTACAGACTACATAAAAGATAGCATATAGGCCATTTTTCCCAGGTGACTCAGTAAATAAGCCGGTAGTCCAGAATTCTGGCGTTGTGAAGCGAAGCGCAGTTTTTTCGATGATCATCCGCGAAAAAGGGAATAAAAAAGTACTGCATACACCCAGCGTTAAAAAAATGGGGTTTGTCCTTTCTACGAATGTTTCCCCACCAAACCAATTGGTAAAGAATAAAATGAAAATTCCTACCGAGATTATCAAGTTTCGGAAGTAGTATTTTATATACAAAGTATGCTCGCGTTTAAATTCAATTTTAGTTTGAATGCTACCGTGCTCAGTATCACATAGCAAATGTCATAGGTGCCGATGGGCTAATAGTGAGCCTCACCGACACATGATTTTCCTCATACCCGACGCCGGTGTATTCAAATGCACCACATTGAGTATCAGCGCTACAGCAAAGCGTTGATGCCTGAAGGGCTGCCGGGCTACTACGATGCCCATCTGCGTGATAAGACCATGAACCCGGAAAATGGAACAGGGGTGAGCACGGCAGCTAAAGCCAAGATCCTGGCAGATAAACTTATTGAGAAATGTGCTGCCAGCTAACAACCGCGGTTGTAGGTTGATCTGAACATCGGGGGCCATGGAATGCCATGAATGGTCAGAGGTTGCGCTCTCTGATCGGACCCCAGGAACGAAAAAGCCCCGTAATTTATTCAACTACGGGGCTTTTTCGTTTCTGGGGCGCGGTCAGGCGGGTTGAGCCGCCAAGCTATTACTGACCTTCCGCCCCAGCACCAGCACCGTCACAAAACCTGCACCCACCAGCGCCGTGGCCAGGCTCAACAGCACCGCGCTGCCCAGTTGGTCGACGATACGCCCGCCAAAGAACGAGCC
Organism: Pseudomonas sp. QC2; assembly: GCF_002859085.1. NCBI lineage: Bacteria > Pseudomonadati > Pseudomonadota > Gammaproteobacteria > Pseudomonadales > Pseudomonadaceae > Pseudomonas > Pseudomonas sp. QC2. Next base: position 891,342 of record NZ_PKKS01000023.1, read on the forward strand.
CAAGGCAATGATCACTTGGAACAGGGCGACAAACAGCGGCATGCCGCGCTCCACATCTTTCGGCGCTACGACAAACATCCAGATACTGGCGCACGCCGGGAAGGCGCCAAAGGCGAAGCCCCATAGCCCGATCAGCATCGCTGCGCCGGTCATGCCGGTGGCGAAGTAGGGGAACAGGGCGGTGCTGGTGCCGATCATCAGCGCAACCAACAGCAGGGTGTGACGTACGCTGCGGTTGGCGGCGAAACCGGCAAAAATATTACCGAATACCCCGGCCACGCCAAAGAGCAGCAACAGCGAGCCAATGGTCGGTCCGTCGAAGCCGGAGCTGTATTTGAAGAACGGCGCGACATAGGTGTACGCGGCAAAGTGCGCCAGGCCGATCAGCAAGACAGCGATCAACCCGACACGCGCTTGCGGATTGATAAACAAGGCCGGCAGGTCACTGACGCGAATCGCTTTTTCCGGGGTGAGTCGGGGGAGGAGGAAGACCTGCGCCAGCAGCACCGGTACGCCCACCAGTGCGGTGACCAGGAAGGTCATGCGCCAGCCCATCAGGCCACTGAGCCAGGTGCCGACGGGCACGCCCAGTACGGTGGCCAGGGTCACGCCCATCATGATGATCGAAGTGGCCTTCGCAACATCCACGCCCTTGGGGGCCAGGCGGCCGCTGAGGGCGATGGCCGTGGCCCAGAAACCGCCGATGCTGATGCCCAGCAATACACGGCCGAACAGCAGCAGGCTGAAGTCGCTGGCGAAGGCCACGACCGAGTTGGCGATGATCATGATCAGCGTCAGGCCGATCAGCAGGTAACGACGGTCCATGGCGCCAATGCTCACAGACAGCAAGGGCGCGGCGAGGGCGGCCATGATGCCCGGCAAGGTCACCATCAACCCGGCGTGGCCGGCGCTGATGCCGAGGTCGCTGGCGACGTCATTGAGTACGCCCACCGGGAGAAACTCACTGGTCACCAAGGCGAAGGCGCCCACGGCGACCGAGAGAATCGCCAGCCACTGCTGCTTGAGACTTTGTTGATTGTGTTCGGGAAGGCCGCTAGGGGCCTGGCTGGCACTTGGCATAGTGTTGGGTTCCAGGGTTAACGTCGCCTGAAGCCAGGCGAAAGGGGAGGGAATAGGGAAGGGATTATAGGAACCCGTCTTGAAAATCGAGCAGGCGCTCCGTTCGATAGTAATCATCAGTGCAATCGATGCGACGCTCTAGCACGCACTACATGACCGGTACACCTTTCGCACATGCTTCCAAAACGTTGCCTACAAGCAGCGCGTTGCGATACCCCGGGCAACGCTTTACTTTGTGGTGGCGCTCGAGATGGAGTGCCCACAACTGCAAAGGAATTGCATCATGAGCAAGAATACGAAAGAAACCTCCGACAAGGTCGCGACGTTGGCGGCCCAAACGCTCAACAGCCCAGCCTCCTCAGCCCTCGCCAAAAGCCTCGCGGCTTCAGCGCTAGCCCAGAAAGACCACGACAAGCAGACGGGTGCAGAAATGGAGGCGAAAGCCGGGAGGGTACTCGGCGCCAATCACTACAACGAAACCACCAAAACGCTTGCCGCCTCGGTCCTTTCACAATCCAACAAAGAGCGCGGAAGCTGAGTCACCTCCGGTCGCTAAAAGAAGCCCGTGGTCGAAGAGGTTACGGGCTTTTTCGTAGCTGTATTTTTCTCCTTTTTTCCAGCAGCAGAAATATTAAGTAGCACTTTCATCCGCATCGCTAAAGTCCTGCCCCAGCAGGCCGAAACGCTCTTATACGACATCGTATCCCCAATAAGAGAGTCTCCTGAAAATGTCCCTTCGCAGCCTGTCCATCGCCCGCCGTGCGGGTCTGGGTTTCGCCTTGATTGCTTTGCTGGTGGCCCTACTGGGTTTTTTTGCGCTGTCGAACATGGCAAGCATCCGCGCCAGTGCGGTGCAGGTTGAAGGCGGGCTGGTGCCCAAGATGCGGCTGGTGGCGGACATCCGCGAAATCATGCTGCGCATTCGCACGATCTCTTTGCGCATGGCGCTGGACCCGAACCCCGCCAGCCTTGCGCAGTACCGCAGCCAGATGGACACCCGTAGCCAAGACCTGACGAAAAGGCTGGCCGAGCTCGATGCGGTCATCGACACCCCTGAAGTGCGTTCGCTCTATGACCAGTTTCAGGTGTCGCTGCGCCTGTACCAGCAAGGTCTGGCTCAGTCCTTCGTCCTCGCCGACAAGCAGCAGGGCGCCGAGCTTAACAAGTTGCTGCTGGTGGACATGAAAACCGTGGTCGATGGTTCGGGTGCGCAACTCAATGCCCTGGCTGACTACTACAACGCGCAGGTCAATCAGCAGGGCCAGGAGGCCGAATCGCAATACAGCCGTTCGCGCACCATGGTGGTTGGCTTCGTGCTGCTGGCCGCCTTGAGTACGGTGGCGCTGGCGTGGTTGTTGACTCGCAGCATCGTCGGTCCGCTGAGCCATGCGGTGCGGGCCGCCGAAAACGTGGCCCACGGTGACTTGACTCAAACGGTAGACGTGACCGGCGACGACGAAGTAACCCGCTTGCTCGTGGCGCTCAAGACCATGCAGTCCAACCTGCGCGGGACCCTGCAACTGATCCGCCAGTCGGCAGGGCAGATGGCATCATCCGCCACCGACCTGAATGGCATCACGGATCAAAGCAGCCGCAGCCTGCAAAAGCAGACCGCTGAAATTGAACAGGCCGCCACCGCCGTGAACGAGATGACCTCGGCGGCGGATGAGGTGGCGCGCAATGCCGTTTCCACCTCCGAGTCCACTCGCCTCTCCAATGAAACGGCGCGCGAAGGCCAGCATCGTGTCGGCGAAACTGTCAACGCCATCCAGGCCCTGAGCTCTAACATCGGTGAAACGTCGACGCTGGTGCAGAACCTCGCCGAGCAATCGCGCGATATCGGCAAGGTACTGGACGTGATTCGCTCCATTGCCGAACAGACCAACCTGCTGGCCCTCAATGCTGCCATTGAGGCTGCGCGGGCCGGCGAATCCGGGCGTGGCTTTGCGGTCGTGGCTGATGAAGTGCGCGCATTGGCGCACCGTACCCAGCAATCAACCCTGGAAATCGATCAGATGGTGACCGCGATGCGCACGGGGTCTGACCATGCACTCACATCAATGCAGTCGAGTACCCAGCGTGCCACCGATACCTTGGCGTTGGCTGAGGGCGCAGGTGGTGCATTGAGCCAGATCACCGACTCCATCGACCAGATTCACCAGCGCAACCTGGTTATTGCCAGCGCCGCAGAGGAGCAGGCGCAGGTGGCCAAGGAAGTTGACCGCAACATCGTCAATATCCGCGACTTGTCTGCTCAGTCCTCGTCCGGCGCCGGGCAGATCAATGGATCGAGCCGAGAGCTGGCGCAGTTGGCCGTCGCGCTGAACGAGGCGGTGGCGCGTTTTCAGCTGTAGCGGGACTACGATGACGGCGTGAGTGAATCGGACATCAGTTCCAACACCCGATCTCTTCCGCCTTCGGCCAGTACATAGGTTCCTCGACCGGTCGGCACAATCGACTGCGGCGCCTTCAGGAACGATTGGGTGTTCAGCCAGGAGTTTTCAGGTGGCTGAACACCTCCGGGTCGCTGCCGTCCTGAGTGAGTTCGCGCACCACGCCTTTTTTCTTCTCGGTATAGAGCATGCGCCCATCCGTGCAACGCACGATGGACTCGCCTTCCTGGACCCGGTCGCGCAGCACTGTCAGGCTCTGGTCGCTCCAGCGAGAGCGCAACAATCGCCCGAAGGGCTTGCGGTCTTCAATGGCGTAGAGGTCGTCGCCGTCATCCCACAAGCCCTGCACGTTCTCACCTCTGAACAGTTCGGTGACGACGCCGTCCTTGAGGAAAGTCCGCCGAGGGTGAGTAGGATTCAATCCTGCTTGACCATTGGCGTGATGCAAGAAGCAACTGATCGATGCCGATATCCGGCGTCTCGGCGTCTGTCCAGAACTGATGGGTTTCCATGAGTGGCTACGTCTTCCGTTGTGTAGGTCAGGCCGCAAGTATTGACCCATTTCGACGATTGCGTGGCCGCAGACGGCCGATAACCTATTGATATGTATGACTTCATATTTGTAGTAGGGTTATTACCGCAAACCTTTCTGCCATACATGGCGCCCCACCGGCTCCCATACGATAATGCCCACCACCCCGACCACTCTGGCTTCCCTCCCGTGATCATCAACTTCGACCTCAACGACCTCCAGGCCTTCCGTGCCGTGGTAGACAAGGGCAGTTTCCGAGGCGCCGCCGAGGCCATCCGCATCTCGCAACCGGCCCTGAGCCGGCGGATCGAAAAGCTCGAAACCGCCCTCGACGTAAAACTGTTCGAACGCACCACCCGGCGGGTCAGCCTGACCATGGTCGGCCGCGCATTCCTGCCCCAGGTCGAACGCATGCTCGACGATCTTGATGTGGCGTTGATGGGCATCAGCAATGTCGCGTCCACGCGCATGGGCAATGTGACCATCGCCTGTGTGCCGTCCACCGCGTATTACTTCATGCCCCACGTGATCTCCGAATTCCACAAGCTGTACCCGAAGATTCGCCTGCGGGTGCTGGATGCCAGTGCGGGTGAGGTGTGCAATGCGGTGGAGAGTGGCGAGGCGGATTTTGGCGTGAGTTTCAGCGGTAGCCTGGCCGATGAAGTGGAGTTCGAACTGCTGTTGCAGGAGCGCTATGTCCTGGCCTGTCGCCGCGACCACCCGCTGGCCCAGCGCGACAGCGTGACCTGGACCGAAGCCTATGAGTACGACTACATCACCGTCGACAAAACCTCCGGCAACCGCAGCCTGCTGGACCAGGCCTTGCGTGGCATACGGGTGAAAAAGCCGAGTATCTGCGAGACGCACCACGTGACTACGATGATCGGGCTGGTGGAGGCCGGGCTGGGCGTGGCGATGGTACCGTCGATTGCGATGCCGGCGCTGGAACACCCGATTCTGGTGAGTGTGCCGTTGGTGGAGCCACAGGTGATGCGCAATGTGGGTTTGATCAAACGCCGCGGGCGGACATTGCCCCCGGCGGCGCTGGAGTTGGAGCGGTTAGTGCGTGAGATGCCGTTTCGCTCAGCGTGACACCGAGTCCAGGCCGGTGGATTGCACCACCGGTTGCGCCTCGGGCGAGGCCAGGTAATGCAGCAGCGCCTTGGCCCGCGTCGGGTGCTCGGCGTTGACCGGAATACCCGCCGCAAAGCGCGTCACCGATTGCACGTCCTCCGGGATCTTGCCGACATAGGTCACACCCGGCACCGGCAACAATTCCGCCACCTGCTGCAAGCCCACTTCGTAGTCTCCCTTGGCGACCTGTTCGGCCACCGGGAGGCGTTCGATCATGGTGCCCTTGGCGGGCATGCCGAGCTTCTTGAACAGCTCTTTCTCGACATACACACCGCTGGCGCTGTCCGAGTACGCCACTGATTTGGCTTGACTCAGCACGGCTTTCAGTTCGGCGTCAGTCCCGATGGCAGGCTTTGGCACGCCTGCCTTCACCACCAGGCCGATGCGCGAGTCCGCCAGTTCCACACGGGAGGCCGGGTCGACCTTGCCTTGCTTGATCAACTCATCCAGGGCGTAGCCGACCATGATCACCATGTCGGCGTGTTCACCACGGGCCAGGCGGTTGGGAATCGCTTCCGGCGCCTTGCCCATCGACGGGCCGAGAATGGTGTCCAGGCTGTCGCCGCTTTGCTTGGCGTACTGCGGGCCGAGCAATTTATACGCGGCAGTGAAGCCGCCGGAGGTCATCACCTTGAGCTGTTCGGCCTGGGCCGTCAGCGCCACGGCGCCGAGGGCCAGGGCCGTCAGGGTCTTGAGCAGTGGCTTCATCACGCGGCCCCCTGCATGACTTGCCCACGGGCATTGGCGCGGCGATACAGCGCCAGGGTCGAACACAGGGCGCACAGCGCGGCGAACATCAGCCAGTAGGCCGGCGAGGCCTTGTCTTCGGTGATGTGGATGAACCAGGTGGAAATCGCCGGGGTAAAGCCGCCGAAGATCGCCGTTGCCAGGCTGTAGGCCAGGGAGAAGCCCGCCACGCGCACTTCCACCGGCATGATTTCGGTCAGCGCCGGGATCATCGCGCCGTTGTACATGCCGTAGAGGAAGGAGAACCACAGCAGGGTTTCCAGCATATGGGCGAAGCTTGGCGAATTCACCACGTAGGACAGCGCTGGATAAGCGGTGAGAACGGTCAGCGCAGTCATGGCGATCAGTACCGGCTTGCGGCCAAAACGGTCGCTCAACGTACCGCCGATCGGCAGCCAGACAAAGTTCGACACGGCCACCAGCAACGTCACCAGCAGGGCATCGGAAGTGCTCAGTTGCAGCACGGTCTTGCCGAAGGTCGGCGCGTACACGGTGATCAGGTAGAACGCAGTGGTGGTCATGGCCACCATCAACATGCCGCCAATCACCACCGTCCAGTTTTTCGCCAGGGTTGCCAGCACTTCGCGCATGGTCGGGCGATGCTTGCGGTTGGCGAACTCTTCGGTTTCCTGCAGGCTGCGACGCAGGATGAAAATGAACGGGATAATCACGCAGCCGATGGCGAATGGAATGCGCCAGCCCCAATCGGCTACCACCGCCGGCTCCATCCATACGTTCAGGCCATAACCCAGCGCGGCGGCGACCACGATAGAGATCTGTTGGCTGCCCGATTGCCAGCTGGTGTAGAAACCTTTGCGGCCCGGTGTCGCCATTTCAGACAGGTACACCGACACGCCGCCCAATTCCGCGCCGGCCGAGAAACCTTGCAGCAGGCGGCCCAGCAGCACCAGCAAGGGCGCCCACAAGCCAATGGTGTGATAACCGGGCACCAGCACGATCAGCAGCGTGCCGCTGGCCATGATCGACAGCGTCACGATCAGCCCTTTGCGGCGACCGACGTCATCGATGTAGGCACCCAAAATAATCGCGCCCAACGGCCGCATCAGGAAGCCCGCGCCGAACACGGCGAAGGTCATCATTAATGATGCAAACTCATTAGCGGAGGGGAAGAACGCGGCAGCGATATAGGTGGCGTAGAAACCGAACAGAAAGAAGTCGAACTGTTCGAGGAAATTGCCCGAAGTAACGCGGAATACCGCACCAACTTTCGAGTGGGCAGAGTCGGGTCGGGTAGGGCTAGTCATGGTTTTGTGTCTCCAGCGTTCTTTTTGAAGTGCTTGTCTCGCTTAAGACCTGGAATAGTGGCTGACACATTTAGAAATGAAAAGTGACAAATTTAAATGGATTGATGTTCGTTGGCTATCAATCGGCGGTGCAGTCGAAAATTCATCAGCTGTTTGTGCGTGCGATTTGGAGATGGGAAACTATTTGACATATTTGATTTGTGATCACATATTGGGGCCATAAGAACGACAACACAGGTTTTGCCTCATGACAGATGGTCCGCTCCTCCTGCCCACCCTGCGCCAGGTGTCCCGCGATACCTTGCAAGACCAGGTCTATCGCCAGATCCGCGAAGCATTGATGAGTGGCCGTTTCCAGCCCGGCCAGAAACTCACCATTCGCGGCCTCGCCGAAGCCCTCGGTTCCAGCCCGATGCCAGTGCGCGAAGCCCTGCAACGCCTCAGCGCCGAAAACGCCTTTGAAGTCACCGAAACGTCCCGTCTGCGTGTACGCCTTATGACGGTCGAACGCCTGCGCGAAATTCGTGATGCGCGGGTCGCCCTTGAAGGGCTGCTGGCGGAAAAAGCCGTGCTGCTCCTGCAAAAGGCCGACCTCGATGAAATCACCGACCTGTGCCAGCAAATGCAGCACGCCGCCGACGAAGTCGACGTGTCGCGCTACCTGTGGACCAACTTTGCCTTTCACCGGCGTATCTACGCCGTGGCCCAGGCCGAGTTGACCATGGCCGCCGTGGAAAACTTCTGGCTGCACATGGGCCCGTGCTTTGCGCTGGTCGCCCCGGATAAAGCTCACCTGCAACGCTCGATGGAGGCGCACACGCGCATCGTCGAGGCCCTGGCTGCCCGTGATGGCGCCGGTGCACGCGCGGCGGTGACCGATGACATCATGCAGGCCGCCGATTCCCTGGCGCGCCTGCTCGTCAAGAGCGACCGTTCGCGGTCGTCTGCTTCAGGAGGTAAACGAGCATGAGTGTCCTACAGCGGCTGCAGCCCTATCCTGGGTTACGTGTATTGATTTCCGGCGGGGCTGCCGGCATCGGTGAAGTGCTGGCGGCGGCATATCTGGAGGCCGGTGCCCAGGTGCATGTGTGTGATGTGAGCGAGCCAGCCCTGGCCGCGTTTCGCGACAAATACCCGGGCACCGTCGCCACCCGCGCCGACGTCAGTGATGCCGCGCAGATCGAGGCGGTGTTCAAGGTACAGCGCGAGCATTTCGGCGGCCTTGATGTGCTGGTCAACAACGCCGGGATCGCCGGGCCTACCGGCGGCATCGATGCGATCAGCGACGCCGAGTGGCAAGCCACCATCAACATCAATCTCACTGCGCAGTACCGGTTTGCCCACCACGCGGTGCCGATGCTCAAGGAATCATCCCACGGCCACCTGCTGCATATCGCCTCGGTGGCGGGGCGCTTGGGCTACGCGTGGCGCACGCCGTATGCGGCGACCAAATGGGCGATTGTCGGTTTGATGAAATCCCTGGCGTCGGAGCTGGGCGAGAGCGATATCCGCGTCAACGCCTTGCTGCCCGGCATCGTCGAAGGCCCGCGCATGGACGGTGTGATCCGCGCGCGTGCCGAACAGGTCGGCGTGCCCGAAACCGAGATGCGCCAGGAATACCTCAACAAGATTTCCCTCAAGCGCATGGTCACCGCCGAAGACGTGGCAGCCATGGCCTTGTTCCTCTGTTCGCCCGCCGCACGCAATGTGACCGGCCAGGCGATCAGCGTCGACGGTAACGTCGAGTACCTGTAAGCCACGGAAGAACATATCGCGCTGTACCCAGGATTTTTTTCATAAGAATAAAAGTCGGAGATTCGTCATGTCCAAAAAACGTCCTGTCATCATTACCTGTGCCGTTACCGGTGCGATTCATACGCCGTCGATGTCGCCGCATTTACCGATTACCGCGCAGGAAATTGCCGATGCCGCCATCGGCGCCGCCGAGGCTGGCGCCGCGATTGTCCACCTGCATGCCCGTGATCCGGTTGACGGCCGCCCCAGCCAGGACCCGGCGCTGTTCGCCGAATTCCTGCCGCACATCAAGGCCGCCAGTGACGTGGTGATCAACATCACCACCGGCGGCGCACCGACCATGGGCGTGGAAGAGCGCCTGCAACCGGTGATGCAGTTCAAGCCGGAACTGGCCTCGCTGAACATGGGCTCGATGAACTTCGGCCTCTACGAAATGCTCAACCGCTTTACCGAGTTCAAGCACGACTGGGAACGGCCTTACCTGGAAGAGAGTGACGACCGGATTTTTCGCAACACCTTCCGCGACATCACCCACATCCTCAATTCGTGCGCCGAGAACCGCACGCGGTTTGAGATCGAGTGCTACGACATCGGCCACCTGTACACCGCCGCGCATTTCCTCGAACGCGGCCTGCTCAAGCCGCCGTTGTTTATCCAGTCGGTGTTCGGCCTGCGCGGCGGCATCGGCGGCCACCCGGAGGACTTGGCACACATGCGCCGCACCGCCGACCGCCTGTTCGGCGACGACTACGTGTGGTCGATCCTCGGCGCCGGGCGTGGGCAGATTCCGCTGGCGACCATGGGCCTGTCCATGGGCAGTAACGCCCGTGTCGGCCTGGAGGATTCGCTGTGGGATGGCCCGGGCAAGCTGGCGGCGTCGAATGCCGACCAGGTACGGCGTATTCGCACGGTGATCGAAGCCCTCGGGCATCGGGTCGTCACGCCGGATGAAGCGCGGGAAATCCTCGGGCTCAAGGGGCGCGACCAAGTCAATTTCTAACCCGACAAACCGCCGCGTCAAGGCGCGGCCTGCATCCCGCACAACAACAATAAGGGGATCACCATGCGTATCGAAGTGCTTGTGGACGTCAAGACCACCCTGGGCGAAGGCCCTGTGTGGGACGTCGAGCAACAACGTTTGTATTGGATCGACAGCGCCGACGGCCGCATCCTGCGCTGCACCGAGGATGGCCGCGAGTTGCGCGCCTGGGAGGTGGGCCAGAAGATCGGCTCCATGGCCCTGCGCCACGCTGGTGAGTCTGCGATTGTCGCGCTGCAGAACGGCGTGCACACACTGGACCTCAGCAGCGGGGAGCTCAACCTGGTCATCGACCCGGAACCGCACCTGCCCGATAACCGCCTCAACGACGGCAAGGTCGACCGGCAGGGCCGTTTCATCTTCGGTTCGATGGACACGCTGGAAGACAACGCCAGCGCCAAGCTTTACCGCCTGGACGCCGACCTGAGCCTGCACACCCTGGACGAAGGCATCATCGTGTCCAACGGCCCTTGCTGGAGCCCGTCGGGAGAGACCTTTTACTTCTGCGACACCTGGTCCGGCGAGATCTGGGCCTACGACTATGACCTCGCCACGGGCAATGTGAGCAACCGCCGCACCTTCGCCAAGGTCGACACCTGCGGCGGTGGCGCCGCTGACGGCTGCACCGTGGACGCCGAAGGGTGCCTGTGGCAAGCCCTGGTCTATGCCGGGAAGCTGGTGCGCTACACCCCGGAGGGTCAGGTCGACCGCGTCATCCAGATGCCGGTGAAAAAGGTCACCAGCCTGACCTTCGGCGGGCCGAACCTCGACACCCTGTTTGTGACCTCTATGGCCAAGCCGCCGCTGCCGCGTTTCCCGGCAGACGGCCAGCAGCGCGGAGCGCTGTTCGCCATTACCGGGTTGGGCGTGCAAGGAATAGCCGAGCGACGGTTCGCCAGCTAGCGCGTGTGTTCAAAAAGGCATATTCCTTCGCAACCTTGTGTCAGTGCGCGCCCTTGCGCGCCTGGAGAGGCCCATGGCAACTATAAAAAAAGCGTCGCTGCGCAGCATTCACCGGCATTCCTGGGTATCCCTGCTGGTCTGCTGGATGATCTGGATCCTCAACGCCTACGACCGTGAGATCGTATTGCGCCTGGGGCCGACCATCTCCAAGCATTTCGATTTGTCCGCCGATCAATGGGGCACCGTGGCCACGGTGGTCATGCTGGCCTTGGCGTTGCTGGATATCCCCGGCTCGATGTGGAGCGACCGCTACGGTGGCGGCTGGAAACGTGCGCGCTTCCAGGTACCACTGGTGCTGGGCTACACCGCGATTTCGTTCCTGTCCGGCTTCAAGGCGTTGAGCGGCAACCTCGCCACCTTCATTGCCCTGCGGGTCGGCGTCAACCTCGGCGCCGGCTGGGGCGAGCCGGTCGGCGTCAGCAACACCGCCGAATGGTGGCCGGTGGAACGTCGCGGCTTTGCCTTGGGCGCGCACCACACCGGCTACCCGATTGGCGCGATGCTCAGCGGCATCGTTGCGAGTTTTGTCATCACGGTGTTTGGCGAGGACAACTGGCGTTATGTGTTCTTTTTTGCCTTTGTGGTGGCGCTGCCGTTGATGATCTTCTGGGCGCGTTATTCCACCGCCGAGCGCATCACCGCGCTGTACGTCGACATCGCCGCCAAAGGCATGACCCCGCCGGACAACGCGCCGGCCAGCCAAGTCAAAGGCGAAGCCTGGCGCACCTTTGTCGCCACCTTGCGCAACCGCAATATCGCCCTCACGGCCGGTAACACCATGCTCACGCAGGTGGTGTACATGGGCGTGAACATCGTGCTGCCGGCCTACCTCTACAATATCGCCGGGCTGTCATTGGCCGAGTCGGCAGGGATGAGCGTGGTGTTCACCCTCACCGGCATCCTCGGGCAACTGGTGTGGCCGTCGCTGTCGGACATCATCGGCCGGCGCACCACCCTGATCATCTGCGGGCTGTGGATGGCGGCGAGTGTCGGCGCGTTCTACTTCGCCAATACCCTGACGTTGATCATCGTTGTGCAACTGCTGTTCGGCCTGGTCGCCAATGCGGTGTGGCCGATCTACTACGCGGTGGCCTGCGACTCGGCCGAGCCGTCGGCGACCTCCACCGCCAACGGCATCATCACCACAGCGATGTTCATCGGCGGCGGCCTGGCGCCGGTGCTGATGGGCAGCCTGATCGCCATGGGCGGCGGTTGGACCACGCTGCACGGTTACACCGTGTGTTTCTTCGTGATGGCCGGCTGCGCCCTGGGCGGCGCGCTGCTGCAACTGTTTTCCCATCGCCCCCAGGCGTTGGTTGTGCAACTCGACTCCTAGAACAACACCGATGCGCCCCCCAGCCTGGCTGGCGGGGCGCCAAGAGGAATTGCCGATGACTTCCGCCCCCCACGCCCGCGAGCCGCAGGCGTTGAACAAACTGATGTTCGTCAAGCTGATGCCCTTGCTGATCATCGCCTACATCCTGAGCTTCCTGGACCGCACCAACATTGCCCTGGCCAAGCATCACCTGGACGTCGACCTGGGCATTTCCGCCGCGGCCTATGGACTGGGCGCGGGGCTGTTTTTCCTGACCTATGCGCTGTCGGAAATCCCCAGCAACCTGATCATGCACAAGGTCGGCGCCCGCTTCTGGATTGCGCGGATCATGGCGACCTGGGGCCTGATCTCGGCGGCCATGGCCTTTGTGCAGGGCGAGACCTCGTTCTACGTGCTGCGCCTGTTGCTGGGGATTGCCGAGGCCGGGCTGTTTCCAGGCGTGATGCTGTACCTGACCTACTGGTTCAACCGCGAACAACGGGCGCGCGCTACCGGTTATTTCCTGCTCGGCGTGTGCTTTGCCAACATCATCGGCGGCCCGGTGGGCGCCGCCTTGATGCGCATGGACGGTATGCTCGGCTGGCACGGCTGGCAGTGGATGTTCCTGCTGGAAGGCTTGCCGGCCGTGGCGTTCGCCTGGGTGGTGTGGCGCAAACTGCCGGACCGTCCGAGCAAGGCGCCCTGGCTGTCGGCCGAGGAAGCACGCGGGATCGAACAACGCATCGCGCTGGAAACCGAAGAGGGCGCGGGCGAGGGTGGGCACTCATTGAAAAACTGGCTGACCCCACAAATCCTGCTGGCGATCTTTGTGTACTTTTGCCATCAGATCACTATCTACACGGTGATCTTTTTCCTGCCGAGCATCATCAGCAAATACGGCGAGTTGAGCACCATGAGCGTTGGCCTGCTGACCTCCTTGCCCTGGATCGCGGCGGCACTCGGCGCGGTACTGATCCCGCGTTTCGCCACGACGCCGGGGCGTTGCCGTCGACTGTTGGTCACCGGGCTGCTGACCATGGCGCTGGGGTTGGGCATTGCGTCGGTGTCGGGGCCGGTGTTCAGCCTGCTGGGCTTTTGCCTGTCGGCGGTGATGTTCTTTGTGGTGCAGTCGATCATCTTTCTGTACCCGGCCTCGCGTCTCAAGGGCGTGGCACTGGCGGGCGGGCTGGGGTTCGTCAACGCCTGCGGGCTGTTGGGCGGGTTTGTCGGGCCGTCGGTGATGGGCGCGATCGAGATGAGCACCGGCAATGCGATGAACGGCTTGAAAGTGATTGCGCTGGTATTGGTGGTGGCCGCGTTGGCGGCATTGCGTCTGCGCCAGGGCCAGGAGGCGGCTCAGACCAGCAGCGAAGTCGGAAACCCGGAAGCCAGCACCAGATAAGCCACGACCGCCGCCAGGCATAACCCGACAAAGGCGCGCAGCAGTGTCCTGGCGGTGGGATGAGCGATGAACTTGATGGCCCAGAGCAAAACGCCGCCGAGCAGGATGCTTAAGGCAAGAATGACCAGCACGGCGGTGTTCCTGTGACCATTGAGAGCTGATTTATAGTCGCAAAGCGTCTGGATGAACAGTGCGCGCATAGACGCAGCCCCCCGCGCTTTCTAAACTGCGGCTTGGCTTGGGGAAAGGGGCTGGCGCCGATGAATCGCAATGAATTACGCAAGGCCGACATCAACCTGATGGTGGTGTTTGAAGCGTTGATGCTTGAGCGCAATGTGACGCGGGTGGCGGAGAAGCTGTTTCTCGGCCAGCCGACCATCAGTTCGGCCCTCAACCGCTTGCGCACGCTGTTCAACGACCCGCTGTTCATTCGCGTCGGCCACCGCATGGAGCCCACCGCGCGGGCCGAGGAAATCATCCAGCACCTGTCGCCGGCTCTGGATTCGTTGTCATCGGCCTTGAGCCTGACCCACGATTTCGACCCGTCCGTCAGCACCATGACGTTCCGCATCGGCCTGTCCGATGATGTCGAGTTCGGCCTGCTGCCACCGCTGCTGCGCGCCTTGCGCCAGGAAGCGCCGCAAGTGGTGTTCGTGGTGCAGCATGTGGACTACTGGCGCATTCCCGATTTGTTGGCCTCCGGCGATATCACCGTCGGCATCACCCAGACCCGTGGCCTGCCGGCCAATGCCAAGCGCAAGTTGCTGCGCCATATCCGCCCACGCTTGCTGCGCGCCGATGCGTCGGACACACCGCTGACCCTCGATGAATATTGCTCACGGCCCCATGTGCTGGTGTCTCACACCGCCAACGTGTCGGGGTTTGCCGATGAGTGGCTGGCGGAAATCGGCCGAAAACGCCACGTGGTGCTGTCGGTGCCGCAATACAGCGCGCTGCCGGCCTTGCTGGCCGGCACGGACCTGATCGCCAGCCTGCCGGACTACACCGCCGAGGCCATGGCGGTGTCGGGCCACCTGTTCTGCGAGCCGTTTCCGTTCGAGACGCCGACCCTGGATTTGTCCATGGTCTGGCTCAGCCATGTGGACACCGACCCGGCCGAGCGCTGGGTGCGTTCGCGGCTCGAGGCGTTTATGAGTGATCGAGGGTTGGCGACCCAGGCCTGACTCACGTGATATATCTACAAATCTTCCTACAACAAATTCGGAGCCCTCCATGCCACATCTGCACTTGGAATACACCGCCAACCTGACGAACCTGGCCGTTGAGAAAACCCTGTTGCGGCTCAATAACGTGCTGATGGCGTCCGGGCAGTTTGGTTCCGAGTTCGATATCAAAAGCCGAGCGCTCAAGGTCGAGAGTTTCCAGGTCGGCACCTCTCTCGACCCGCGTGGCTTTATGGCGGTGAGGCTGTCACTGCTCAGTGGGCGGTCGCCACAGGTCAAGAAACAGTTGTCGGAGAGCCTGCTGGCAGCACTGCAGGATCTGGGCGATTGGCCGGCGGATATCCAGGTTCAGCTGAGCGTCCAGGTGATAGATATGGATCGCGAGTCCTACAGCAAAGTCGCCATTGGCTGACACACCATCAACTGTGGCGAGGGAGCTTGCTCCCGCTGGGCTGCGCAGCGGCCCCAACATCTTGGGAGCGCTTCGCACTGGAGCGCCAGCCCGGTCCAACGGGAGCAAGCGGCTCGCCACAGACGTTAGAGTAACCCCTGATCCGCGCACACCTTCACCACCTGCTCACGAAACCAGGTATTGGCACTGTCCTGTTCACTGGTTTCATTCCACTGCATCTCCAGCGTGAACCCCGGCAAGCCGTTGGGCACTTCGCAATGGCCGAACACCGTCGCCGGCGCCAGCAGTTTTTGCACGCGGCGCGGCAGGGTGACGATGAAGTCGGTGCCGGTGATCATCTTCAGCGCCGCGCCGTAGCTGTTGGCGCGGGCGATCACTTGGCGCTTGTGCGCCTGGCGCGCCAGCCAGCCGTCGATCATGTTGGTGTCGGAGGTCCACGGCGTGGGGAATACATGGCGCCGCTCGACGAAGGATTGCAGGCTGAAGGCCGCTTCCCGCGGTGCCGAGCGCTTATCGAAGACGCACACCAGATCGTCCTCCAGCAACATCTGGGTGCGGAAGTCTTTATGGGCACGGTGGAAGTTGGGGCCGAAGCAGATCACCAAGTCCAGGCGGCCCTCACGCAGGTCATCGGCGGGGATGTCGGTTTCCAGTTTCTGCACATTGACGATCACCGGCAGGTCGGCGTGATCGAAGTGTTTCAACAGGCGCGGCAGGATCAACTGTTCGAAGTATTCCGGCGCGCAGACATTGAACGTCACGGCTTTCTGGGTCGGGTCGAAGGCCTGGCCACCGGCGTGGCACAGGTTGATGCTTTCGAGGATCTTCTGCACATGGCCGTACATGGTGGTGGCCTTGTACGTCGGCCGCATGCCCGCCCGGGTGTTGATAAACAGTTCGTCTTCAAAACTGGTGCGCAGCTTCTTCAAGCTGTAGCTCACGGTGGACTGGCTGACAAACAGCGTTTCGGACACCTCGGTAACGCTGCTCTGATCGTAGACGGCGATAAACACCATCAAGTCCTGCATATCGAGTTTTCTGAGCAAGTTACTGTTTAACATCGGTTTCGTCCGTAAACCCGTTGTACCGAACTCAGTACAAGACAGCGCAAAAGCTTAACGGAACGGACGTGCCAATAGAAAGCGCTGTAGGGCATTTCTATGTTTGCTGTGGGACAAATACTGTTTGCAACACGACCTCAGCGGATATGGTGCGCGTAATGCTTGGGGTTAAAACGCACGACGATCAGCAGCATCACCACGATCACTGCCGTCAGCGACCACCAGGCCCATTCGAAGCTGCCCAGCTGGTCGCGGATCATCCCGGCGATCAGCGGCGACAGCCCGGCAATCAGGTAGCCAATACCTTGCACAAACGCGGTGAGGCCACCGGCGCGGCGCGGGTTGTCGAGGTGGTCGAGGGAGAGGATCAGGCTCATCGGGAACAGGCCGCCGATGCCCAGGCCGAGCAGGCAAGGCCACAGCAGGCTCAGGTGTTGCGGGCTGAGGATCAAGCCGCAGAAACCGAGGATGATCAGCACCAGCAGCACGGCCACCACCCCGCGTTTATCCTGGCGGCGGTTGGCGATGGCGGGCGTGACCAAGCCGGACACCACTTCCATGGCCGTCAAAAAGCCCAGCAGCAACCCGGCGTTCTGTTCGCTCCAGCCTTGCTCAACGTAGTACGGCGCGAGCCAGGCGAGTACGCAGGTATAGGACGCGGTGCCCAGGCCAAAGAAGACTGCCAGCAACCAGGCGCGGCCATTGCCGAAAAACGATTCTTGAGGGCCGCCGCCGGCTTGTGGCAGGGGCGGCAGCGCTGAGCGCTGCGCATACCAGAACACCAGGGCCAGCACGGCGAGCACGGCCCAGATCGCCAGGCCAATGCGCCAACTGCCGGTCTGCACTTGCACGAAGGGCGCAAACGACGCCGCCAGTGCCGCACCGCCCATGATCGCGGTGACGTACAGGCCCATGAACAGCGAGACGTTATCGCTGAACCGCGATTTGATCAGCGCCGGCATCAACGCCTGGATCATCGCAATCCCCACCCCGGCGGCGATGGCGCTGACGATCAACTCCAGCGCCGAGTCGAGGAACAACCGCGACAGCGTGGCCACGCCAATCACCAACAGCGACACCACGATGCTGCGGTGCTCGCCAAAACGCTTGGCCAGGCCCATGCCAAAGAACATCGCCAAGCCCATGGCCATCACCGGCAACATCGTCAGCAAGGCGGCGCTGCTGAAACTCAACGGCACATCGGTGCGAATCGACGACAACAGCGGGCCCACGGCGGCCATCGACGGGCGCAGGTTGAGGGCGACCAGCACGACGCTGATCATCAGCCACAGGGCGGTGGTGGGTTTGGTGTGAACGGTTTCCATGGGACGGCCTTGAGTGAACAAGGGGGCATCAGGCCATGGGCGGGGGAGTGGGGCAAATGAGAAAGTCGCTAGGTCTATCTAAAAATTGCGCTGATCAACATGTGGGAGAGGGCGAGCCCCCGATAGCAGTGGTTCAGTCAGAACATTGTTGACTGACACACCGCCATCGGGGGCAAGCCCCCTCCCACATTTGACCTGCGCCCTCAGTTGGATCTGATCACATGCTTGATCTCCTGAAACGCCGCCAACCCCCACGGCCCTAGCTCGCGGCCGATGCTGCTCTGCTTGTAACCGCCCCACGCCGCTTGCGCAAAGATCACTTGCGGCGCGTTGATCCACACCAGCCCGGCCTGCAAGGCATTCGCCACGCGCTCGGCGGTTTCGTTGTCACGGCTGACCACGCTCGCCACCAAGCCGAAATCGCTGTTGTTGGCCAGTGCGATGGCCTCGTCCTCAGTCGCGAACCGTCGTACACACAGGACTGGGCCGAAGATTTCTTCGTTCCACAATGCGCTGTCCAGCGGCACATCGGTAAACACGGTGGGGCGAATGAAAAAGCCCTTCGGCAGATCCGCCGGGCGCTCACCGCCGCAGAGCAAACGGGCGCCGTCTTCGATGCCGCGCTGGATATGCCCCAGCACCCGCTGATACTGCACGCGGTTGATCAGCGCGCCCATTTCTACTTCATCGGCAAAGGGATCGGCCACGCGAATGCTTTCAGCGCGTGCCTGAACACGCTGCAGGAATTCATCCGCCAGGCTGTCAGCCACCAGCACGCGACTGGTGGCTGAACACATCTGCCCAGCGTTGAAAAATCCACCGCCACAGGCCAGTTCCACCGCCAGGTCCAAGTCGGCATCCGCCAGCATCAACAATGAAGATTTGCCGCCCAATTCCAGGCTCACGCCCTTGATGGTTTCGGCCGCGCGTTGCATCACCTGCACACCGACGGCGTTACTGCCGGTAAAGGAGATCTTCGCCACTCGACGGTCTGCCGCCAACGGCGCGCCGACGTCTAGGCCGGTGCCACACACCAGGTTGAACACCCCGGCCGGCACGCCTGCCTCGGCGATAATCCGCGCCAACTGCAACTCCGCCAACGGTGTGACTTCCGATGGCTTGAGCACCACGCAGCAACCGGCCGCCAGGGCCGGGGCGAGTTTCCAGGCGGTGGTCACCATGGGGAAATTCCACGGCACGATCAGCCCCACCACGCCGCACGGTTCGCGACGCAGGCGTGCGCTGAAGTCAGCGCTGGGCAGCGCCACCGGGAGGTCCTGGCCGGCGTCCAGGTCGTCGGCCACCGTGGCGTAATACTCGAAGGTGGCGATCGCGTCGTCCACATCGATCGCGGCTTCAAATAGCGGCTTGCCGTTGTTGCTCGACTGCAGGTGCATCAACTGTTCGCGCTGCTCGCCCACGCCCTGGGCGATCCTGCGCAGCAGGGCGGCACGATCGCGGCCGGTGCTTTTCGACCAGTCGGCGAGGGCTGCGCTGGCGGCGTCGACCGCCAGGCTCACGGTGCCCGCATTGCCGACGCTGACCTGGGCCAGGATGGCCTCGGTGGCCGGGTTGATCACCTCCAGCACGGCTTCTCCGGCACGCCACTCACCGTTGATATACACACCGTTCACGACCGGGCTCATTGCGCCACCTCCCGCATCCACTGGCCTTGGTCGATTTCAATCAGTGTCGGCCCCTGGCGATCAGCGGCGTTGCGCAATGCCGTGCGCAGTTGCTCGATGCCCTGGATGCTTTCGGCCGCACAGCCCAGTGCCTTGGCCACACCGATAAAGTCCGGGGTGTAGATGTCCACGCCGACCGGCTCGATGGCACGGTTGAGCATGTATTTCTTGATCTCTTCATAGCCGTGGTTATTCCACAGCAGCACGATGATCGGCGTGCGTGCTTCCACGGCGCTGGCCAGTTCCGGCAGGGTGAATTGCAGGCCGCCGTCGCCGATCAGGCACACCACCGGTTGCCCATCGCCACGCCCCAGCCAGGCGCCGATAGCGGCGGGCAGGGCGTAGCCCAAGGTGCCGTAGCCGGTGGACGAGTTGAACCAGCGGCGCGGGTGGTCGAGGTTCAGGGTCAGGTTGCCGCTGTACACCGGTTGGGTCGAGTCACCGACCAGCACGGCGTTGGGCAGTGTGTCCAACACAGTGTCGAGGAACAGGGTTTGCGCACGGGTGGCGGCGTCCCAGGCAGGGTCCAGTTCGGCCCACAAGCGTGCGACACGTTCAGCGCCCCAGGCACTGTTGCGTGGCGGCAATGGTTGGCTGCTCAGCGCATGCACCAACGCCTCGGCGGCGATCTGTGCGTCGGCCACCAGCGCCACCTGTGGCGGGTAGTTGCGCACGGTCTGGTCCGGGTCGATGTCGATGCGCAGCAAGGCTCCGGGAATCTCGAAACCGGCGGCGAAGGTGACGTCGTAGTCGGTCTCCGCCAGCTCGGTGCCGATGGCCAACACCACGTCTGCTTCGGCCACCAATGCACGGGTGGCGACCAGGGTCTGGGTCGAGCCGATCAGCAGCGGGTGGCGTGCGGGCAGCAGGCCTTTGGCGTTGATGGTCAGGGCCACCGGCGCGCCGAGCGCCTCGGCCAATTGCGTCAGTGCCGGGGCCGCGTCGATGGCGCCGCCACCCGCCAGAATCAAGGGCCGCTTGGCCGCCGCGAGCAACTGGCTCATCTGCTTGACCGCCGACGGCGCCGCACCGGCACGGGCCACGCTGACGGGCTCACTGCCGAGCAGTGCGTCGGCATTTTCCACCAACACATCCAGCGGGATTTCGATATGCACCGGTCGTGGTCGCCCGGCCTGGAATAACGCAAAGGCCCGCGCCAACACGCCGGGTAATTCCGCCGCCGACATCAAGGTGTGGGAGAACGCCGCCACGCCGGCCATCATCGCGCCCTGGTTCGGCAGCTCGTGCAACTTACCGCGCCCGCCGCCTAATTGGCTGCGTGACTGCACGCTGGAAATCACCAGCATCGGGATCGAGTCGGCATAGGCCTGGCCCATGGCGGTGGTGATATTGGTCATGCCGGGGCCGGTGATGATGAAGCACACGCCGGGCTTGCCACGGGTGCGCGCATAACCGTCGGCCATGAAACCGGCGCCCTGTTCGTGGCGCGGGGTGACGTGACGGATGCTGGAACGGGCCAGGCCGCGGTACAACTCCACGGTGTGCACGCCAGGGATGCCAAACACCTGGTCCACGCCGTAGCCTTCCAGGAGGTTGACCAATACTTCGCCGCAGGTCGCCATAGAGGTCGCTCTTGTTATGGATTCGAGGCGCTATTGGAGCGGCTGGCCGGTAGCGACAACAATCGATAAAAAGTCATACTAGCCATGTCCTCACGTCATGGCTCCGCCTGTTATGAAACGCCTCCCGCCACTGCCTGCGCTGCACACCTTCTGGGTCACGGCCCAGTGCTGCAATTTCACCCGCGCCGCCGAGCAATTGCACATCACCCAAGGCGCGGTGAGCCGGCAGATTGCCGGGTTGGAAAGCCATTTGGGCTACGCGCTGTTCCAACGCCAGGCGCGCGGCTTGAGCCTGACCGAAGAGGGCCGCGAATGGTCACTGCGCGCCCACCAGGTGTTCGGCCTGATCAGTGAGGCGGTCGAGCAGATCGGCAATCGCCGCCAGACCCTGCAACTCAAGGCCTCCACCTGTGTGATGCGCTGGCTGCTGCCGCGCCTGATGCAATGGCAGCGGGAGCGCCCCGACGTGCCGGTGGAACTCACCACCACCGTGGCCTACACCGTGGACTTTCGCCGTGAGCAATTCGACGCGGCGGTGATCTATGCGCCCATCGCCGAGCAGTCGGCCGAGGCCCGGCACCTGTTCGATGAGCAACTCACCCCGGTCTGCGCGCCGGCGTTGCTCGGTGGCTTGCACACACCGGCCGACCTGCAGCAACAGGTACTGCTGCACCCCACGCGCGATGAGCGGGATTGGGCGTTGTGGCTGAAGGCGGCGAATACGCGGCTGAACAATTTGAGCCAGGGGCATCATTTTGAAACGCTGGATCTGGCGATGACGGTGGCGTCCCAAGGTTCGGGCGTGGCGATTGGCGACAGTGCGTTGATTGGCGAGGATTTGAAAGCGGGGCGGTTGGCGACGCCGTTTGAACTGAGGGTACCGACGGGGATGGGGTATTACCTGGTGTATCCACCGGACACCAAGCCATCGGCGGGGCTCGAAGCCTTAATGGTTTGGTTAGTGAGCCAAGCACAACAACCGTAGCGCTGAAGATCAACTGTGTTGTGTCAGTAGCCGACGGTGAAGCGTTCGGTGCGAGTGCTTGGGCGATTCAACGTTTCCAGCGACTTGAAGATCCCAATGTGGGAGGGGGCTTGCCCCCGATGGCGGTGGTTCAGTCAACGATATTCCAACTGACCCACCGCTATCGGGGGCAAGCTGAACTGGCCTAATGATTTTGGACACTTCAATCGGGCGCTATGATAGCGCCCAAATCTGAGGTGTTTGGATATGCGTAAATCTTATTCGAGTGAGTTCAAGCTCAAGGCTGCCAGCATGGT